>CALDGQ010000060.1 GCA_937941765.1 uncultured Saprospiraceae bacterium
GAAATTGGAGGTTCATTGTTAGCAGTTGCTAAACCATCTTCAATTTCTTTTTTAATTTGCTTACGCAATTTATCAATATGACTTTGCGTCAAAACACCTTCTTCCAAAAGATAGTTTTCGTAATTCGTTACCGGATCTTTTACTGCCCATTCATCCATCAATTCTTTTGGAACATATTTCGTTCCTGATGCTTCTTCATGACCACGCATTCTAAAAGTATTGCACTCTAAAAGAATGGGTTCAGGTTTCTTGCGCAATTCACCTGCGAGTTTTTTTATCGTAGAAAAAACTTCTAACACATTATTTCCGTCAATCGTATAAGCTCGCATTCCGTATCCCAATCCTCTATGAGCAATATGCTCACATCTGAATTGTTCCGATGTAGGAGTGGAGAGTGCGTACCCATTATTTTCCACTAAAAAAATAACTGGCAATTGCCAAACTGCTGCCGTATTTAATGCTTCATGAAATTCACCTTCACTCGTCCCACCTTCTCCTGTGAATGCTAAAGCTATTTTTCCTTCGCCACTTAGTTTATGTGCCAATGCTACCCCACTTGCCAAAGATAACTGTGGTCCTAAATGTGAAATCATTCCAACCACATTATAATCAGGCGCACCAAAATGAAACGACCGATCACGACCTTTAGTGAATCCCAATGCCTTTCCTTGCCATTGACAAAACAATCTTTCTAATGGAATATTTCTAGTAGTAAAAACACCAAGATTACGGTGCATTGGAAATATCACTTCCTCATCTTTCAAGGCCATTGTGGCACCGACAGAAATTGCTTCTTGACCGATTCCAGAAAACCATTTAGAGACTTTGCCTTGACGCAAAAGCTTCAACATTTTTTCTTCGATCATCCTTGGTTTCAGGATACCAAGATAAAGCTCAATTAATTTGGAGTTAGAAAGTTTGCCTTTCTTATAGGTGATAGAATCTTTTGTAGAAAGCATAAGTCAAATTGTAAAAATTGATACGTTTAAATACAGATAGTATTATACTCTTTGTTGGTTAATTTGGTTCGTAAAGGTAAGGGAAATATGGGAAGGATGGAAGTGGAATACATAATGGATTACATCTTATTTAACGCAGAAGTCGCAGAAAAGCGCAGAAAAATTTATAGGCATTACTTCTACCATAATCCATGAGTTTTGTACAAAGCCAATCAACTATGCACCGATAATTTCAATCCGCTTTTCAACTTGACGACAATAATTTAATTCTCGTTTCCAAATACCTTATCAAAAAACTTTTTTCGCTTCTTCTTGCGCTTTTCCTTTTTGGCTTGTTTTTGTTTCTTTTCGTAAGAACCTGGCGTTGCAGGCTTTTTAACAGGATCTTTATAGACCGGTGGTTTGCCTTTATTTTCCTTTTCTTGTTTTCGCTGCTCTTTACGTTTCTTCAACATTTCTAAAAAGGAATCTCCTTCATCATCTCCTATATCTGAATCGGCAGTTGGAACTGGATCTTTATAAACAGGTTCAGCGAATTTGACATAGTTAGGGCAAGTAACTTGTGCCAATAAAGAATCGGATGGTTCTGGAAATTGCTCCGTCTTCATATAGGCAAATTTAGGATTTGCTTGAAGTTTTTTCATAAAAATAGCCCATATCGGAAGTGCCATGTTAGCACCTTGACCATAACGAGTCGACTTGAAACGAACTCTAGGTGATTCTCCTCCAACCCAAACGCCGCCAACTAAAGATGGTGTGAATCCCATAAACCAACCATCTGTATTTGACTGAGTCGTTCCTGTTTTTCCAGCAATGTCATTTTCGAAATTGTAGACTGCACGTAATCTTCTTGCGGTTCCACTATCGACCACACTTTCCATGATTTTGATCATCATATCTGCATGATTTTCTTCCACAATTCTTTGCATCACTAAATCCTCTTCATTGTCTATGATCGTTTCTCCATCTTGTGTTTCAATTCGCAGTAAATATTTTGGATCAGGTTTTAATCCACGATTTGCGATCGTACCATATACTTGCATCATGTCATAAAGTGCGATGTCTGCAGTACCCAATGCAATCGCTGGTCCAGGTGGAATATCACTTTCAATTCCCATAAGGAATGCAAGATTTCTGACTGCTTCTGTTCCTGTTCTCATGATCAAATCAACTGCAATCGTATTAACAGATCCAGTTAATCCACCTTTCATTGTATAATAACCAGTATAATTATCATCATCTCCATTTCTTGGTTGCCAATTATCATATTCCGTATATGTAATTAATCTGTTAGGAATTAATTCGCAAGGTGGAATACCTTCTCGTATTGCTTGTAAGTAAACAATCGGCTTAAAAGTTGAACCTACTTGACGTTTCGACTTGACATGATCGTACTTAAAATATTTATGATTGGTACCACCTACCCATGCACGAACTTCTCCATTTTTCGGATCCATGATCATAAACCCAGCATTCAACAACCCGTAATAATACTTAATTGAATCCATAGGTGTCATCGTCTTTTCCATTTCGCCACCTGCATGAGAAAATACTTTCATTTTGACTGGACGATTGAATCTATTTCGAATTCCTTCCTCAGAGTAACCTCGTTTTTTCAACGTTTTGTAACGGTTGGATTTTTTCATCTCTGGAATCAATACTTTATTAGATTCCCATGGTTTGGAACTTCCCCAAGACTTATCAAAATCTTTTTGGAGACCAGCCATTCTTTCAGCTACTGCTTCTTCTGCATACTTCTGCATTTCAGAATGAATACTGGTGTAGATTTTCAAACCGTCCGTATATATGTTATAGGTCTCACCAGTTTTGCGTTCATGAGCTTTCATGATTTGATCTAACTCTTGGCGTATAAATTCTCTAAAATAAGTTCCAATACCCGTGTTATTATCTTCCTTATAATATTGAACAGACAATGGAATCTCCTTGAGTTCTGCATATTCTCTGTTGGTTAGATATTTATACTTCGCCATCTGACTCAACACGGTGTTGCGTCTTTCGGTGGCACGTTCGGGGTTTCTTACAGGATCATAATTAGAAGTTGCTTTCAACATCCCAACTAAAACTGCAGCTTCTTCCACTTTCAATTCATCGGCACCGACATTGAAAAAAGTTTTTGCAGCTACTTCTACACCAAATATATTTCTACTAAAAGGAACGGTATTTAAATAATGTCCCAATAGCTCTTCTTTCGAATATAATTTTTCCAGTCGACGTGCCAAGATCATTTCCTTTGTCTTGTTGATAATCATCGTACCTCGCTTATGCTTTTTTCTCGGGTACAAATTTTTTGCTAATTGTTGACTCAAAGTACTACCGCCACCTGCAGACTGATCTCGCATCAAAAGTGTTTTAAAAAATACTCTCGCTAATGCTCTTAAGTCTAATCCACGATGTTCAAAAAAACGTGCATCTTCTGTTGCAACTAGTGCATTAATTACATTTGGAGAAATTTCGTCAAATTCAACTTGTGTTCTGTTCTGAATAAAATATTTTCCTAACAATTTACCATCGACGGAATAAACTTCAGATGCTAATTGATGTTGGATATTTTTCAGGTCGGTATTGACTGGCAATTCACCAAAAGAACCTCCACGTACCATCATAAAGAATACAATGATTGAAATAATTCCGAGAATGAATAAAGCGATTGCCGACTGCCCCACTCTTTTCCAAAAATGTCCAGAAGATAAAACGCTAAGTATTTTTTCAGTTTTCGACATAACTAGTCTTAATTAAAATTGAATTCGTTGTTTTTGCTGTTTGATTTTTTGATGTGATTTATGATTTATAATGTATGATGTATGATGTATGATATGATCGTTGATACGCGTGCTTACGCAATAACGATCATATCATACATCGTTAATCATACATCATTAATCGTTATTCATACATCATCAAAGAAAACGAATTGTAACATCAAATAGTATTGTTTCGGTTATTGGAGTTTACACAAATTTAGCTATCAATAATTTCCTCTAGTATAACGTGAGATTGAATCGTTGGGAAGTTATCAACATGAAGCCGAAAATAATCAATTAAATTGAGTAATAAGCGTTTCCGTTGAGCGCAACTCATCCTGATTTCATGGCAATTTTCCATTGTCAATTGTAAAAACTGACTAATATGGCTGCTTGTTTGTTCGTCTAAATATCCTTGATGATCTGGCTTTTCAGTTACAAAAACTCCTTCTTGCATATCAAAATATGGGGTCTTCTCCGTATAAGCTCCTCCTGGCAAAAATCCTAAATGGGAAGTTAACTCGATCATAAACCATAGATGCAAATTCGCGAACGAATGTTGGGTAGTGTCAAGAAATTTGAAAGCATCACAAACGAATTTGAATAACTGTGGATTTTCTTCTGGTTCATTAATCGACTTACGAGCGATTTCAACCATGAACGTTCCAACTGCACTTCGTGGTACTTGAAACGGAATGGCTTCATAAATATGTCCCAACTTTATTTCTTTGATTCGGTTTAATTTGGTAGCAGATTTAAAATAAGCGACCAGATCGACGATGGTCATGATTTGAAAAATTCCTGCTTTAGTTTTAGCGGATTTACTTCTTACCCCGCTGATGATAAATGACTGCATCCCCACTTCTTCTGTATAAATGTCAGTTATGATACTCGACTCGGAGTACTTCATCGTTCTGACTATTATACCTTTTGTGTTGATTAGCATTTGTGTTGTTAGATTGCGCCCTTTTAGGACTTTTTCAATAGGCGTTGCCCATTGTTAGTGATTTCGCCCCTTTGAGGCTTGGTGGATATACGTTTAAAAAATGTATCTGACACTTAATGCAAATTCATTAAAGAGGAATTCATTTTGAATAATTTGATAAACTGGTTTATAGTCGATAGAAAAATTGATTGGTACTTTTTCAAACGTATACTCGGCTCCTACGATAGCATCTGCACCTAATCTAAAAATTCCTTTTTCTGCACCAAGCGGTTTCCCACCTCCAATATCAATTCCTGCTCCTCCATAAACATTTAATCGATAAGAAATGAAAATGTGATATTCAAACAATCCAGTTACTAAATAAGTTCGACCATTGGTATAATTGAATCCTACAATTCCTTCAATAGCAGCAGGGACTCCAATAAAACGTTTGTAAGTGACACCTGCATAAGGTCCGCCACGTACTCCGATAGATTGAACATATGCGTCTTGAGCATTGGACAGTGTACAACAAATGAGGAAGCAAAATAAAAGAAGGCATTTTTTCATTTTGAAAAAGCTTTGGTTGATGAAATGAGTTGCTAATTTACTTATTCTTGAGAAAATGAATATTGACAAGAAATTCAAATGTGTAATTGGAAAATTGAATATTCCCTTTACAGCGCTAAATCACCGAATTCATCATCTAGTTTTTCCGTTTTGTATTTTTTCTTAGTGTGGATACGTTGTTTCTGTCTTTCTATGATCAATTTTGCAACTCCAATATAAGGTGGGTCTACTGCTTCTGGAGAAAGCGCTTGGTTGAGATGAACTTCCAATACATCGAGTCTATATAATGAACTCATTAAGAATTCTAATCGATATTCCATCAGGTAGGCAACTCTTTCAGACAAAGCCATCAACATTTCTTCTTCTGTCAAAGGTTCGTCTCCGATTTCTAGTTCGAAGTCTTTTTTTATTAGGTTGGTGGTACTTTGGTCGAATTTGTTTTTCATGTAGAATCAGGAAATAAATAACTAAATGGCTATTACACATAAAACTATTACAATTATTTTACATTTTTTACCAAAAATAGTTGTGAATCATTGAATGTAGGTATATCTTTGCAGTCCTCAAATGAGGGCGATTAGCTCAGTTGGTTCAGAGCACCTCGCTTACACCGAGGGGGTCGGGAGTTCGAGTCTCTCATCGCCCACTTTCAAAAGGGATTACAGCAATGTAATCCCTTTTTGTTTCAACATACATTCCAACAAAAATATTCCATGTTTTTCCTCGTTACATAAATCTTAAGTCCTAATTTTACGTATGAGGAGTAATTATCATCTATTTTATTAATTTTTGGCTTTTCATCTTCACAGAAAAACCCATCTCATAATGAATAAAACTGTCAAACGTTTTGGAATCGGACTGCTTGTAGTCATTATTGTGGCTGTCATTCTTTTGACGGTTATTGCTGCATTTTTCGAAAATAAGATTGGAGATCAATTATTAACAGAGATTAATAAGCAATTGGATACGGAATTGGAAGTTGGCAAATTTGACCTCAACTTGGTTTCCGACTTTCCAACTGCTTCTGCAGAACTACATGATGTGTTTCTATATGATGCAATGGATGGGATTTTGTTGGAAGCAAGAACGTTGTCTTTTCAATTTGCGCTATTCAGTTTGTTTGGTGATAATATAAAAGTAGAATCCGTGATTGCCAATGATGGTGCCATGCAAATTAAAATTGCTAAGGATGGAAAAACGAATTTTGATATCGCCAAAAAGTCAGATGAAGAAAGTAGTTCAAGCGATTTTTCTTTATCCATTGAGCAAGCCACGTTTCAAGACATTGAATTACATTATGTAGATGAAAGAGCAGATCAAGAAATGGTTTTCTTACTGAATGAAGCCACCACATCAGGAAATTTTTCTAACAATAATTTTTCATTAAAAAGTATAGCATCGCTTCAATCTGAATTTGTGGAGATTGGAGGAGAACGATATGTTGTTGGCAAAAACTTGGCCTATGATGCTATTGTTAATGTGGATTTGCAACAAGGCACTTATGAATTTGAAAATGCAGATTTAGAATTGGAAGGAAATGTTTTCAATGTCAATGGTATAATTACTGCATCTGGGAAAGAGACGGATTTCGATTTGGAGATTAGTAGTAAGGATAGCAATTTGGAATCGGTGTTTAAATTTATCCCTCAAAAGTATGTTTCTGCAATGGCCGATCTTCAAAGTAGTGGTCAGTTCAAGATGGATACTTCAATTAAAGGGAAATTGAGTAGTACCGAAGCACCAAAAATTATGGGTTCGTTTCAATTGAAGGATGGAAAAATCTCGACATCTAAATTAAATAACGCTGTCAAAGATGTAGACTTAACCGCTCGTTTCTCTAATGGAAAAAAACATTCCATGGAAACTTCCATTTTTGAGTTGCTAAAATTTAAAGGGTACTTCAATCGAGAATTAATCGAGAGTTATATAAAGGTCACTAATTTTGATTCTCCAACAATTGACTTGCGAGTTGACGGAGTTGTTCCTACAGAAACCTTAACCAATCTTTTACAAATCGATGGTGTCAAGTCTAGCAAAGGTGAAATCGAAGTTCACAATTTCAAATTGAAAGGAAAGCAAAAAGATATGATGAGCGCACGGACTATCAAGAAAGTACTTGCTTCTGGAACGATCGAATTTGATGATGCTCAAATTGTTTTCCAAGATGAGAAATTGACATTGGACAAAGGAAACTTAAAATTAAATAACAATAGTCTTTCTGTTGAGAATTTGGAATTAGAAGGTGCTGGTACTGAAATCAAATTGAATGGAAAATTCCTCAACCTACTTCCAGTAATTTTTGCAGATGCTAGTAATTCAAAAAAAGCAGAATTAAAATTTAATGCTAAGGTCTTGGGAAAAAGAGTTGACCTTGATCGGTTGTTTAGTATTGGTGCCATTGATGTAGATGAAGATGAAGTATCAGAAGAAGTGATGGATTCTATTCAAGTTGCGCATACGATCAGCCAGGAAAGATTTACTAAATTTTTAGATGGAACCATTGAAATCAAAGTTGAAGAATTTAACTACAATGAATTGGAAGGAGAAAATTTTTCTGGTGAATTAGATTTTGAAAACAATGAAGTTGAATTGAAAGGATATGCAGAAGCGATGGAAGGTGCTTTCAATTTGGATGGGAAAATTTTCTTCAAAGAAAAGCCATATCTAAAAGCGAAATTAGTTTGTGATGAAATTGATTTCAAGGAATTTTTCAGACAGGGAGAAAATTTTGGCCAGGAATTCATCACCTCTAAACATGTTGCTGGAAATTTGAATGCACAGTTAGCAGTTTTTGCACAATGGGATGAAGCGGGAGAATTTATTTATGACGACTTAAATGTGATTGGTGATTTAAGTATTGATGATGGTTCCTTGAAAGGATTTAGAATGTTATATGACTTTTCAGATTACATGCACATTAGTGATCTTAGAAATATCCAGTTTGACAACATGAGAAATTGGCTAGAAATCAAAAAAGGAAAAGTATATATGCCTGCAATGTTCATCCGAAGCAATGCGGTTAATTTAATGGTGAATGGTGAACATACTTTTGAGAATGATTTTGATTACAATGTAAAAGTGAATGCGGCACAAGTGTTAGCTAACAAAATCAAAAAACAAAATAAAGGGACTTCACTGCTACCAACTAAGAAAAAAGGTTGGTTCAATTTGTACTACAATATTTCAGGAGATGTCGATAATTATCAAGTCAAAAGTGATAAGAAAAATATCAAACGAGAATTTAAGTTAAGCGAATATCGACGTGATGATATTCAATCTCGACTCAAAAAAGAATTTGGAAGTTTGGTGGTTATCAAGGATTTTGACAAGTGGAAAAATGAACGTCCAGAATATGACAATGAGGATTCAGTTGATGATATAACACTCGAAGGTTTTGATGACAAACCATCTAAGCCGGTCGCTGAGTTAGAAGAAAAAGAAGATGGAAAAAAACCAGTAAAAAAACCTAACACTAAAGAACCGACCCCTAAAGTGATTCCTGAGTTTGAAGAAGGAGATGATGATGTGGAGTATATTGAATGGGAGGAAGGATGATTTTTTATAAAAAATCATCCTAGTTATGAGTGTTAGAGTTATGAATTATGAGTTGCTTCTCGTTTTATTGAATTTTACTTGAAGTTTCAAAATAACAAGAAGCCACTAATCACTCAAAACTTTACACTCATAACTGGAAAAAATATGTTAATATTTTTGACAAACATTCTTAGCCTCCGTAAAAAATCTTAACGCCTCCAAACCACCTTCTCTACCAACACCAGAACTTTTCATACCACCAAAAGGAGTTCTCAAATCACGAAGTAGCCAACAATTAATCCATACAATTCCTGCTTGTAATTTTTCGGCCATGCGATTGGCTTTGGCGACATCTTTTGTCCAGACCGTAGCGGATAAACCATAGGACGTTCCATTTGCCAATTCCAATGCTTCCTCTTCGGTATCGAATGGTGTGATAGTGACGACAGGTCCAAATATTTCTTCTTGATTGGTTCTACAATTTGGAGGCAAGCCTTCGATAACCGCAGGAGAAAGAAAATAACCTGCCTCAATTTCCCCTTTCATTTCAAGTGATTTTCCACCACACAAAATCTTTCCACCTTCTACTTCTGCCAATGCCAAACAACTCAACACTTTCTCTTTATGCGCTTTTGAAACCAATGATCCTAAATCAGTAACCGATGAAAATGGATCCCCAACTTTTAAAAACTGAGTCCGTTTGACGAATTCATCTTTGAACTTTTCATAAATCGAACGTTGGATATAAATACGAGAACCGCAAAGACATATTTGACCATTGTTAGAAAAAGAAGATCGTAAAGTATCCACAATCATTTGATCAAAATCGCAATCTTCAAAAATGATATTTGGATTTTTCCCACCCAATTCTAATGATAACTTCTTGAACATAGGAGCAGCAATAGAAGCGATTGTTTTTCCAGTATTGGTACCACCTGTAAATGAAATCGCTTTCACTTTTGGATGTTCTACGATAGCTTGACCGACTTTAGGCCCCAAACCGTGAACGACATTTAAAACACCAGGAGGCATCCCGGCTTCACTGCATGCTTTGGACAACATGTAAGCAGTCATTGGTGTGATCTCGGAGGGTTTTGCAACTACCGTGTTACCAGCAGCCAATGCTGGTGCAATTTTCCAAGTGAATAAATATAGTGGCAAATTCCAAGGAGAGATACAACCAACAACGCCAATTGGTTGACGCAAAGTAAAGTTAAAAGCCGATCCTTCCATATGATGTGCTTCGGAAGAAAAATGCATAATTGCCGTTGCAAAAAATTGGATGTTATCATGTGCACGTGGGATATCAACACTTCTGGACATCGCGACTGGTTTTCCAGAATCTACACTTTCGGCATGAGCAAATGATTCCAAATTTTGTTCGATAATATCAGCCACTCGATTGAGGATTCGATATCTTTTTTGTGCACCCATTTTTGACCATTCTGGGAATGCGCGCTCAGCTGCTTCTACTGCTTTTTGTACATCCTCTTCATCTGAATCTGGTAAATGAGAATATACTTTTCCAGCTGCAGGATTGATGTTATCAATATAATCTCCAGAGCTTGCTGGAATTAATGAACCATCGATATAATTTTTGATATACTTATCTGGTGTCATGGATGTTTAATTTGCATTGTGGAAATTATATGCAAATTAGGAAATTAATGGGATAGTTTGAAACGACTGATGGTGAATGACATAGAGCATAGGAGTTGCCCAATTTCCAAGAGGTATTTTGAAAATCTCTTTCAAATCATTTATAAATTATTATTTTTAAACCTCTGCACACTAAACTTACAAATTATGCTCAAATCTATTCGTGATTACTTTAATCAGTTTAGCAATCGTGTTTCAAAAACGAATATCCTAGAATCAAAATCTATTCTTCAAGCAATTTTTATTTTAAAATCGTACAAAACTTTAGAACACAAGAAAAGGAGTGACAATGAGTTGAATGATATTTTATTTAGAATATTTTCAAACGCTGGAATAAATTATCCAGAAAGAGCAATTGCGGATATTATTAGATACTATAAGGAAAATCCTCCTGTTACAAGCAATGACTTCCCCTATAATAAATTTAATAAACCTTATATACAAAATGCAGATTACAATCTACTGAAGTTTATTACTGCAATTCTAAATAATGAAGATTTTTCTATAGAAGAAAAATTGAACCTCTCTATATTAATTGAATTTTGTCGAGTCGCTTACGTAAGTGAAAACAGTTTATATCGTTTCGAGAACTTATTTGAAAATATACCTGACAATTTTCATATCCCACTTTGTGCAGCAAGAATCTGGGCTAGTATGAAGTATAAAAATCTGGCAGTTACGCTAAAATTAGTAGGTGAATTGTTAGAGAAAGGTGCTAAAATTAGCGAAACCATTAATAATGAATTTGAACTTTTACTGAAATTTATTTTTGAACATTATGATGTTAAGGATTTTTCTGATGATTTTTACAGTGGACTAATAAATTATAATAAGATTTCCCAAGATACAAGTGGACGATCTTTTGATTCAGATTTAGGAACGTTTTTTGGAAATCAGCTTTTTACATTGGAGCATCGACGTTCCTATCGACCTATGTGGAATACCAAGAATAACACTCTTTTTAAAGATATTGAATGGAGTGATAACAACACATTGACATTTGCAAATTTAGTAACAAAAATGAAGCTGTTTATGTTTTTGGATTCGAATGTCCTTAAAAATTTAATTTCAAAATTAGCCAATACAAAGAATGATGAAGTTGTCAAAGTCATTTCAAATTATTATGAAAAACAAACTAGGAAAAATGAGGAATTGACACTTGGAGTTAGAAATTATTTTCGCAAAAGCCATCAGTCTATTTCTATATTCAATAAATTGAATAGTGGTTTTCGATGTGTCGGGATACCTCGAAATCATAGTCCTTATCATGGGTTACATCCAGATCAGGTAAGGCCTTTTTTTACACTAATCAGTCAGGTTGCCAATGTAGATATTATTAAATTTCATAAGGTCGATAAAATATATCATGTACGTTTTAGAGTGAATGAAAACCTCTATGATCTCAATACTGGTGATGGTTTTAGTTTCGACTTTATAAATTCATTTAATGAGGTATTGTTAAAAGAAAAAGTACCTTATCAATTAGTTGTATTAACACAGAATACACATGCCTCAAATATTAATAGAGTAGGTTATGGTAATAGTGTTACTATTTTCAACGAAGAAGAATATGTTAAGTTGAAAGATGAAATTAAATCTGATAATATTGCTGGTTGGGCACCACCATCTGCAAAAATGGAGTATTTTATTTCCCATATTTCTGAGCTCAAAAAGATTGCTGCAAAACCTAACCTTGACAAAATTGACATCACTTCTGATCCGAAATTCTTTACACTTAAAACTGAAATTGATAAACTTGAACCCATTGAAGCATGGGCAAAATTATTAGAGCATTTGATGAAATGTCCGCTCAATTCAAAGCCCGGAAAGAAATGGTTGTCTGAAAGTCAGCAATTAGTAGATGAAGTGGGTACAGAAAATTTTATCAAAGGTGCGCTTTCTTTACACAGTGGAATGCTGAAAGGTAATGAATGGTTTCAAGATGATGAAAAATTGTGTGGTATGCGAGGGTTGTGTCACATCCTTAGATTTTCGCCACACAAAGACAGTTTGTTTATTTTGAAAAATATAATCGAACGCTCTTATCGCAAAGTGCCTGGTGGACCACTCAATGCAAAACTCGGAAATATCGGGATGGAGTCTTTGGCAAAAATTGGAACTATCGAAGCATACGGAGTTTTGGGAACGATGTTAGCAAAAACAAAGTATTCTGTTTTTCAACGAGCGATCAAATCTCGTATGAAAAAATTTACGGCTCTACTGAAAGAGTATTCAGCAGATGATTTGGAAGATATTGTTGTTCCAGATTTTGGCATACATAACAATGTAAAGTCAGTACCACTTGGAGATTATAATGCGGTCATATCAATTAAGCCAGATGGAATTTCTTGTGTTTGGGAAAAAGATGGCAAGACCACCAAGTCTCCACCAAAAACAATTAAAGATAATTTTCCGCTTGAATTAAAGTCAGTAAAAGCAGATGTAAAATCGATTAAAGAAGAGTTTTTAGCACAAAGCAAAAGACTTGAAGGAACCTATTTCGGAGAACGAATTTGGAGTAAGGAAAATTGGGAAACTTACATTTTAAATCACAATTTAATGTCTATTTTGGCAAATCGATTGGTATGGAATAAAGTGGCTGATCCTTCCAAGTCGTTTACGATTCAAAAAGACAAATTGATTGATAGCAATGGCGAAAATATAGTGTTAAAGGAAGGAGATGAAATTCAACTCTGGCATCCAGCAATTGCGTCACTTAACAATGTTTTGGCATGGCGAGATTACTTTTTTGACAATCAAATCAAACAACCATTCAAACAAGCTTTCAGAGAAGTATATTTACTGACTCCTGCTGAGGAATTAACGGATGACCATAGTAATCGCTTTAATGGGCATTACCTTCGAGGAAATACTTTGTACAGTTTAGGAAAAACGAGACAATGGAAAATGAGCTACGAAGATGCACCTTGGTTTAAGTTTCCAAATCGTCACATGATTGCTACCTTGCACATTACAAGCGGTCGAATCTTATATGATAATTGTGTAACTGGAGCGATTAGTTTTCAAGAAAGCGAGACGGAAGTAAAACGTTTTGGTTGGTATGGTGTTCCAAAGAAAAGCTTGAAAGATGTGCCGCCGATTTTGTTGTCTGAAATCATGCGAGATGTTGATTTGTTTGTAGCGATTAGTGGTCTGGCATATGATCCAATGTTTAATGTAAACGGCAGTCAAGATTTGATGGGATATTGGCAAGAAGCTGCATTTGGAAAAAGATCTAACACCCCACTTTCGGAAATTCGAAAAGATTTGTTGCAACGATTATTACCAAAAACTAAGGTTAAAAAAGCATTCGGGTTTGACGGAAATTTCTTAACAATCCAAGGGAAGAAAAATAGTTATAAGATCAATTTGGGAAGTAGTAATATTCAGATTCAACCTCAAGATAAATATTTATGCATTGTTCCTGGAACAAGTACGAAGAATTTGGCTAAAAGGATTTGGCTTCCGTTTGATGGCGGAGACGTGACATTGATGACCATTATTAGTAAAGCATTTTTACTATTTGATGATGACAAAATCACAGATCCAAGTATCGTGCGACAATTATAAATCGTGACTTAGAAACTGAACTTTATCAGATTTCCTGAAAATTCCTGATTTGAGTTGATTGGGTTTGAAATGTAGTTGAGCCAATTGGTTTTTCCAGATTTCGTAATAGGAATTAATCTTTTCAGGTTCAGCATGAGAAATATAGAAATCGTCAATATACCTTGCATAATGAGGTACTTTCAATTCCTCCAAAAAATAATCATCAATAGGCATTAACAATGCATTTACCAAAATATAAGAGAGCTTTATTCCAACCGGCAATGAAATAGCTGGTTCTATTTGATTGGCTATTTTCTTTTTTCCTGTTTCATATTGAGATAGAAATGACTGGACTAAAAGAAGTAAATTATCAGCGACTTCATATTTTTTTAATACGTCATAAAGTAGTTCATGCCTGGCACTTCGGAAACAACGATTGATATCTCCAATAATGCAAACTTCATCTTCAAGTCGCCAATTTTTAATTTGAGAAAGTAATTCATCTGAATCTATAACAAGATAAGTGCAATGTTTATGAAAGTGTGGTTGAAGTTCATGCTCTAGTTTTTGCGTTAAAATTTGAACTTTGACCAAATCTATATTGCTTAACTTAATTTTTAATAAACTTTTGCCAAGCATCGCATCTGATAAAGTCATGGAAGTAAGATCGAATTTTCCGAGATTCAATTCATCTTTTATTTCTGCTATATGCACATCCCAAAATTCTTTTTCAACATACTTTATCTTGAAAATATTATTAGCTTTATATAGGTTAGCGATTGCTGACTGGACATCCGCTTTTGAAACCTTGGACATTTATTAATTCTTAATTTACAATTATGCACAAAGTTACTATATCTGATGAAACTTCCTCTGGAGATATTCTTTCAACGCTCGAATTGGCTTTTGCTGCCGAGTGTATCACTTTGAAGGATTTGATTTCGGCAAGAGTAACTCAAGAAGTTGAAGCTTATCAGAATGATACTGAAAATGAACAAAGCTTGGTTAGATTGTCAAACAAGGAAAAAGTGTTGAATGCAACTTTACGTATTAGGAAATCAAATGACATTGATATCGAGAAACAAATTTATATTGCACTTAGTGGCTTTCAACAAAATGCTTTTTTTGTCATCGTCAATGATACTCAAGTTGAAAATTTGGAAGACGAAATCATGATTGGGAAAGAGACAACCGTTTCTTTTATTAAGTTGATTCCTTTAGTTGGCGGTTAGATAAAACCTGCTACTTTAAACAAAATTCTAATCCTCAGCTTATCCAGGAGGTTGCTTAAGCTCTCTTTAAATTCCTATTTACCCTTTAGCTCTTTTGCAGTTTATCAAAACATCCCACCCGACTCATTATAAATAACAGCCAACGTCACTTGACCAGCCGCTCGTAAAGTCTTAGGATCAATGATACTCATGTCATCTTTTACGGTATGCCAGTGATCACCAAAACCGCTATCTCTTTTGTAGATAATATCTATCATTTTAATTTTTGCATATTCATTGACAAAGAGGTGATCATCAACTGCTCCTGCCACTTGCTCATCAACAAAAAACTGACTATAGCCCATTCCTTTTGCCATGTTCCAGACTTTATTCATAATGCGTGGAGCGTATCTCATTGAAGTAGATTCTTTTCTGAATTGAGCACCTTTGGCACCAACCATATCCAACAAGATTCCGAATTTAGGTTTATAATCAGGTCGGTGTAAATTCTTTGCCCAGTATTGAGAACCCAAACACCAGGTCAATGTATTGTCTGTACCTTCATCCGATTCATCACCATAATCTTCTGCATCAAACAAAACCATGTCAACTCCTAAATCGATAGGATTTTCTTGAATTAATCTAGCAATTTCTAACAAGACACCTACTCCACTCCCAGCATCGTCCGCTCCAAGTATTGGTGTGTTATAATTTTTCGGATCTGGATCATGGTCAGCGATGTGACGAGTATCCCAGTGTGCTCCTAAAACAACACGGCGCTTATGTTCGGGATTGAATTGTGCGATAATATTAGTTGCAGGTGCTGATTTGCCAGTGTATAAATTGGCCGTAAAATTTTGTTCAATCACTTCGGCGCCAAAACCTTTAAACGTTTCTACCAACCATTTTTTACATTCCTCATGACCCGTACTATTCATTACCCGAGGACCAAAATCAACTTGTTTTTGAATGAAATTGAAGGCAGACATTTTATCAAATTTAGGAACAATGACTCTTTTCTTTTCAACTGTAGGAGTTGTAGTTGTTGTACCACCAGCACCATCCACAACTGTTGGATCCGTTTTACAAGTCGCAAAACAAAAGATGATTAATAAAATGAATAATGCACCTCCGAGTCCTTTAAATGTATTTGACATAATATCTTTGTTTTCTTGTTTTTGTTTTAGTGAGATGAGAAGTAAGAAACCTTCATCTCGAGAATACGCGAGCCAAAGGTTTCTAACCTCTAGGCGTTTGATTTCAAATGTCTAATCCTTCGCCCAAGTCGTACCTTCTTTTCCGTCTTTCACCGTAATTTCTAATTCCTTCAAAGTATCTCTAATCTTATCAGAAGTTCCCCAATCTTTCTTTTCTCTTGAGTCTGCTCTGATATCTAGAATCAATGACATCAAACCATCCAACACACCACTTCCGCCACTTTCATGCGTTTCATCTTTGAGTCCAAAAATATCGTAGATGAATGATTGATAAGTTGTTTTCATTCTGCCCAGTGTAGTAGCTGCCACTTCTTCCATTTTCAAATGACCATCACGAAGACCATTTATTTTAGTTACCAACTCAAACAAACTTGCCAAAGCTCTTGGCGTGTTGAAATCGTCATTCATATGGTCAGCTGCTTCATCTAGCAAACTATTAATCTCTTTGTCCAACGCACTATCTGATTGTGCTGTTGTGCTACTCATTTCAGTTAACGTTTTTTGTGCTTCCATCATTCGCTTATATCCTTTTTCTGCAGCTAGCAGCCCTTCATCCGTCAAATCCAGTGTACTACGATAATGTGTTTGCAACATGAAAAAACGAATTGCATTTGGCGAATATCCTTTTGAGATGTGATCACTATTACCAGTAAACAACTCATCCGGTGTGATGCTATTATTGTCACTCTTAGACATTTTTCGGCCATTCATCAACAACATGTTTCCATGCAACCAATACTTAGCAGGAGCACAATTACAAGCACCAACATTTTGAGCGATTTCATTTTCGTGATGTGGGAATTTCAAATCAGAACCTCCACCATGAATATCGAATGTTTTTCCAAGATACTTGGTACTCATGACGGAACATTCCAAATGCCAACCTGGGAATCCAACAGACCACGGAGATTTCCAACGCATCAAGTGAGTTGGATCTGCTTTGATCCAGATTGCAAAATCCGAAGCATCATTCTTTTCACTCTGATTTTTAAGATCACGTGTTTCTTCTAACAATTCATCTACTTTTCTACCAGATAAATCTCCGTAAATTCCTTTTTCTTTGATGAATTTTGGTGTATCAAAATAAACAGAACCATTTCTTTCGTATGCATATCCGTTGTCGATGATATCTTGTACCATTTCGATTTGCTCGATGATGTGAGCAGTTGCTCGTGGTTCGATACTAGGAGGAAGTACGTTGAAAATACGCATCATATCGTGAAATCCATTGGCATAGTGTTGCACCACTTCCATTGGTTCCAATTGTTCCAATCTTGCTTTCTTTGCGATTTTATCTTCTGCTCCAGTATCCACATCACCAACTAAGTGTCCAACATCCGTAATATTTCTGACATATCTTACTTTGAATCCTAAATGCATCAAGTACCTATAAATAATATCGAAGCTCACAAACGAACGACAATTTCCTAGATGCACATCACTGTATACGGTAGGCCCACATACGTACATCCCTACCATTCCATCTTTTATCGGTTCAAATTTTTCCTTTTTTCTGGATAGACTATTATATAGTGTTAAGTTATTTTCCATGGCACAAATTTACATAATATTGATATTAAATGCGAGGTCAAAGAACATCACATTAACGCTTGAATTTTAAGGCAATGCTAATCGACTTGATATTGGATAATGATCTGAGAATTCAACCTTGTGTGTTTTGTGATTCAAAACTTCTATGCTTGGGTCTGTAAAAATGTAATCAATTCTTAAAGCAGGGATAACACCAGCAAATGAAGTAGCCAATCCATGTCCTTTTTCTCGAAAAGTATCTTTTAAGTTTTTAGACAACATATGATACGCATAAGATAGTGGTGTATCATTAAAATCTCCACATAAAATAATGGGGTGCGGCGATGTTTTCATATGTTCGGCAATCGAATTTGTTTGTTTCGTTCTTTTCTGGACAGATGACTTAATTTTTTTTGCCATTGATTTAATGTCCGTAAAGTTTTCTTTATCCTTTAAGTCTTTTTGTTTTGCTCTTTTTGCTAAATTATTCGCTTCGATACTCACAGTGGTCGATTGCAGATGAGCAGAATAAATTCGATATATTTTTCCATTAAAATTGATGTCTGCCCAACCACAAGAATTAAAAGTGTCATCAAAATGTATCACACCGGATTCTACAATTGGATGTTGAGAAAAAATAACATTAAAATTGTGGAAAATAGATTTTGAATAAGGATATTTAAGCTCTTCTTTAAAAAATTTAAATCCATTGTGATTGACTTCTTGTAAACAAAGAATATCAGGCAATTTTGGGGTTTTGAAAAAATCTAAATACTTCTTTTTTACTTTTTGATCTCCTTTTTTTCCAAATACATAATCGACAAACTTCACATTATAAGTCATGATATCAAATTCATTTTGTACAACTTCATTTGAAGTAAAATTGATGTTGACATGTTGACAAATGTGTTTCCATCCAACCATGATACATCCGAGAGAAATCAGAAAACACCACTTCTTTTGGAAGATCCATAATAACATAAACAATATGTTTGCAATCAGCAAATAAGGGTATCCCAATCCAAGAAAAGTGAATTGCCAGATATTTTCAGGGTTTAAATAAGGTGTGAAATAAGCAAGTAAAGTAATCAGTACCAACAGGATATTGGTCCAGAGGAAAAATTTTCGGATGATTTGCAAAGTGATTATTTATTGCTGGCGTTTTTTAAGAAGGCTTTTTCTGCATCTGTCAAACTATCCATCCCACTTTGTCGAATCTTATCGAGGATAGAATCGAGTTTTTCTTGAAAACCCATTACATCTGTATCAGATGCTTGATTTCCTTTTGCATTTCGCCCTACATTACTAAATACAGAAGTACGTTTTCTTTTTCGTGGCGAATTGGTTTGTCGTTTTCCACCATCTCCGTTGAAGAAGGATTTAATTTTATCCAAAAACCCATTGAAAGGTTCTGACCAATCGGATCCGTTTTGCAATTGTCGAACAAATAAAAATCCGAACAACGCACCTCCTAAGTGTGCAAAGTGTCCACCCGTATTTGAATTTCCACCCAATGCAACTAAATCCAACAATAGTAATGCACCAACAATATATTTCAATTTGACTTCCCCAATTAGTATCAATCGCATACTATAGTCTGGTGAAATCGTAGCTGCTGCCAATGCCATTGCTAACACACCAGCCGAAGCACCATGTGCAAATGCAGGAACACCAGCAGGGATGTAAGGGATTAAATTGGCAGTAATAAAAAAGGTCAATGCACCTACCAATCCTCCTAAAATATAAATTGGTAAAACGCGATGATTACCGATAAAGTCACCAACAATTTTTCCAAACCAATATAACAGGATCATGTTCCAGAAGATGTGCCAGATGCCGATATGTAAAAAAGTTGCAGAGATAAATACCCAAGGATGGGTTACATTATGGAACCAATCTTTTCCAACACAAAAGAAATGAAAAATGGAGTCATAAAATTCAGGTACTTCCCATTCATTTCCTAGTCTTAATGCCACCTTCAACAAATTGAAAAACACAAAAAGAACCACGTTGATGATAATAATACGGGTGACCATATTACCATATCCAAACTCTCTTTTTACATCTTCCCAGATTGAGGCTAACATAAAGCAGTTTTAAATTAAAAAGAAATCAAATGTATAAAATATAGATGTGTTTTTCAAGGTTACTCGACCTATATAAGCAGGTCTAATAGTGAAACGTAGTTAACGGTGAAAATGTTTGATTATTTACGGTACCAATACCAAGTAAGTAAAAATCCACATAATGCACCACCTAAATGAGCAAAATGGGCGATTCCTGTATCAAAACTTCCAATTCCAAAAAATAAATCCATTGCTATCAACCCAAAGACAAGATATTTAGCCTTAATAGGAACTGGAATAAACATAAGCATAAGCTCTTTTTCAGGAAACATCACCCCAAAGGCTACTGTTACTCCCATTATCGCACCTGAAGCACCTACAATTGGAACAGAATTTATCGCTCCTAAATAAGCAAGTAATAAATGTAATGCGCTTGCTGCAAATCCACTAGCTAGGTAAAGTCCTAAAAATCTTTTTGGTCCTGTAGCTGCTTCCACTGATGGCCCCAAAAAAAATAAGGACATCATATTAAATACTAGGTGAGATTCGCTGCCGTGCATAAACATATGACTGACCAGTTGATATGGTTGGAAATGGTTGTAGGAAGCAAATTCCATAAATCCTTCAAATCTTGGGAAGTACAGAAATGTCATTCGCCAATATTCCTCTTGCATAAAACCATAGAAGACGATAAACAAAATGATATTTATAATCAATAAATGCTTTACAACTTCAGTAATTCTTATCATGATACTATACTAACTATTGAATCGTAAATTTAATTCATCATTATCGAATAAAATAAAACAATTTCTTCCCGATGGGCTTTTGTAGGGTAATTCGCAAGCAAATAATTTATCAATTAGCTCCTCCATTTCTAGTTCGTGCAAAGATTGTCCAAATTTGATACAAGAACTTTTGGCCATTGATCTTGCGATATTTTCATTGGTGTTGATTTCCAGCTTCACATTTTCTTTAAACTGATCCAATAATGTTTCAATCAGTTGTAGTGTTTTGACATGGCTTTCTAGATCTGCCGGCACTCCGTGAACAATAAACGAATCATTTCCAAATTCTTGTATATCAAAACCAAGGATATTGACTTGCGGCAAAATTTCTCTAAAAATCGCAGCATCAGAAGGAGTCAAAGTAAGTGTTTCAGGAAATAATTCTGTTTGCACATCCGAACGTTTATTCTTCAATGTTGCTAAATATTTCTCGTACAAAATACGTTCGTGTGCTGCTTGTTGATCTACCAATAAAAAACCAGACTTAACTGGACTTACAATATACTTGTTGTGGACTTGATAAGGATTTTTTTGTTGAGGCACATCATTTTCCTTCTGTTTTTTGGCATCATCATTTTTACCCCATTTACTTTCAATAGTTAATGTTTGTTGTCCTACTTCTTCAGTTACTTCTACCCCTTCTATATCCAGATCTTCATATAATTTTTCCCAATTCTTGATGTTATTTGATCTTCTTGTAGTATCTCCTTGCACGACAGGATTGGATCGATTTCCTGAAGAAACACCGGATTTATTAGAGACGGTAGCTCCTGGATTAGAGATAGTAGTTGGGGGTTTATTTTTCATAGTTCCAAAATTGGAATTAGTTTCAAAGTCTAGTGTTGGGGTGATGCTATGTTTTCCAAGCGCATGTTTTACTGCTACTTTTAGGTAGTTGTAAATTACTTTTTCATCTTCAAACTTAATTTCTTGTTTTGTTGGATGCACATTGATATCAATTTTCTTAGGATCGATATCCATAAAAATATAATAAAGTGGATATGCATCTTTTGGGAGGATACCTTCATAAGCACCCACAATCGCATGATTGAGATAAGCACTTTTGATAAATCGATTGTTGACAAAAAACATTTGTTCTCCTCTCGATTTTTTCGCGAATTCAGGTTTTCCAATAAATCCAGTCAATTTCAATACATCCGTTTCCTCTTCTACTGGCACCAATTTTTTATTATAATTGGACCCTAAAATACTAACAATACGTTGCCTAGTATTCCCTGCTGGTAAATGAAACAACTCGTTTTCATTATGGTAAAGCAAAAATTTGATTTCTGGATTGGCGATTGCCACATGTTGAAACTCTTCAATGACGTGACGCATTTCAACTGTGTGAGATTTTAGAAAATTTCGACGAGCGGGAACATTGTAGAATAAATTTTTGATGGCCAAACTAGTTCCTGCCGCTGTCTGACAAGGTTCTTGTGTTTTTACTTCTGACCCTTCAATTACCAAACGAATACCCATTTCCTGATCGTGCAATCTCGTCTTCATTTCTACGTGTGCTATTGCAGCAATAGAAGCCATTGCTTCCCCACGGAACCCCATTGTTCGAATGGCAAATAAATCTGCTGCGCTTCGAATCTTGGAAGTAGCGTGTCTTTCAAAACAAAGTCTTGCATCAGTTTCAGACATCCCACAACCATTATCAATTACTTGAATGAGTTGTTTGCCACCATCTTTTAAGATTAATTGGATTTCGGAACTACCTGCATCGATAGAATTTTCTAAAAGCTCTTTAACAACTGAGGCAGGCCTTCCGATCACTTCTCCTGCAGCGATCTGGTTGGCAATTGAATCAGGTAAGAGCTGAATGATATCAGCCATTAAGTTTTCTCTTTTGTTTAGTTAATACCATTTAATACTTCATAAATCTAAAGCGACATTAAAATAATAAATGGTATATCCTGCATTTAGATTCCCAATGCTTTCAGCAAGGTAGGCAAATATACATTTATTAAGATATAGGCAGCAACACAAAGGACGAGTATAATGATTATCAATCTGATATTTGATGAACGAACTTGTTTTTTACGAGCATTATAGTCGGTCACACCAGTTCTTCTTTTAAAACTAGATGAAATCCGCTCTTTTACAGCGTCCGCATTATGATTTTCTTGCTTATAATATTTTTTCAATTGTTTTTCCCGCTCTTCTTTTTCTGGATCCCAATATTGTGGATTGTAGTCAAAGTTCCGGTGTTTTGGCAGTTTAAGAAATTTAAAGAAGCCCATATAATTGATAGTTTTATTAGAAATTAAGATATGAAAAAATTTAGACTCAAGGTGTTAACATATAGATGTTGTTTTTTTGTGGATTGGTGGGAGGTTGGTTTATTTATAGCGCGCGATTTTTATGCGTATTTCCACTAAGACATTAAGGCGCTAAGAAACTGTGTACATTTATTGGGAAACGATACAGCAAACGGAGAAACGAGAATCAACTCGCTTTGACTAAAATAAGCCAGAACTATTTTTCTAAAATCTCGCAATTCCATTCTAACAATCTTATCTTTGAATGATTAATAATCAACCATATCAATCAACATGAGCGATCAAATAAAGCATGAATGTGGCATTGCTTTAATCCGTCTGCTTCAACCGCTCAGTTACTACCAAAAAAAGTATGGAACTAGCCTTTATGGGTTAGATAAATTGAGGTTGCTGATGCAAAAGCAACGGAATCGAGGTCAAGATGGAGCAGGAATTGCAACTATTAAATTGGATCCACTTCCTGGAAATCGATATATCAGTCGGAAACGAACCAATGGTCCAAATTATTTGGATAGTTTGTTTGAAGAAGTTTACAAATACTTTGAAGATCTTTTTCCTCAAGAATTAAATGATTCGAAATGGTTGAAACAAAACTTACCTTACACAGGTGAATTGTTGCTTGGACATTTACGATATGGAACACATGGAGACAATACAATTGAAACCTGTCATCCTTTCCTACGACAAAATAATTGGATTGCCAGAAATTTAGTGGTTGCTGGAAACTTCAACCTCACAAATGTAGATGCATTGTTTGAAGAACTGGTGAGTTTCGGTCAATATCCAAAATTAAAATCGGACACCGTCACTGTTCTCGAAAAAATTGGGCACTTTCTAGATGATGAAGTTCAACGATTGCATGATTGGTACAAACCAGATTCAAAAAATATTGAAGATTTAAATCAATCAATTTTTAAGAATTTAGATGTTGTTCGTTTGTTAAAAAGAGCCAGCAAAGACTTTGATGGTGGCTATACTATTGCAGGATTGATTGGTCATGGAGATGCTTTTGTGATGCGAGATCCTCGAGGTATTCGACCTGCATTTTATTATCAAGATGATGAAGTAGTAGTCGTTGCATCTGAACGACCTGCGATACAAACAGCTTTCAATATACATCATACTCAAATCAATGAAATTGGAAATGGAAATGTCTTGGTTATCAAAAAAGATGGACGTGTTACCGAATCCCCTTTCATTAAAAAAAGAAAAAAGTTAGCCTGTTCATTTGAACGAATTTACTTTTCGCGCGGTACAGATCGGGATATTTATATTGAACGTAAAAGGTTGGGAGAACAACTGACAAATGCGGTTTTGAAAAATGTCAAACACGATTTTAAAAATACCGTTTTCTCTTATGTCCCCAATACTGCTGAAACCGCTTTCTATGGTTTAATGGAAGGTGTTCAGAAAAAAATGGAGAAAAATAAGTTTAAAAAACTCATTAGTATTAACGGAGATATCACTGAGAAGAAATTAGAAAAAATCATCTCCGTTACCCCTCGAATTGAAAAAGTCATTGTCAAAGATGCAAAGCTGCGTACGTTCATCACCGCTGGAAAATCTCGTGATGGTTTGGTTTCCCATGCCTATGATGTCACTTACGGAATTGTAAAAAACGAAAAAGATACAGTTGTCTTGTTAGATGATTCGATTGTGAGAGGTACAACCCTAAAAAACAGCATCATAAAAATTGTCTCTAGACTTCGACCAAAAAAGATTTTAATCGTTTCATCTGCTCCACAAATTCGTTACCCAGATTGTTACGGAATTGACATGTCAGTATTGAAAAATTTTGTTGCATTTAGAGCTTTGATTGCACTACTAGATGAAAATAAAAAGAATCATTTATTAGATGAGACTTATGAACGTTGTAAAAATTCATTGAAGTTGTCACCTAAAAAAATAAAGAATGAAGTGATTGAATTGTACGACACTTTTACAACACTAGAAATTTCAGATAAGATCGCTCAACTTGTTACACCAAACGGAACGAAACCAAAAATTGAAGTGATTTACCAAACGATAGAAGGCCTTAAATCTGCATGTCCCAATCATACAGGTGACTGGTATTTTTCTGGCAACTACCCTACTCCTGGTGGAAATCGAATAGTCAATAAAGCTTTCATTAATTTTATGGAGGATGTGGACGAACGAGCGTACTAAAAACGCTTTGCGTTTTTAGTAGTGATGAGTTATGAGTGAATAGTGATGAGTTGAGCTCGCGTTGGAACACGCGCTCAACTCATCACTTAACACTCATACCTCATCACTTATAACCTCATCACTTATAACCTCATAACTTATTAAAGACTATTAATCATTAAAGCAATTTCAAAATCTCTCCCGCTTCTAACAAAGTACTTTCAGTCTTAGCAAAACACACTCGAATGATTTTTTCATCTTTCCCATCTTCATAAAAAGCAGAGACAGGAATCACGGCTACTCCATTTTCAATCGTTAATTTCTTGGCAAATTCTACTTCGGATAAATCACTTATCTTGGAATAATCCAATAGCTGAAAATAAGTTCCTGAACATTTTAATGACCTAAAATTCGATCCTTTAATTTGATCTAAAAAGAAATCTCGTTTTGTTTCAAAAAACTGATTCAATCCTAAATACTCCGTTTCATCTGTCAGAAAATCTGCGATTGCTAGTTGTTTTGGAGCATTGACGGAAAACACATTGAACTGATGCACTTTTCGAAATTCCGTGGTCAATGCCTTTGGTGCTACACAGTAACCAATTTTCCAACCAGTTGCATGTAGTGTCTTGCCAAATGAAAAAGTAACAAAACTTCTCTTGTATAATTCAGGATATCTGAAAACACTTTCATGTTGTTGTCCGTCGTAAATAAGGTGTTCGTAGACTTCATCACTTAACAGGAATATGTTTTTCTTTACGACCAATTCTTGCAATGCTAACAAATCACTTGCTTTTAGTGTTGAGCCGGTCGGATTGTGAGGTGTATTGGTGATGATCAACTTAGTTTTTGAGGTCACCATGGATTCTACCAAATCCCAATCTACTTTATAGTCTGGTGCAGATAGTGCATATCTTACTACTTTTCCTCCGTTCACTTCAATTGATGGTGCATAAGAATCATACGCTGGCTCAAAAATAATGACTTCATCTCCAGGTCGTATAAGTGCTGAGATAACCGTGTAGATGGCTTGAGTTGCACCTGCTGTTATCGTGATTTCTTGATCTGCATTTATTGGATGACCAAATAAGTTTTCAATTTTTTGAGCAATTACATTTCTTAAGGATGGCATTCCGGTCATGGGTGCATATTGGTTAAATCCTTCTTTCATATAGTGGTTAACTAGCTCAATTAGTTTTTTTGAGCATGGATAATTTGGAAAGCCTTGAGATAGGTTGATGGCGTTGTGCTCATTTGCCAATTTTGACATAACGGTAAAGATGGTGGTGCCGACATTGGGGAGTTTGGATTTTATTTTCAAATTGTATTTGTTTTGTTATATTTTAAGCTTAGTTCGTTTTTACCACTAAGACACTAGGGAGGAGGTGTGCGCTATCGTTTTTACCACTAAGGCACTTAGGCACTAAGAACCACTAAGAGCATACGTCCTCCTTAGTGCCTTAGATCCTTAGTGGTAAAAAAATCATCCAATATATTTAGAAACAATCTTATCAATCACACCAGCCAATTTACGATCCTTATCCGTCACCACATTCCCAGCATCATGAGTTGTCAAATCAATCGTCACAGTATTATACACATTGCTCCAATTCGGATGATGATTTTGTTTTTCGGCATGAAAAGCTACTTCTGTCATAAAGGCAAATGCTTCCATGAAATCTTTAAATTTGAAAGTTGCAGATAATTTGTTTTCCGCTTCGGTCCAGTTCATATAATCGATTTTAAAAAAATTATAATGAAGCTTCTGAAGCGAGACGCTTCAAGCAACAATTTAGTAGAAAGATACAACTCCCAATTATAAATCTCGTTAAATGCAATAAAAAGGCTAAACTTGCGCTTTATTCTGATTAACTAAATTTTGGAATTAACTGAATGTCCCTTATTAAAAAATTGGCGGGTGAAACAGCTATCTATGGTGTATCGAGTATCCTTAGTAGGATTTTGCACTATTTATTGTTGACACCTTATTTGACAAGGGTATTTGAACAGGACGAATATGGGATCCATGCCTTGATGTATTCCTTTGCAGCTTTATTATTGATATTGTTTACCTACGGAATGGAGACCGCTTTTTTCAGATTTGGGACAAGAGATAAAAATTCAGAAGCCGCGTTTTCCACCGCTTCTATTTCACTTTTTGTAAGTACCATTTTCTTTGTTGGATTCATCACTTTATTTTCTGAAAATATTGCAGCGATGTTGACACAAGCTAGTGATTTCAGATATGTCATTTGGTTTGGAATTATAATTGGCTTTGATGCTTTGGCTGCGATTCCATTTGCAAAATTGCGATTAGAAAATAGACCTTACAAGTTTGCTCTTTTGAAGCTTATCAACATACTTATTAACGCCATGTTGATAATTTTTCTATTAGAAATTTGTCCTAAGTTTTTAGAAGGAAAAGGAATTGGGTTAATAGATCGATTTTATAATAATGATTTGAAATTGGATTATGTTTTTCTTGCTAATTTGGTTGCAAGCGGAATTGTGTTAGTATTAATGTTGCCAGAATATTTGAAGATTAAATTGAAGTTTGACATAACGCTTTGGAAAGAGATGTTTCGATATGCGATGCCACTAATTATTGTCGGTGTAGCTGGTGTTATCAATCGACTAATCGATCGTATTTTATTGAATAATTTATTACCAGGAACTGATGAAGAAAATCTGGCAACCATTGGAGTATATGTTGCTGCAGCTCGACTAGCCATCTTGATGAGTTTGTTTATTACTGCTTTCAATTATGCTGCTGAGCCTTTCTTTTTCAAAAACGCAAACCGGAAAGATTCTCCTGAAATTTATGCGAAGGTCGGACAAATATTTGCGTTGGTTGGTAGTTTTGTCTTTTTAGGAATTACAATGTATATGGAAGTGCTACAATTTATTTTGGGAAAAGATTTCCGTAGTGGATTAGATGTCGTTCCTATATTATTGTTGGCTTATTTAGCATTTGGGATGTTTTACAATTTCTCCATATGGTATAAAATAACAGACAAAACACGTTATGGTGCTTACATCGCTGTAGCTGGTGCCATAATTACCATTGCTTTTAATTATATGTTGATTCCAATAATGAGTTTTTATGGATCTGCCTATGCTGCTTTGATTTGTTTTACATTTATGGCATTAACTGCTTATTTTGTTGGTCAAAAACATTATCCAATTCCTTATCCGATGAAGAAAATTGGGTACTATATCGGGATGGCGATTGCTTTCTTTTTAATTAGTTTGAAGTTGAATGAATTTTTGAATATTAGTGACTGGATGCAATTAGCAGTGAACACAATTGTATTGTTAGGATATGGGGTTGTTATTTACTTGACGGATGGGAAGGAGCTAAAACAATTGATTTCTAAAACCTAAAAATTCTTATTTATTCTCTTTCTTTATTTATACTTCTTCTTTAGATATTTTCCATATGCTTTTTTGTTATCCTTTTTTTCATCCAATGTGATAACACCTGTCAAACTTTAACAATGGGATCTATTTGCGGTTACTCTTTTTCATTGAATTAAGAGATTGATTCGTTAGAAGATTTAAATAATTCTCTATTAGTTTTGATAAACTAGTATTCGTTTCCTTGGCATACAACTTAGCTCGCTCAATGATTTCAGCATCTAGTTTCAATGTCAATTTAGCATCCATATCGAAAATGATTTTATACGTACATGTCAAGTTCTACTAGTTACAAATACCTCAACCAATCATAAATAGCCACTCGATTTTTCAAAATCAAAAAGCCCAATGCGATAGCCGCAAAGATGAAAACAATCTTAAGATTACGACGATTGCGTTCCAATTTATCTCTACGTGTTTTATAGCGATTCTTATTTGTGTATGACATACTTTTAGCTGTAGCGTTTAACTGTGACGTTCCCAATAATTTTGATCTTCAATTTCATCAACAATTTTAATGTAATTGCCATAACGCAATTCACTAATCGAACCATCTTCTAGACCATCTTTGACGGCACACTTAGGTTCATTTCTGTGGGAACAATCATCAAATTTACAATCTTTTGACGCATCAAAAAATTCTATAAAATTATGTGCCACATCTGCTGGTTCTAGATTGTTGAAAGACAGGTTTTTTATTCCGGGTGTATCGATAATCTTTGAGTCATCTTCACTTCGTACGTACATTTGCACGAAAGTCGTAGTATGTTGACCTTTCCCCGAAGCTTCTGACAATTCAAAAGTACGCAGTTCTAGGTCGGGAAGGATAGCGTTGAGCAAAGTTGATTTTCCGACACCAGATTGACCGCTGATTAAAGTTGTTTTGTTGGTCATTATTTTTCGAAGCTCCTCCATTCCATCGCCTTGAAGTGCTGAGACAATATAGGTTGGGTATCCGATTCCTTCGTACAATTTTTTAAAATAATTGGCCATCATCATGTCATCTTCACCATAGACATCCAATTTATTGAAAACAACAATGCATGGTATTTTATGACTTTCGGCCATCAAAATAAATCGGTCGATAAAACCTTGTTTCAACATAGGTTCTACAATCGTCATAACAACAACAGCTTGATCGACATTACTAGCAATTAAGTGTAGATAATGTTTTCTTCTTGGAGATTGACGAACAATATAATTTCTTCTAGGGAAAATTTTCACAATGGTTCCGACATCTTCCTTGTCAGCTAGCTCCACCTCTACTTCATCACCAACAGCCACTGGATTGGTCAAACCTTTCCCATTGAGACGGAATTTACCAATGATACGGCATGGCATTGTTGTGCCATCTTCCATAAGGACATTGTACCAACTACCAGTAGATTTTATTACTAAGCCTTTTTTCACGTTTTCACAACGGGATTGCAGGAATGGATCGCATCAGCCATTTCCAAAACTAAGGAAGGATTTTTTTCTAAAGCATTTCCGACAACAATCACATTCGCACCAGCTTCGGCGTTTGCTTTTGCTTTTTCAGGTGTCTTGATTCCACCTCCTACAATCAGTGGAATACTGATCGCAGAACTTACGGTATCAATCATTTCTTCGGACACCGGTATGGCAGCACCACTACCTGCATCCATGTAGATTAATTTCAAACCTAACATTTCACCTGCAAGTGCTGTGCACAGCGCAATATCTTTTTTATTATTAGGAATGGGTTGTGTATTACTAACATAAGAAACTGTCGTTGGCACCCCACCATCAATCAACATATATCCTGTCGATAAAATTTCTAGTGGACTCATTTTTAAATAAGGTGCTGTGATGACATGTTTACCGATTAACAATTCCGCATTTCTCCCTGAAATCAAGGACAAGAACAAAATCGCATCCGCTCGATAACTCAACTGAAATGCATTGCCCGGAAATAAGATCATTGGAATATGACAAACTTTGCGAATTGCACCCAAGCAATCGTCTAGCATGTTATTCACAATCAAACTTCCACCAATGAAAAAATAATCAACATTGGCATCAACTGCATGCTGAATCGTTTTATCAATATTACTCAATCGCAACTTATCAGGATCGATAAGCACGGCCATCTTCTTGAGACCATCTTGCTTGGTCCTTAATATAGATTGATAGATTTTATTAGAATCAGTCATTGGTTTCAAAGATTGCTTCGTAATTATTTCAAATATAATACGGTCTTGTAAGAAAACATATTATGTATTAAGGTAATTTATATCTCAAATACATTATACAGCATAAAAAAAGCCGTTTCGAATAAATCGAAACGGCTTTTTGTTATCAAAACGCTCCAAGTATAAAGACCTATTCCTTTATTGTCAGTGAAAATTCAACATCTGAAAAAGTAACATTCAAGGGGTTGTCTGGATTTACAAGCTCCT
>CALDGQ010000061.1 GCA_937941765.1 uncultured Saprospiraceae bacterium
GACAATTAAGCATGAAATTCGTTAATATACGTGTATACTCGCGTACTCAACTTCTACATTCTGCGGTTCCCTGTCTGCTTTGACGGCAGTCAGGCAGGCTTGTTCGATATTTTGCGGTTCAATTTCGTTTTCGCACAGTCTTACGTATGAGCACGTCCGAGAAGCCGGTTTTCAACCGCTCATCTCGTGCCACAATGCCAAGAGGTTGGAAACCTTTGGCTCGCGTAGGAGCACGTATACTCGTCCTATTTTACATTTTACATTTTTAATTTTACATTCCCCAATTTTACATTTTTAATTTTACATTTGTTTTAAAACAACCCACTAATATTCCCATCCGAATCAATATCAATAACTTCCGCAGAAGGAACACCAGGCAATCCAGGCATCCGCATAATATCACCAGTAATCGGTACTAAAAATCCTGCTCCTGCCGCAATCTCAATTTCACGAACTGTAATAATAAAATCTTTTGGACGTCCCAACAACTTAGGATTATCAGAAAGCGACTTTTGAGTTTTAGCAATACAAATTGGTAGTCCATTCAATCCAAGTCGATCAATTTTTCTCAAATGTGCTTTTGCTTTTGAAGTATATTCAACAGCTTTGGCACCATATACTTTTGTGGCAACTGCTTCAATTTTTTCCATAACACTCATTTTCCATTGGTACATTGGAGTGAATTTTTTGGTAGTTTGCTCAACAACTTCTACCACAGCTTTAGCCAAATCTTCGGCACCAGCTCCACCATCGGCCCACACATTGGCGACTACTGCTTTTACATTTTTGTATCGACAATGTAGCAAGATTGCATTCACTTCATCCTCTGTATCTGTTGTAAATTTATTGATCGCAACCACAGGTGTCAAACCAAATTGCCGAATATTTTCAATATGCTTATCCAAATTCTCTAACCCATTTTTTACCGCTTCCGCATCAGGTGTTGTCAATGTTTTCAAATCTCCACCACCATGATATTTCAAAGCTCTCACTGTTGCTACTAACACCACTGCTTTTGGAGATAAACCTGCACTCTGACATTTGATATCCAAAAATTTCTCAGCACCTAAATCCGCACCAAATCCAGCTTCCGTCACTACATAATCAGAAAGGGACAAACCCATTTTTGTTGCAATCACACTGTTGGTACCTTGAGCGATATTGGCAAAAGGTCCGCCATGAATAATAGCAGGATTGCCTTCTATGGTCTGTACCAAATTTGGTTTAATCGCATCTTTCATCAAAGCAGCCATCGCTCCATTTGCTTTTAAGTCTTTTGCGTAAACAGGTATTTTGTCAAATGTAAATCCTACAAAAATATTACCCATTCGTTCTTTTAAATCTGCTAAATTATTTGACAAACAAAGAATCGCCATAATTTCAGAAGCAGCCGTAATATCAAAACCCGTTTCTCTTGGTACCCCAGAACCTGTTCCACCCAATCCAACAACAACCTTACGAAGTGCGCGATCATTCATATCCATGACCCGTTTCCAAATCACGGTACGAGCATCAATTTTCAACTCCGCTTTTTTACTTTGGATTTTATTGTCAATCAAAGCAGCTAATAAATTGTGTGCTTTTTCAATAGCAGCAAAATCTCCCGTAAAATGTAGATTGATATCTTCCATCGGCAACACCTGAGAATAACCACCACCACTTGCACCTCCTTTGATCCCAAATACAGGACCTAAAGAAGGTTCACGTAAAACCACTGTTGTATTTTTGCCGATTCGATTCAGCCCTTGAGTCAAACCAATAGAAGTGGTTGTTTTTCCTTCTCCCGCAGGTGTCGGCGAAATTGCCGTAACCAAGATTAAATTGTTTTGCTGAACTTTCTTTTCATCAATCAATGAAAGCGGTAATTTGGCTTTATACTTTCCATATAAATGCAAGTCATCTTCTTGGATTCCTAATTTTTCCGCAATAAGTTTGATGTGTTTCAGTTCAACTTTTCGAGCAATATCAATATCCGTCATAATGGTTTTTGTTTTAGAGTCGGAATTTAGTAAGAATTACTTATTTAAACCTTGTATACAGATATAAGTTTCTTTTTGTATATGAGAATTGTACCTAAAAGGACGGACTAACTAGAAATGATATTATTCATTGATAATAAAATTGGTTTTTTGGGGAGATTAGAAGCATAGCGACAATATTTAAAGTTGAATATTCAAATCTGACACAATTGTTTTTACTCATACAAAATTGTCCTAGTAAAGAAGAATGACCAAATGAGATGACGGGATTGGAAAGCTTTACTTATTCAAAACACGTATCAAAGTTTTTTGCCGGTTTCTGCAAACGGAGCTATTTTGTTGCAGTAAAAAATAATTTCAAAAAAATAATTTTAAAATATTTTACGTCCCTTTTAAACAAAATACTCCCTTATTTACTACATATTCTAAACCTTCATATTACCAATTACAACCATGCCAGAAATAATATTGCGAATACCTTGTTGATTCTTTTTTTTTTTTTTGCCATATAATGTAATTGCGAAACAATATTCGCCCATCCACATCCAAACTCATATTAAATCAGTGAATCAAATTCTTCACCTGAAAACCTATTACTATGAGATCTTGGACTTCTTCCATTATTACAATGCTATTGTTTTTATCAACCCATTTTGTCTATGCACATTCAAGCTTATCTGAAATTGAAATGTTAGCATGTGACGCGGTCGGGGACTCTTTGATATTGGTTGATCTATACCATTCAACAAACCAAATTCTTCCTTGGGATTTGGAGACTCCTGTTTGTACATGGGAGGGAGTTACTTGTTATACGAATGGTAGTGGATGTGTATGGGTGTTAAATATTTCAGGAAAGGGACTCAATGGTAAATTGCCAGAATCAATTGGTAATTTCTCAGACTTGCGATGGTTTAACTTTAATAATAATAATATTGAAGGTGAATTACCAGCAAGTATTGGCAATCAAACATCAATGCGGGGTTTGATGGGGCGCAACAATAATATTACAGGTAAAATTCCTGAAAGCATTGGAGATTTTCCACATTTGAGGAGATTTTTACTAAGTGGTAATGAATTGGAAGATGAAGTCCCAGAAAGCTTTTTAAATTTATCAACATTAGAATATTTTGATATTACGAGCAATAATATTTCAAAAATTCCTGAAGGGCTTGTCAATTCTTTTCCGAACATGCCGAATAACCAATTTCGAATTTCTTCAAACTTCTTGACATTCGATGACATAATATCAAATATGGGGACTAAAATGGGCGGACACTACCATCCACAAAAAATCTTACCAACAACTGCGATAAATTGTGGAGACAATTCATTAAATCCTGTTTTTGATTATTCGGTAAGCAACACGTTGTACACATGGAGTAGAAATGGTGAAACTTTAATCGCATCAGACGAAAGTAAATTGCAATATTCGGATTTTCCTATTTCTAGTAATAATACAGATCCAATTGTACATTGCTTAACAGCTACAAATCCAGCAGCACCTTTGTTGACACTAGAAGTTTGCTCGGATTGTCCATTTGAAGTCATTTCAAACATGGAAATATACGGATGCGATCCCGTTGCAGATTCATTAGCGCTTGTGGATTTATTTCATACTACAGAAGAGCTACTGCCATGGGATTTAAATACTCCAATCTCTACATGGGAAGGGATTTCAATTCACGCAGATGGCTCTGGATGTGTATCTATTGTTAATTTAAGCGATAAAAATTTAAAAGGAAAATTACCAAATTCTATAGGCTCAATTAAACGACTAATTCATCTAAATATAAATAACAATACCCTTGAAAATGGTTTGCCTAATGAAATTGGAAATCTAACCAACCTCTATAGCTTCAATGCAATTAACTGTAAACTATCAGGTGAATTACCAGAAAGTATGGGGCAGATGACAAATTTACAAATTGTTAGATTACAAGGAAATGATTTCAAGGGCGCCATTCCAGCATCCTTTTCAAATTTATCTCTTTTGAAATTATTCGATATTCGTAACAATAAAATTTCAAAAATTCCTGAAGGTCTTGTCAATTCATTTTCCACAATGCCAAATAACAGATTTCGTGTATCTGAAAATTATCTGACTTTTGATGATATCTTTCCCAATATGGGAAGTAAAATGGGCGGATGGTACCACCCACAAAAGCCACAACCTTCAACGGCTATAACTTGTTCGGAAACTGAAATGTTCCCCAATTTTGATATGGATGTTATTCAAAACAATTACAATTGGGTACGAAGTGGTGAGACCTTGATTTCATCATTGGAAAGAAATTTAATTTTTGCAGATTATCCACTTGCTGCCGAACCTGCACCAGTTGTTGTTGAAACGGAAGACCCAGCGGTCATTATCATTGGAGGTGCAACAATAAATACACCATTGGTAGGTACTCAAAATTCACTTGATAATTCAGCACCAATTCATTGTGTACTGGTTACCAATCCAGCTGCTCCCGCCCTTACTTTGAAAGTGTGTACGAATTGTTATTTGGGACCCGATCCTGCACCGGATAATGATCATGATGTGTTTAAACTCTGTGAAGGTAATTGCAAAGAAATAGGCGAACAAGATAATGGAGGTTGCTACACTTGGACGCCTGAAGGTACAGTAGAAAACCCCAATTTATCAATGATTGAAGTTTGTCCAGATCAAACAACTACTTATACATTAACCATTTCAGATGATTGCGGGAATTTTCAACAAAAGAAATACACAATTGAAGTATCAGCAAACAAGCATATTGTTGAGCTGACTACAGATCCTATTACTTTTTGTCCAGGGAGTAGTACTGTTATATCCGCAAGTGCGAGTTATGATTCAGAAACAACAGTTATTGAAGAAAATATAAATCAATATACTTACTTGTGGTCTACAGGAGCAACAACTAGTTCTATCTCTATTTTGGAACCAGGCTTTTATAGTGTTACTGCTACTCATGATTCAGAATGTGAAGCAGTGAATACTATCCATATTGTTGAGTCGCCTATAAATATTTATCCGACTGATTTAATAATTTGTGGTGACCAACCTCTTGCGATTGAACTTGATTATGAAGTAGAGATCGCGACTATCGATTGGCCTAGTGGAATTATACCTGAGCACCTATATTATGAAGAACTTGGAGCTACACCTAACAATGTAGGTTACACTACATCTGACACTCAGGAAGGGGAACAAACAGTAAAATTTGTAACCATTGATGGATGTACACTTACTGAAACGATTTATATAAAAAAATCACTTTCTCATGAGTTTAGAATAGAAGCAAAGGATGAAAATGAAGAGCTTATCGAAGCGGTTTGTTTAAACTCAACTGAAGAATATTTAATTATCGTAACACCAACATCTTTTCCAAATACAACATACAATTACAATTGGTCTGAAGATTTACCAAATGAGGCAAAAGTTACAGTAACAAAACCAGGCGACTATAGTGTCACTATTACAGAACCCGAATATGGATGCGAATTCATTAAAGAAATCACGATTGATGAAATCGAACTTGATCTGGAAATCAATGCGTCTTCTACCGTACTTTGTACAGGATCAATACCACCAGCAACTATTTTGTTGACTAGTTCATTGATCGAAAATGTCACTACTTTTACATGGTCTCAATATGATGGTCAACTATGGACTCCTTATCCAGTACCTGATATTGAGCCTCATAAAGTGTATATCACAAATCCCGGAAAGTACAAACTTGAAATAGAAACAACCGACGGTTGTATTACTTCAGCTGAAGTAACGATAAGAGATGGCTCAAATATAGATGATCTAGAACAATACTTTATCGACAAAGGATACTATGCATTGCCTCTTGATAATGAATTACTTCCCAGACTTTCGGACCCAACTGATGATATTAGTACAGTCCCGAATATTGGCACACCTATCGAAGCTGTTCAATTATTTAGTGCTTCTATTTGTAACGGAGATGATGTTACTCCTGCCAATCCTATTCTTGATGAAAGTGGAGTTGGAACTATATCTATTAGAGGCGATGTGGTTAATCTTGCAGATCTTGTAGACACCAATCTTAAGTATTTTAGAGATCACTACGGGTATACAGATGCAACTGGAAATTATGGAGAAGCTTTTGCTTACATCACAAGCAGTGAGAATATGTGTATGTGTGAGGACTATTGGAAAGATTTAGAAGAAAATTTTAAAAATACAAAATTAGGCTTTCATTTTCACATTCATATTCCAGTTCCCACACCTGAACAACCAGAAGGAGGATTGAATAAATTATATATTCTATCTAACAATAAACATTCTAATGGGGTGACGAAAAATTATCCTGGGATTGGGGACCAAAATGGTTTAAGAACAAATTTTATTGATGTTGATCTATGGGCAGACAATTTTGTTGATGATATTCCTGATCCTACCCCTGTTCCTGATCCTACCTCAACGACTCCACCATTTACAGGAATAGGTGATAAATCAGTTTTTATTATTTCGAATGCCTTAGTTGATAACTATGTCTCAATGAAAGATCCTTTTGAGACAAATACGGACCCGAATGCAAATCTTATTTGCAACAATGTGGAATTTGAAGTAAGCGATCGTGATTATTTTGCAATGGCACCTACATGTTGTTACTTTCAGTTACCAAATAAATTTATTCCAAATTTCAATCAAGAACTCAATGAAAATTATCCAAGCCTTGCATTGTCAGGGTATACTAAAATGGTTGATGGTTCAGAAGATGAAATTTATCGAGCAACTTTTCGTGGAAATACTTTTACTGGATTTTTTAAACATCACTTTAGAGGAGCACCAGTCGAAAACATTGTATCTACAAGTGATGGGTCATTTAATAATCCCATTTTCCTACTTGGTGAACAAGTAAGTATTGGGAATAATCATTATCAAAATATTAGCAAACAATCTTATTCCAATCCATTAAATCAATCAACTACACTTGTTATCTCAACTCCTAATACCTGTGTTGGAACATCCTTGTATGAAAGCATTGTTGAATGTGATTTATATCCAGCAATAAGTAACATTATTCCTGATAATTCAGTATCTCAACCTGATCTTGTAGCACTTGGAGTCTTTCCATTTACGCCAAAACCATATCAACCAGGGAATACTTTTGCTGAGATAATTCCTTCAACTACTACAGGCCCAGTATATAGTGGACTTGGAACAGTACAACCCTATGAATCTATTGAAGATGGTTTGTCCTATATTATTGCGGGTGCACTTAACAATCAAGGTGTGGCACAATATATTCAATGGAATTGTTCATTAGGAATATGGGAAGAGATTTTGAATGCCTGCGATCTAAGCTTACCAGCTATAACAGAAGATCCTTTTCCTGAAAATGTTTATTGCGTTGCCTTATCTTCAGAGGTCACAGCTCAAATTCTTTCTACAACGATAACTGTTCCGTCACAAATATCTGGCGAGAATTGGAATGGGTTTCTTGGAGATGTTGGATATAACACTGAGCTAACTGATCCATCAACTTATTCATATCCAAATGTGAAAATAATAGATGCAAAAGGATTTTATCCCTCATTTAAAAATTTCACAGCGGACGAAATTACGCAAGCATCAGATTTTACTTCATCAGGTCTAAATCTAAAATATGTATTAACTTATGGTGAACGTTGTGTTGAGGATCAAAGCCCTCAAGGACTTGCATTAGATTACTTTTACAATACAGCAAATCTTGAAACAGAAAATATTGATCTTCTTATAAATTTCCATGTAAATATAGGGTCAAATTCCTCTCGGATATATATTCGATTTAATGATCATTTTTGGGATGAACGAGCGTCGGATCAAAGTGTTATTGAAATTCCTACTGAAGAAAAGAATCAACTTAAGCAAGATTTTAAGAAAATTTTTGATAGTCATTATAATCGTCTTATTCGTACAATAAGCATTTTTGAATTACCTCCTTCTGAACCATATCATTTTATTTTAAATGCTCCAGCCCCTTTTAATAGCATTCAGCAATGGGGTAATCCTCAAATTTGGTATACAGGGCATAGATATTTTTTAACTCCAGCTCCTGTTTACCAAAAACCTATAGAAAATGTAATTGCAAGTGCCAATGTGATTCAATCTCATGTCAAATATGTTTATGCTAATAACAAGATTGATCCAGGACTATGGAAAAATTATGTTTATGATGACAATCCAGACGAAACCCCATATCATCTAAGTAGGTATAATATTTCTGGTTTTTGGGTTGGGCTTTGCGAAGGAGTTTTGGAAACTAGTGAAGCAGTTGAAAAAATACAAATGTCGAAATTTTTAGGAGAAATGTTGGATGATCCAGATGGTACTATAAGTCTTTTGAAACAATTATTCAATGACTTCGATCTGCCATTTGTGGTTTATAAATTTTTTGAAGAAAAGTATGACAATTTAGATAGCCCAGATATAGAAACAAGAATTCATGAACTAGCAAAAGATGCTGCTATTGCTGGATTAATTGTAGCTGCAAAGGGCAAGTCAATACCGGTAGTAACTAAACAAATAGTAAGGTTCCCAACAAATGGTTATGTAGAAGATATTTCAAAATGGGCTAAAAAGTACAAACTAAACCAATCTTTATTTGATGATCTGGTTAATAATTTAAATCTGAATAAACTAGAAACTCAGAAACTTCTAGACTTAGGATTAAAAGTTGGAGGCAACAATTGGGAAAAATTATTATCAAATCCTTCTTTTGTAAAATGTTGGAGGCAATATAGTGAAGCTATTGATTTTGAAAAATTACTAAATAATTTGCCAGCTCCTCCCCATAGCTTTTATGATATTTTTGACATCCATTTCTTGGATGGTAATCAAATAAATGGGTTTGCAAAGAAAACATATACTAGAGCAGATGGAACTGTTCATCAGTTTGACATGGTAGAACCATTTCTTAGAAGTATTGCGAATGGTGGTGAAGAACTAATGACTGCTATGAAGAAACCACAGGCACAAAGAGGTTATGTGATGCTTCTAGGAAGAGGACCAGTAGGGCATTTTAGAAATGATCCTAAATCAATAAGTAAAATAGCAGATTTATTAAACACAAATATCAATAATGGATTCTTGGAAAATTTAGTGCATGTTCTTGATTATCCTTTAATAGTACCTCCTATAACAGCTGAAAAATTGATTGAACAAGGTAGATTAAACTTAGAAATAATATTTACAAATCGAGGTTCGACAAATAGTGGTCCATTAAGATTTAACCCTCGTTGTGAGACATGTCCTCGATTAACATCAGATACTGATGATTTATTAAAAACAGCAATTCATCAAAAAATGTTGCCTGATCTTTTGGATGATTATGCTAACTTTGTCGATGAATTTATTGACAATATACCTTCAACAATTATTGGTGCAGATGATGTTGTAAGAATGATGAATAGAGGAAGTAAGGATCAGATAGATGAAGTCGCGCATATCATACGTGAAGCTAGAAATGGAAATCTTACTAGAGATAATGTATGGGCATTTGATGATTCATTTCCGGGGGATAATACTAGATTTGATGTAATACATGCAGAAATAGTATCTGGAGTGAAAGAAGCTAGAAACAGATTTACAGAACTTAAAAGCTATAAAGAGTCTAGTTTATCAAGCATAACTTCTTCTTCTCAGTTTAAACACAATGGACAGTTTGGAAATTATTTGTCTAATATTGAATCTGTTAGTGATTTAAATTATAGATTTAATAAACGGAAACTATTAGATGAATTTATGGGAGCAGGAAATGGGTTTGCTTCTGTTGAGCTAGCGCATTTAGAAATAAAACGGAAATTTAGGATATTAATGGGTGGACAAGAAATACCGAATATAGAACCAACTTTAAACATACCAACCCAAGCAGAATTAGATAAAGCGCAAGCGTTTTTGAATATAATGAATGAAGATTTGAAGGCGGAAATTTTTGGAGTATCAATACAAAACGTTGGAACAATAACAGATCAAATGTTAATTGATAGGTTAAATCTAACAGGAAATTTTTTAGATAATTTTATAATAATTGAGTGATGTTTAAATTTAAATTTAAAGAAAAGATAGATGTATATGAAAATACCAGCACAATTCAGACAATGAATGAAGCTGCATTTTTCAGAGGGCGGGAAGCATCAAACGAGAGTAATACTATTTTTGAATACAAAGATTTTAAAAAAGAACTCTATAGAATAGATACCTATTTACGAGGTTTTGTTGTATACCCCAAGCATTTTGTTGTTACCGTAACGAGAAACGAAATGCGTCAATATCGTATTAGTTACAATTTAGAATACTGCGAGGATAATAAAAAGGAATTCTTTTTCGGTACAGAATTAAAAAGTGGAATTCTTATCGAGAGCCTTGATTTTAAACAATTGTCTTTTGTGTTAAAAGAAACAGGAAAGAAATTATGGGAAGTTGAACATAATAATGCTAGCAATCGCTATGAAGGGGAATTGTTATATTGTTTTGGAAAAACAAATCCTGATTCAGAAGAAAAAAAACTTTACTGCATTAATGTAAAAACTAATAAAAAAGTATGGGTATCACCTGAAAAATTTGAAGAAAATTTTAGGCTAGAATATAAAATGGGATTATTTGTATATGGAAATAAATTATTTCTTTCAAATAAGAGAAATAAAAAATTATATATGTTCGACAAGCAAAATGGACAAGTAATGAAATCCTGGCAATTTTCATCTCCTCCTGTATCGTATAACAACAAAATCGGTAGTATTTCAACATTTTTAGAAGAACTAGATTTAGATACTATGGAATTCGAAAAAACAGATTTGCGCCCAGAATTGTTAAAACATACTGTAGAAGTGTCAGGATTACATGGACCTGTAGGATATATAGCTGATGGTTTGGGTTTTATTGCCAAATTTGAAAATCGACCAAGCGTTAGAAATCAAGACTACACTTTATATGCTTTCGATTTGAGTAGTCAAAAAATTGTTTGGAAACATGCATTTGATTATATACGACTCAAAAACTTCCGCGATATCAAATACGTCAACGGCAAACTATACTTCCTAAGAGGAGATGGAGAACTCCACATCTTCGAAAAACAAACCTAAACAACCCAACTAAAACCTAGCAAAACAAACACCAAAAGCAACAAGGTCCATCCACACCAAAATTGCGCATCCAAAATTCATAATAAAGTAAACCGTTTATCGCCAAAGCGAAAAAGCGGCTAAGAAGCGTATGCTACTTAGCACCAATTTTATTTTATTAATGATCACAAAAAGTAACACCATGATGCGTTTACACCAAAAAAGAATAGGTATTTGGATGATTTTATTTTGTTTGATGAGTACATTCCTGCATGCTGGGATTGTTATCTCGGATGTTGTGGGAAGTTCCGATGCACCTTGTGAGGGCTCTTTTCACCTTTTAATAGAAGGAACTGCTGGTCCATTTGATATTGAAATAGAGACAGGTGGAAGTATTGTTACCTCTCATGATGATGTTGAGAATTTTGATGAAGCTATCCCAGGATTGTGTAGTGGGTTTTATAGTGTTATGGTAGAGAATACTTTTGGGTGTATTAATTATTATTATGTGGATATAAGGCATTGTGATTTTCAATTTGAATTTAATATTCAACAACCAGAAGGTTGTAATTCGAATGATGGTTACATAAATGTTGGATCTGGACCAAATGGTTCAACGACTATTGGAGGAGCTACTTTGCCTTTGCATATTGAGTGGAGTACTGGTGTCATATATAATAATGCAAGTGGCTTGCAAGGAATATCTAATGTTGGCCCAGGTTCCTATTTTGTTACTGTTACTGATTCTGGGGGCTGTACAGATATAGGTTCCATTTCTCTGTATGCAGACTCCGAAATAGAATTAGAAATTTTTAATTTAGCAGGAAGTTGTAGTGGAGATAACAATGGAATTTCAGAAGTTATTGCATTTTCCCCAAATGGTCAGACAACTAATTTTACTTATAATTGGACAAATGGAGAAACAGAAGCTATTGCCAAAAGTCTTTGGCCAGGTTGGAGTTGCGTAACTGTTACCGATAATTTTTCAAATTGTGAAGCCATTGCTTGTGTTGAAATAAAAACTATTCAACCAAATTCAATTCCTTTTGAACCAAGTTATACTGCGATACCTTATTGTTATTCTGATGAACTTGAAAATGGTCAATTGGTTTATCATCCTCAGGGCGGAACTCCTCCTTTTAATTTTGAATGGGATTCACCATTAATTCATGGTGGTGGAAGTAAAAGTTATTTACCAGCAGGTACATATGCAGTTACAATTACCGACCATTGTGGGGAAACTTTTGAAAGTAATTATGAAATAATTAAAACTCATCTAAATCTTAATGCTGTAATATTTGAAGATTGTGGAGATGCAACTCAAGACGATACAGGTGCAATTATACTTGATCCAGGGGCAACTCCAACTAATTTTGAACCATTTACCTATAATTGGGACCAGACTTGGGATAATGATATTGGATTTGATCCACCATTTGATACCAATGAAATCACTGGATTACGGCATTGGGGCTATTTAGTAACAGTTACAGATGCTATAGGTTGTGTAAGAGAAGAGACTTTTCATGTTCCATGGGGTGAAACTGAATGGCATGTGAAGGAAGGAGTTTATGATGGCATATGGGATTCGGAGACTGGAATACTCTATGCAGATGCATGTGAATTAAGGCAATATTGTGGTCTGAATGAAGTAGAAGATAGTGAAACATCAACCACTCCTCTTGGTGGATATCAAGATGAAAATGGTTGTTATATCTCAATGCATTGCGAATTTAATAACGAACAACTTTATCCTATTTACGGATCTTATGAAAGTGATGAACAAATAATTTTAAACGGTGATAATTGTATAAAGACAACTCATTGTCTATTCTTACCGGATGTTGATTTACAAGAACGGGATGGAATACATTACAGAGTTGTTATTAAGGAATCGCAAACAATTACAGATGACGCGTTTTATATCTTATCTGAAGATGAAACCACAGGAGATTGTACAAGGAGTACATTCTGCTTCGGTGAACTAAAAGGTGAAGAATCAATTTCTTGTACGGAAGTTCCAATTGACAATGATCCTGATGAAGAAATAGAGGATACGAACTCTCCTACATTACAAGATTGTGATAATCCAAATGAGGCTTATGAATATGTTTACGATGAAGGATGCGATATAGCATATTATTGTTTAGTTGATGGTGTAACTGAGCGAGTTGCTTGGATTGATGGACCAGAAGTACAACCTTGTCGATGGATGAAAATTGGGTCTGACGGAAAGCCTTACACATACAATATCAGAGCATTTTGTGATTGTCATTGGGAGTATATTAATGAACGAGAAATAAATGGACAACAAATTATGCAAAGCGCAACAGTATTCCTCAGTGATGTAGGAATAGTTTGGAATGGTGTTCACCTATACAAGGACAATACTGCTATCCCCACTTGCGGAGAATTAATGTATGAATGTCAATCTGATGGATTTCAAAGGCAGGAAATTCAAACAGATGTAGCTGATTCTGATTCACAAAGATTTGAGGGGACTTCAAAACATCAAAATGAGAAAATATATGTAGAAAACTTCAAAATAGCACCCAACCCATTCACCGACAACTTCACCATCTACGCAAACAACATAAATGAAACCTTCCAAGGAGAAGTAAATCTAATCAACTTCCTAGGACAAACAGTCTACCAAAAAAAGACGACCTTCGACAAAGACAACTCCATAACTTACATAGGAGGCTTTGATCATCTCTTACCGGGCATTTACAGCCTTACAGTACAAAGAGACAATGAAATAGTCATGTATGAAATTCTAGTAAAAATTTAAAATAAAACAAAAAAACGGAGTTGCACCAACAATGCAACTCCGTTTAATTTTTAATTAATAACAATAAATTCACAAAAAACAAAAACAAAAAAAAAGCCATCTAAAACAAGATGACCTTTTCAAAATATCTTTAAAAGCTAAGAAAAACTAGACGTGTAATCTTTCTTTCCTAGCCAACAATTGTTCTTCTGTCTCAACGCGATCAGGATCAGGAACACAACAATCAACGGGGCAAACTGCTGCACATTGAGGTTCCTCATGAAAACCTTTGCACTCCGTACACTTATCTGGTGCGATGAAATAGTAGTCATCTTCTACCGGCTTCAATTGCTCATCCACAGAAACTTCTTTGCCGTCTTCCAAGGTGTACATGCCTTTCACGCCGGTGCCATCCGCTATCGCCCATTCTACACCACCTTCGTAAATTGCATTGTTTGGGCACTCAGGTTCACAAGCGCCACAATTGATACATTCATCAGTTATCGTAATTGCCATTATAATTCGTTCTTTTTATTATTACACTGTAATTTAAGTTGCTTTACATTTTGAATAGATTATTTGAGTGTAATTACCACAAAAGTATTATTATCGGGGCTATAAATCAAATATAAGTCCTCAATAATTAAGTATTCCATGAGTATAACTATCAAAACGCCTAAAGAGTTCAGCTTTAAAGAGTGTTATCGCTTTTTGGATCGGTCGGATAAGGAATGTTTGCATGATGTAAAAGACAGCAAAGTTTACAAATTATTGACGATTCAGGGACAATTATTGTTGATTGAAATTGAGCATTCTAAGGATATACTCCTTATCAATTGTCTAAATAAGCGGGTCAATAAATCAGAAAAAACTGCGATCATTGAATATGTAAATGAATGGTGGGATTTGGAAGTGTCATTGGCTCCTTTTTACAAATTTTGTAAGAGCGATCCAATGTTGAAAAAGTTGGTTAAAAATCATCGTGGATTAAGAATGATTGGTTTTCCAGATTTATTTGAATGTTTGGTTTGGGCAATAATTGGTCAACAAATAAATTTAAATTTCGCTTACAGTATCAAACAACGTTTTGTAGAAAAATATGGAACTTCATTAGAACATAAAGGTCAAAAATATTACCTTTTTCCGGATGCGAATGCGGTTAGTCAATTGACTGTTGAAGCATTAAAAGAACTGAAATTTTCAAGACAAAAAGCAAATTATACCATCAATGTGGCCAATGCAATTTTACTAGACGGATTGGACAAAAATAAGTTGGTGAAATTAGGGTATGACGAGGCTAAAAATGAATTGAAAAAGATAAAAGGAATTGGTGATTGGACCGCCGATTATGCATTGATGAAATGTATCCGCTATCCCAATGCGATTCCATTAGGGGATGTTGGGCTTCATAATGCGCTCAAAGAACAATTAAAGATGAGTACTAAACCGACTAAAGCAGCGTTAATTAAGTTTGGTACTGAATGGGGTACTCATAATGGTTATATTTGTTTTTACCTTTGGCGCAGTTTATTGAAGGATAATTAAAAACTTATTTGACAGCTTAATGACATAAACCATTTAAGACTCCAATTGTTATATATATTTGGAATATTGATCTAGATTACGTCGTTAGAAATACTCGCTATAAACAACTATATCTGCGCTTTCTGCCTTGTACTTCAAACCAATTTCCCCTAATCTATAATGACATCGAAATATTAAATGGTATTAATTGTATAGTTTCAAAATTTAAAGCATCTTCACGTCCATGCAAAAACACACACCACTCAAATTTTCACGTAGAAATAATGAATTTTTTTCTACAGTTACCAAAAGAGTAAATAACTACTTCAAAGAGGCACAAATTTCTAAACATGCCAATACTACTATGATTGTCAAAACGATCATTTTAATGACAGGCTATGTGCTTCCATTTATCCTAATGTTATTCTACAATTTTCCACCGGTAGTCGCATTGTCATTATGGTTTGTAATGGGACTTGCAAAAGCTGGGATTGGTATGAGCGTGATGCATGATGCCAACCATGGTGCGTACTCCGCTAATCAAAAAGTAAATAAATTGTTAGGTTCTACTTTGTATATGTTAGGTGGAGCTGTATTGAATTGGAAATTGCAACACAATGTGCTTCATCACACTTATACGAACATTACCCACATGGATGAAGATATTGGTGCCAAAGGTGGTTTGAGATTTACTCCTCACACCGAATTGAAAACCAATCATAAATGGCAATACATTTACGCTTTTTTCCTTTATGGTGCGACGACTTTATATTGGGTGTTTGCAAAGGATTTTATACAATTTAATAAGTATACCAAAACTGGAGTTTACAAGGGAGATGAAAATGACATTAAAAGAGATGCAGTAAAAATTGCTTTGATAAAAATTGGTTACTTCGCTGCGTTTTTTGGATTACCGATTTTTGTATTTGGTTCTCCAGCATGGATCGTATTGACAGGTTTTTGTATCATGCATTTTGTTGCTGGTATTATTCTGACAGTCGTCTTTCAACTAGCACATACAGTCGATGAAACCACCCATCCTTTGCCGGATGAGCACGGCAGTATTGATAACAACTGGGCCATTCACCAAATGAATACGACCGTCAATTTTTCTCGTAAAAATAAATTGATTTCTTGGTATGTTGGTGGATTGAATTTTCAAGTAGAACATCACTTGTTTCCAACAATTTGTCATGTCCATTATCCTGAAATAGCAGAGATTGTAAAAGAAACTGCGGAGGAATTTAATATTCCATATTTGGAAAATCCAACTTTTTATGATGCTTTGAAATCACATGTTGCTGCTTTAAAGAAGTTTGGACATATCACAACTTTGGAAGAGGCGATTGTTTAATAAAGCAAATTCAAAATTGTAATATAAAAGTATTAACCAACCAAGTTGGAATGTACTATAAAAAATAAATTCAAGACTCGTATTTAATTTGTTGCATATTGGCCTTGATAAAAAGAAAAGCAGGGTTTTGAAGCGGGTGGCGGATTCTATATGTCTGACGGAGGAGTTTATAGAATCTAGACTTTTTGTTTCTTTTTTGTCAATGAAAAAAGAAAAAGAACAAGAATCCTCGAAATTCAAAATTGGAATGGAATGTTATTGATGATTATTCTTTTTGTTGAAAATCGTATTTCTTAGATTCAAAACTATGCTGTTAGTTGTTCAGTCTGTCGCTCCTAAATAAATCTAAAAATGCCTCAAATCTTCTGGATTAAAACTCCATTCAGGAGTTGAAAAAGGCGCTGATTTAAGTTCATACCAAGGACTAAGTTGTTTGTTCATCGGATTCAATAAAATCTGTGTATCCTGTGCAGGCATATAACTTTGAGCAAGCATATAAATTTTCTCCCCAGTGGATCTATTAATCGCCATATCAACAACGATAACGGCATGACCATAAGGTCTTCCTTTCTGAATAAACGTATCTCCAATTTCCATTTTCATAAATGGTCTTTGTTTTAATTCAGCACGCAAAGAAGCGGTGTTGGCATAAGAAAAAATTTGAATCATGTATTTCCTAAAATTGGAGTAGCTTTCATTTCCTTTGGCAAATTCTTTGAAATATCGTGGCTTCCCATCCGATAGATAGTTGAATTTTATTTCCCCAATTCTTTTTTCTTTAAATAAATATTCTCCTCTCAATCTCATAACAGCATCTGCACATTGTTGTAAATTCAATTGGTCCAAATCCATGTCAACAACTGCTGCATACACACCTCGGTTGGTTTTGGTGCTACCATCAAAGTGTAATACTTCACTGCCTTCAGGTTTTAATGGAAGATCTCGTAGATATTGTCCAAATGAGTTTTGTCCAACTTCAACTCGTTCATATCCCGCTGGTACGCTAAAACGAGTTTCAATGGTGTTGCCGATTGGATTCTTGACAAGTACTTTCTTTGTTGGAGAATTGATTGCTACTGATTTAGAGGTTGATTCATCAGTTGCGCAACTAAAGAGAAGAATGATTGATAATATTGGGAGTATGGTTTTCATATGATAGGAACGTTGGATATGAAGTGGAAATTGTCTTTTGAACCATTAAGAGCATTGAAGAAACAAAAAAAAGCTGAGGCACGATAAGCACCCCAGCTTCATTATAAAGTAATTAAACTTATAATTACAATTTCATAAATTTAGTAGTGTGGTTGTCACCATCAAGATTCAAGATCAAAAAGTAAGTCCCTGGAATCAAAGAAGTAACATCAATATCTTTTGTGTTGTTGTCTACAGAAATGATAGTTTCAAGAACCAACTGACCAGTGATATCAAAAATATTGATCGGTGCATCAGTTGTCAAATTTTCAGATAATGTAACTTTCAAGTCATTCGCAACTGCTGTAGGATAAACTGCAACGGTAGTAGAAGACTTCACCTCAACAGATTGAATTGCTGTCAATGAAAAACGTCCGTCAAAATCAACTTGCTTTAAACGGTAGTAGTGCATACCATTGATAACATCTTCATGCTTGTAGTCATACGCACTTTTTTCAGAAGTAGTACCAGCTCCTTCAATCATTTCTAATTCAGAGAAGTTGCGACCATCTAAGCTGTGCTCAACCACAAAGTAATCATTGTTGATTTCATTTTCAGTGGACCATTCCAACATTACAGACCCGTCATTTGATTTAACTTCGAAATTTGTCAAAGTAATCGCCAATGGGCCATCAGGACAAGCTCCTGGAGTTGCTATTGTTGTAATCTCTCCAACTCCTGCAGTAACGGTAATTGAAGAAAAATCTTCAGTTGTGGCATTACTTTCCGCGACTCCTACGTCAGTTGTAAGCATTCCGCTAGCCACTCCTTCGTCTGGAGTGAAAGTTCCTTCATAACTTAACAGTTCAATGATTGCAACAACGCCTGCACAATTTTGAATCAAAGCAAATCCATCAGGATCTCCATTTTGGATTCCAGATTTGTAAACAGCAAAAATACAACCATCTGTTCCGGAACCACAAATATCCGTTGTAGGTGTTGTACAAGTGGGAACCGTTTCTGTAGCATATAGATCTCCATTGCTTCCATTGTAAAATTCGATGGTGTAGGTACATCCATCTGCCGGGACAATTACTTCTACAAATTCATTGGCATCTGCGCCCATGTCATCATAATGAAATTCGGTAATCGTTTGGGCATGTAGACAAGAAATGGTCATTGCCATACTAAATAAGGATAGTAAGATTTTTTTCATGTGAGTGTCGTTTTTGGTAAAAAAAATAAAAGTCTTATATAGTAAGATACGATATAAAGACTGTTAATGATCTAACTTAAATATTGATTTTTTTCATGATTGTTTAAATTATATATAAATGACTTCTATTACAATTCTTTGAATGAGTATCCAATGTAATCTATTATTTCAGAAGCTAGTAATGATTCATAACTTTGTTCATTGGCGATTGCAAGATCTCCTGCAAAACCATGCATATAAACTCCAAAAATGGAGGCATGTAAAGAACTATATCCTTGAGCAATAAGACCCGTGATCATGCCCGTCAACACGTCTCCGCTTCCCGCCGTTGCCATCCCTGGATTTCCTGTAGAATTGAAGTAAACATTCCCATCAGGAGCAGCAATACTTGTATGTGCACCTTTTAGGATTAAGTAACAATTGAGATCTTTAGCAATTTCTCGTTGTGCTTCCAATCGCTGAAAATCATCAGTATAAGTACCAAACAATCTTTTAAATTCGCCTGGATGAGGTGTCAGGATCGAGTGTGCAGGTAGTTTTTTCAATAAGCCTAAATCTTCTGCAATAATATTTAAAGCATCTGCATCAATCACTAATGGAACGGTCGCTTCTTTCAATAAATTAATAAGTGTACTTTTTGTTAATTTATTATTATCTAAACCAGGTCCAATGCCAATAGCGTTGTGTTTTTTGTCAAGATTAAATGGAGTGACATGGTTTTCATCCTCGCTAGTTAAGGCCATAACTTCGGGAATAGATTGTTGAATGATATCGTATCCACATGGTGGTAAATAAGTGGTGACCAAACCTGCACCCATTTTAAGACACGCTTTGGATGCTAATACCGCCGCACCAATTTTTCCTTTGCTTCCTGCGATCATTAATGCATGTCCAAAACTACCTTTATGGTCAAATTTGTTTCTAATTTTTATAATAGATTGGATAAACGAAAGATCAATATAATGATGCTTCGTTGCCGCCTTTTCAATAAAATGTTGATGTAGATGAATGGTGACCAACTCCCAATGACCAATTCTTTTTTCATTTTCAGATAATAAGAATGCTAGTTTTGGTAATTCAAAACTTAGGGTGTAATCAGCATGTATAGAAACAGAATGGGTAGTGCGGTCCGGATGGACCCCTGAAGGTATATCTATCGAAACTATAGGAATATTTTGCTGATTAAGATGGTTGAAAAATCCACTCCATTTTTCTGAGATTGGTCGATTGATTCCTATTCCGAACATTGCATCTACCATAATCCCATCTTCGATAATGGGAAAAGGCGGTTGACCTTCTATCCAAAAATAAGGAAGTTCACTAGTAGGTGGTAATTGACTTAGATTGGTAATAAAATCGTCTGTACCTTTGTCTGAAAATTTGCATATAAATAACACAACATTGTAAAAACGTTGATGCAATAATCTAGCAACGGCTAAACCATCACCACCATTATTCCCCATACCGCAAAATATATACACCTTTTTTTGAGTGTCCGGAAATTGATCGCAAAACCAGTTTGTAAATTGATTGGAGGCACGTTCCATTAGATCAATGGAAGTGATTGGTTCATTTTCAATAGTGAAAGCATCGAGTGCTTTAATTTGTGCTGCAGAGAGAATTTTCATTCGGGACGTTTACTGCTTTGATTACAAGATACACATTTTATTAGAGTCTGGTTCAGTAGTATTTGCTCAAATGGAAAATACGCCAACTACAAATGGATGTAATCGACGTATCTTCTCTCTCTAAAGTGTAATTTTTATTCTTCAAATTTCACAAAACGAGTAGTAGAAACTCTCGCATTGCTTCCTTGGATAATTAGGTTGTACATGCCAGTTTGCAAACTTGAAATGTCTAATAAGTACGTATTCATTCCTTTCTCAATGGAAATCGATTTTTTAATTTTTTGACCAGCGGTTACACCAAAGACTTCTAATGTAACATTGTCGGCATAAATCTTACTATTAAGTCTTACTATCAACTCATTAACTGCTGGATTCGGGAATAAATCAGTTATGTAATATTGTGTTTCCAAATCAGGAGCTACAAACTGTTGTGTAATGGCAACTGGTGCTTGAGCTTCACATAATGGATTCCAATTTTCATCATAAGTATTTATTGCAACAATATAGTTACCACCACTTAAATTATCTACAACATGTGGATCATCACAATCGACACATTGATCTACAATGGAGTAAGTACTTGTAAATAATTTATAAATGGAATGCGGTGCATTGTCAAAACCAGTAATAGTAATTGAATTTTGAGTAGTAGTATAATTTAGATCACATGGTAAATTACCACCTCCAATTGGACCTCCATCCGTACATCCATTTACGATTACTTCGGCTAAAGTAACATACCCATTGCCTTGCTTGTGTATACGAACATACCGACCATTTAAGTCATTGGTCCCAATGGTGGATGGACTTCCAACTTGACCGGAAATGTATTGTTCAAAGGTAGCTTGGTTTCTAGCTAGTTGCAAATTCGCACCCGCCGTAAAAGGAACATCTGAAACCAAAATGTAACAATCAAATAACCGATCTTGACCGTCCGTTCTGTTGTAAACTTGAATATTCTCAATAGTACTTACCTGACCTAAATCAACTTCCCACCAACCTTGAAAACTGTTTTCTGTAGCGGATACAGAACCGTTGAAATAATTGCCATCAGTATTTCCATCAACTGCTAAATCAGCACTAGGAAATCCTTGAAAGGATAAAGTTGAAGATTGAGTTGCAGATTTATTAAGTGCCAAATTGGTTGTATTTCCGTTACAGGCTCCACCTCCATTAATTGGCGTTCCTAAACAAGTACAACCATCAGATTGAATCACATCATTTTCTGTTTCAACATTGAAATCATTGCAAGAAGCACCAGGATTTGTTGGTAGAGAAGGATTGTTTGGTTGGCAATCGTCTTCGTCACAAAAACCATCATTATCTTGATCAGGACAACTACCATTTATTGAAATTGTTTGTTCTTCAATACAAATTACTTGGTAAGCATTGTCATAAAAAGCAACTCTTACAATGTAATCACCATCTGCTAAATTTGAAATTGACTCGGTGTTATTGCAATCGAATGTGCAGTTCAAAATCACGCTCCATCCATTTTGTAAATCAAAAATTTGTACAATTTCATTTGGCGCTGTTAGTCCAGAAATTGTAATATTCCCATTTCCAGCACTAATATTGATATCATCACAATTGTTTCCAACAATAGGTGTTCCGCTACATGTGCAACCATCATTTTGAATCACATCATTGTTTGTATTGGGATCACCATCATTGCATGTGGTTCCAGGTGTTGTTGGAATATTAGCATTGAAATCATTACAATCATCTTGTGCGCAAAAGCCGTCATTGTCATTGTCAGTACAATTGATATCTGGAGAGAAATTAGCGGTTAATGTACCATTTCCAAACATTGTAAAAGACGTGTTAGCGCTACTGCTATTACTTAAACCTGACCAGCCAGTAAATACATATCCCGGTGCAGCAATCGCTTGTGCTGGTACTGGAATTCCTGTAAACCAGGTTCCTTGGAAATTATTTCCAGCATTAATGGTGCTTACTTTGACGGTACCTCCATTTGCAGGGGAAGCATTGATATTTAAATTGGCAGTTCCATTTACTTCTGGAAATTCAGAGGTGAATTGCTGATAAATATAAGTAGTTCGACCATTGGCGAATGTCCTTAACTTGTCCACATGTTGTGCATGAATATTATATCCATCTGCCCAGCGGTCTAAATGTTGTTGGATTTCAGGTGCATAAGTTTGCTCATATTCATTGATACGATTCAGCATCCTGTTTTTGTCATAATAGACATTAATTTGATCAGCCATCCTATTGATAAAATCATATCGCCATTGATCATTTTGGGCTAATTTTCTAAAAAGTCTTGTTGACCATTCTGCATTTGGCCAAATGAATCCAGTTCCATATAATAATCTAGCTAATGAATTTGGAGACGGATCACCCGTATTGTACCCGCCATAATGTTGAAAGAATCCATAACTAAAATCCAAGTCTTTGATCATCCATTCAAAAGGACCATTTTCATTTCTGAATCGTCTGTTGTTGTTACTTGGCCAATCAGCATTGTCGACATAAAGATTGAAAACAATATTGTCCAAGTAGGCATCTACATCAACAAATGAGTTTAGCGTTTGTAAACTAGCATTTCCAGAAAGGTCAGTTGCATTTAAATAGTTTTGCATTTCAGTCCATCTATCCAAGCTTCCTTCTTTTACTTCATTTTCCTCATCTAACAAATCAATTTCGTCATCATCCCAACCGAAATGTACACGTATATATCGTTTGTCCATACGCTCTCGGATATTGTGAATTCCCCAATATGCGCCATTGATATAGACAACACCTGGACGATAATCCTGGTGATTTAAATTTGCTGGTTCGATTATTCCGCTTACATCTTCATCTTCTCGTACCAAACCAGAAACCATCGCATCATGAAACATCGTATAATTCCAATCTTGACCAGAATTTCTTAACACTAAACTTCTGTAAGCATCAAATTCACCATCTGGAAATATTGGATATTCAATTTTGCTACCCCCTAAACTTTTCTTTGCCTTGATAGCCAATGATTTTTGAGCTTGATAGGCACTTGCCGTTCCACTGATCTCTATTTCAATTAACTGACTGAAAGCTTGTGTGCCATTCGGTTCGAACATTTCAATATTCGCTGGTTTTTCTATGTCCTCTAAGAAATTCGGATAAATACCCGTTGCTGGATCGAAAAGTATATCTGGGTCTGCAACAATGGAAACAATAGCAAACGTGTGATTTGTGTTATATAAATATGTTTCTGTTTGAGGAATACTTGGCAGTTCATTGGCAGCGATTGCTACTGCACGTACAGGCGTGGTAGCACTTACCGAAAATGGACCTGTGTAAAGCGTAGCTCCATCGTCTGGTGTGGTACCATCCAAAGTATAGTATATCTGGCTGCCTCCAGCGCTATTCATTGAAATATTCTGGGTACTATTATAGAGACCACCTGTAGGAAATATAGTAGGTGCTTCTGTTTGAGTAACGCCAGGAGTCGAATTATTATTGGAAGCAGATGGGGTAGGACTTAAGAAATAATCGAAGTCTCCTGTTCCATCAGTTGTTCGACCTTCTGATATGTTTTCAATCTGAATATCGAATTCATAACTATCTATTTCCGTGATTCCATCGGCTGCGAATAAACCAATAGACTCACCGCTCGAGCTCAATTTGGCATTGACATGAAGTGGACCTTGATCTAAATCTTTGTCAAACCAGAAAATGAGGTAACCACCTGGTTGGATGGTTGTGCTGCCAGCATTGCCAAAAGGAATCTGATGCAAATTAGGGACGGAAAGATCATCCGTGAAATAATAACCGGCTAGGTCGATTGCGTAATTTTCCCCATTATAGATTTCAACCCAATCTTCAAACTCACCAAATTCATCTTGAATGCTGGTTCCATTTGATGCCATAAATTCATTGATAAATAAATTTTGAGCAAGCAGGGTATTGGTTAAAAATAGGGTTGCAAAAAAGAATACGACCCTAGGTAGAGCAGATGTAAATATCTTCTTCATCATAGTATTTGTTCAACAAAAAAAAATAGAAAATGAGTTTTTGGAAACGCCGGGGGAGGGAGTTCGTTACAAGTTAATAAGATAAAATGAAAGTAACGAATTTTTTTTTGCGTGAATCATAAAAGTGTCAGCGTGAATTTTTTATATAGATTAAATTTTTATCATATCAATTCATTCATAATATAAATGACAAGCACATGGCTAGATTTCTTTTAATTGATTTCGAAATGAGAATTTCTGGTGATGGGTACATAGTGTGATTATTACGAATAGAATTGGCATACTTGAATCAATCTAGTTCCAAAATAACGAGTTGATTTGAGGCATAAAAAAAACACCAGCTTACTTTTAAGGTGGTGTTTTAATTCTTTGTTCGTTATAAAAATGCAAAACTAAAATGCTCAATATTGATAATAGCCCCTTTGATTATCAACCAAGAATTTTAGCGCCAACATGCAAGTTTTACGAAACAAGATTTCTTCAGCCGATCTCTATTTCGACTAAAATTGTTGTCTTATAAATTTATCTGCAAGCACTTTTGCTTGACACTTTAAAGATGCATCAGATTAAGTTTTATTGAAACAACAATTTACAGCTTTTGTCAATAAAAAAATGGTCTTTTTGGCTTTTTTAAACAGGGTTTTGTCAAATAAAAATTTGATTTTTTCGCTGAAAAAAACTTTAATTTTTGATAAATCTTTGAGTAGAAATTATCTGATTTCCAGATTTGAGGACTAGGTGATGAACTCCTGATGATAGATTGGTGATATTAAATTCTAACGATTGAAAACCTTTTTGCAATTGTATCAATTTCGTTTTTACTAACCTTCCATTGATATCATAAAATTCAATTTGGGCTTCTCTGTCAATATGGCTTTCTATTGTTGTAATAACGTAATCATCCGCTGGGTTTGGATAAAGGGTTTGATCTTTTATTGCTGCAAATGGTAATTGGTCAAAAGGAACATTACGATCAAATTCTGCGTCATTATTATTCGTCATTCCGGCAATGCCTCCTAAGAAAATGGATAAATCTAGAAATACTTCGCATTCTTCCAACCAATCTGAACTCCAATGATAGAAGGCAACGGTGTAATCACCATCTGGTAAATCATCGATTTCAATTTGATCCGGACAGTCATTGCTGCAATAGTAGGAGTAGACAATATTTGATGCTGCACCATAAAGTATAAAAGAAGAGAAGCCTTGAGGTATTCCATAAACAGTCATATCTCCGTCCGTTACATTTGGTAACAAGGTACATGGGTTTCCAGTTACTTCTAGTTTTTGTGTTGCAACTATAATGTTATTAGCTTCGTTGAATTCTTCAATAATATTTGTATTGTCTAGCTCTAGAATAACAAAATAATCTCCAAGAAGTAAGTTCCAAGGAATAGCAAGACCGTCAGCTGCTGTAAATATGGCTTCGGTATCTGAACCAGTAAAACCTGTCCCTAAATCTCCGCCATGTGTATCATCAGGACTAAGAATGGAATCTGTAGAGAGCCACACATTGCCAGTCCAATAATTAGCAGCATCTGAATTTCCAATATTTTTTAATGTAAACGAGTAGCCTACCGTAGAAAGTTGTGGAGCTGAAAGTGCATCCAATTCAAAGGATTCAGCGGTGAGGTCAGCAAATGATCCAGGTACTTCATTGCATGGAACTTCAATGACAAACTTTTTCTTATTGCTAGCTTTATTCAAAACCCAGATGCCATTCCAGTGATTAAAGGAAACGTAATCCAGCGCAGGACCATTGACACCTTGAATATTATTAAAGTCTACGACCTGATTATTTGACCAGACAAAGTTGCCCTCTTGTTCAAAATCGCTCATCCCAATCCAAGCACTTTCTTCTAGATAACCCAATAAAAATACATTTTCGGCATGAGTTTCAATGGCAGTCAACTCTCCTCCAACTTCTGCTGCTAATGAATCTGCTTCCCACCAATGAACGACAGCTTCAGAAACAAAGTATCGATTGCTATTATATTGGCCCAAGTACTCATAACCAATAATACTGCTTGGACAATCGTCACTTACGTTAGGATCGTAAATAAATGTTTCGGTAACTGAATTGTTAGAATTATCTATTTCTAATAAATGTTCACTATAGCTTACAAAGCTGACATCAAATGAATCTGGTAAAGTCGCATTGTCAAAATCATAAAATACATCAACAGTTATGGACGCTCCAACAGCAAGTTCGTCAATACAAATAATTTTAGTTTCGTCTGCATCATCAAAAGTTAGAATTGTTTCAAATGGTACCGTGGTGATGGAAGGAATGCTTCCATAAGCGGTTTTACCAACAATTGCTTTTAAATTATAGGCTGTTGCCGGTCCGTTATTAGTGATTACTCCTTCATAATCAACCAATCCTTCATCTCCAAATTTATAGTTTGAGTTGGTAAATGATACACTAATGTCTGTACTATAGGTCTTACAAAAAATATCAAACATAGGATTGTTGAAGTCTGGCTCCAGCGACGTGCCTGTAATGTTGGTGTAGCGTTTGACATAAAAAAGTCCCCATTGGGTGTTATTCATAGAAAATCCAGGGAAATAAAAAGGATTCGGAATTGCAATGTTACTTAATGTGAGAACGGCTATTTCGTTTGGCATCAATACTCCAACACTTGTTTGTCCAATAAGATGATCAGCAAGTGGGGAATCTCCAGTTATGGATTGATAAAAACCAAAAGTTTGAGGCAATGAAGGGATTGTATCTTGGTTTTTTACAGTGACGTTGAAGGTTATAGTATTGCCAGCAATCGGGAAATCATTTGGACAACTATAGGACAAGATTTCAACTTTAGATGCAGGAAGAATTTCATCACAAGGTAATTCTATAATAAAATGAGTCTCCAACCATTTACTTTCTAAAGTCCAACCTCCTCCATTCTGCCATAAATTAATTGACACATTATTCTTGTCTATATCATTAAAAGTTACATCTACATTGTTATAACTAATAGATTCACCACTTGACCATACAAAGTTTCCTTCATTATCATAATCATTCAAGCCTATATGTGCCTTTGGACCAGCATTTAATAACAGTGCATTTTCTAGAATAAACGCATTTTCTTCCGCACTTGTAATCGCAGCCAAATATCCTCCATACGAAAATGCAATATCATTAGCTGCAGACCAAGTAGCTGTATTTTCTGAGATGTAATATTGGTGATCATTGATTTCGCCTAAATATTCGAATCCTGGAAGCGATTCAGGGCAGGCAGCATATATAGTTGACGGGAATAGGTAGCACACCAGTAGCAGGGCACTGACAAGTAAAAATCTTGGGTGTATTGTGTGTAGCTTTATAACGTTCATATCACATAGGTGATGTTCTCACTTTAAAGTTGGACATATTTGAACCAGTATACAATAACAAAACAGGGTATTTGTCAATTAAAATAAGCTTTTTTTGGGAATATTAGGTTTGAAAATTACCGTTTTGTCAAGATAAATATTCAATTTATTTTAAATATTAAGATTAAAATGACAAGTAATTAGCAGTTTTCTATCTATATAAGCAGTATTAAATTTTAATAGTGACACTTAATTAAGTGTTTCGATTAGATTCATACCGTTATGTAAATGAGTTACTTAAACATTTTTTTGCATTAAAAAATACCTTTTTTTCGATAAAAATAATACTTCGAAAATATACTGTTACATTTTTAAGAAATCGAATATTGAAAATATAAGCTATTTTATTTATGTTGCATAGGTCACTGTATATATACACGTGAACATACACGTGGTATGACTACTCGTTTTGCTATTCTCTACCATTGTTGTCTCTGATGTTTTTATTTAGTCCCAATTTAATTCACCAACTAAACCTGAATATGAATTGTATAAATACTTTCTTCTCTTTAATTTTGATCTTTTTTGGAATTACTTCTGCTTTTTCACAATGTCCAACTAATGAGGTTGTATTAAACACGCAAGCGGAAGTGGATGCGTTTTTATTTGATTACCCCAACTGTACAATGTTAGAAACAGACTTATTGGTAAATGATGTTGAGAATTTAAACGGCCTTCAAAATATCGTTTCAATTACAGGAGGTGTTGAAATAACAAATGCGAATACAGCAGGATTAAATAATTTGACAACCATAAATGGTTATATAAATTTTTGGGGCAGTACCACTTTGGATGGTATGACTGGATTGACAAATGTAAATGGTTCTATTGGATTTATCTTTAGTGAAATGAGTAACATTGATGAACTCAGTAACTTGACATCATTGGGAGATATTGGTTTTGAATCCTGTTTTAATTTGACCAATATTGATGGCCTACATAATTTAAATTCCATAAATTATATTGGCATTATTGATTGTCCAGAACTTTCAAGCATAGTAGGTTTAAGCAATTTGACGAATATTGATAATTTTTTATCAATCCAAGGAACAAGTCTTACGGATTTGGATGGGCTGCAGAATTTGCAACATGTTGGAGCCAGTATTACAATTAGTGATAACCTGCTTTTATCTTTTTGCAGTTACCCTTTTCTTTGTGATATTTTGACTTCAGGAAATATTTCTTATTCTATTGAAAACAATGGAGTTGGTTGCTCAAACGAATCGGAGATTCTAAGCTTATGTGAAGATGTTGGAGCAGTAAACTATCAAATATTCTATGATATAAATGAAAATACATTGTTTGATAGTGACGAACCAATATTGTCATTTGCATCCATTTTGGTGGAGCCATTGGGAACAGCTGCTTACATCAACAATCTCGATTTAGGTGTCATTTATTTGCCTTATGGAAACTATGATGTAATTTACAATTCCGAGGCTACTCCTGATTGGGAGTTGACCACAGGAAGTACGAATTTTGATATCGCATTGGATGATAACAATCAAGAAACGACCGTAAATTTTGGTTTGATTCCACTTCAATCAATTTCTGATCTTGAAGTTGCCGTTTTTAATGAAGTTTCTAGATGTAATGAGTTTGTTGAATTCGAAGTAATAGTTACGAATATTGGAACAACAATTGCTGATGGGACTTTGTGGTTGGAAAGGGATGAAGAGATTTTGTCTGTTCAATTTATTGATCCACCAGATGAGGAAACGTTACTTAAATTTGGTTGGAATTTTGAAAATTTACTACCAGGAGCTAGTATAAAACGAAAGATTAGTTTGCAATTTCCTGGGCCACCTGAAATTGAAATTGGACAATCACTTTCATTTAACGGTAGTGTAATTTTTACTGATGTTAATGGTGCTGATCAAATAACCGATACTGGTCTTAGGGTAGAAATTCAATGTGCATATGATCCTAATGACAAATTGGTGCAGCCAGCATATCCAGAAAATTACGCACTTATTGATGAGGCATTAATTTATACTGTTCGTTTTCAGAATACAGGTAATGCAGAAGCATATGATGTTGTTATTACAGATTTGCTAGATTCAAATTTGGACTTGTCGACTTTTCGAGTCATCTCTAGTAGTCATGAAGAGGTCTTAACTACCACCTTAAATAACAATTTGGCTACATTTGATTTTATAGACATTTTTCTACCGGATAGTACGACCAATTTTGATGCAAGTCAAGGTTATGTGATGTATAGCATTCACCCTATTGGAAGTATTGAAGAAAACACCATTATTCAAAACACGGCAAGTATTTTCTTCGATTTTAATCCACCAATCATTACCAATACAACTGAAAATAATATGGTTTCCACTTTTGATGCCGATCAAGATGGATCACAAATATGGGATGATTGCAATGATAGCGATGCTTCTATTTCTCCAGATGCAACAGAGGTTCCAAACAATGAAATCGATGAAGATTGTGATGGGGAAGCGCAAATTATAGACATGGATATGGATGGATTTAATTCAGATGAAGATTGTGATGATACCAATGCCTTCATAAATCCAAATGCGCAAGAAATCGCAAATAACGGTATTGATGAAGATTGTGATGGCGAAGATTTGATTGTAGATGGAATTGAGGATGTAAGTGCTTTAAGTCTAAGCATCTTTCCTAATCCAGTAAACAATATGATCAAAATTGAGTTGATGGAGGAGGTGACTGCTACATTAATTATAAAAGATTGTCAAGGCAAAACAGTTTTAACGAAAAATATAAGCAGTGCTGATCAAGTCGATATGTCAGCTTTGCAACAAGGTATTTACTTAATATTGATAAATGGTAAGTCCAATCAATGGGTAGAGTGGGTTGTGAAGTTGTAAGGGGTTTGAAAACAATAGAAAAGGGAAATCTAATATTTAGATTTCCCTTTTTTATTTATAAAAATTAAATTTTAGTATTTAATTAAACTTAACGATCTTTTTTGTAATAACTTGATCCTTAGTATTGAAATTCAAATGATAAATTCCATTTGAATGATTCAATAAATCAACTGAAATCGTATTCAAACCAGTTTCTAAGTCGATCTCTTTTTGTTCAATTGTTTGTCCAATGAAATTTGAAATTGACATTTGAATAGAGACATCATTTGTTGATTCTAGTTGTACAAATATTTCACCTTTTGTAGGATTTGGAAATACGTTGTGTATCGTAAGAGTTTTGTTAGTAACAATAGGTGCCAAACGTGGACTAGCATTGCATGGAACTTCCAATATATATGGACGCTCAACGAAATATTCATTTAGATCCCAAGTCCCTGCCCAGAAATTCATAACACCCACATCATCTACTGCATTGTTATTGGTAACTAAATTGTTATAGCCTACTGTTTCTCCATTTTCCCACATCAGATTTCCTTCACTTGCCAAGTCATTTAGTCCGATCAAGACAATGTTTCCGTCTAAATTAGATTGGATAAAATCATTTTCCGCTTGACTAGTAATGGATACTATATGTCCTCCCAGTGAAGTAGCTTCAGCGCTAGCCGATGCAAAGTTTTTGGAAGCGTTGGATCTGAAATATTTTGAATTGCCAAATTCTCCTAAAGCCGTAAACCCTGATGGAGTAGGTATATTACATCCATTGCCACCACCTATAACATTAAGTAATGCTTGTGTAATGTTATTGGTTTCATCAATCTCATCAATATCATTATTGTCATCAACAACAATGAAAAAAGTATAAAGTCCTGTCGCGAGTGAAGTAGGTACCGTAATTGCACCAATTACTTCTTCAGAACCAACGATTGTATTTCCAGTAGTTATACTTCCTTCTAAAATATCGTCACTACTTAAACTTGAATCTGTAGAAATGTAAGTATTGATTTGGTAATCCCCAACAGCAGTTCCAACACCAATATTGCGAAGTGTAAATGGAAAATATACAACCGCTCCTGGCATTCCTTCAATTGAATTGAAATTTATAATATTAAGATCAGATAAATTTGGATTGTTAGGCGTTCCTTGACAAGTACAACCATCTGCTTGGATGATGTCATTAGTTGTGTTGAAATTCATGTCATTACATGGTGTTCCTGGTGGGGTAGGTAAACTCGGATTATTCGGTTCACAATCATCCTCATCACAAATTCCATCATCATCGGAGTCTGGACATCCATTGGTAACTGTTATGTCAAAAGAACAATATCTACTAGTTTGACAGTAAGTATTGGAACCAGCTGCAAACGAAACGAATTCAATAGTTGTCGTCCCAATCGGGAAAACCATACCGCTGGCTGTATGGTTGCCAGAAATCAAATCTGGTTCTCCGATAATGCAAGTACCTTGTGAGATTTGAGGCAAATCATAATTGACAATTGCTCCTAAATTAGATGTTGCGTTCACTGTAATATCTTGTGTGCAACTGATACCGCCATAAGCTCCTTCAATAAATATCTCATTGTAGCAAATTTCGGAATTACCGCATTGATCTGTAATCTCGTAAACGACAATGTGATCAACCCATGCAGTCAGAAAACTTCCAGAAGCTTGTCCAGATATCTGTGTAACTGTTACACCGCCAGGACAATTAGTTGAAGCAGCTGGTGGTGACCAGTCTACTACATTTCCTGAAGGGTCTCCAGTTCCTGAGACAGTTAATTGTTCAGGGTCTATATTGAGATCACAATCAAATGTGAATCCACCTCCACCTTGAACCGTAACAGGAATCCACTCGTCACATTCATCGGATTGTACACTTAAGAAATAAGTTGCCCCAGCCGTTAATCCAGATATTGTTTCTGAATTTGAACAAGATGTTCCCGACCAAGGATTACACCCCCAAACCGCATCTACATTTGCATCAAACAATTTAGCATTTTCAGCACTGGTTAATCCTATTACGGTAACCACTCCATTTGCAGAACTTACAGATACATTGCATCCGCCAGTTGGGCAAGGAGCACATGGTCCACCACAATCCGTACCAGTTTCACCTTGGTTTTGTATGCCATCTGTACATGTCGGAGTAATAGGACAAGGCGCACAAGGACCGCCACAATCAATGCCTGTTTCACCTTGATTTTGAATTCCATCTGAGCAAGTTGGGGTTGGTCCTCCACCTTGGACAGTGACAGGAATCCATTCATCACATTCATCTGATTGTACACTTAAGAAATAAGTGGCACCTGTTACAAGTCCTGTAACCGTTTCAGAATTTGAGCATGGGGTTCCATTCCAAGGGTTACATCCCCAAACACCATCGATATTTGTATCAAATAGTTTTGCGTTTTCTGCACTTGTCAAACCTGTTATCGTGACCATACCGTTTGATGAACTAACACTGACATTACAACCGACTGTAGGGCAAGGTGCACAAGGTCCACCACAATCGATGCCTGTTTCTCCTTGATTTTGAATACCATCATTACAAGTTGGTCCGACTGGACAAGGGGTGCAAGGTCCACCGCAATCAATTCCTGTCTCGCCTTGATTTTGGATACCATCTGAGCAGGTAGCAGTAGGACCACCTCCTTGAATTACAATTGGAATCCATTCGTCACAATTGTCAGATTGAACACTCAAAAAGTAAGTGTCGCCAACTACTAATCCAGTTACAATTTCATTGTTAGAACAAGTTGTGCCACTCCAAGGATTGCAACCCCAAATCGTTGAAATACTTGCATCAAATAGTTTTGCATTTTCAGCACCTGTGAGGCCTGTTATGGTTACACCTCCATTTGAAGAAGTGATAGATACATTGCATACTCCAGCTACTGGTGTTCCTTGACAGGTGCACCCATCCGATTGAATGATGTCATTTGTGGTATTCGGATCATTGTCATCACAACTACTTCCAATTGTTGTTGGTAAATTAGGATTGTTGTCATCACAATCGTTTTCTACACAATATCCGTCATTGTCATTGTCGGTACAATTACCACCAGATATGGTTATAGATTGAGTAGCAGTACAGCCATCTGTTCCACCTGTTAAGGAATAAGTTCCAGGTGTGTTGATTGTTATACTTTGTGTACTTGCACCTGTTGACCATATAGGATTCGAAATTGGAGGATTAGATGTCAAAGTAACCGGACCATTCTCAATAGATAGGCTGCTGGCATCAATTGTGAAGGCTGGTGCACCGCCACCTAGTTTTAAGCGTAGTAGCCAATAGTCAGATCCACCTACGATTGGACCTACATCTCCGTTCTGGCTGTAAGCAGTACCTCCAACAAAATAGTCTCCATTGTTAAATTCTAACAAGGTCAAACCGGTTTCTTGTCCGTTGCCTCCATAAGAATCGGACCACATTACATTTCCATTGTTAGCATCTAAATTCATGACTAATAAATCACCAGAATATCGATTGACGAATGGATAATTATTGGCAAATCCAGTAAGTAATAGATTCCCATCGTTTGTGGTAATAATATCTTCAAATCCACCTGATTTGGAGCTAGCAAATAAACGCTTCCATAGTATATTGCCAGCTGTATTTATTTTAAATACCCAAGCACTGTTGCCACTATGTTGTATCCCAACATCCCCATCATCTGATACAGTTGTTGCTCCAATAACGAGATTTCCATCCTCTGTGGCAGTGATGTTTGTCGCATTTTCTAAACCAGTTCCTCCATAGGCACTTTTCCAAATTTCATTTCCATTTGGTTCAAGTCCATATAGTGCAATGTCTACACTGCCATGATAGTTTGGTATATCGTCGGAATAAGTACGTCCAGTCAAATATAAATTTCCATTTGTCGCTTCAGTTATTTTAGCGTCCCAATCTGAGTCATTTCCACCGTGTGTTTTTGACCATAAAATATTTCCTTGATCATCAATTTTTAGCACCCAATAATCTGAATTTCCATTATTATTAGGGATATCTGTATCAGCGCCACGTGATTCCCCAACAACAACATAATTACCATCAATAGTTTGAATGATGTCTTGGAGTTCATCCCCATCTGTAGAGCCATAAGTTTTAGACCAAAGTAAATTTCCGTTGGCGTCAATTTTTATAATCCAACCATCTGAAACATAAGGCCCTCCAATTTTATTTTGAATATCTCCATTATCAGAATCCGTACTTCCCACCAAGAGGAAACCGCCATCTGGTGTATTGATTGCACTATTTAGTTTGTCCGGTAAAGCACCTCCATATGTTTTTTTCCAAATAATAGTTCCGTCTAATTCGGTTTTTATGACCCAAAAATCTTGGTTTCCATTGGTGAATCCTAAGTCACCGCCATTGCCTCTTCCAGTTCCAGTCAACAAAATTTTCCCATCGTTGGTTTGTAAAATTTTGTTTAATTCATCGTTATCATCGCCTCCAAATGTTTTGTTGGTTTCAATAGAAGGAGCTTGTGTTAGATCAATGGTTTGGATCAAATCACAGATCCCATCAGAAATGGTTACTTCGTAAGAGCCTACTGCTAGATCAGTTTTGAAATTCGAGATATTACCATCTGACCACTCATAAGTATAAGTACCCGTACCACCAGTAGGTATAATTGTGACTGTACCTACTTCACAACCCGTTGGATTTAAAATTGCAAATTCAGCTTCAAGTGGATAGCTATTTACACGAACATGATCCGCAAAAATATTTCCATTTGCATCGGTGACTTGGAGGCAATAGTCTGTTTGTCCTCCTTTAAAAACTTCTCGTATTGCACCTGAAAAACCATCGTTCCATATATAAGTGCAGTTTTGACAATTTGGAATGGTTCCATCAAGTGTTACATCTCCATCAGGGCAACCATAAAAATCATTTTCAAAAATATTGATATATTGAATTTGGTCATTACAATTGGCTTCATCGATATGATTTCGAATTCTATTGCCAGGTTCTACTCCCAATCCGTAAGTAAAGGTTGCGCTAGTACTATTGCAGTAACTCATAATAGAAGGTGGAATTGGGTTATCAGTAGGACCACAATTTCCTTCTGGAGCGGCACAATTATCCAAAACCCCATTTGACCAACTACAATTATGTGTATGTGGTGATCCAAGGTTGTGACCCAATTCATGAGCAAGGACATCAGGACCATAAGTGAAATTTGGAAAATTGTTGATAGTGGCAATACCAAGTCCTGTCACTCCAAATCCATTTGTCTTGCAAACTCCACCAATTACTGCACGCCCTCCAATCAATGTTTTGGTTACATAGTGAGCCAATTCTCCATTGACGCATTCTCGATTGCTTCTAAAATCACTTAGTAAATCTAAACTTGTTGATTGATTATAAGGTGGTATCTCTGTCCAAACTGATATTTCAGATATTCTTAAATCTATTTCTTCTTGATCGTATATTGCGTTTACAACATTGAATGCACTAGTAACATAGTTGTTTGTGATTGTAATGTTGGAAGAGTAGTAGGAGTAAATGTAGTAATCTACTTCCATGTAGACATAAACGATTCTATCAGCCATTGTTTTTTCGGAAATGGTAATAAGATCATTGCTAAAAATAATCTCTTCCGATGTTTCTGTATCACATTGCTTTACAGGAGAATTGTTGTCTTTTTTAAAAATATAGTTGGTGTTATTGATTTTTGTTGGATCTTTTAACGGTCCCAATGAATAATTTTCACCATCAACAGATATCACCCCATTAATCTCATTTTCGAAAAGGCTAATAGCAGCGAAATTTCCGTTGGTCGTATTCTGATAAAAGTGTCCAGGACTGAAATCTTGGAAAGTTGATCGGCCTTCACTTTGTGTTAAAGTGGATGCGTAAAATTGATCTGACAAAATTTGCTTTTTATATAGCGTGATTTCTAAATTAGATTTTGAATACCTCGGGATAGAAATTTGAATTGTTTCCTCATTGCCCTTGAATAAATCATTAAGTGTTTCTGAATTAAGTTTTAAAAATGTACCATCTACAATTTCACTGGCCGTATTCATTTTAGTTGTTGAATTCGAACTGATTTCAAATAGTGGTTTCGTTTCAGCCAATAATACGTTCCAGCTGAAACATAATAATAGAATTAGATAATGAATTGTGTTTTTCATTAAAATTATGTTTTTAGTTTGGGCAAGTTTGAATAAAAAATAATGTGCTGGGGGTTAATCTAGGATAGATAACGTTTATGCTTGTAAGTTCAATTAATTTAAGAATAATTTCAAAAACTATAATTCGTGTTTGTCAATCGAAAATATCAATCAATTACATTTTTTAATGTAAATATTAATTAGTTTGTCAAAAAAAATAATTAATCCTTCAACTGATTCAATCAAATTTAACCATAATAAGGTATGAAGAAAAACTTTAAAATTATTCTAAAATTTTAAAATTGGTTGCAACAAAAAAGGTGTACTTCAAATTTGAAATACACCTTTTGAATTGAAATTACTCCAATTATTAATTATTCAATTTTTATGATTTTATGAGAAACTATTTCTTCAACTGTTGCGATATTCATTTGATAAATTCCGTTAGGGTAATTTTGTAAATCAAGCTGCATCGTCTGTTTTCCAGATTCCAAACTGATTGTTCTTTGCTCAACAACTTGTCCCATCAAATTTGTGATTGTAATCGCAGCCGTTTGCTCAATAGTTGAATTGATTTTGACAAATACTTCATCTGAAGTTGGATTTGGAAATAGGCTGTTAATTTTCAGACTGTTAACAATTTCATTTGACGCAATTCGTGGGATAGGTAAACAAGGTACTTCCAAAATATAAGGACGCTCAGTCAGTGGATTGTCCAAAGTCCAAGTTCCTGCCCAGAAGTTCATGTGTGCGTAGTCTCCAGCTGCAGAATTTCCACCTACTAAATTTGAGAAGTTGTAAGGTTCACCACTATCCCAAGCTAAATTTCCTTCAGATGAATTGGCACCATCACCTAATCCGATAAATACAATGTTCCCGTCTAAATTATTTTTGATAAAGTCATTTTCAGCTTGACTAGATATGGATACAATATACCCTCCAAGAGAAGCAGCTTCCAGACTTGCTGCATCCCAATTGGATACATCATTTGACATGAAATATTTAGAATTGCCAAATTCTCCTAACAAAGTAAATCCTAATGGAATAGGTGTGTTGCAACCACCACCTATTGGGGTTCCCTGACAAGTACAGCCATCTGTTAGTATGACATCATTCGTTGTATTTGAATTCATATCATTGCATTGTGATCCAGGTGTAGCAGGTAAGTTCGGATTGTTTGGTTCACAATCTACATTATTGCAAATTCCATCATCATCTGAATCAGTACAACTACCTCCCTGAACTGTAATAGGAATCCATTCATCACATTCATCGGATTGGACGCTTAAGAAATAAGTTTCGCCAATAGTTAGTCCAGAAATCGTTTCCAAGTTGCTGCAAGGAGATCCATTCCACGGATTACATCCCCAAACCGCCGTAATATCTGTAGTAAATAATTTTGCATTTTCACCATTGGTCAAACCAGTAACAGTTACCGTTCCATTGTTAGAACTAACACCGATATTACATCCACCAGTTTGACAAGGAGCACAAGGACCACCACAATCGATTCCAGTTTCACTTTGGTTTTGAATACCGTCGTTGCAGGTGGCAACAATTTGACAAGGAGCACAAGGACCACCACAATCGATTCCAGTTTCACCTTGGTTTTGAATACCATCGTTGCAGGTAGCAACAATTTGACAAGGAGCACACGGACCACCACAATCAATACCAGTTTCACCTTGGTTTTGAATACCATCGTTGCAAGTCGCAGTAGTACCACCTCCTTGAACAACTACGGTTATCCATTCATCACAATCGTTCGATTGAACACTTAGGAAATAGGTCTCGCCAATTGTCAATCCGGAGATCATTTCTGAATTACTACAAGGAGATCCATTCCAAGGATTACAACCCCAAACCGCAGAAATATCAGATGTAAATAACTTTGCATTTTCGGCATTTGTTAAACCAGTAACGCTAACCACACCATTTGCTGAATTAACATTGACATTACATCCGGCTGTTTGGCATGGGCTACACGGACCACCACAATCAACACCAGTTTCACCTTGGTTTTGAATACCATCATTACAGGTAGCAGTAATTTGGCAAGGTACACATGGACCTCCACAGTCAATACCAGTTTCACCTTGGTTTTGGATACCATCGTTGCAAGTAGGTGTAACTTGACATGGAGCACACGGGCCACCACAATCAATGCCAGTTTCACCTTGGTTTTGGATACCGTCGTTACATGTGGCAGTTGTTCCACCACCTTGGATAACGATTGGAATCCATTCATCACAATCATCAGATTGTATACTTAAGAAATAAGTTTCACCTACATTTAATCCATTTACTGTTTCATTGTTAGAGCAAGGTGTTCCACTCCAAGGGTTGCATCCCCAAACTGTTGCTATACTTGCTGTAAATAATTTTGCATTTTCTAATCCTGTTAATCCAGTGATGGTAACCCCTCCATTTGAGGAAGTAATATTCACATTGCATCCACCGATAGAGCAAGGATTGCAAGGACCACCACAGTCAACACCAGTTTCACCTTGATTTTGAATACCATCGTTGCAAGTAGCTGTAACACATGGTGTACACGGACCACCACAATCAACACCAGTTTCACCTTGATTTTGAATACCATCATTGCAGTTGGGCGTAGAAGTTCCAGTGAAAACGGAAATGGATTCTGAACAATTTTCACTAGAGTAAGTAACGATATAAGTTTCGTTAGGAAATACACCTGAAAGTATAAATACTGGTCCGCACAAGTTTTGAGGAGGATTACAAGTTAAAATATTATTACTAATTGAGCTCCTCTTAAATTCTGCGTAGTCAACTAAATCTAAACCGTAGATTGTAATGTTATCATTTTCATAAACCATAGATACCGGACAGTCTGAAGTTGTCCCTGCACAAGAACATCCGTCGGCTAAAATAACATCATTGTCAGTTGTTGAATCACCGTCATCACATGGTGTCCCTACTATAGCAGGTATAGATGGATCATTATCATCACAATCAATCGAAATACTTACGCCATCATTATCATTATCGATGTTGGATTGGACACCAGTGCAACCGATTGAATATTGAAGTGTGTTTCTATAAGGTCCAGCGAGTGCAGCATGCATTCTTTCTTTTTGACCTTGCGTAAATCTTGAAATTAAAGCGCTGCAATAACCCATAAAATTGTATGAAGCTTTGTAAACTTCTGGAGTATTACTGCAATCATACGAAGTACATTCCACTCTTCTGAAAGGTGGTGTGTCGCAAACTCTATCTCCTTGAATGCTACAATCTGAATTTGGTGGACATTGGGTACCATCATTGTCTCCTCTAAAAACATGGAAAAGATTTAGCCAATGACCAACTTCATGAACTAGGATTTTACTATCAACGTTGCTATACGTCATAGTGACACCATCGTAATCGCCACCATTGGGAAAATTTGCATAGGCACCACCTGTAGTACCATTAACTTTATATACTACCCAAATATTTAGATATTGACTAGTAGGCCAACGTGATAAATCTTTTACTGCAAAATTTTCGTTTATAAGGAATAAGCCATTTTCAACGAATTCGGGAATACTAGATCCATCAACTCTATTTATTCCAGTGGTTGGGTTTCCGTCAGGATCGAAAGATGCCAAGCAGAATTCAATTTCTGTATCTACAATTTCTGGTGTGTTAGGATCGATTCCGAATGTCGGGATAAGCTGTCCTTTAAAGCCTTTATTTAGCTTGTCTAATGCGGCTTCAAGTTCAGAATCATCACTAAGAATCTGTGTGTCGGTTCCTCTATTTATTATATGGAAAACGACTGGAATTTGAATCGGATTATTCAACATCTTTTCACTAGACTGCTTCTTTAATTCCTGAGATATTAGTAATTCGTTCTTAAGTTGCTTTTGTCGATAAATTGGATCTTCTTTCATCGCTTTTTGGTGCAATAGATGGGTAGCACAAGAATGAGGTGAAGTATCTAATGAAGATTTTTCATAATCGGTCGATAAATGGGTTTGACTTTGCAACGTTGTGAAAATACAACAGCAAATAATTAACAATACTAGATTTCTAATCATGATAAATTACTATTAACTAATGTTATAAATGTGTGCTTAATTTTAAATTCGTAACAAGTGTATTAGGGGAAAACAGGGAGTAGCGGAATTCAATTATCTATTAGCAGAAAGTGGTTCAAATTAATATTGATATTAGTTTGAAATATCTCCTTTTAGATAAAATCAAAATACTGGAGAGTATAAATAATGTACTAAAACGTTTATAAGCCCAATTTACAACAATTATTATTGGAATGGATAACTGAAATTTGAAATTGTCAAAAGCAATAAAGCTGAAAAGCAGAACTACTGTGTGAATTTACCTGATTTTGTCAATAAATTTTTTAATAATTCGAATCTAAAATTTCTAAAAATACCCGAATAGGCATACTTAATAAATCTAAAGAATTGATATACGAACTGTATTTTTAGGTTTTGATGATGTTGTAATTTATGAAGCTAGTTTTTTATAGGCTTGATTGCCTGTAATTTTTGTTTGTCTCTTTGTAATTCCGATAGAAAAAGAAAAGCGTACGACAATTTATTCAATTGAAATACGCTTTTGACAATTTTTATTTTTCACAAAATCTTAATTCACTTTGATGATTTTCTTAGATATAATTTCGTTGTCCAAAATGAAGTTTAGGTAATAAATTCCATTGGGATAATTTGTTAAGTCTAATTGAATCGTATTGCTTCCAATTTCAGCATTGATGCTTTTTTGTTCTTTTGTTTGTCCCATAATATTGGAAACAACAAGTTTAAAAATGAGATCATTTTCTACATCTATTTGAACAAATAAATCATCTGAAGTTGGATTTGGAAAGATTTTATTAATAGCTAATAGACTTACTTCTTTTGACGCTATCCTTGGCATTGGCGCAACACACGGAATTTCCAAAATAAAAGGACGTTCAACAAAGCTTTCATTCAAATCCCAAGTTCCAGCCCAGAAATTCATTACTCCTACATCGTCTGCGGAATTGTTAGTGGTTGTTAAATTATTGAAAGTAACAGTTTCACCATTAACCCATTGCAAAGTACCTTCGTTATTCAAGTCATTCAGTCCAATTAACACGATATTTCCATTTAGGTTTGATTGAATAAAATCATTTTCAGCTTGATTGTAGATTGAGGTAAGGTGACCACCAGCTGCTGTTGCTTGCGATTGAGCGGTCGCAAAATTTACCGCATCATTGGACATAAAATATTGGCTATTTTCAAATTCTCCTAATGCAGTAAATCCTGATGGAGTAGGGGTGTTGCACCCTCCGCCATTGACATTTAATAATGCAATTGTAGTGTTATTATTTTCGTCTATTTCGTTGATATCATTATTGTCATCAACAACAATAAAGAAAGTATACAATCCAGGTGTGAGTGTGGCAGGAATCGTTATCGCACCTGTTACTTCTTGTGACCCAACGACTGTATTTCCAGTAGTGATACTTCCTTCTTGAATATCATCACTACTTAAATTTGAATCTGTAGAAATGTAAGTGTTGATTTGGTAATCCCCAACAGCAGTTCCAACACCAATATTGCGAAGTGTGAATGGAAAATATACAACCGCTCCTGGCATTCCTTCAATTGAATTGAAATTTATAATATTAAGATCAGATAAATTTGGATTCATAGGTGTTCCTTGACAAGTACAGCCATCCGCTTGGATGATGTCATTGGTTGTGTTGACATTCATGTCATTACAAGGTGTACCCGGAGGTGTTGGAATACCTGGATTGTTTGGTTCACAATCCTCATCGTCACAGATTCCATCATCATCTGCATCTGGACATCCATCTCCTTGAACGATGACAGGAATCCATTCATCGCATTCATCGGACTGAACGCTTAAGAAATAAGTTGCACCACTAGTCAGCCCCGAGATAGTTTCAGAGTTTGAACATGGTGTTCCCGACCAAGGATTACAACCCCAAACTGCATCAACATTGGCATCAAATAATTTTGCATTTTCAGCATTTGTCAATCCAGTAACTGTAACCAATCCATTTGATGAAATAACACTAACATTACAACCACCTGTTGGGCATGGTGTGCAAGGTCCACCACAATCAATACCCGTTTCTCCTTGGTTTTGTATGCCATCTGTACATGTCGGAGTAATAGGGCAAGGGGCACAAGGCCCACCGCAATCAATGCCTGTTTCTCCTTGATTTTGAATACCATCTGTACAAGTTGGGGTTGGCCCTCCACCTTGGACAGTGACAGGAATCCATTCATCACATTCATCTGATTGTACACTTAAGAAATAGGTTGCACCTGCTGTCAAGCCAGTAATGGTTTCCGAATTGGAACATGGAATTCCATTCCAGGGATTACATCCCCAAACTGCATCTATGTTGGTGTCAAATAATTTTGCATTTTCTGCATTTGTCAAACCACTAATAGTAATCGCTCCATTTGTAGAACTAACAGAAACATTACAGCCAGCTACTGGACATGGGGCACACGGTCCTCCGCAATCAATCCCAGTTTCACCCTGATTCTGAATGCCATCTGTACAGGTTGGAGTTGTTGGGCAAGGAGCGCATGGACCACCACAATCGATTCCTGTTTCTCCTTGGTTTTGGATTCCGTCTGAGCAAGTTGCTGTAGTTCCACCTTGTATTACGATCGGTATCCATTCATCGCAGTTGTCAGATTGGACACTTAGAAAATAAGTATCGCCAACAACTAAACCATTTACCGATTCATTGTTAGAACATGGTGTGCCGCTCCATGGATTACAACCCCAAATTGTGGCTATACTGGTGTTAAATAATTTTGCATTTTCCGCTGAAGTTAAACCAGTTATGGTTACACCTCCGTTTGAAGAAGTGATAGATACATTGCATCCTCCACCTATAATTGTTCCTTGGCATGTACAGCCGTCGGATTGAATAACATCATTTGTTGTATTTGAATTGTTATCATTACAAGTACTTCCGACAATAGCTGGAAGATTGGGGTCGTTGTCATTGCAGTCTTCTCCTAGACAAAAACCATCATTGTCATTATCTGTACATTCGCTATTGCTACAAGGATCTTCATATCCATATAACACATAATCGATGCTGCCGACAGAGCCAGTGGTGCGAACTCCTGTAAAAAATATTTTTCCGTCTGGTAATTTGACGATGTCTCTTACTTCGTCAAATCCATTCGCCCCGAAGTTTCTTTCCCATCGGATATCTCCGTTTGCATTGGTTGAAAAGAAGTGAAAACTCGCATCAGCACCATATTTAAATCTTCCTGCAACTAATAAATTTCCATTTTCTACTTCAGTAATTTGATTTAATGTAGTTGTGTTGGAACCGGCATAAGCTTTGTTCCAAATAATGTCACCGTTTGGATTTATCTTAACCAACCACATGTTGAATTGACCAAGATCAGGTTCATTATCAAATGGTAAATCTTCACTGCTGGAGGTACTACCAAACACGATGTTTCCATCACTGGTTGCAGTCAGTCTAGTATAGTTTTCTATGTTTGTGCCACCGTAAGCTTTCTTCCAAATTTCATTTCCATCTGCATCAAACCTAATGATAATAGCATCAATAAAATCTGTATAATTTTCAATTTCTTGAGAATAAGTGCCACCAGAAACGTAAAGATCTCCATTTGAGGCTTCTACGACTTCTTCCACGAATTCAGTGTCACTTCCGCCAGCTTCTTTTTCCCAAATCACATCTCCTGTAGGATTAATTTTTAGTAACCAAACATCTCTATCACCTCCGTTTGTTTGTGTTGTGCTTCCTGTAAGCACGTAATTGCCATCGTTTGTTTCAATTATGGTCTCAAAAATATCATCTCCTGCACTTCCATAATTTTTTGTCCATAATTTATTTCCATTTGCATCAATTTTTATAAGCCAGCCATCAGCTTCATAAAAACCTCCATTATTATTTTCTACATCTCCTGAATTTGCTTCAGAACGTGTATATCCTGCTAATAAAAATCCACCATCTGGAGTTTCTATCGCATCATTACAAACATCTGGGAGGGCTCCGCCGAAATTTGTCTTCCAAATAATGTCACCACTTTGGGTAGTTTTAATTATCCAGTAGTCTTCATTACCATTGGTGAATCCAAGATCTCCTCCATTTCCACTAGCACCACCGGCTAGTAGGATATTTCCATCACTTGTTGCAACAATACTGTTAGCTTGATCAGATCCATCTCCTCCATAGCTTCGATCAATGAGATAATTGGGTTGATTAAAGAGACTGATAGATCTTACTGATTCACACGTGCCGTCTGTAATTGTGATGTTGTAAACTCCTCTTTCCACTCCCAATTTGGGGTTGTTGCTTGAACCATCCGGCCAAGTGTAAGTATAAGATCCTGTTCCATCAATAACTGACAATGTTACATTTACAGGGCCACAAGGGTCACCTGTAAAAGGAAATGAAGCATCTAACGAAATTCCATCGTTTACCGAACTTACTCTTACATGGTCCGCATAAGTTAGACCTGTATTTGGATCAAACACTTCAAGGCAATAATTAATAGCTGAATTTGTAACAGTAACATTACGAGAAGCTCCTGTTGTACCATCATCCCAATTGTAGATGCAATTTGAACAATTAGGAATTGTTGCGTCTAAATTAATATTGTTTCCAAGGCAATCAAGGATATCATTTTCAAAAATATTAATAAAAGTTAAATCATCAAGACAAGTTTGAGCATCGATGTAATCTCTTACTTTCTGACCAGGCAATGGACCTAGGCCGAGGGTGAAGTCAACATTTGATCCGCAATAACTCATTATGGTATTTGGAAATGGATTTGCAGTTGGACCGCAGTTGCCTTCTGGAGCAGCACAATTGTCTATCACTCCTCCTGGCCAAAAACAACTATGGGTATGCGGAGAAGAAAGTGCATGACCTGTTTCGTGAGCGACCAAGTCTGCCGAATAGGTATAAATTGGAAATGTATTAACATTCGTGTTGGTGCCGATTCCACTTACAGCATAGGATGCTATATCGCAAACGGTACCTACTCCTGCGACTCCTCCAAAGGTTGTACTAGACACATAGTGTGCAATATTTCCATTGACACAATTGGCATTGTCAACAAATTTATTGAGTATATCAAATTTTGTAAGTGTGGCTGGATATGGATCTGGTGTTGTCCAAATGGAGATTTCCGAAATTTGTAAATCCACTTGTTCAATTGCATAAATTGCATTGACAATATTAAACATATTGGTTATATAATTGGCAACATTTGACGTACTTCCCAATCCTAAAAGAAGATTATGATCCGCTTCAAAGTAAGTATGAACCAATCGATCCATCATTGTTTTTTCTACAGAATTGACACCTTCGATTTTCATTTCCAATATTTTCGTTGGATCTGTTCCACAATCTAATTGCGGAATATCGGAATCTGCTTCTTTGTAGAAAATATATTCGTCAGGGATAGTTTTAGTCTCATCTTTTATTGGACCTAATGTATAATTTTGACCATCAACATTAATGATACCATTTATTTCATTTTCAAAAATGCTGATAGCAACAAATTGTCCGTTACTTATATTTTGATAGAAATGACCTGGAATATATTCAACCGTATTTCGACCTTTAATGTCTGATTGTTCTGTTACATAAAAATTATTTCCGAGAATTTGTTTTTTATGAATCGTAATTTCAATGTTAGAATTTGATTGCCTTGGAATTGTAATTTGAATGTTATCTGCATCACTTTTATAAAGTTCATGAAGTGACGTTGCATTTAATTTAAGGAAAGTCCCGTCTAACTTGGATAAGTCTGCGCTTATTTTTGCGTTAGTCGGTGTTGATACTTCAAAGAGTGGGTTAGAATTTGCTGTACCTAAATTCCAAAATCCAATAATGAAAAATAGGAATGAATAAAATTGAATCTTCATCTTAAGTGTTGTTAAATTAAATGTAATCTGTTTTGACAATTCATTATTCATGAATCGAAAATAGCTTAGAACGTAACTAGTGTATATGGGAGGAAATGAAATACACAAACGCTTTTTCTTTCAAATTGAAATTGAGCCTTTTTGGGTAAATAGGCAAAGACAAAATAAAAAGTTTGTCATAGAATATACAGCAGAAAGATAAGAATATATAAGGGGAATAGCTTTTTTTGTCAAAAAAAAAGTGATAATTGTCGCTTATTTAATTTCTAATAATAACCTGAATTGGGTATAAGGAAAGAAGCGAAGTTGAATAGTTGCCAACTTCGCTTCAATTATTACTAAATCAGTAAATGTTTAATTTTTTATAAATCGTGCTGTCTGTAATCCATTTTTATGGTATAAAACAACATTGTAAATTCCAGTTGCTAACTGATTTGTATTTAGTTGAATAGTATTCATTCCTTCCTCAAGATTAATTGGTTGTTGGATCTTTTTATTTCCAATTAAGTCAAAAACTTCTAGTAAAATATTGTCATTAAAGGAGCTTTCAATTTGAATAAATGCTTCTGCTTTTACAGGATTCGGAAATAAATTTATAATTGAAAATTTGTCAGAATTCATCAAGACATTTTTCTGAAAAGCGGTTGACTGATCCTCATTAAATGGAATCAAACCCAATTGAAACGAAATCCATTCATCGCAATCGCCTTTTTGAACACTTAAGAAATAATTTACACCAGCATCCAGCCCATTAATTACTTCCGTATTATTACACGCACTTGACCATGGATTACATTCCCAGACGATCCCTGCAGAACTCGCTGTTTCATCAAATAGTTTTACATTATTGACATCAGATAAACCTGTAACGGTAATTTGTCCAAAACTTGTTTCCGTAACTGTAATGTTACATCCATTTCCAATTGGTGTGCCTTCACAAGTGCATTCATCACTTACAATGACATCATTGATGGTTGTTGAATCAAAGTCATTGCAAGGAGCGCCTATAGGTGCTGGGATTGTGAAGTTGGTCGGTGCACAATCTTCATTATCACAAAACCCATCTCCATCAGAATCTGTACATTCTCCATCATTAGGAACGGTTATTGGAATCCATTCATCACAATATTCGGATTGGACACTAAGATAAAAAGTACCACCTCCTTGAGCAACTAAATAAGTATAAGACATTTGACAACCTTGTGGACTTGCCCATGGATTACATTCATAAACGATATTGAAATCAGCATCAAACAATTTTACATTGTAAGACAAGGCTAATCCTTCAATTTCAACACCGCCAAATACACCATTATAAAATGCATCAACGCTAACTGTACATCCTGTGATTGGTGTCCCCATACACATACATCCATCTGCTTGGTATACATCATTTTCGGTAGATGCATCATTGTCATTACAAGGTGTACCCGGAGTAGTTGGTAAGAATGGTTCGTTATCGTTGCAATCTTCAAAACTACAAAATCCATCGCCATCTAAATCAATACAACCTTCTTGGAAAACGACTTGAATCCATTCATCGCAATTATCAGATTGGACACTTAGGAAATAAGGTTGTTGGTCAATATCAACGGTGACATCGAAATTTTGTGTACATGGTGTTGCAAACCAAGGTGCGCATTCAAATACCACATCAAAATTTGCATTGAAAAGTTTTATATTTTCATTTGGAGTCATTCCTGAAATAAATACTGGTGCTAGTCCAGCGACTACAGAACCACCACTAACTTCGACAGTACATACTTCAGTTTCACATGGCGCACACGGGCCGCCACAATCAACTCCCTCTTCACCTTGATTTTGGATGCCGTCATTGCAAGTTGGGCAAGCAGGGCAAGGTCCTCCACAATCGATTCCTGTTTCTCCTTGATTTTGAATGCCATCGAAGCATGTTGGTTCATTTCCTCCTTCTATTACAATTGGAATCCATTCATCGCAATTGTCGGATTGCACACTTATGAAATAAGTAGCTCCAGTTGTAAGTCCAGAAATAGTTTCATTGTCTGTACAAGGTGTGCTATTCCAAGGATTGCAACCCCAGATTGCATTAATATCTGAATCAAATAATTTTGCATTTTCAGTAGAAGTTAAACCAGTAATTGTTAAAATTGCATCAGAGATAGTTAAATTAATTTGGCAACCTTCAATGATAATTCCTTGGCAAGTACAACCATCTGCTAAGATTACATCGTTTGTTGTAGCTGGGTTGTTATCATCGCAACTACTTCCTACAGTTGTTGGAAGGTTGGGGTTGTTGTCGTCACAATCGTTTGGTTGGCAAACACCGTCATTGTCGTTATCAGTGCAGCCTCCTGTAATTGTAATGGAAGCAGTGGAGGTACAGTTTGCAGGACCTGCAGTTAGCGTATAGGTTCCTGCTGAGGTGATTGTTATGTTTTGTGTCGTTTCTCCTGTTGACCAAATCGGGTTTATTACAGGTACATCAGTTGATAATACAACAGGACCATTATCAATGGTTGGGCTACTAGCTACTATTTGAAATGAATTATTTAGTACATTATCATTTAATCCTAACAACCAATAGTCGTAACTACCTTCGTTGCTAAGTACATCTCCATTTGCATTGATAGAGGAGCCACCAAAATATAAATTTCCATTTGAATGTTTTAATACTGTTTGACCAGTATCAAAGCCATCACCACCAAAAGAGTCAAACCATACAATTTCATTTGAGGCATTGACTTTTGCTGCGAACATATTTCCAAAAGTATATGTTGCAAAAGGGTAGTCTGTAGATTCTCCAACAATAAGGTAACCACCATCGTCTGTTGCGATTATGTCATTAGCAAGTGATCTGTTATTTGGTCCAAATATTTTTGACGATAAAATCTCACCATTTTGGTCAATTCTTAATGACCATGCACTTTGTGTGCTATTATTATCGACGATATCTCCACCGCTGGAGTAGGTTGTAGCTGAAATAAAGAGTCCACCATTTTGATCGAGGTCGATTGAAGGTTTGTCTTCACGTGCACTTCCACCATAGGATTTAGACCAAATTTCATTTCCAGATTGATCCAATTTGAGAATATATAAATCGGTAAAAACGTCATAAATGGCAATGCCAGGCGATAGAGAAGTTCCCGCCACATACAAAGAACCATCATCAGAAATTATAAGATCAAATCCTTGTTCGTAATTATTTCCACCAAAATCTTTTTCCCAAATAACATTGGCCTGCTCATCGAATTTTACAAGATACAATTGACTTTCAATATTAAAGCTAGAGCCAGAGCCATTCAAAATGCCAGAGTTTGATTGACCGACTGCAATATAATTTCCATCTGAAGATCTTATCACTTTGTTGAAACCATCTGCTTTTTCAGTTCCTATTTTTTTGGTCCATTGTTTATTTCCTTCGCCATCAATTTTTACAATCCACCCATCTTCTTTGTCGTAAGTGACTTCGGCATCATAATCAAAAGAGCTTGAAGAACCTACTAAAAAGTAGCCACCATCTTGGGTCGAAATGACATCATTACAAATGTCAGCACCGGTTCCACCATAATTTTGTTCCCAAATTATGGTTCCGTCTACCTCAGTTTTAACTGCCCAAAAATCAGTACTCCCAAAAGTTTCACCTAGCTGCCCACCTACATTGTTTGGACCAATTCCTCCGATGCCACTTCCTTCTCCTACAATGAGTAATTTGCCATCACTCGTTTCAATCATTCTATTAATTTGATCAGATTGACTGCCTCCCATTGATTTATTGGTTACAATACTCGGAACGGCATTAACTTCAAATGCTTTTTGATAAGAACATAGACCGTCAGAAATTGTTATGTTATAGAATCCTACACTTAAATTGTCTTGACTGTTTGAGGTGCTACCATTTTCCCATAAAAAAGTATAGGATCCTGTTCCCCCAGATGGATAAATTCTAGCGCTACCAGTGCCACAACTTTCTGGGTTTTCTACTTCTATTTCTCCACTTAAATCATACAAGGTGTATTGAAAATGATCAGCATATTGGTTGCCATCAGCATCGGTAATCAAGACACAATAGTCTTGTCCGATACTTGGATCGATCATTCTAATTGCGCCTGTGACGCCATCATTCCATTCATAGGTACATCCTTGGCAATTAGGCAGTGTTGCATCTAAAGAGTTAATATCATCTGGGCAACCAGATGTTGGGGTTTCAAATATTGAGACGTAATTGATTTGTTCTAAACAATTTGCTGCCGCAACACGACTTCTGATACGTTCACCTGGCAATGGACCAAATCCAAGTAAAAAATCTTGGTAGCCTGAGCAGTAACTCATAACAGTATTTGGGTAAGGATTATCCGTCGGGCCGCATGTCCCTTCAGGTGAGGCGCAATTGTCAATCACACCTCCCGGCCATGAGCAGCTATGAGTGTGTGGAGATCCTAACACATGCCCCGTTTCATGTGCCATGACATCAACACTTCTGGAGTACACAGGATAGTCATTTGGAGCACCTATTTGAACCCCAGAATTGGCAAAGTTGCTTCCGTTACACAAACCGTTGATATACGCTCGTCCACCACCACCCAAGTGTAAATAATGGGCAATGTCGCCATTCACACAATCGGTGTTGGCTCTGAATCCACTTAGTCTTGAGTTATAAGTCCAATAATTATTTTCAGTTGTCCAAATTGAAATTTCTGAAATTTGCATCTCTATTTGTTCATTTTCAAAAATGGCAGCCATAACATTGAAAAGACTGGTGATGAAGTTACTTGTTTCGGTTACATTTTGTTGGTAACTATTATATAAAAAAGCATCAATTTCCAAATAGTTTTGAACAACTGGATACATTTTAATTGCATCTGTTGTGATTGTTGGATAATCAACATCGTTTTCTTCTTCTGTTTCACATTCAAAACTTGAATCAATTAACAATGATTCATCATAGAAAACGTAAGTTGGTTTGTCACTTTTTTGTTCACCTCGTATTTCTCCTAAAGTATAATTGGTCCCATCAAGACTGATGACTCCATTCAGACTTTCTTCAAAAATGCTGATGGCTGCAAATGTGCTATTTTCGGTGTTTTGGTAGTAGTGTCCAGGTTTATAGTTTTGTTTTTCTCTACCAGGTAAGTTGGATCGAGTGGTTACATAAAAGTGCTCTGATAGAATTTGTTTTTTGTGAAGGACAATTTCTAAATTTGATTTGGCCAACCGAGGAATTGAAATTTCAATGGTTGCCTCATTACTATTGTAAATTTGATGAAGTGCGGTTTTATCTAAAGTTAAAATGGTTCCAACTTCTGGATAATTTGGTTTTATCACGTTATTTTTTGTAGCTGTATTTGCTAGTTGAAATAACGGTTTATTATTTGCATTTACGGTGTTAAAAAATAATAATATTAGGAATAAAAGAAAGTAAGAGCCTTTCATAACAGTTAATTGAATTTGTTGTTAAAAAAATCTAGGGCGAAGCAAAGTAATTGGGAGGAAGTACTTAGTAGAAGTGTGTTAAATTCGTCTGAATTTAATTGGTTGGCTGTGCTTCAAATTTACGAAAAAAGAAGCACAGCCAACTATTTATTAGTCCTTAATTTTCACAAATCGTATTGACTTGGTTTGTCCTTTTTTATTCATTAGAACAACATGATAAATTCCGGCATTCATTCGATTAAGTTCAAATTCGAATGTATTGTTTCCGGTTTCAACTAATCGAGTCTCTTCATGTTTTAAGGATCCAATGTTATCATAAATTTGAACCGTTAAATCTTCATCAACTAAGCTTTCAATTTGAACAAATAATTCATTAAAAGTTGGATTCGGAAAAATAGAATTGATTTTGAATCTGTTGTTTTCAGAAAGATTTTCTTCGAAGTTAGTCGTAGTAGGAGCAGGTGCTGTGGTCGGACAACCAGTGATTTGGACTTCTGCGATTGTACAATATCCTGTTCCTTCCAATTGAATTCTAAGATATCTTCCTTGAATTCCTGGTTCGTAAGATCTGAATGAATAGCTACTTGGTATGCCATTTTTCGATTTAGAATGATCTGAAATTGCCAAATTATCTTCAAGGCTTCCATCTTCGATAAACGGCGTATCTGAAACCATGAACCAGTAATCATTCAACACATCACTTCCATTTGTCTTGTTATAGATCTCAATTAAATTAATTTCGTAAAGGTCTCCTAGGTCAACTTCCCACCAAGCTTGAAATTCTTCTTGTGTTGCTGAGACAGAACCATTATTGAAATCTCCATCTGTATTGCCATCTACGGCTAAATCTGAAGATGCCGTAATTCCTGCATGCGTTATGGTTGAAGATTGTTTGGTAGCAGCACCTAAAGCAAGATTTGATGAACCATTTGCACATGAAGTTGCTGGTGTTCCAATACATGTACATCCGTCTTCTTGAATCATATCATTAATAGTTGTGAAATCACCATCTGAACATGATGAACCTGGTGTTGTTGGTAAAAATGGATTGGTTGGTTCGCAATCATCCTCATCACAAGTTCCGTCGCCATCAGTATCTACAACGCAATCTCCCGCACATTGGAAAGTCAGGGTTTCAAAACATTCTCCTTGTAAATTTGGATCATAAACTTGGATCGTTCTTTCCGAAATAGGCGGTTCTCCACCCAGTAAGTATTCTGTTATGGTATGTGTTTGATTTAGTTCAAATTCAGTTGTATTAAAATCAAAACCTGCTTGAAGGTTGATGGCAAATTTATTGCTGCTTGTAGCTACACCTGTTACAAACAAATCATAAGTAACAGATGTAGGTGTGCAGGAAACATTAGTAACCTGAGGCGCCAAAAAACAATCATCTACAACGTCTATCGTTACTGGAATCCACTCATCACAAACATCTGATTGAACACTTAGATAGTAGGTTTCTCCAATATTTAAACCAAAAACTTCTTCAGTTCCAGTACATGGATTTCCATTCCAAGGATTACATTCGAAGACTACATTAAAATCTGCATCAAAAAGCTTCGTATTTTCTGCTCCTGTTAATCCTGTGATAGTGATATCTCCATTTGTTGTTGTAACATTCACATTACAACCTGTAGATTCTTCACTTACGGTTACAGTGAAACTACAAGTAGAAGTACTGTTGCACGGATCTTGACCTTCATAAACGACTAGGTATTCTCCAGCTGATAGTGTGGTGCCATTTGCAGGTCCAAAAATTTGAGTTACATCACAGTCGTAAATATCTCCTCCACAAGTACTGCCACAAATGACTTCATCCCAAGAGACCATTATGTTATTTGCACCTTGAGGGAGCGTAACAGAAACGTTTTGGCAATTTAACATAGTGACTATAGATTGAAAAGAACATTCACTTGTAACTGTCGTGTTGCAATTTGGGTCCGCAGTATCAGTTATTATCTTGGTAATTTGATTTCCTGTTAAGAATATTTCAGAAACACTATGTGTGGTACCATAAGCATATTCCTGGATGATAGTCCCTTGTCCAGTCATGATCGGCATTTTGAAAGTAGTACTGAATATATTCGGACTGCTAACAAAAATGTCATAAGAATACATCCCTGAATTGTTGAAAGTGCAGTTGGAGATATTTGCAGGTAGATTGCATTCGCCAGTAAATTGTTCTACCGTAACAGTAAAGCTACAAGCGTCAGTATTACCACAAGCATCTTGAGCTTCATAAGTAATCGTATAGGTTCCTTCTTGAAAGTAGCTACCATTTTCTGGTCCACCAACTTGATTTGTGAAGCATATACCTTCAGCCACTGCACAAGTCGTGTTGCAATATGGGTCATTCCAAGTTACTAATTCTTCGATTGCATCATCAATATAAACGATAATGTCTTCTGGACAATTTTCAATACTTATCTCTGTTTCAGGAACCGTACATTCAGTAACCGCAATAGTTGAACAAGAAGGATTATCACTATCTGTTATTGGTTTTGAAAGAGAAAAATTGAAATTGTACTCACCAATACTATGCGTTTCATTATAAGCATATGAAAATGTTTGAATCCCATTTACTGGATCATTTAAATCAATATCGAAGGTAGCACCAGGTGTATTATTTCCAGTTACATAAATGTCAAAAGACCTAAGGCCGGCACCATTGACGGTACAGTTGCTAACAGTGGCTGCAATATTACAACCTCCACCATTTAAGGTAATTGGAATCCATTCATCACATACATCAGATTGTACACTTAGGTAATAAGTTTCTCCTAAAAATAAACCCTCGATTATTTCATTATTTGAACAAGCACTGCCATTCCATGGGTCACATCCCCAGAGCGTAGTGTAGTTGTCGGTAAATAATTTTGCATTTGTATTTGCAGTTAACCCGGTAACGACAATTTTGTTATTTCCTTCATCACCAAGGTCGATAGCATAATTGATGTTACAACCTCCGATTCCTTGAACTTCAATTGTAAAACTACAAGTGGCAGTATTTCCACAACCATCTCCAGCATCGTAAGTAACTGTGTAAACACCTTCACTTAAAGAATCTCCATTTGCTGGACCTGATGTTTGATTGGTAAAACATATTCCATCGCTTCCTGTACATGTGGTATTACAATAAGGTTCCGTCCAAGTTACGATCGTTTCTCCACCTTCTAGTGGGAGTTCAACGGTTATGTTTTCTGGACAATTTTCTATTGTTACTTCACTAACAGCAGTTGTGCAAGCATAAGTAATGTCTGTATAACAATCAGGGTTGCTTACATCTTCAACACGTTTCCATGGTGTTGTATAACCGGATTCACCAATTTGGTGTGTTTCATTGTAAGTAAGTTCTCGAGTGTACGGTCCAGAATATTGATCATATAAATAAATCAAATAAGTACCGCCTGTTGGACTGGTAACTATCAAATCGTAGTTAAAACGTCCATCAGGATAGGAAGTACAATTACTGATTGTGCCAACCATGCCGCATATGTCATCTATAGGTTGGCAAGTAACCGTTGTAGATGTAGTACAATCTGGATTTTCACTTTCCCAAACGACTACATTTGCTTCTTGATTGGGACTATAAAGTTCGGAAATCGTGTGTGTCTGATTGTAGGCAAAAGTCTGAATATATTCGGTTGAACCGACTTGGACTGCAGTTTTAAATGTATTACTAGAAGTGTTGGTCGCTGTTACAAAAATGTCGTAAGTATACGTCCCTGCATTCGTGTAAGTGCAATTACTTAACGTTGCATTTAAAGAACAATTTCCACCACCGCCTTCTACTGTAATTGGTATCCATTCACTACAATCGTCGGAATTTACACTGAGATAATAAGTAGTTCCGGTTGTCAATCCACTGATTACTTCATTCGCAGAACATGGAGATCCAAACCAAGGATTGCATTCCCAAACAGTCGCATAATCTGAGGTGAATAATTTTGTATTGGTGGTAGCATCCATTCCTAAAACGGTAATCGTACCATTGGAAGTAGTTGCTGTTACATTGCAAACGAGCCTACCATTATTATTTGGCGAATTGCTGTTAGCATGGATCATGTTGCTTATGAGAAGCAAACACATGATAGTTAGTTGGATGGCTTTTTTCATAATGTAATTTTTTTGTTTTGTGTTGTTCATAATTTTTATATTCATAATTTTTAGTGGGGCTAAAATTTATAGTATAAAGACAAAGTGTTTTTCATTTATATCAATAGCATAGCAAGGTGAATAATGTTTCACATCGATTTGTAATTGTATTGTTTAAGTTTAATTACTTAAAACTATGTTTTAAAATTGAAAGGGTGCTCGCTCTTATTGAATACTAAGTTGTCCACTATTGATCATACCATTTTTGTTGTCCGTAATTTTGTAAAAATAATTTCCATTCAATAAATTATCTCTGTGAAAGAGAAATTCATTTCCGGTAAAGTATTGTTGTGAAATTAATTTTCCAGTAAGGTCATATAATTCAAAAGTACCTGATTCTGTAAAATAATCGTTCATTTTGAAGATGGTGAAATCATCAAATGGATTTGGGTATACATTGATTCTGGCGGCTTCTATGATTGGGGATTGATTAGAAAGCGCAATGAAATCATCGCCAATAGTGTGTAGTGTTTCATTAGTCATAACCACTTCATTAAAGTCGAAATAGATACCAACATCATTGTTGATGATGGTGCCGACTGGTAAATCAGGTTGTTGTTCGACTGTATATTTGAAGAATCCGTTGGAAGCATCAAAATTTGTAGTACTGTCCGGAAGAAAGATTTGATTGAATGTGCAAACCAATACATTTCCTCCTTCAATTTTCCAATCATAGTCATGGCTAGCGGGGCCAACTCGGATGCTTGATAAATTTAATTCTGAAGCAATAGTGTCTCGTAGAACCACCGTAAAAGCAGTGTCATTTCCAGTATTCTGAAAACGGATTAGATATTCTAGATCGATATTTTCTTTGATGAAATGTGCTTCACCGTAACCAAGTGGAAATCCTTGCTTGTCGTTTGGGTCAAATGCAGAGCTAGCTCTTCTGCATTCTCGATCTGTGTGCGGAACATTGTCTCCCAATGAAAATTGATTAATGAAGCCAGTGCTTATTTCGCCGTTTTGATTTGTTCCACATCCTTCTACCCATACTTTAACTAATTCATCACCTGGCGCTCCAATTTCTTGCATAGCTTCTAAAATAAGTGTAGAACCATTTGCTGGAAATTTTTCTATTAACTCTCCTTGCGTTTGTAGTTGAAAATCATCTTGGAATAGTACAATTGCATCTTCTATAACAATAAATTGTCGACTTGTTGACATTGAGTTGTTACCTACATTTTTTATTAAAAAAGAAATGCTATCTGATTCACAATCGACTTCAGCTTCTATAAATGCACCTTCCCAAGGACTACTTAGAATACCACATTCGAATTTTGGAAAAATATCTGAAGATATACAAACAGTTTCGCCTATTTCAGTCTCGCAATCTAACATGAAGTCTACATTAAAGCTTCCACATGCACCCAATGCAACCTCGCCAAGATCAAAGGTGTAAACATTTTCATTCTGTGTAGTAAGTGGAATACTTGAACTTACATAAGTTAGAGAAGGATCAATTGTAATTTCTACATAAGCATCAGAAGTGCCAGTAGTTCCCTCATTGCAATAACTAATATAATAAGTGTTATTATCGAAGCAAGGTCTAACAATTGGGAGAGCCGTTTGCACCACCATCGAAGAACAAGCATCGTTTGACGAAAGGACAAAATCCTTAACAAGTTGAGCATCTTCAACAAAACCAATTGTAATATCATTTTCGCAAACATTCCATGAAAAATTTGGAGGATGAGCAGTCACTGTGAAGATGCCTGTAGGAACTGAAATTGTATAATGACCAAGATCATCTGTTGTACCATAAAGGGTCATTTCTTCATTTGAAACCGATATTGTCCAGTTTGCTAATCCGACTGCATCAGTCAAATCACAATTTTCTGTTTGATCATAAGCAACTTTGCCAGACAGTTGTTGATTGTAAATATTACCTTCACTATTTATTTTGAATACATATAATTGTTCGGAGATAATTGGTTCAACGAATTCAACAAGCCCAATCAATCCATCATCAGGAGTTGCAACTAATTCGTGGCAAAATTCCCAAATTGATCCTCTATTATGCATACTTTTTTGCCAGACAACATTCCCTTCAAAATCAGACTTAATCAACAAAACATTGTTTCCTTGAAATTCGAGATTGTTGTAAACTTGGCCTGAAGAAATAAAGCCATCACTAACCCTCACTTGTTTTTTTGCAATTGCAGAAACATTTGGAGGTAACAATTCTTTCACCCATAACAATGCACCTGTAGCATCTAATTTTAATTGACGTGGAATAGTGTTGGCTTCAATACTTGTAAATAAAGTTACACTTCCATCTTCCATAGGATGTGCTTCTAAATTATTTGTCTGTAGTGTCCCATACAAACTGGTTTCCCAAATTGTTTGGAAATCAGTTGACATTTTTATAACAATTGATTGACCAGTTGTTACAATAATGCTGCCGTCTGGGGTAGGTTCTAAGTCTATTATTTTTTCAGGAGTAGTATGCTCACCTATTAGATTAAGCGCTAAATCGTATTTTCTGAGAACCCCATTTACAAATCCTCCACCTATGATAAATTCAGTGTTAGAAATAAAAACTGGATCAGAAGGTACATTCCCTAATTCTCCGACAGGGACAGAATGAGTTAACTCAAAACTTGAACTTAACTTAGTAAGAAAATATTCATAATTGTTAGTGGCAGGGTTATTTCTATTTTCAAAAACAACGTAACCACCATTTGGTGATTCCCATATTTTAACCGGATTACTAAATTCTTCAGAAAACCTTTCCATCCATAAAATCTCGCCTTCGATATCCATCTTAACCAAATAACAACCTTCTGGTAAATTATTTCCAAACCCCTCTGAGGCATTCATGGAAACCAAATAATTTCCATCACTTGTCGGATTTATTGTTCCAATATAAGCAATATCAACCGCGGGAAAATTCTTTAACCATCCTTGTGCTTTCGATAAGAAAGAAAGGCAGCATAAGGCGATTAATATCAGAGTACATTTTCTCATAGTTAAAATTTTTTTAAGCCGATTAAATTGAATCATTGCTCGTTACAAAAATTCCACTTTATGACACTATATACAAGTACATAAATTTGATTTTGTGGACAGAAATTTTGTATATTTAATGGTAATTAACTAATAATCAATTGATTGTATATAAATTTGTGGACAAGAATTAACTCATGAGCAGCCATTCAAACTATAAATTACATGACACATTGAGGAAACTCTCTCGAAAAGAGATAAAGCAAATTAAAAAGATGTTGATTTCACCATTTTTTGTGGGGAGAAAAGATGTTGGCGATCTGTTCGGATTTTTGTCTGAGTTTACACTAAAAGATAAGCCTTTTCCAGCTAAAGAACAGGTTTTTAAAAATGTATTTCCTGATAAATCATTTAATTATGCTTTGTTACGAGGGACGATGAGCGACTTATTTGAATTAATTGAACAATACTTTTTGATTGATAAGCAAAAAAGTAATGTGATTAAGACTCGGCACTTACTAGCAGAAATTTATCGACAAAGAGATTTGACAAAATGCTACCAAACAGTTGTTAAAAAAACAGCGCATTTATTGGAAAATTATCCCCAGCGTAATGAGTTTTATTATCGACAACTATTAGATTTTCAGATGGAAGAAATGGAGTTTTTGATTGATAACGAACGGACCAAAAATTTCAATTTAGATGATATTTCGGATACGATCGATATTCTTTATTTAGTCCAAAAATTAAAACATACTTGCACGCAATTTTCACATAAGCGTGTCTATAATGCAGATTATGATTTTGGATTGTTACCTCATTTTTTAGCACCAATTGAACAAGAGAAATATTTAAGTATTCCGGCCATTGGTATTTATTATTATTGTTATCGTTTTTTGACAGCAACAGATGGTGATGAATATTTTTTAAAGTTTAAAGAAATACTTTTCAGAGATAAAAAATATTTTGATCAAAGTGAAATTAAAGGACTTCATTTACATGCACTTAATTTTTGTATTCGTCAATTGAATAAAGGTCGAAAACAATTTAGCAAGGAAATCTTAGACCTTTACAAAGATGGACTGAAAGATGGCTATTTATTGGAAAATGGCCAACTCTCTCAATTCTCTTATAACAATATAGTTGCTGCAGGTACTCGTTTGGAAGCTTTTGACTGGTCGGAAAAATTTATTGAAAATTATGCAAAATTTTTGGATCCTGAACATAGAGAACGGACCATCAATTTTAATTTGGCAAGATTGGAGTATAGTCGAAAAAATTATGATAAAGCCATGATTCATTTGCAAAATTCGGAGTATAAAGAAGTACTTAACACTTTGATTGCAAAAACTATTTTGGCAAGAATTTACTACGAACAAGGAAATATTGATGCTTTAATCTCTCATTTGGATAGTTTTCAAATTTATGTCCGCCGAAAAGAAGTCAGTGAATTTTACCGAATTAATTATCTTAATAATATTCGCTTTGTTAGAAAATTAGTTGGGTTGACGGGTGAGTCTAGAGAAAAAGAAAGTTTAAAAACTGAAATCGAAGCTGAACAAACCTTATTTGAGAAAAGTTGGCTTTTAGAGAAGTTGGATGAGATTTAACCTTTACTCAGTAAGGTTACAGATGCTTGTAAGTTAACCTTATGTCATTTCTGATACATTGATAGGAAACGTGGTTCTAAATTAATACTTTGTACTAATTTAGAACCACGTAAATATATTGTTGATTTTAAGTGTAAGTAAACGCAAGATTATTGAATACTAAGCTGTCCGTTGTTAATCATTCCTTTCTGATCATCCATTACTTTGTAGAAATAGTTGCCAGATAAAATATTTTCGTTTCTATGAAATGTAAATTGATTGCCTGAAAATTGCTGTTGGAAAACAAGTCTCCCACTCAAATCATACAATTCAAAGTTTCCATTTTCAAGATGTAAATCACCCATTTTGATTTGTGTGAAATTATTAAATGGATTTGGATAGACTTCAATTCTAGCAGATTGGATAACGGGGTTTTGTGTAGATACTTCTATGAAATCTTCGCCAATAGTGTGATAAGTTTCATTGGTCATAACGACTTCATTGAAATCAAAATAAATACCTACATCATTTTTGATAACGGTTCCATCTGCCAAGTCAGGTTGTTGTGATATTGTGAACTTTGCAAATCCATTAGAAGCAACGAAATTGGTTGTACTGTCAGGCAGTAAGATAGAATTGAAAGTATATTGTAAAACATTTCCATCAATTATTTCCCATTCAAAATCATGACTCGCTGGACCAATTCGTAAAGTTGAGAGATTTAATTCTGGCGCGATTGTATCGAGCAATACAACTGTAAAAGCGGTATCATTTCCTGTGTTTTGAAAACGAATCAAATATTCAATATCTGTATTTTTAGCTAAGAAATGTTCTGTCCCATAACCTCGAGGTAATCCTTCTTTGTCATTAGGGTCATAGGCCGCACTAGCTTCTCTACATTCGGTATCCGTTTGTGGATTGTTATCTCCAAGTGAATATTGATTGACAAATCCGGTACTAAATTCACCATTTTGATTGGCGCCACAACCTTCGACCCATACTTTAAGTAATTCAACACCCGGAGCCCCTACTTCTTGCATCGCTTCCATGATATAGGTGGAACCATTGGCTGGAACTTTTATATTGAGACTCGATGCTTCTTCTAGTTGATAATCACTTTGAAACAATACAATTGCATCTTCTATGATGATGAATTGACGTGTATCATTCATATCATCTAGTCCGGAATTTAGTAATGAAAAATCAATGCTATCTGTCTCGCAACCAACTAAAGCTTCTACAAATGCACCTTCCCATGGATTCGTTATGGCGCCACAATCGTCATCTGGAAAAATAGAGGAATATAGACAAATGGTTTCATCTAATTCTGTCTCACAATCTATCATGAAGATTACATTGAAGTCTCCACAATCCCCAGAAGGAATATCGCCAATGTCAAATGTAAGTACATTGTCAGATTGTGATGATAAAGGAATTGACGAGCTTACATAAGTTAAATCTGAATCAATAGAAATTTCTACAAAAGCATCTTCGGCCATAATCGTACCTTGATTGCAGTAACTGATGTTATAGGCATTGTTGTCAAAGCATGGTCGAGCAATCGGGAAGGTAGTTTGTATGGCCATTGCTGAGCATTCTGCTACTGCCTGTACAACGTAGCTTTTGTTAAGTTGCGAATTTTCAACAAAACCCAATGTTTCATTATTGTCGCAAACTTCCCATAAGTCATTTGGTGGATGCACGGTTATCGTATAAATTCCGGTTGGTACATTGAGTGTATATAATCCTGTCTCGTCAGAAGATGCATGGATGGTGTGATCCGCATTGGATGCTGAAATCGTCCATCCTTCCAAAGCAGCTGCATCGTTGATATCACAATTGCCAATACTATCTCGGGCAATAATTCCAGTTAATTGTTGTTCATAAATATTTCCTTCTGCATTCGCCCTAAATAAGTAGACGCCTCTTCCTTCGTTTGTGCCATCTCCAAATTCAGTAGCACCAATGAATCCCCCATCTGGTGTTGCAACAATAGATCTGCAATATTCAGAATTTGTCCCCTCTACATGGTGATTTTTTAACCATACCACATTTCCATCAAAATCCGTTTTTAAAAGCATAAGATTGGCAAATCCTTCACCAGGAAATGCTCCTCCAATTGTTCCTGTTGTTACAAATCCGTCACTTACTTTTACCTGTTTAGATAGTACGCTAAATACAGTTGGGTCAATTAATTCCTTAGTCCATTCTAATTCACCATCACCATTGAATTTGCTTTGTGTAGCAGTAAATGCTGGATTGTATGCTTGAAATAACATAAAGTTTCCGTCGTCCATTCCAACGATTTCATAGTTTGTACCAAAAGTTAATGTTGAAGTTAAATCAGTCACCCAAATTGGAATTCCTGCTCCACTAACTTTTCCTACACCCATACCTGCTGCCGAGCTAGTACCACCATAAAAAAAAGTTAATTCTCCTGATGAGTTTTCAATAATGTCTGTTATTAAAGAAGGGTGACCTGCTGTTTCCCAGATTAAATTAAAGTCGAGATCATATTTTCTAAAATATCCTTCACCGACACCATTGACACCTGCACTTCCTGCAATGATTAAGTGACCATCAGCAGTAATAAATGGATCAGCCATTCTGGACGTACCTGAGGTTTGAGAATCGAATATGATTAGGTTGCTCCATTCTTCCTGGAAGTTAGCATCTAATTTTACTAGCAACCCATCATTCGTCCAAATAAAGTAACCACCATCTGGACTTTCGATAACCAAGACACTAAAATTATTGGGTGCATCATTGATTTTTTCCAGCAATATAATTTGTCCATTAAGGTCGTATTTGATAAGATAATTTCCAGCATCAGAATTTGCGATGCCATTTGGAGCTCGTAAAACCGTTGCGAAATTGCCATCGCTTAAACCGATTGTGTTGGTTGTTTGTAAGCCGGGGGTATTCAAAATTTCTACCCAGCCTTGCCCTGATAATGCAATTGAAAATGAAAAGAAAAATAGAAAAATTGATATGTATTTTTTCATGATGTTGAACTTTGAAAGTTTGTATAAAAGGGCTGTTACAAAGATTTCATTTTAAAGGCTTCAAATCAAAGACAATTAATTGAATTTGTAAAGATTATTTAACGATTTTTATTCGTAATTTGCTATAAGTCAGATGTATAGTCATTTTTTTGTAAAAATAAAATTAGACATGAAAGCTAATTCAAACTATAAATTGTATGCAACTTTACGAAAGTTGTCTCCAAAAGAGATTAAGCAACTTAAAAAGCTTCTTAAATCACCATTTTTTGTTTTGCGGAATGACATTGGCGAACTATTCGAATACCTATCTAAGTACGTTCTAAAAGATAAGCCTTTTCCAGATAAGGAACAGGTTTTTAAGTACATATTTCCTGACAAAAAATTTGATTATGGATTGTTGAGGGCGACCATGAGCACCCTGTTAGGTTTGATAGAAGAATACTTTTTAATTCTCAAACAACGGAGTAGTACCATCCGAACCCGGCACTTATTGGCGGAAATCTATCGTGAACGAGATTTGTCCAAAAGTTACCAAGGGGTAGTAAAAAAAACTGCTGAATTATTAGAAAAGTATCCACAACGAAATGAATTTTACTATCGACAATTATTAGATTTTCAGTTGGAAGAAATGGAATTCCTGATTGAAAATGAAAGAACCAAATATTTTGATTTGGGGAATATTTCTAATACAATCGATATCCATTATTTGGTGCAAAAACTAAAGCATACTTGTGCTCAATTTTCTCACAAGCAAGTGTATAATGCTGATTATGATTTTGGTTTATTATCGCATTTGTTAGCTCCGATCGAACAAGAAAAATATTTGAGTATCCCAGCCGTTGGAATTTATTATTATTGTTATCGCTTTTTAACAGAGCCAGAAGGAAATACTTATTTTATGAAATTTAAGGAAATGCTTTTTAAAAATAAAAAGTATTTTGATTCTTATGAAATTAAAGTATTACACTTACATGCGATTAATTATTGTATTCGAGAGTTAAATAAAGGGCACACCGCATTTGGTAATGAAATTTTAGATTTGTATAAAGATGGACTAGCAGGAGGTTATTTGTTGGAGAATGGACAGATTTCTCAATTTTCATACAACAACATAGTTGCAGCAGGGACGCGTTTGGAAGAATTTGATTGGTCGGAAAAATTTATTCAAAATTATGCGAATTTCTTAGATCCAGAACATCGGGATCGAACAATCAGTTTTAATTTAGCAAGATTGGAATATAGTCGTAAAAATTATGATAAAGCAATGGTGCATCTTCAAAATTCAGAATATAAAGAAGTGCTCAATACGCTGATTGCAAAATCAATTATCACTAGAATCTATTATGAGCAAAAAAATATAGATGCGTTATTTTCTCATTTGGATAGTTTTCAAATTTATGTTCGCCGAAAAGAGGTCAGCGAGTTTTACCGAACCAACTATTTGAATAATATTCGCTTTGTGAGAAAATTAGTTGCTTTTAAAGGAGGTAAAAAACAAAAAGAAATATTGAAATCTGAATTTGAAGCTGAAAAGATTCTGACTGAAAGAAGTTGGCTTTTGGAAAAATTAAACGAGATTTAGAAAAGTGATCTACAAAAAAAGCGTCCCGATATTATATTATCGGAACGCTTTTTTTAATATTCTTAATTTAATTATCGTGTTTGATAAATCGTGTAGATTGTGTTTTGCCTTTTTTATCTTTAATGACTAAATGGTAAATCCCAATTTTTAAATCTGCAATATTCAACATGATAGTATTACTTCCTATTTCAAGATTAGTGGTAGTTTGATTTTGAAGCCTTCCAACTACATTATAAATTTCTAAAGTGATTGCTGTATTAAAATTGCTTTCAAGCGTAACAAATGATTCAGTTGTTGCTGGATTTGGGAATAAGCTCGTAATTGAAAACGCTTTCGGTTCTACTGCTTTATTAAATGAAATTGAATTGTTATCACTGAAAGGAACTGTATTAACCATAAATGGAATCCACTCATCACAATCATCTGACTGTACCGCTAGGTAGTATTGAGCATTTGGAATTAAACCAGAAACAACTTCCGAATTTGAACAAGTTGCAGACCAAGGATTGCATTGCCATACAATACCACTTGATGATGCACTGGAGTCAAAAATCTTGGTATTCTCGGCTGCCGTTAATCCTATAATGGTAATTTCTCCAACACCCATTTCTGTAAATGTAACATTGCATCCACCACCAACTGGCGTTCCTGCACAAGTACACATGTCACTTTGGATGACATCATTTTGAGTATTGTTATTGAAGTCATTACAGGTAGTTCCAGCAGGTGCAGGGATGTTAGGATTATTTGGTTCGCAATCTTGAGCATCAGGAATACCATCTCCATCAGTATCTGAAGTTCCTCCAGAAATTGTGATCGGAATCCATTCACTGCAAACATCTGACTGAACACTCAAAAAATAATCACCTGCAGGTAAATTGTTGATCACTTCATTTGCTGAGCAAGGATTGCCATTCCAAGGATTACAATCCCAAACTGTTGAGATACTGTTATCAAATAATTTCGCGTTTTCTACGGTTGTTAATCCGGTGACCGTTATTGAGCCATTGGCAACTGTTGCAGTTACATTGCAACCTGATGTTGGGCAATCGAATGATGTGGCATCATTGCAATTATCGTCGCCTGGATCGTAAACATTGACTGTCCAAGAAGAAATGGGTGCTCCATTCGGCGGAACATCTTCTGTAATTGTGTGTGTTTCATTCAAATTAAATGTCACAGGAATCTGCTGAACAGGTCCTCCTTGAAGTTGAATCACCTGGACAATTATACCAAATTCATTGCTGGAAGTATTATTTCCTGTGACAAAGATGTCGTAAGTAATCGAGTAATCTGTGCACGAGACATTGGAGATCGTTGAAGTCAACTCGCAAGTTCCTCCACCAGTTACGGTAATTGGAATCCACTCGCTACAAACGTCTGACTGAACACTCAAGAAATATTGTCCTGCAGCTAAGTTGTTGATGACTTCATTTCCTGAACAAGGTGTTCCATTCCAAGGATTACATTCCCATACTGAAGATATGTTGGCGTCGAATAATTTTGCATTTTCTGCGGCAGTTAAACCTGCGACCGTTATCGATCCATCGGCTGCTGTATAAGAGACATTACAGCCAATTGGTGAATCAATAACTGAAATTGTAAATTCACAACCTACATTATTTTCACATTCATCATTTGCACTAAAAATAGCTTGATAGGTTCCAGGACTTAGAAAATCGTTTGATGAAGGTCCAGTAATTTGAGTAACATTGACCCCACCTGATGGGCAAGTTGAAGTTGCTACTGGCCAATCATAATTTATCTGTGTTGAAGATGCACCTGTCGCTACCGTGAATGTAACATCGGCGCTACAGGTGAGGTCTAAATTTGAGGAAATCCCAGTTACGTTTATCGGAATCCATTCGCTACAAACATCCGACTGAACGCTCAAGAAATAAGTTCCAGTAGAGAGTCCAGAAATGACTTCATTTCCAGTACATAGATTTCCATTCCAAGGATTGCAATTCCAAACAGCATCAATATTAGCATCATATAACACTGCATTTTCAGCTCCTGTTAACGCTGATACAGTGATTGAATTGTTGGAAGTAGTTGCAAATACTTCGCAAATTCCACTGCCTGATTGCTCAACACTTACGGTGTATGAGCAATCTAGTGATTGACCACATTGATTGTACACATTGTAGGAGAGGACATAAGTGCCCGGACCAACTTGCGAATTTGGATCCGGTCCTGAAGTAAGAACAGGTCCCAATAAGCCACCAGTACAATTTGTAAATCCACTTGCAATTGGGAATGAAGCACTGATCGTTTGAGCCGTAAAAGGAATAAGTATGGTTTGATCTTCTGGGCAGTAGATTGTTAGGATAGGGTCGGGAGTTGTGCCCATACAGGTACAGCCATCCGATTGAATTACATCATTTTGTGTTGTCGGTTCTCCATCATCACATGTGGTGCCAGGTGAAGTTGGTACATTTGAATTGTCGTCATTGCAATCAACATTCGCACAGACGCCATCATTGTCATTGTCGGTACAAGCCGAACAAGGGATTTCAATGATATATCGTCTTTGAGTTGTTATGTTGTTGACACCCCAACTTCCGTCCCAGAAATTCATGATAGCATAATCATCACTATCCGAATTGGTTCCTGTGAAATTATTGAAAGAAGTTGGTTCACCACTTGCTAAATCAAAAGTACCTTCTGTGTTACCATCTGTTACTCCAATAAAAGCAATTTCATTGTTAGATTGTAAGTAAGATTGGATGAAGTCATTTTCTGCTTGATCATTTGGAGATGCTAAATAGCCACTATAAAATTCTGCCAAAGAGGATCCATTTGCCCAATTGCTGGTTTCATTTGAAATAAAATATTTTGCATTATTGTAGTCGCCAATAAAAGTAAATCCGTCATAACTATTTTGGCATCCTGTTAAACCTGGCGCATACTCAAATTCTAACACACATCCAGGATTATTAGGTGCAATAGAAGTTCCTTCAGTAGGTCCAGAAGTCGCTCCATATTTATCACATACTACGTAAATTTTATCGCCATTTGGAGAAATTGCTACATCTCTAAATCTTCCTAAGCCCTCAAAATATGGGATGGCCGCACCTGCTATTGCTTCTCCATTTCCGGCAAGTGGTTGACGATAAATTGTTGCTTTTTTTAAGGAAGTAAGTAGGAGGGAGTTGTTCCAATTTGGGATGGTAGTTGCTCCATAATATCCAATCCCGGATGGTGCAATAGAAGGTCTGAATAACCAAGCATTCGGAAATGGCTGTGTACCACTGACTGCATAATTGTACCAGTCTACTACTTCATTGTTAGGAGCAGCATAGTAGGACGCAATTGGGTCTTCATAGTTGGTAATTACATTTGCATTGTTAGATTCATTGTTGATGATTGGCAAAAGACTTCCAGTGCCAACAGCAGCGCCATTGTAATTTCCATCTGCAAATCCTGAAACCAATGGATGACCATAATTTTTTCCAAATTGAATAATGTTGACTTCGTCGTCAGTGTAAGGTCCATGTTCGGCAGCATACATATCACCGAATTGCCCGACAGCCAATCCTTGCGGATTTCTGTGTCCTAAAGACCAGACTGCATTCCCAAAAGGATTTGAATTTGGTATCCAACTTCCATTCACTTGTTCTGTATTCAGTCGCAATATTTTGCCTTCATAAATAGTTGGATCTTGCGCATTGTTAGGACGCTCTGCATTTCCGAATTGTCCAGCTCCCATATCACCAACTGTGTAGAATAAAAAAGGAATTCCAGCATTGGCGGTGATTATTAATCTGCCTCCATTGTGATCGTTGGACCCAGGGATATTGTCTATTACAGTTTGTGGGTTTGATAGTCCACCGTTATTGTAGTTGTATCTCTCAATCTTAGTTTTGAAAAAACAACCTTGATCGTTTGGTTGGCAACCATCAAATTGATAGGTATACGCGACATAAACATAAGGTTTGCCATTTAATAAATCAGGATGTAATGCCACTCCTGTAAATCCACCTTGTGGCCATGGGTTTTGATTGTTGGGAAAATTTTTCAAATTTGATGCATCCAAAACAACGGATTGATTTCCAGTATTCGGATCAATTCGAAGTAATTTGTAAGCACGAGATTCTGTGACCCAAAGTTGATTGTCTGGGCCGTAAGTTATCTCCCAAGGTTGTTCCAGATCGCATGCCACTTGGCGCAGTTGGAATGGTTCGTCTTGAGCAAAGACAGCAATGTTACTAATCATTAGTAAGCAGAGTAGTGAAAGTAAGTTTTTTAAGTACATAGTGGTTTTATGTTTTTAATTACCATTAAAACAGAATAGGGATAGAAACGTGGCATGTGAAAATACGGGGAGGGAGAGCACTTCAAATTTACATCATTCCTAACTTAATTGTTCTTCTTTCTATAAAGATATTTGTAGGGACCTGCAACTTCAATAACACTTATCCTAAGTTGTCAATGAAGATTGCTTGAGATCAAGCTGTTTTAAGTATAATTAATGGCAATTTGTCAAAAAAATATAAATGTTAATGTGGCGAATAGGGTATTACTTTTTTTGATAATTCCCTTGGTTTTACTATCCATTAAAGGGTAGGTAAATGAGTTCTGAAAAGGCGTGAAGTGAACATGAAAACTTACATTTAGAAAAACGATCCCTTTCCTAATTAAAGAAAAGGGATCGATATGTACTATTGCAATGTAAGTTTATTTTAGCATATTTATTCTCGCCCAGTCAAATTCTTATTGAATTCTGCATTGACTACACCTTCGAAAGCACGAATTTTTTTAAGCATTTTCTTTGGATCGATTTTATCCGTATCGTAGGTCAATAACCACAAACCCATTCTGGCATTGATGGCTTTCTTTTTGGCAAGTTTGTATGACTTAAATTCATTAAAGAGCACATCGATGTCTACCTCTTTTTTTAGACTTACAATCAATTCTGAATAAATAAAATGACTATCTACGGTTTCCTTATTTTTACTTTTTGTCGAGTTGCAACTCCATAACATCGATACGGTCAGCAGCATTGTTGTGAACAGGACTGCCAACGTTGGTAATTTAAATGTGATCATAGTATTACTTTGTTTTGATGACTTTAATGATGTTTTGATCTTCGGCCGTCTGAATTCTAATTAGGTACAATCCGTCTGGCAGGTCATTGGTATTGATCTGTATTTCTTGTGGTTGTGCCGATACATTTTCCAACGTTTTGTCATAAACAACTTGACCTAACTCATTTAGTAAATTGATTGTTATATAATCTAATGAAGATCTGGTTGTGAAATTCAAATTCAAGTATTCCCCAAAAGGAGATGGGAATGCTTGGTAGCTACTCAAGTCACCAGTAGGGTCTGCAATACTGTTCACACATTGGGTCATAAATTCTTCACTGTCTGTAAAACCGGATTCTCCAAAACTACAAACCGAATTGATTTGGACTTCATGATTCAAACATTCTTCTAAACCTGTTAGCTCAATTGAATTACTTGCTGTCGTCATTTCATTCCATGTTCCTGCAGTGCTTGCTTTATATCTGACAAGGTAACTATCACCGAAGTTGACCGCTTGCCAGCCAACCGAAGCAGTTGTTTCTGTGATGGAGGTGATCTGTATGTTGGAAGTTTCGACACATTGTGGTTGTCCTTCGACAATCTCTATGCAATAATCTTCTAATTCCCCAAAATTGTTGTCCCCCATGTCACAGGAATTGTTGACGTTTTCAAAAACCATCGCGACCCTCATACGTGTATTGCCTGTTGTGGCTGTTCCAGGTATTTGAAATTCATCTGTTAGTGGGGAGTTTATGCCTGATGTTTCATAGACGATTTCATTTGTATCAAAAATACCATCGGCATTTAAGTCAATCCAGATAATGACCAATTCATCGTAAGCTTGGCTATCATATCCTGGGGTCAAAGTAAATTCGTAAGTCCCATACTGCTGAAAAATTGTACTGAAATCTGCACTAAAATTGGCATATCCATTATTACCTCCGGAAATATTATTTATAGCACCAACTTCAAAGCTTTCAATCCATTCTAAGCTGGCATCTAAACCTTCTATTTCGCAATAATCTAAATCAAAACAGATACCACAACCAGTTGTCGTAAACGAAATATTAGTACCGTATGGAATTGTTTGGTTGGCACAATTTAGTTGTATCTCAACTTCATAGGCGGTGCACTCCATTAAATTTGGAATCATATATTCTGTAGTTGTCAACCCAGTTACTTCTGTCCAATCTGTCGCTGCAACCTCGCGATATCTTATATCATAACTTTGCGCCGCTAATACCGATTCCCAAGTCATCATTGCATCGTTATTTGAAATATTGCTTGCCGTCAGTACTGAAGGAAGTTCACAACAACCATCTGTTTTGAAAGTGAAAATCGCAGAGGGATCAGATGAAATGGTATCACAGCTTGAAGTGATCTGAACTTCATAAAAAGTACAAGCCTGCAAACCTGTCAATTGGTATGGTGCTATAGCTGGTGCAACTACTGTCCAAGTGGTCATACCTTGTTCTCGCCAGTGTAAAGTATCGGCAATCGTATTGTCATTAGACGACCAATCTAAACTTGTACTCGTATCTGTAACATCATTTGCACGAATGCTATGCGGAGGTGGACAAGGCCCACATTCTCCCATTAGAAACACTAAACTATTGTTTAAATTGAGTCGTTTTCCTGTTACTGTAATCCCTTCAAGGCTTGGATTGTCATCTCCGTTATCTAAGATGTAGTCTCTCGCCTGAAGCGCAGCAGCAGCAGGGTTTGCTTTTGCAAGTGCGGTTAAATTGTTGCAAGGTGCAGCATATAACAATGCAATTGCACCAGCAACATGAGGGGTAGCGCCAGAGGTTCCGCCAAACGGGCCGTAGCCGGATCCATTTTCTAGTGTCCAAGTATCGGCACCAAAAGCGCCAAGATCAATGGTTTCCAATCCATATCCTGCTCCTGTTACTTTTTCGTCATTGCGATTCATATTTGTTACCGAAATCAAATAATCACTCGGACATGCAGTAGGCAAATCTCCAATTTGATCGACATTTTGATTGTCATTGATCGTCGCGCCACAACTCACAATCCCATGTACGCCCAATGAATCATAAAACGAACACCATAAAGGTGCGTCAGCAGGTTGACCAAAATCAATTCCCCATGATGCATTGGTAGAAACGACAAATGCGCCTTCCGCTCCATTCGTCTCGTTGTATCGGATACGCGCAACAAGTGCGTAAGAATATGCTTCTAACACTTCACTTTCAACTCCTGTTCCACCGGCAACTAACATTAACTTTACATCCCAATTGACTCCTGCTACACCAATTCCATTATTTCCTTTTGCTCCCACAATTCCTGCTACTGGTGTCCCATGACCTGTTGGAGCTGAATCAATTGCATCAGATTGTGAACTCGTACTCCATCCTTTGAAATCATCCACAAAACCATTGTTGTCATCATCTATTCCATTGCCAGGAATTTCCGCATAGTTGTACCAAACATTATCCGCTAAATCAGGATGCGTAATTTCATAACCACCATCAATAATACAAACTACAATGGTATCGCCTTCTGGAGTCAAAGCTCCTGTTGTAATATCCCATGCTAACTCTGCATCAATATCTGCTCCTACCGTACCGCCCGATTGTCCCATATTTATATATTGCCACTGATCTGTAAATTGGGGATCATTGGGAATCGTTTCTCTTAAATCAAGAAAGTGATTAAATTGTGCAACGTGCACTTGCTCATTGTTTTTTACCGCTTCCAGTAATCTGATTTCGTTTATTGCTGAATGATCAAAAGTGTATCGATGTATATTCAATGGGGCTGAAACAATTTTTTCATATTTTAAATGAGCAATGGTGTTATTGCTGTGCGCCGTCCGCTTGATCCATTCTTGCGCATTTACGTAAATTTGATGTTGGATTAAAATTTCACCCTGCACATGATCCAATTGTTGACCAGATACGCTTGATGAGCATATTGAGATAACGGCAAGTGTAAGGAGTAGAATTTTGATTTTCACGTTCGTTGTGTTTTAATTAGAAAAAATAAAAACCAAATTAGTTTATTTTAATAAATCAGGGCCTAGTGGATTGACTATTGGTAAAACAGATGACATGAATTGTGAAATTTTTCCGCCTTAAATAGGATTTTAGTAAAATTGCATTGGAAAATAATAATTGAATTTCGTGTTGCTTTGTACTATAAGTTGATGGAATAGAGTGGCCATTATTTAAAAAGATAAATTGCTGCAATGCCAAATCTGTCACCGTTACATCAGATCAAAAAATATTTAGGTATTTGACAATGAATTTACATTAACCTATATTACTTTTCAAATTTGGCAATTCATCGGTATTGATTCCCTAATTTTAGCGCCTAACTAAATCTAACTTACATGACCGCATTACAATTCCTTCAACAAATTTCTCAAAATTTTCTTTTGCTTTATCTGCTTTTTATCAGCGTAAATTTAACTGCACAATCCTGGGAACAATTAAATGATCCTCCTTTTTACAAACATCACTCAAATGGTTTTGGGTTTAATGGAAAAGCTTATGTGCTAGAAGGAATTAATGGAACTGACGGGCCAAATGACGTCTCTAGTGAAGTGTGGGAATATACAGCTGCGACAGACAGTTGGCAACAACTCGCAGATTTTCCAGGCCCAGCAAGAGCGATTGCAATTGGAGATGAATGGAATGGGAAATATTATTATGGATTTGGATCAGCAGGCCCTGGAGGTGTATTAAATGATTTGTGGGAATTCGATCCAACGACACAAACTTTTACGGAGTTGCCTTCTTGTCCATGTATAGGCAGGAGCCATCCCGCATTCATTGCCCACAATGATAAGATCATGATGGGTGCTGGAAGTACTTTTGATGGTGATCTCAATGATTGGTGGGAGTATGATATGATCACACAAGTCTGGACCCAAAAACAAGATATACCCGGAGGTGATCGACATCACCCTTTTTTCTTTGGAATAGACAATGAAGTTTATGTTGGTGGTGGTCATCGCAATAATTGGATTCGGTATAATTTGGATACGGAGCAATGGACGGAGATTGATGATACGCCAGCTGGTAGGGTTGCCGGATCACAAATCGATTATAAAAACAAAGGCTATTTGATCGGTGGAGATGATGTAAATCATGTACATGTACCCGATAATCAAACATTCATGAGCTACAATGCAGACGCAGAAGAATGGGAATTTTTGCCGCCATTACCAAATGGAAGTAGATGGGCATGTTCTACATTTATTATTGATGATGTGCTGTATTATTTCGGAGGACTTTCCTCAGAAATTCAAGATGATGTGACCATGTGGAAATTTGATCTAACGTTGCTGGATTGTCTTCCTCCGCAAAATCTAATTGAAAATAATGTGACAGAAACGACCGCAGATTTGTTTTGGACCTCCAATCCAAATACAAATTCGGACACCCTAAAATGGAGACAAGTCGGCACAGCTGCTTGGAACGACATTCCAAATCCACAAGCAGTGTTATCATTGACAGGCTTGGAAGCATGTCAAGCATATGAATGGAAATTGATTTTAGAATGTGATGCACAAAGCAGCTATTCAAATACTAAAAATTTTATTACCGATGGTTGTTGCTCTAATCCACCAATCGCAATTGATGATATCACAGGAAATACAAGCATCATTAGTTGGACGAATATCACTGCTGCAGATACTTATGATGTTCGATGGAAAGCAATTGATGATATGACTTGGTCGACAGCAACAATCACAATTAATAACATTGAATTGACAGATCTAAATAATTGTACGGAATATGAATTTCAAATCAAATCAGTTTGTACAATTGCAAATATAGAATATAGCGAAAGCCAATATTTTCTAACAAAAGATTGTGGCGCCTGTATTGATCTCGATTATTGTGATGTACCAGATTTTTTAGAAGGGACCTCAGAATTTATTAACGAAGTGAAGATCAATAACTATGTGAATACATCTGGAGACAATGGTGGATATGCAAATTTTGCAATTCCTGATGCAGAATCTATTTTATTGGGAGAAACTTTCGAATTGTATTTGGAACCTGGTTTTGGGGACTCTGGATTCTCCAATGATTTTCGCGTTTGGATTGATTTTGACGGAAATGGAAACTTTGAAAATAATGAAGTTGTTTTGAATGAAGAAGGGATAGACAATGCTATTACAAGAAATATTTCAGTGCCAATGACCGCATCACCCGGACTCACAAGAATGAGAATTTTATATGCATACTTTGAATCCTCCTCTCCATGTGAACAAGGACAAGTAACCTGGGGTGAAGCGGAGGATTATTGTGTAAATATCGTAATGCCAACGAATATTTCTGCCGAAAACGAAGATTTGAATGATTTAACGGTCTATCCAAATCCTTTCGATGAAACCATAGCTTTTGTTGGAAACTTGGATTCATCAAAAAAGTATGGAGTTGAATTATTATCTGTAACAGGTAAGAGCGTTCATACCATTTCTGATTTTAGTTTGACTGATCAAATTGACTTATCTGCATTACCGACTGGCATTTATTTATTGAAAATTGGGAATGCGTCAGGAAATAAAACATTTAAAATAGTGAAACGAGTATAAAGAATTGTGCGAAATTTAATTTTTACATGTCTTTCTCCAATGGGATTGAAACCAATTGGAGCGCGAAGTATCTTTTTTATTTTGGTTGGTTGATGAAATTTGAATAAAAAAATAAACACCCCACAACTTGCGAGGTGTTTAATTAAATCGGTTTGCTAACTAACTATTATACTATAAAATGATAAATCGATTTTTATTACTTTTTAGTTTTATTATTTAGCAGGTAATTTGCGCCAACTTTAAAACTATACGCCCAGTTGGTATCTGCAAATCCACCATTCGTATAAATCGGATTGAAGAAATATTGTGCGGATGGTCTCGCCCACATTTCGATTTTTTCTCCGAAATTTCTTTTGAAAACAATTCCGCCAATCGCACTAACATTGTACGCTCTTAAATTTTCTTGTGCATAATTTTCAAAATCAACATCTTCTTTTGCAAGCGGACGTACACTGACTGTTGGGGTTTGGTAGATTGTTTTTTCACCTTGGGCACCAATTTGTAGACTGAAAAATTTAGTATTTATTTTTGCGGTAAGCGGTATCGCATAAGTGTTGATTTTATAGGCGGTCATGTTCCACATATCATCATATCTCGTCTCTGGGATATCTGAAAATGGCGTGTAATGTGTATGGCTTCCGTACTTGTTGTAACTGATTCCTGTATTAATTGAAAGTAGTTTACAAATTTCATATTCAAGGTTTAATCCAGCAGAATAATTTGGACTATCAACGCCAGAGGAAGAAATTTTTTCAATTAAATTACCACCAACTTCCACCCCAATTGAACGAAGTTGCTGTGCTGATAATGAGGTGCTGATAAATGCGAGTAAAACGATCATTAAGTTTTTCATAAGAGGGAGTTTTATTGTTTTCTAATTAAGTGTTTTTGGTGTTATACATTTTAATGGGTCGAAATTTTGTCAGTGTGACTCAGTCGCTTTCCTTACTTCAAAGTTAGTCTACAAGTGAGGTTTTCTAAACAAAAGATTTGGGAATTTGTCAATAAAAAATAGGTAATCACTTATTTAAATCACTATGATTTATGTTTAAAATAACCATTGCTGTGTCAATTAAATATATCAATTAAAATTTGACACTTTTTAATTATTTGATCAGTTTAACGAGACTTTAAAACACCTTAAGATTTTTATAACATTGATTTTACTAAATCAAATTTATGACGCAACTAATAAACTTCGGTGTTTAATTACTCAGATAGCAATATGGTGATTTTATCATTGCTAACTATTCAAAGGTACGAGCGAATCCTCCTTTTTTTTAGAATAATGCGTAAACCGTTCAACTAGTTTTTTACAAAATTAGAATTGCAGGAGACTGGACCTGTGATATTGTCAGATATGTAAATTTCAGGTAGGGGAAGTTTACTGATCATAAACTTTTCAATACTTTAAAAGAGGGGTTTAAATATATAAAACCGCCCTAAATGAATAGAGCGGTTTCAAAAAAGAGAGAACTAGTGGTTTACTAAAATTTTACAAATCGAATTTGTTCCATTTCATTATTTTTATTTCGAAGAATTACCTGATAGGTACCAGCAGTCAAACTATTGATGTCTAACTGAATAGTGTTATTCCCATTTTCCACTTCGATATTTTTTGAACTTTTTAGTGTGCCGATGATGTCATAAATTTCTAAGACGAATCTTCCATCAAACGAACTTTCGACTTTCAAGAATGCTTCCGCACTTGCTGGATTTGGGAAGAAATTTGTGATGACGAACTCATTTGAAGTGGTCACCGCATTTCTTGATATCGGTTGTGTTATTGCTGAATTTTCAATCGTAATCGGAATCCATTCATCACAAACATCAGACTGTACACTTAGGAAATAAGTTTCTCCAGCATTCAATCCAGAAATAGTTTCCGTTCCAGAACATGGATTTCCATTCCACGGATTGCATTCCCAAACTGCAGCTATATTGCTGTCAAATAATTTTGAATTTTCAAGACCTGTCAAACCTTCAATCGTCACAGTTCCATTGGATGAATTTACAGACACATTACAAGCAACTGGTCCTACGTCGCAAGTACAACCATCTGCACTAACTATCCCATCCAAAGGAAGTGAATCGTCATTATTAAAACAAGGATCACCAGGATTTCCAGGTAAGCTGATGTTGTTGTCATTGCAATCTTCATTTGAATTCAGGCCATCACCATCTTGATCTACAGGTGCATTAGGATCTAGAGTTCGTGTAACAAAGTAACTACATGTTGTTACATTGCCGCATGCATCTGTTGCTTGAAAATTAAGTTGTGATGTTCCTGTACCTGCCAAAAGAATTGGACCGCAGAATCCGTTTTCAACTTCACTGACCATCAACTCACCGCTAGAAGAAAGTAAGATAACTTCTATTCCACCAGCAGCACAAGTTGTTGTTGCCTCAGGATAATCGATGATGGAAACGTTTAGACACGGACCTGAAACATCAGTAGGAATGAATAAGAAGTTTAGGTCTTCTGGACATTCAAAAATTAGCTCATCACCTTGATTTCCGTCCAAAGTAACAGCAATCCATTCATCACAATTGTCAGATTGAACACTTAAAAAATACTGTCCTGCGGGCAATCCTGAAACGACTTCATTGTCACTACATGGTGATGTATTCCAAGGATTACATTGCCAGACAATACCACTTGATGTAACCGTTTCATCAAATAATTTTGCATTTTCTGCGCCTGTCAAACCAGTAATTGTTAATGTTCCATTACTTTGTGTAACATTGATATTACATGCTTCACCACTTGGAGTTCCTGCACAAGTACAACCATCGGCTTGGATGATGTCATTGTCGGTCATCATGTTGAAATCATTGCAAGTCGTTCCTGGAGTGGTTGGAAGTGCAGGATTGTTTGGTTGACAATCATCTTCATCACAAAATCCATCATTGTCGGAATCTGTGCAACCTCCATTATTATTTATAACAATCGGTATCCATTCATCACAAAGATCTGATTGAACACTTAGGTAGTAAGTTGCGCCAGTTGTTAAGCCAGTTACTGTTTCATTGATAGCGCATGTATTTCCATTCCAAGGATTGCATTCAAAAACAGCAGTATAACTTGCATCAAATAATTTGGTGTTTGCATCTGTTGGTAGACCAGTAATGGCAACGCTTCCATTTGTAGATGTAATGTTGATATCACAGGTAATTTCAGGAGGTGTGATTTCTAAATGACAATCAAGATCAACTAAGTAAGTGATACCATCTAATGTTCCTAAGAAATAATGCTTATCTCCAATAAGTACAAATTCTTCAAACTCGTAGTTGTTAGCTCTTGGAAGTTCTGCTGACCAGACCAATTCTCCTTCAGCATAATGTTCTAGATAGATAATGTCATCATTTGGGTCAGGACTAACACCTGCGTAAACCCATGCATTTGCATTGTAGAAAATTTCATATTCATGATTAACAACAAGCTGGTCACCATTTGGTGTTTCATAATCAATAAATCTTTTTCTTCCGATTCCTCTTGTTGTTGTTTGTTGTTGCCAGTAATTGCGATTGTACTCCGTGTATTGTTTCTCTGGAACTAATTTTGTACCATCGAATGTCAGGTAGCTGGATGTAACATTTGAAACTGTATTTTGTGGTCCGGCTGCAGCGGTTGTATAGGTGCCTGTGCGCATAAAGAAATTTCCACAACTGGTTTTTCTTAATCCCGGATTGGCACCAACTGTATTATAATTTAAAGTATTGGTGTAATCAGTGTGAAGGATTTGTAGGTTTTGATCGAACACAGCATATTCTCCTTTGTAGTATCCATAAGGTGCATTGCCAGTTGGATAAGTATAAAACACAGCATATTTGTCATCCTCTAGATGCAAGATGTCTTTTACAAATGCAGTGGTATATTCAAAGTTTTCTCCTGTTGCAACAATTGATTCATTCAAAATAGAGCCGGTGAAATCAGTTTCAACAAGATGAATCGAGTAACTTAATTCTGCTCCTTCAACTATGTCTACTGTCCCGAAAATATAACCGGTTGCTGTTTCAATGACATCTGAAACTTTGGTGTATGTTTGTATTAAATTGTCAAAACCTGGTTCCTGAATAGCTACATTTCCTTGGCCATTATCAATAACTATATTTCCATCAACGATTGCATAATTTTGGGTAATCAATGAACCTAGTTCTTGACTACTAACTAAATCACCGTCTGTCCCATAAATATATTCTGTAAGATTATTGTTAAAATCTTTAATGACAACTCTGTAATTTCCGTTTGGTAAATATTCAGAACAATCAATTGTCCCAGTTGCTATTTCTTCCAAACATGTTGGTTGCATACCATCTATCGTAACATTTATGGTGCAATATGCGGTCGCACCACATGCATCTTCGAATTTTCCAACTATTTCATAAGTCCCAACGGGCTGGATAGAACCTTTTTCTGGACCACTTATTTGCGTGTATACGATATTTTGAACCGTTTCTGTACAGTTCGATTCAGCGAGCGGTAGGTACCAATCTAATGTTCCTTCTGTCGTTGTATAACTCCCGACTACTTGTTGATCGTTACACCAATCAACCTTAATTTTAGGTAAATAACCGTTGTTAATCAAAGGTCCCACTCTATTGTTATTATTGCTTGGAAAAATGTACTCACCTATTTCAAGAATATCTCTATCGGGATCTACACTTATCAAAAGATCATAACTTTCAAGGAATAAGTTTTCTGGAATCTGGAGTTGTTCTTGGATATTAATCGTAGCTCCTGGAGGTGTTGATTGGATAATAGTTTCTCCAATAATTTCTTCATTAAAGAGATTGGGTTCATTTGAATCCGTTAAATAAAACCGAACAATATAAGCTTCTTCCACATCACTGTCACCTATATTACTAATATCAAGGTTGGCAATAAAGGTTGAACCAGGATTTAATTCCGTCGGAAGACCACTTTTATTAGTGATTGCTAGATCCGGCAGGCCCGTTACAACTAGTGGAATCCACTCACTACAATCACTTGATTGTACACTCAGAAAGTAAGTATTGGCAGCCAAATCAGAAATAAAGTGATTTCCAAAACATGGCGCTCCATTCCAAGGATTGCATTCCCAAACAATAGTATTGCTATTATCGAATAATTTAGCATTTGAATTAGCTGGTAAATCAGAAATTATGATAAAGGTCTGTGATACATTGTAAGTAAAATCACAATCCGCATTTGAATTTATCGGAATTAAGAATAGTAAGATTAGAATGGGCAATAAGATTTTCATAGATCTGGTTGTTTTTTTATACTATAAATAGGGTATCCATTGTTACTATGGTCCATGGATATAAGTCAGTTCAAAATTTTTTTGTGACAAATTTTATGCACGACAATAGAAATATAAAATACATCTATTAGAGCATCCTTTATCTCATTTTATCTTTTGGAGTAGTTGTAATAACAAGGTAAGTTGGATCGGAATTAATTGCGCTAACAAATAATTGGATTTGTCAAGAAAAAAAAATTCATTTATTAGCGGAAGATTGCGCTCAAACATTGATTTAGCATAGTTAAACGGTATTTGTATAATGTTTAATAAAAGTTATTGTGTGAATTTAATTGGCTTTGTCAAATAAATTATGGTAAAAAAAGAATGTATTTCGTTGTAAATTTTTTTTTAAAAAATTGCTCATTTTAGGCAATAATAAATAGGGTAGTTTTGTGTTATATGTATTAATGAAAAAATGCTAATTTTCACTTTAATAATCGTGTGTTTTAAATAGATACTGCGTCAATAATTTCCAATTATCATCTGTAATATTCCTCAATGCAACACAACTTCTTCAAAGACCTCCAAGTAATAGAACTAGCATCCGTCCTAGCAGGACCTGCAGTTGGCCAGTTCTTCAGCGAACTAGGAGCCACTGTCATCAAAATCGAAAACAAAAATACGGATGGAGATATCACCCGCAAATGGAAGTTAGCAACCGAAGATGCTAACAAAGAATACTCGGCATACTATTGTAGCGTCAATTGGAACAAACATGTGATGCAAGTAGACTTGAGAAATTCTGCAGAAAAAAAAGAAATATTGGATTTAATCGTAGATGCAGATATTGTCATCAGTAATTTCAAATTGAACTCTGCCAAGAAAATGGGAGTGGATTTTGAAAGTTTGAAAAAGGTGAATCCGGAACTAATTTTTGGTCAAATCAATGCTTTCCCAAATGGAGAAGAGCGACCTGCTTTTGATATTGTATTGCAAGCTGAAGCTGGATTTCTATTTATGAATGGTGATGCAGATCGACCGCCAGTACGAATGCCGGTTGCGCTGATTGATATATTGACAGCACATCAATTGAAAGAAGGATTGTTGATGGCATTGTTACATAAAGAGCGTACTGGGAATGGTAGTTATGTCGAAACTTCATTGTTAGAATCAGCCATCGCTTCACTTGCTAACCAAGCAACTAATTGGCTTATCGGAAATCAAATTCCACAAAGAATGGGTAGCCAACATCCCAACATTGCTCCATATGGTGATATTTTCCAAACAAAAGATCGTAAAGACATTGTATTAGCAATCGGTACTGAAAATCAATTTACTAAACTATGTATGTGTTTAAATCAGTCTAATCTGGCACGAGATCCTGATTTTGATACCAATGCTAAACGAGTAAAAAATAGAGCCAATTTGAATCAAATTTTATCAGTTGCTGTTCAACAATTTGATCGTGATTTTTTATTTCAAAATTTAACAGCCAATCAAGTGCCGGTTGGTAGAATATTTAAAATGGATGAGGTTTTTGATCAACCTACTAATCAAGCGTTGTTGTTGGAACAACGAATGTCGGATGGAGAATTGGTAAAGTCTGTCAAAACAGTTGCTTTTAGGATGTATAATTCATGATATTTCAGTACAAATTTCACTTTCTACGCCCGCTAATGTAACTTTAGAGAAATTTTAAATATTAAAAATTAATCTGTTGAACATTAAAGCACTTCTTATCCCCATTTTTGTCTTGTCAATTTGCAATTTTACATTTGCACAATTTCACCAAGATGTTTTTCCTAATCTTCAAGGTAATGATTTAACAACTGCATTACAGCAAAATTATAAACCAGGTATCGTTTACCCATATGGACCTGCACGTGATAGTTTGTATAAAAATGTTTTTGGAAAAAATGATTCCTTAAGCTGTATTTACACTGGTCATACTTTGTATATGAATCCAGCTTTGGATCCTACCGATGCAGTTTATCTCAACGGTGATAACAATGGTATTAATACGGAACATATTTATCCGCAATCTAAGGGTGCATCAAATGGCAATGCGAAAAGTGATATGCACCATTTGGCACCCTCCCGTATATTGGTAAATTCTACAAGAGGAAGTGATCCTTATGATGAAATTTCAGATCCTGCTACTGATCTTTGGCATTTCATGACGATTTCTACTTCTGTTCTCCCTAATCAAAATATACGTGACAATTATAGTGAGTCTCGACCAGGTTCTTTTGAGCCTCGAGAAGCGTCCAAAGGAGATGTTGCAAGAGCAGTGTTTTATTTTTACACCATGTATCGCAATGAAGCTAACAATGCTGATCCAAATTATTTTGATTCTATGAAAGATGATTTGTGTCAATGGAATTTAGAGGATCCTGCGGATGAAAGTGAATATGAAAGAACCATGAAGATTGCAACTTATCAGGATAATAAAGTGAACCCATTTATATTGGATTGCACATTGGCAGAAAGAATGTATTGCAACAATCCGTGCACACCGATTCCAATGGCTTTGGATGATTTGGCAAATAGCATGATTTCAGATTTTATGGTTTCTCCCAATCCATTTGATGCTGATCTAGAAGTCGCTTTTGATTTGAGTGAAAAAACTGATTTGAAACTTCAACTTTTTGATGCTATTGGAAATGAAATCATGACATTGTATGATGCAGAAACGAATAGTGGATTGTTCAAAAGATCTTTTCAAATTGATGATTTAGATAAAAACACAAACGGATTTTATATTTTAAAAATGACAATTACAGAAGGAGCTCAAACTTCTGTTATTTCCAAAAAACTAATTCAACTATCTAAATAATGAAATTACTATACCCAATATTTTTATTGTTGTTTTGTTTAAATACAACAACGTATGCACAATCTTTTAATGAAACGATGCCGCATGATGGAATGACTCGTTCCTATCGTATTCATTTACCACCTGATTATTCTCCCAACAGTGTGCTGCCATTGGTATTGAATTTTCATGGATTGGGTTCAAATGCACAAGAACAGGAAATTTATTCTCAATTTAGTCCGGTCGCTGATACCGCACATATCATTGTAGTTTATCCAGAAGGGATTGATAATTTATGGAATGTAGGTTTTGGTGGAACAACGGATGATGTTGGTTTTACGAATGACTTAATTGATACTTTACATGCTCGATATAATATTGATCTGGAAAGTGTTTTCTCCACAGGAATGTCAAATGGTGGTTATATGAGCTACAAACTCGCTTGTGAATTGACAGGCCGAATCCAAGCAATTGCTTCGGTTACAGGATCTATGGTGCCTTCGCAATTGGCTGCATGCAATCCATCCGAGCAAATTCCGGTAATGCAAATACATGGAACGGCGGATCCAACAGTTGCTTATAATGGCTCAACATTTGGTGCTCCAATAGAAGATGTGGTTGCCTTTTGGGTCGGTCATGATAATTGTGAACCTGTCACTGCTGTCGATGTAGAAGATATTGATATGACAGATGGATGCACAGCCGAAAGATTTGATTATTTAACTTGTGATGGAGACAACGAAGTAGTATTTTACAAAATTGATCAAGGCGGTCATACTTGGCCAGGTTCGCCTATTGTAATTGGTAGTACTTGTCAAGATTTTGATGCAAGTGATGAAATATGGAAATTTTTCTATAAATATCGTTCTCCAAATGTTATGGTTTCCAACAATGATATTACATCTGCAAATGAGATAAAAGTGACTCCGAATCCTTTTAGTGATGAATTAACAATCAATTTACCTACCCAAGATTTAGTCGCAATTAATGTGTTAGATTTGAATGGCAAAATAGTAAAAACAGTTGTTGAAAGAAATACTGAAATGTTGGTTGACATGCAATCATTTGTTTCAGGTATTTATTTTATACAAGCTGTTTATGAAAATGAAATTGCTATGAAGAAGGTGGTGAAGCAGTAAATTTAATTAAATCCTTGAAAGGGCTTTTCAATTTTAATATTGTGGAAAATTTCAAATCCTTCGTTTGATTTCATTTGAAAAGATGGCCCTTTCAAGGTTTTTAGAAAAACTCTAAATCTCTCTCACACTAGCAATTCTAAAGTCCAAGCCATGCATTTCGCATTTCAATAATTGTGCTTGCTCATAGTAGTGAAGTGCTTGTTTATTGTTATTTAATTTTTCGTGCAGCAATCCAAATAAGAAGTTGGCGTCCGGATTTTTGTCGGTTATTTTAAATACCAATTCCAAATCGGCTTTGGCGTAATCATATTCACGCAAATTAATCAAAGCATGACTTCTAGTAATATAAGTTTGTAAATATTTTTGATCCACATGAAGTGATGCGTCTAATGTTTCAATAGCCTTCTCATTATTCCCAAGTTCTAGATGTGCCAATGCAATTTCATTTAGCAATTCTACATCTGAAAAATGCTTGTGACGATAGTGGTCAAAAAATTTCAAGGCTTCTGTATAATTGCCATTCAGTCGATATAATTTTCCAATATTAAAATAATCGATGTCTGTTAAATTTAGATTGTGTTTTAAAAGTAGAAACATTTCTAGGGCACCATCAATGTCTTTTTTTTCTTTCAGAGATTCAATCATGAATTCATAAACAAATCGATATTTCGGTTTTTCTTCCAAAATCTCTTTTCCCATGGTAAGCACCTCATCATATTTTTTGGCTTGAAATTTTTCTTCCAATTTAAAATATTCGGGAGGTGCTGATGATCGAATGGCAATATTATAAAGTGCATAACCATCACAAAAAGCAATGGACCCATCATGCATTTTGATAGGACTACTGGTAGGTATCATGTTCACCACAAAATCATAAAATGCAGCAGCAATAAAAACGATTGCAATCAAGAAAGGGACTGGATAGGGTTCTATTGCTCGAAGATTCAATAAAATTGGAAGTGCAATAATTAGACTAGCTATCGGTCCACCTAAAATAATGAGTACATTCTGCCATGTTTTTTTTGGAACTTCTTCATGTCGACACATGCCCATTTTCCAATCCAAAAGATTCCATTTAAAGTAAATTTTAAGTCTTCCTAATTCAAAATTGGTCGTCTTCGAAATATTGCCGTAGGAACCAACATATACTTGTACATTCTTTTGGGTGAAAAGAAGCGCTGGAATCGCATGACCCATTTCATGAAAAAAGGTAGTCGATAACTTAATCACAATGATTAGAAGTAAGCCGATCAGCGCATATAAGATTCCTGTGAATATTGCCATTTAATTTGTTAGTCTTTTTTAGGCAGTTAGAAATTGTATTGTTATAATATGTGAGTTGTTTTAAATTTATGCTTTTTCTCGTTGCCAAACCAGATTAGGAATGATATCATCTTCTTCAATTATTTCTGAAACTTGCAAGTTATAAATCACACTTCTCAACATTTTGTCACTTACCCAACCATGGATTGCCCATTCGGTCGCATGATACCAGCGTTCTACGTCTTTGAGCTTTTGTTCATATCGTTTGGCAACCATTGGAATGTAATCATTGGTCTGCATAAAGCGGTCACAACTATCATGAATGACTCTTAGCATTCGAGTTACCGCGTCCGGAGCTGCATCTAATATCTCATCTCGTGCTGCTATCATAAAACACGGCCAAGGCGTGATGAACTCGCCAATACGTTTTAATTGTCCATTGTCCACCCAAGGCTTTGTAGTGTATTTTTCCCAATAAAAAACGTCTGTTTCATTAGTCGCTAAAGAGGCTAGTGCGCCATCTAGGTTTTTGATGATGGTAAATTGATCTTTTGCAATCTTTTTATCATTGACCGTTGCATCTACAATCGCCATTAGATGTGAGCCCGAACCAAATCTACTGATCGCGTATTGCTTGTTGTAAATATTGTTATGATGTGCCAATTCGTTCTTGATGCCAGTATGAATCCCCCAAATTAAAGGAGTGTTGATGTAGCCTGAAATGATTTTTGATTTATTTCCGGCAATCATATCTTTAATAATCCCTTCTGTCAACAAGATGCACGCATCTACTTCGCCTGATCTTAATGCTTTGGTCATTTGCCCTGTTCCTCCTCCAAAATTGGTCCATTCAACTTTTACACCAATCGATTCGAAAAGGCCATCTTCAATTGCTAAATGTATTGGGAGGTTGAAATGTTCTGGTACACCACCAAGTTTTATGGTCGTCATTGATTGTCTATTTATTCAAAAAAAATACAATATACATAGAAATTTAAGTAAACCTAAAAGTGCTAAAACGAATGGAAGTCTGCTTCAGTTTGATAGCACGCACCTATTGCATTACATTTTTGAGTTTAACTAAAAAAGAGCATTACTGCAGAAAAAAGTTTTCTTTTTTTTAGTAAAAATTCATGTCACAAAAGTTATAAGATTTTAGTGCAATCTAAAAATTTGAACATCAGTACTAAGAGATTGCTTTTTGTTTAAGGTCTATGATTTATTTATAGGCAAAATATCACATATGAACTTAGTGTAAATAGTGATACAACCTAATAATTGCGAAAGCAGTTTGTGACAATTTAACAGAAATTATTGTTAATAATTCCTAAAGCACAATGTTTGGTGTTCATTTTGCATATCACAAATATATGTTCCTCTATTCCTGTTTCACTTGTTTTAACTAATTGAAAATCAGGTTTTTATAAACCCATAAAATTTCCTGTTTAGTTCAATAATATTTCGTGTCATATAATATCATGTTAAAAAAACAAAGATTTACACTGTTGGTTGTACTTTGCCTATCCTTTGCGGGTTATGGGCAAGTGTTGCAAGAAGGTTGTGAGACCGCTGTATTTGGTGTAGATGCTGATGTTTATGCAAATGGACTTCAATTTGGAGCAGGTCAAACGAACAATTCAAATTCTCATGATTGGTTTTTCAATCCATTGATAAATTCAGGAAATGGTGTGGGTATCATTGATCAAAGTCAAACGAATGTGTATTTACCGCAACTTCAAGCCGAAAATAACATTGCATTTACAGTAGATCTAGCTTTCCCTCAAAATACTTTGATGGATGGTATTAGAATTATGGATGGAATTTATGCCAGAGATTATTATGGAGGAAATAGTGATTTAACCTTTTTTAAACCTGGAGATAAAAATGGGGAAGATCCTAATGTCTGGGGCTGTGTCTCTCATCCAGTAACGCCAAAGACTGATTTAATCGACTGTTATGCACACTTCCGAAGAGACGGATTTACAGCTGCTGATCATATGTGGATGTTCCTAGGATTTTCTAGGGTGTCCAATACTGGTGATAGCTACTTTGATGCCGAGCTATTTGCTAAAGATATTGATCATGGACCAGGTGGGTTTATTTCTGCAGGGACTGAAGAGGGGCATACAGCTTGGAGTTTTAATCAAGCCGGTGCAATAATGAGTGTTGGAGATTTGGTTATTTCTTCAAACTTCTCAACTACCAATACACCTGTCATTGAGTTAAGAATATGGGTAAGTAGAAAAAATTATAACAATACTACTCCTCAAGGATTTACTTGGGGGCCTGGTTTTGATGGCGCATCTAATAGTTCCTTATATGGATATGCGGAAGTGATTCCTAATAACCCTCAAGTTGGATGTGGTGTAAGTAATTCTGGACCGACTCCTGCTCCTCCATGGGGAACGAAAGATGGAGGAGGAGACTTTGCGACTTCCTATGAAAAATTTCAATTGGTAGAATATGGAATTGATTTAAATGAGTTTGGAATTATACCTGAATTTTTAACAGGTCCAGATTCAGAACCATGTGACAATCCATTTGCGAATATATTGTTTAAATCTAGATCTTCGTCGTCGTTTACCGCTACCTTAAAAGATTTCAGTGGGCCATTCCAATTTGATGATATTCCTTTTGTAGATGTGGAAGTGCAAGGTGACAGCATAAACTGTTATAATGAAATAGCTGAATTGATGGTTATTGACACTTCTTTAGGTGCATACTATTATTGGTACACGGATGATGGAAATATAATTTCAAACCCAAGTGGAGTGTCTAGTGTCTTGGTGGATGAAGAAGGAACTTATATTGCCGTAGGAGCAATTATGCAAGAATGTGATGAAGAGCGCAGAGATACTTTCTTTGTACCAGATTATATTAATGCCTTTACCCCTACCATAATTTCTGATATTAAGTACGATTGTACTACAACAACAGAATTACATGCAGCGGAGGATAATTTAATTTATAATTGGTCAGGTCCAAATGGATTTAATGCCAATACTCAATACATTACCGCTCCAGGTCCTGGAATTTATACGCTAAATGCCACAGACCTATTTACAGGTTGTGACGGGATGGCAAACATTTATGTATTGGAATATCCATGTCAGCATTTAATAGATCCTGGAAGTTTGCCGACTGAAGTTGATCATACTATTTGGTTAGATGAAACAGTTCCAACCTTTACAATCCCAGCGGATATATCGATAGATTGTAATGCTGCGCCTGATATTTTAGTGACAGGGGATGTGTTGGATGAAGCAGATTGTGATCCTTTTATTGGAGAAGCAATATTTACAGATGCTAGCGTTGTATCTTGTGTAGGTGAAGTAATAATTACACGGACATGGAGTTTAACAGATGGATGTGGAAATACGGCAACTGGAAATCAAATCATTACTTTAGAGGACACGACAGGACCGACATTTACCATTCCTGCAGATATAACAATAGATTGTCAAAGTTCACCAAAGCCGGCAGCCACTGGGGATGTAACAGATGAAGCAGATGATTGTGACACTGGATTTTTAGATGCTATTCGTAGTGATGAAATTTCACAGAATGATCCTTGTAATGGAACAACAACAATCACACGTACTTGGAGTCTTACAGATGCTTGTGATAATACAACAACTGGGATACAAATTATAACCTTAGAAGATAATACGCCACCCACTTTTACAGTTCCTGCGGATGTAACTATCGATTGTAATGAAGATGCAAATAATCCTGTGCTAACTGGTGATGTCGTCAATGAATCTGACAATTGTAGTGACATAAATTTAAATGCGACTTATTTAGATGTTATCGATACGGATACGCCTTGTACTGGAGGCGTGATTATTACAAGAACGTGGACACTAGTAGACGGATGTAACAACGAAACTACGGGTGTGCAAATTGTTACAATGGCGGATAGCACACCTCCAACTTTTACCATTCCAGATGATTTAACAATTGAGTGCAATCAAAATTCTGAAGATTTAGGATTGACAGGTGATGTGACAGATGAAGCAGATGATTGCGATACATCAATTGGAGAGGCAATTTATTCGGACACAGTACAAGAAAATACACCTTGTACAAATAGTTCAATCATTAGTAGAACTTGGACATTGACAGATAATTGTGGGAATACTGCTACGAATGTTCAAGTAATTACAGTGGTTGATTCAACTCCTCCGACTTTTACCGTTCCTCCAACTATTACCATTCAGTGTGATCAAGATGAAAACGATTTGGATCTAACAGGAGATGTGACCGATGAAGGGGATCTCTGTGATAATAGTGGAATATATGCAACTTACGTAGATTTAGTCGTGGAAGATAATCCTTGTATTGGGACAAAAAACGTGGCTAGAACCTGGACTTTAACAGATGCATGTGATAATGTAACATCCTATTTACAAATTATTATGATGGAGGATACAACTCCACCACAATTTACAACACCTGCCGATATAACTATCGAGTGTGAACAAGATGAGAATGATTTGACTATTGTTGGTGATCTTTCTGATGTTACTGATAATTGTGATGATACTACTATAGCTACGTCTTACACTGATGTTGTAACTAATAATACACCATGTTTGGGGGCAAGTTCCATTGTAAGAACTTGGAAAGCAGTAGATGATTGTGGAAATACCACGACTGCTATCCAAAATATTGCACTAGATGATTCTACGCCTCCAACATTTACAGTTCCTGAAGATGTTTCAATTGAATGTGATTTAAACGAAAATGATTTAACACTAACCGGGGATGTGACAGATGAAGCAGATAATTGTGATAATTCAAATTTAGATGCAAGCTATACGGATGATGTCTCGCCAAACGATCCTTGTATGGGAGCAAAAGTTATAACAAGAACCTGGTCTTTAGCAGATGCTTGTGGCAACATTACGACTGCAATCCAAATCGTAACTTTAGAAGACACCACACCTCCTGTATTTTCTGAGCCAACAGATGTAACCATAGATTGTAATGTAGACGAAACTGATTTATTCATTACAGGTGACGTGATCGATGAATCTGATAATTGTGATCCAAATATTGGAGAGGCAGCTTATACAGATGTTGTATCAGAAGAGAACCCATGTGTTGGTTCAAGTATTATAACAAGGACTTGGCGCTTAACCGATATTTGTGGAAATGAAACTACAGCTGAACAAATAATCACAGTAGAAGATACCACACCGCCTGTATTCACACTTCCTGCTGATGCAACGATTGAATGTCATTTCGATGTTTTGGATCCTAATTTAGTGGGAGAAGTGTTAGATGAATTTGATAATTGTGATATTTCACTAGGTGAAGCTACCTATATAGAGACCGTTCAAAATGCAAATCCATGTAATGGCTCCTCTATTTTGACAAGAATTTGGAATTTAAGTGATGATTGTGGTAATGTTACTTCTGGTATTCAGACCATCACCTTAGAAGACACTACACCTCCAATATTTTCCACGCCAGAAGATCTCACCATATCATGCGATGCTGATGAAACTGACTTGACAATTACTGGTGATGTTTTGGATGAATCGGATTTTTGTGATACTAATCTAGGTGAGGCTACTTACATAGATGCCGTTTCTACTGATGATCCGTGTATTGGTGCACAAGTTGTTACGAGAACTTGGAGTCTAAGTGATGCTTGTGGAAATTTAACAACGGGTGTGCAAACTATCACCATGGAAGATACCACACCACCAACCTTTGGCGTGCCAGTAGATGTAACAATAGAATGTGATTTAGATGAAACCGATTTGACAATTACAGGAGATGTGCTAGATGAAGCGGATAATTGTGATACTTCATTAGGCGAAGCAATTTATACAGATGTAATATCAGCGGACGATCCATGTATCGGTGCAATGGTGATAGAAAGAACCTGGAGTTTGACAGATGCTTGTGGTAATGTAACAATAGCATTACAAGTAGTAACAATAGAAGACACCACACCACCAACATTTACAGTACCAGAAGATGTCACGTTAGAATGCGAAATAGATGAATCAGATTTGACCATCACAGGAGAGGTACTAGATGAAGCGGATAATTGCGATACTTCGATAGGGGAAGCAACCTTTATAGATGTGGTTTCAACAGATGATCCATGTATCGGAGCAAGAATAGTAACTAGAACGTGGAGTTTGACAGATGCTTGCGGAAATGAAACGACCGCAATTCAAACCATTACATTAGAAGATACGACACCACCTACATTTACACTACCTGAAGATGTAACGATGGATTGTCATTTAGATATTTTAGATCCAACCTTAATAGGCGAAGTGTTAGATGAAGCAGATAATTGTGATACAAC
>CALDGQ010000062.1 GCA_937941765.1 uncultured Saprospiraceae bacterium
CCAGTTGATCCAGGTTGTGATGACGGAAACTGTGCAAACGGTGTTGAATTCTGGGATGGTTGTGGATGTGTTGCTGGAGAAGCACCTGTTGATCCAGGTTGTGACGATGGTGACTGTACAAACGGAACAGAATTCTGGGATGGTTGTGGCTGTGTTGCTGGAACTGCGCCAGTTGATCCAGGTTGTGATGACGGAAACTGTGCAAACGGTGTTGAATTCTGGGATGGTTGTGGATGTGTTGCTGGAGAAGCACCTGTTGATCCAGGTTGTGACGACGGTGATTGTACAAACGGTCTTGAAACTTGGGATGGTTGTGGATGTGTTGCTGGAACTCCAAATGTTGATCCAGGATGTGATGATGGCGACTGTTCAAATGGTGTTGAAACTTGGGATGGTTGTAATTGTGTAGCTGGAACTGCACCTGTTGATCCAGGATGTGACGATGGTGACTGTTCAAATGGTTTAGAAACTTGGGATGGTTGTAACTGTGTTCCTGGAACACCTGTTGAACCTACAATGTGTGATGATGGTGATGCTTGTAACGGTGTTGAGACTTACGATGAAGCAACTTGTGGTTGTGTTTCTGGTCCGGCTCCAGATTTAGGTGTACCATTTATTACTACAACTGACAACACTACCCTATGCTTAAATTCTGATCAAACTTCAATCAATGTGGATGTTGCTAACTTAGGTGATGCTTCAAATTCTGATTGGTTGATTACTGATGAAAACTCTATTATCCTTGCAACAGGAGCATCTAACCCAGTTGACTTCTCTGGTGCTGGATCTGGTGTATGTGTTGTTTGGTACATTGCTTATGAAGGTGAACTTGGTGGATATGAAGTTGGTGCTGATGCTTTTGCAATCACTGGTTGCTATAAGTTATCTAACTCAATAGCTGTAACAAGATTACAACCTGAAGGAGGAATGCTTACGACTAATGATCCTACTGAAATTTGTGCTGGTGACGGAATTGGTGATCCAATTGATGTAACACTTGAAGGAAACACTGGTGCAAACAATGCTTGGGTAATTACAGATGAAGCTGGTAATATTTTAGGCTTACCTGCTGCTCCACCTTTCGACTTAGAAGGTGCTGGTGCTGGTGTTTGCTTAATTTGGAATGTTTCTTTTGATGGTGAATTAACAGGTGCTAACGTTGGAGCAAATGCTGCTGACCTTGGTGGATGTTACGCATTAAGTAATCCAATTACTGTTGTTAGAAATCAGCCTGTTGGTGGAAACCTTACTACAAATGATCCAACTACAATTTGTGCTGGTGATGGTGTAGCCGATCCTATTGATGTTGCTTTGGACGGAAACGTTGGAGCTAACGGAACATGGGTAATTACAGATGCTGCTGGAAATATTTTAGGTTTACCTGCTGCTCCACCATTCGACTTAGAAGGTGCTGGTGCTGGTACTTGTTTAATCTGGCACTTATCTTCTTACGGAGATGTTGGTGGTGCTGAATTAGGTGCAAATGCTAATGGCTTAACTGGTTGTTACGAATTGTCTAACCCTATTACAGTGACAAGACAAACTCCTCAACCTTCTGTAATTTCAACTACAGATCCTACAACAGTTTGTGCTGCTGATGGTATTGATGATTTTGTAAATGTTGATATGACTCCTGGTGTTGGTGATAACCACGCTTGGGTAATTACAGATGCTGCTGGAAATATCTTAGGATTACCTGCTGCTCCACCTTTCAATTTTGAAGGTGCTGGTGCTGGTAACTGCTTAATCTGGTGTGTTGATTACTATGGTGAATTAGGTGGTGCTGAATTAGGTGCAAATGCTGCTGATTTAACGGGTTGTTTCGCTTTAAGTGAGCCAATCGAAATTATCAGAAGTGATGCTACTTCTATCGGAAACTACGTATTCCATGATGTTAACCAAGATGGTTGCCAAGATATTGGTGAATTAGGAATCGGTCAAGTATTGGCTTCATTAGTTACAGCTGGACCTGATGGTGTATTCTGTACTGCTGATGATGTAGTTGTTGATTCTGAATACACTGCATTCAATGGTTCTTACTTATTCAGTTGTGTTGCTCCTGGTGAGTATGTTGTTAACTTTAGCAACTTCCCTGGTCCTTGGCAAGTAACTGGACAAAATGCATGTGATGATGAAACAGATTCTGATGTTGATCCAACAACTGGTTGTAGTGATCCAATCACTGTAGTTGCTGGTGGAGGAAACAACTTCTCAATTGACTTAGGTTTATTCGGAAGCTGCTTGAACCACACAGATGGTGGAGTTATCGGTTCTACACAAGATGTTTGTGGAGGATTTGATGTAGATCCATTTGAATCAATCGAAGATCCTTCTGGTGGAACTGGAATCACGGAATACTTGTGGATGTACACAACAACTCCTGGTCCTTTCTCTTCTGAAACTTGGAATCCAATTGCAGAATCTGATGTTGCTGCTTATGCTTCTAACCCATTGTCTCAGACAACTTACTTCATTAGATGTTCAAGAATTCAAGGTTGTGATACGTATGTTGAGTCTAACATTATTACTGTTTCAGTTATCAATAATCCTGCATTCTGTTTTGAAGGATTTATTGGAATCGATGCAGACGTTATTACTGCTAATGATATTCAAGTAAGATGGTCTACTAATCCAGAAAGAGAAGATTACCAATACCACGTTGAAGTTTCTGAAAATGGAACGGTATTCGAAACGGTTGGATCTATGGCTGGATATGGTATTGACAATGCCGTGAATTCATACGAATACATGCATGATAATGCGAAGATTGGAACAATCTTCTACCGTGTAAGAAGAGTTGCTAATGGTATTACTGATTATTCTGAAATCGTAAGTGTCAATATCGATGCTGAAAACTTCGGAGAAATCGCAGTATATCCTAATCCTATTAAAGATATGGTGAACATTAAGTTCTTAGAGCCATTATTACAAGAAACAACTGCTCAATTGATCACTCCTCTTGGTCAAGTTGTAACTACTGTAGTAATTCCTGCTGGAACGATCACTCATAGATTAGATGTATCTAGATACTCTGTAGGAACTTACTTCTTAAAAATAACAAATGATGAATTGGGTACTCAAGGTTTCAAATTAGTGAAGCCTGCTCAATAGTTTGCTTATAATTACAATAAAAGGACTCTCCAAATTTTATTTGGAGAGTCTTTTTTTTTAACATATCTGATGTCAGTTACAATGTTTTAAAAATCAAGTATTTATCCAATATGGATATCTAACACTAAAAATATTTACATTTTTTAACTACAAATTGGCAAGAATTTCCATATATTGCTTATACAATGCCAGTATTCGAAGGTTTTCGGTATGTTTTAAACAAATTTTAATAAAATATATCATCCCTAACTTACTGACAACGTGAACAATATCAACCTTATCAGTTATTTAACAAGCACTGCTTGTATCTTTTAATTAAAATCAAACGTCTTAATACCAACTATGGCAACTTATTTAGTTGCAGAATCGTTATTATTAAAGTTGAAGTGCAGGATATAAATAGGAACTAACCTTATCACTTAGTAAACATTTATATGAAAGTCCGAATCTTAAACAAAACAAATTATTTTCGTAGAACAACAAATTTTTAATCCAATGAAAAAAGCATCGTTAATCCTAGTGATGTTATCTACCATCTGCCTTAGTGCATTTAGTCAGGTAAAGAAGCAGTATGCTGATTCGACCGAACATGGGACTACAGTTGTAGTCAAAGAAGATGGCGCAAGCGATCTCGACATCCTTAACGCTTACGGAGACAATTACTCCATGGGCGATGTTATTAGAATTACTACTGACATGCTTCCTCCCACATCCACGATTGAAGAACCAGAAGCACCATTAGTGCTATCTGAAAAAGCAACAACGAAAGAAGTTGCTGGTCAAGAAGATTTCCCTCAAGAGGTTAGATCTAAGAGAGTCATCAAAAAAAGACGTCCACTTAGTGTACGTAAACCAGCACCAGTTCGTGCATTTGTACCTCCTGCGCCTGCGAATATTACAAAGGCACCTTCAGCAAGTCCTTCAGAATTTAGATCTGAAGCTTTGTTTAACAAGAAGAAAGGAAAAAAGAAAAGAAACAAAAGAAGAGGCAAGGGACTGTTCAAGTCTAAGAAAGGCGCTTCATGCTACAGTTTCTAAATCTATACACTGAAACACAAAACAAACAATAAAAGCTTCATTGAGAAATCAATGAAGCTTTTTTATTTAGTAGAACAGACTTTCTTGTCTGCTTTGATTTTCCGTCTGTTTTTTGATAAAACTATATTACTATTTCCCAATCTCTCTTTTTCTAAATAACAACTTTGAGAAATGATCACTATCATTTCGAGCTACTGCTTCAAATAGTTCATATCCCATTTCATCAAGCGTATTCATAAGATTAACAACAGAAGGAAATACAAATGAATCTCCGCCTTTATCGGTAATCCAGCCATCCTTGTGATTATCCAATTCTTGACCATAGTCTAATTTTGCACGTACCGTACCTATTTGACTACCTCTTATTTCATGGATAAGGATAAATTTTGAATCAATTTTCGATAGTGATTTTCCTCCAATAGATTGTGCATTGATATTTAGAAAACAAAACAATAAGAATGGAAAAATGAGCGCAAATTTGATATTCATGTTTTTAAATTTAAATAAGAAAAATATTTAGAGCAAATTAATGAAACTTATTGATAACAGCTATGTTAAATTGGTCCAATTTACTATTTATCAAGGATGATAACGAATCATAACGTGAGATTATTGTTGTCATCTTTTGGTTCTGATTTAGGAAGCTGAATAATATTGTGAGGATAGGCTTTGTCAACAATTTCCTTGACTGAGAGCTCTTGATCTGAGTAAAAAAATAGAGAACATATAAACAGACAGGATTTCTGTTAAACATTACTGCCCGGCCAGTGCTTCTTTATAAGTTTTCAAACAGCGCGCTCTCGCTTCTTTATGATCCACCATCGGTTCTGCATAAGCATCCGTCCCATATTCTGGCACCCATTTTTTTATATATTTCAACTCTTTATCAAATTTCTTCATCTGAGATTCTGGGTTGAAAATTCTGAAATATGGAGCAGCATCTGTTCCACAACCAGCCGCCCACTGCCAACCACCATTATTACTTGCCAAATCAAAGTCTAACAATTTTTCCGCAAAATAAGCTTCTCCCCATTTCCAGTCGATTAACAAGTGTTTTGTTAAAAAACTAGCTACGACCATACGAACTCGATTGTGCATGTGTCCTGTTGCGTTCAGCTCTCGCATTCCAGCATCTACGATTGGATAACCGGTTTGACCAGCACACCACAATTCAAATTCCTTTTTATTATTCCGCCATGGAATTCGATCATATTTTGCTCTAAACGGTCCAGTAATGACATGAGGAAAATGAAACAGAATCTGGGAATAAAAATCTCTCCAAATTAATTCACTCAAATAGACGGAGCTCATATTGACGGACTTTCTCGCTTTTTCACGGATACTAATCGTCCCAAATCGGAAGTGAATCCCCAGCCTGGAAGTTCCATTTTTTGCCGGAAAATCACGATCGGCTCCATATTGTTTAATTATTTTTTGTTTGACTGCTTTCGATGGAATTTTAATGTCCGATTTTTCAAAACCTATTTCTTTTAAAGTTGGAATTTGCAATGGTTTAATTTTGACTAAATTCTTGAAATATTTTTTATTAGGATAAGATTTGAAAAAATAAGAAGTTGTAATGTCATTTGGTTTATTTAAACGAGTCATTAATTTCGCTTTCCATTTCTTGCTGTATGGCGTGAAAACAGTGTAGGGCAATCCATCATCTTTAGTGACTTCATTCTTTTCAAAAATCACTTGATCCTTGTAGTCATGAAAAGAAATTTTATTTTTATCCAACAATTGTTTTACTGATTCATCTCGATCAACGGCATAGGTTTCATAATCTCGATTGACATACACTTTTTCAATTGTATAAGTTTTTAACCACTGTTTCCAGATTTTTATCGGGTCTCCATAGCCAACTAAGATCGAACTGTTTAAACTTTTGAGCTCATCACTCAACGAAATGATGGTATCATGCAAAAAGTTGACTCTAGCGTCTTTTTTGTCTGAAAGGTCATCTAATATGTTGGTATCAAAAATAAACGCTGGTAAGACTGGAATATCGGATTTGAGCGCATAATAGAAGGCCGCGTTGTCTTGTAATCTAAGGTCTCGACGGAACCATGCAATTGCAATTTTCTTCTTCATAGTTGGTTTAATGTAGTGAATTGGTTAGTTCTCCAATGATAACAAAATTTTATGCAAATAGTTATCAAAAACATTAGATTCAAAATTGGACAAAGTAATAAAACTACATTATTTTAGTGCTTTATTAAAACCAATTCAAACAATGATGAAATCCAATATTTTATTCCTCTTCTTTTGTCTATTCCTTTTCTCTTGTGGTAGTGATGCACCAGCAGATAGTACAGCGCCTCCAGCCGCAGATCAAGTAGATGCCAATAAAAAGTTGATTGATTCTTATATCGCAAAAATCAATGCGGATCCCACCAATCACGAAGCGAATTCGAAGTTGTTGGCAGATGCAGCAAATCTTAATATAAAAGCTAAAAATTTCGGTCCGGCCGTACAGTTTATTTCGCAAGCAATACGAGATCACTATCCATCATCAGGTACCGCTAATCATTTGTTATCACTTGCTAATATTTATTCCAATGATATGAAAGCAGTCGGAATGGGCAATGCCATTAAAAGCGCTTTTACAAAAGCATTTCCAGACAATCCGAAAACGAATGAATTAAAAACAGCATTAGGAGGTGCCGATATTACCAACATGATTGAAGTGGCATCTAAAGCACTTTATAATGATGAAACAAAACGCATCAATCAAGCTAAAGCAAGAGAGTATATCAACCTTTGTGAGATTTATGCAATGTCTTTACCAAATGATAACAAAGCTCCTGATTATCTTTTTAAAGCAGGTGAAACAGCAAGATCAATTCGCCAATTTCCAAAAGCAATTGATATTTACAACTGGATTTACAACAAATTTCAAAATAATGAAAAAGCACCGCAAGCCCTTTTTCTGAAAGCTTTTACTTTGGATAATGATTTGAAACAAAAAGATGCTGCGAAGAAATTATACGAAGAATTTTTAGCCAAATATCCTAAGAATGATTTTGCAGACGATACTGAATTTTTATTGAAGAATTTAGGAATTTCTGATGATGATATTATTAAGGGATTTGGGAAATAGCAGAATAAGTTTATGATTAAGACGAAGTTTAAGTTTAAGGGATCGTTAGGACGATAAAGACGTGTGAATAAGAAACAAGATTACTGTCCCCCTTTTAAACTTAAACTTCTGCTTAGATTTAAACTAGAATAAGAACTTTCTTCACAAACGGATTCAACATCGTCCCTTCTACTTCCGCTTTTACCTCGATCCGATAAGTAGACTTAACACCACGTAGCCATTTTGCAGCTTTTACAGCACCACCAAGCAACGGATTCGATTCTTCCATTTCATCCATCTCTGATTTATTGATTTTGAAAGGAAGGGAGAAGTCAATTTCTACAGGCGCTTGAGCACTAACTTCGATACGCTGTGTAATACTTTCTTCTCCAAGCGTATATTCATCTGTCAACTTTTCTTTGCGTCGCCCTCTGGAATATTGTTCGATTAATTTCACATTAAGTTTGGTGACTGCTTGATCATTCATGGATATTAATACGATTTTACCATCAACAATATTTGAAGACAATTCCACTTCTTCTGGAAGGATGAGTTCAAGCTTCACCCCTTCTATTCCCAACCACTTTTTTACTTTTCCAAACATGATAGTTACAAATTAATGAGAAGTGATTAAATCATTTGCTTTACCCAACTTTTCGCAAGTGGAATTACCCAGCCGTTTTCAAGTTGGTCTTTGGTATTCGCTAGATTATTGAAAATTCGGGTATCATCATTGATGTCACCTTTAGCATATAATGCGATGAGTTCATTTTTGTGTGCCGTACGAATTTCTTTACCAGCAACATAAGCAACATTCATCCTATCAAACAAAACTAGGTTGTATTTCGCTTCCAAAGTTTTCATAAAATGTACCGACTTATCAATCGAACAACCACTTGCACCAGCAATAGATTCGTCTACCATTAAGATTAAAAAGCGATTGAAGAAAACGAGTCCAACTGCTTTGAGTGCATTACTGTGACTTACCCAAGAATGCGCAAAAGTAGAAAGCTCGGTTTTGATCGTTTCTACTTCTTCATCATTCAAATGTCGATTACTTTGATAAATCCAAACTTTCGAATTCGGACTGAAATTACTAGTATCGTTTTCTAATTTTATCATTAATGAATTCCGTTATTATTTACAATTAATTCTGCTAAATCATATACCATCACATCATCTTGTTTTTCACTAGCAGTCACTCCATCTTGAAGCATCGTGATACAGAAAGGACAATTCGCAGCAACAATAGTAGCGCCTGAGTCCAAGATCTCTTCTGTTCTTTCCATGTTGATTCGCTTGTCACCAGGTTCATCTTCTTTAAACATTTGAGCACCTCCTGCGCCACAACAAAGCCCATTAGTCTTACAACGTTTCAACTCTACTAGCTGATTGTCCAATTGTTCCAATATTTTTCTCGGCGCTTCATAAACACCGTTCACACGTCCAATATAACACGAATCATGATAAGTGATTTTTTTGCCTTGGAAAACACCTCCACCTTTGATGGTTAGCTTTCCAGTATCAATTAAATTTTGTAAAAATTGAGTATGATGGACCACTTCATAGTTGCCACCTAAAGCAGGATACTCGTTTTTTAAGGTGTTGAAACAATGTGGACACGCAGTTACAATTTTCTTGACTTTGTACATATTTAAAGTCTCAATATTTTGCAAAGCAGTCATTTGAAATACAAATTCATTACCTGCTCTTCTGGCTGGATCACCCGTACAACTCTCTTCTTGTCCCAATATTGCAAAATCAATGTTACATTCGTTCAAAATTTTAGTAAATGCAACCGTCACTTTTTGCGCACGTGCATCAAAACTTCCTGCACATCCTACCCAAAATAAAATTTCTGGTTCTTTACCTGCAGCTGCAAGGTCTGCCATTTTCGGTACTTTCCATTCTGTAGACATATATATAAGTTGGTTTTTTGCTAAGTAAATTTATTTATTTTTTTGTCACTACCAATTTTCCAATAGCCATTATATTTCCTTTATTATTTGTAATATGATAAAGGTAGGTTTTGTTCAAATTGTCATCCACTTCGATAACGGTTATTTGTTCATTTATTTTTTGAGACTTGATTAATTGACCATTTGTATGGTAAACTAAAAAGTTCAAATCGGTGTATGCTTCTAATGATGGAATTTCCACATAGAATTTTCCTTCACTAGGATTGGGATAAACGGAAACCTCAACTTCAATTGCTGACTGGTCTAAGTCGGTAATCAACCAAGTATTCATCAAAGTTTGTAAGGAATCAATAGGATCCACTCCATTTATTGTAGACTCAACAATTAGGTCCAAATAAAAATCATTTGGTTCATCAGTGGGTTGTGCGACTCTTAGGTATGAAGACTTAGAAGAAATTCCATCTGACAAACATCTAGTATCAGCACCAGGTACATTGGCACCTTGCATTGCACCCATCAATTTCTCTGCTAAGGTTCCTTCTGTGTTTAAAAAACCATCTTCCATATCATCCAAAATAGATTGTCCTAACAAAATATTTCCTTGTATCGCATAATTAGGTCCAGTGATATGATTGGAGTAAACAGAAGTACTAGCTCCTGAAAAAGCAACTGCGCGAGGTTCATTGTTTGTATCCAAATCAACGATTCCATATTGTCTATATGCTGGATCATTGTTTGCGGCTGAGCAAAAATCATTTCCAATTAAAAAGTCTAGTATTTCTTGTGGAGATTTTCCGTTCTGCATTTCCAAAATTCCTTTGTTCAAATTCACATTTGGAATGCAAACATAGGCTTGTGCATTGATGCCGCCAACTCCTGGAACCAAATTATTGATAATCACTGCTCCCCCACAACCTCCACAATCAGCACTTGTCAAACAAGTCGCACCCGCACTTCCGACTTCTCCGGTAGCTGGATCAACGGCCATGATAGAGAACGTATCTTGTGAGAAAGCAGTGTTTGCAATCAAACAAATAGTAATAATTGTGGTAATAAATTGTTTCATGTCTTATCACTTTTTGAAGGTTCTGATTTTGAAATTGTCTGCATATGAAAACACCGAGCTTCTAAAAATCTGAACATCCAAACATTTAAATTTCTAATTCAGTTCTTCAGTCCATTTATCTCTAGCATCTGGCAACTGCCAAACAGCACCATTGTTTTCAATACTCGTAAACATAGGTACCCAATCCTTCGGTCCTGCAGAGTCGGTTAAAATCTCATAACGGCGCATTTTTAAGATCGGTTCTAAAGGATTAATCATAACTGGACAAGCTTCCACACAGGCATTGCAAGTCGTACAAGCATGCAATTCTTCTTTTGAGATATAATCAAACAATGATTTTCCGTCATCGTAATTTTCTTTCGTAATTTTCTTTGCAGTTGCTCTTACTTCTTCTTTGATATACTGTGATTCTCCGCAATCCATATTGGCTCCAACTTCCTCTGCACGATCTCGAATATCCATCATGATTTTTCTAGGAGATAATTTTTTTCCAGTCATATTAGCAGGACAAACAGACGTACATCTTCCACATTCTGTACACGTATAAGCATCCATGATGTTTTTCCAGCTCAATGTAAAGATATCATTAGAACCAAATGCAGGTAATTCCTCATCTGCAGGAGGCGCTTCTGCATCGGCTGCATCACCAATACCCATCATAGATTTTACCTCATTCATAATAGAAGGCATATTAGTCATTTCACCACGAGAATTTAATTTCGCATAATAGGTGTTAGGAAATGCTAACATGATATGTAGGTGTTTCGAAATCGGTAAGTAATTTAAAAAAGCCAATACCGTTCCGATGTGCAACCACCAACCAAAACGTTCAACAATTTGTAAAAAACCTGCATCCATCCACCCAAATAACAAAGGTCCCATCCAACTACTAATAGCGAAAAAACCGGTATGGTGATAGTTTTGTGGATCTACTTCTTGTAAACAAACGTCAGCTCCATTCATACAAACAATTCCAGTGATCAATGCTAATTCACCAAATAAAATCAAGTTGGCATCAATGGTTGGCCAATTTTTCATTTCTGGTTTATGCAGTCGATCGATTTTGAGGACATTTCTACGAATTAAGAAAACGACCGTAGCGATCATTGCTAAGAAGGAAAGGATTTCAATGGTACTTATAATGACAGGATATAAAAAACCAATTTTGTCAGCAAAAAAACGATGTACTCCAAAAAAGCCATCAATTAGAATTTCCAACAATTCAATTTGAGTTGCTAAAAATGCAGCATAAATAAAAAAGTGTAAAACCGCTGGGACAATTCTTTTGAACATTTTCTTTTGTCCAAAAGCAATTAGGAAAACATTTTTCCATCTTTGTGGTGCATTATCCGTCAAGTCTTCATCTTCCCCTAGCAATATATTTCTTCGAATTCTGGAGAACAAATTGAACGCTCGATAGCTCAAATAAATGGTTACTAACGCAAAAAAAATCTGTTGTAATAGCATCTAAATCTGATTAGTGTTTGTTTTCAGTAATTGAATGTCAAATTTGCAATAAATTTAACTAAAATACATTAAATTGATTCTTTATATGGTTTGAATTTTTTAATCCATATTTATATTCAAAAAATACTGTGTTAGCTATTTAAACTGATTCAATGAAATTACTTGATCAACGGCAGATAAAACAAAAGATTAAGCGATTGGCTTATGAGATTTTGGAACACAATTATAAAGAGAAGGAATTGATCTTTGTGGGCATCAATAATACAGGTACTCGCTTTGCGCAAATGTTGGTTTCAGAGTTGAGCACCTTGACCGAAATGAAATTGAGTCAAACCCGATTACAAATCAATCCAGCCGCTCCGCTGGATTCTGAAATTGTTATTGAAAAACCACTGAGTGAATTAAAGAATAAGGTGGTTATTTTGGTTGATGATGTTGCTAATACGGGTCGTACGTTGTTTTATGCGTTTAAACCTTTACTTGAAATTCTACCTAAAAAGATTGAAGTAGCCGTTTTGATCGATCGGAAACATAAGTCATTTCCAGTGAAAGTTGATTATAAAGGGATGACGTTGGCCACTACTTTTGATGAAAATATTGATGTAAAAATTGAACAGTCGGAGAATCAAGCTGTTTATTTGAAGTGATTCGATTTGAATAGTTTTCCTTAAAGTTTTGCTTCAACCTCAACAAACATGCTACACGCCTCCATCATTACTTTAATCCTTAACTTAATTGGTTTCCTTTTTGGTTGGTTCAAGCAAAGTGATAAGCTGACAGATTTAATTTACAGTTTGTCATTTTTTGTGGTAGCCATTTTTTTATATCTGAATTCTAGTAAAACAGTTACGGCTTTATTATTGACTATTATGATTTGCTGTTGGGCAGTTCGATTAGGTAGTTATTTATTTTGGCGAATAAACAAGATGAAAAAAGACACTCGTTTTGATGATCGACGTCCTAATTTTACCTCCCTTATGAATTTCTGGTTGCTACAAACTGGAAGTATTATTATCATACTCATTCCTGCTATTATTTTTTATTCCAAACCGAATGTTGAGTTGCAATTAATTCAACTGGTTGCAATGGCAATTTGGTTGTTAGGTTTTTTATTAGAAAGTATTGCTGATTTTCAAAAATCTAGTTTCAAATCAAAACCTCAGCACAAAGGAAAATTTATTAGTACTGGATTATGGTCTATTGTTCGATATCCAAATTATTTAGGTGAAATTTTATGTTGGATAGGTGTATTTCTATTTTGTACACCGGTTTTTATTACAGGAAATTGGATAGCTGTTGTCTCTCCTCTTTGGATTGTTATCTTATTGGTTTTTATTAGTGGAATTCCTTTTTTGGAGAAGAGTTCGATGGAGAAGTATGGGCCGTTAGTTTCTTTTCAAGAATATGTTAAACATACTAAAAAGTTGATTCCTGGTATTTATTGAGTCGATCTAACTCAAATATGTATTTTATGTCGTTCAACTAAAATTAGTAGTTTGAAATAATATCACCCTTTCAGGGTTTCTGAAATGACTTTGGTTTTGTGTTATAACAATTTCACTCCTTCGGAGTTTTATGTGAAAAATCAGTATTGTGGTTGCTACTACACTTTCGTAGCTTTCTTGAGAAAAGTTCAAGTATCAAAATCCTAAAGGGATGACATTGTTATATCAAAGGTGACAATAATGTTGAAAACGCTGAAGGAGTGATATGATGAATAGTATTTGAGAAAACATGAAGATATCAAACTAAATCAAACAACCAGCTTACGTTTTAAAACAATTCTATTAGCAATCCTTCCAAAAACAAAAATCCCCAAATAATTAGCAACCAAATCCAATATCTCACAATTCCGATGTGATAGAAAAAATTGACTCGCCTCTTCAACTGAAATAAAGATAAAAACACAAAGACTTCCCAGTAACACAGGTTTGAATATTAAATCTACTCGTTTCATGTTAAATAAAATATTGACAAAGAATGTCAGTGTTCCAATCAATATAAAATGACAAATCTTATCTCCAAATGGAATATGACCGATCCAACTGGCCCAACCCATATCCCATTTTAAATTGACCGCTGTAATAATGTAACCTATAAAGAAGACAAAGCTCGCTCCTATCCATTTTAGTGAATTCATAAAAATATTTATAATTAAAAGTACTTTGAAATACAAAGCGTATTGTCAAAATAAAACGGAGCACATTTGGTTATATTGTGCTCCGAAGGAATTATAATGGTTTGTATTTTTCGCGCAGGCCTAGGAAACGACCGCAATATTATGGAATGAAAGCTAACTTTCGTTTAGGTAATAAGGTCTCAGGAATCTGGTTACCAAGTTTTCCGAATACATAGATGCCCGCAAAATTTGCAAGGAAATCGAACATTTCGCAATTACGGTGTTCCACAAACATCTGTGCCACTTCATCCAAAGATACAAATGCACAAACTAAAACACTACCCAATAAAACAGGTGTAATAAAGAAATCAGTTTTTCTTCGATTCAATAAAATGTTTGCAAAAAAGGTCAAAGTTCCAACAACAAAAAAGTGTGCAACTTTATCTCCATATGGAATCGAATCCATCATTTGAAGAAGCACTGAGTTGTAATTCATGTGCATTGCAATCATTACTATTATGAATACCATAAAAAATGCAACACCAAGTACTTTTAATAGATTAGTCATGTATCGGTCAGATTAAAACCTGGGGATGGTTATTGGAAATTATATAAATATGGAGGGAATGAAAGGAAAAAGAGACAAAATTTGTGCCTCATAAGTCGTTCACTTTAGTAAACTTATTGGTTTGACATATAGCTTAAACGTGCACTTAAATGTAGCAGAAAATCAAGATATTACACTTACTATTTAAAGTAAGTATTACATAAAAACATTAAACTGTAGAAGTCTTACCCACTTGCGCCATGATTTTAGGCATCATCTTCATCGTTTCCTCATAACCCAATTTAAACATATCATCCGCTTTCTTAACACTAAAAAGTGGGTAGTGGATGAGTCGATGTGGCTCAATAAAAATATCACAATGTTTTATACTTTCGATGGTATTTGACAAAACAACCAATGCACCAAAACGCATCCCAACATTTTTCCAGCCTTTCAATTTCTCATTACTGAAATTGGAATTTGGTAAAACATTGATGCCGATGACGGTATTGCAAACTTCTCGTAAAGGTTGTGTTGGAAGATTCATCATCACTCCCCCATCAACATAAGTTTGATTGTTGATGATGATAGGTTTGAATGCAAAAGGGATGGAACAAGAAGCGGCAACTGGGTCTAACCAAGGTCCTTTTTCTAAGACTTCGGCAGCACCAGTGTTCATATTGGTAACGACGACTTTTAGTTTTGTATTTAAATCTTCAAAGTTGGGTTTTGGAATCCATTCAGACAACTTACCTTTTAAATAACTCATGTCGGTCAATCCTCCACCTGTGGGCAATCTAAATGAATAAGCTTTTACAACAGAAATAGATTTAACTTTTTCCATCATTTCATCAGCCGTAAAACCAGCTGCATACAACAATCCCGCAATCGATCCTGCACTTGTTCCAGAAACAATATCAATCTTTAGTCCGACTTCTTCAAATGCTTTGATGGCTCCGAAGTGCGCGATTCCTCTGGCAGCGCCACTTCCAAATGCAACGCCAATGTTATAAGGTTTACTCATTTTACTTTTCTAAATTTGTTTAGCTGACACAAAGTTAGGATTTTTCTTTAATTAATAATTTGCTTTTATTCCGATGATTGCAAATTTAAAATACCTCAATTCTTTGTATCTTTACGGTTCAAAAATACAACTATTATGAGTTCATCTAAAAAGAAAGTAACTGGAATAGGCGGCATCTTTTTCAAAACAAAAGATCCGGTTGAAATGAGAAGTTGGTACGCCAAAAATCTTGGATTGGTCACTAATGAATATGGTTCTGTATTTGAATTTCGTACGGGAGCTGACCCCGACAAAAAGGGCTATTTGAATTGGAGTCCCATGGAAGAAAAAACAACCTACTTCCAACCTTCTGAAAAGCAGTTCATGATCAACTATCGGGTTGAAAATATTGAGGAATTAGTAGAAGAATTAAAAGCCAATGGCGTCACAATTTGCGATGAAATTGAGTCATATGAATATGGAAAATTTGTGCACATCCTCGATCCTGAAAATAATAAAATTGAATTGTGGGAACCGATTGATCAGAGTTTTACGGATATGTATGAGGGGAAGACTACTATGTAATTTTTAATGGCAATTTTAATGGCAATGGCAATGGCAATGGGGTACGTAGCCTACTTCGTAGGTACGTTGGTGCACCTATATAATTGTTGTGGAGCAATAAAAAATCAAGTAGATAAATAAATAGCAATTAGACAAAAAACATATGATCGAGCAATTTCGTTTTTAAAAGAATCGAAATTAGTAATTTTCAATATTCAAGCATCAGACTCCGAAGGAGCTACGCGAGCCCACGCACTCCATTGCCATTGAAATTGCCATTGCCATTCTGATTGCTCCACAATCAGTACTCCCAATCCCGCTTCCAAGTATCTATCAAATCAATAGAAAATTTGATTCCGGGCAAAGAACTTTGAATATATGAATTTCCAATAACACCATACCCACCTAATCGCAATCTACGACGAGGTCCCAACTTGAATACTCTTTCAATCCCAGCAAAAGCCTCCATATATCGAAACTTACTTTCCTGTACCCACAGAAAACCTCCACCTGCTACAATCCGAATTTTTAAGAATTTAATCAGTGGTATATTATTGACTAAGGCACCATTGAAGTGATGGATGTGATGTGCTTCGAAAAAGAAATTATTGGCAACTAATTGCGTGTCTAACAATTGAAAAGAATGCAAGGGATGAGAAAAAAGATATGGGTCTGATTCTCTAAAACGTTTATAATCTATAAAGCGAAGATCTTTGGTGTTGACAAATCCACCCATCTTAACCGTATAATTGGAATTACCCAAAGTACCTACGACTACTTCTTGTTGAATTTGAAAACGTAAGTAATCAAAATTGATATCACTTCCGAATAAACCATTCCAACCTTTGCGATGAAGGATGCTGAAAGTCGGCCATTTACTTCCCAAAACCACTTTTCGAGTTGGCTCGGTCATGTATTTCTGATTCGGCGTAAAGGACAAAATCAAGTCAGTAAAAAAAGCTTGATACGTGTCAAAAGGTGTCAACGGATCTTCCGAAATCCACTCTGTCAAAAACGAATATCTTTTGTAGCCTTCGATAGATTGTCGATTGTTCCATGAGCCAGCAGTGGTTAGATACAAACCATTTAGTAGTTCAAAACGATGACTCAAATTGAAATAATCTAACAAGAAATAATTGGCACTATTGAGTTGATTTAAAAAAGCATCGTATGTATTTACACTTCGAAACTCTCGTCCAATTTCAAAATCTATTTGACCTAATTTATGCGGATTGTACAAAAAGGATTGATTCGTATTCATTTGAAAATCCTTGTTGATTAAACCAACATTTGCACTTGTAAACGCACTCCATCTTTGTCCGTTTTTATAACGTCTAAAATAACCAAAGAATGTTCCTAAACGAAATCCTCCGACTACTTCAAAGTCAAAGGAAGCAGCCAACGGTGCTAAAAATATTTGTTGTTTCTTTCTGTGATTTCGCAAACCTACTCCATCCCAAACCACATCTAAAAAATCAATTCTATTATAATCTCGATCTAAGGAATCCTTGTACTCAACACTATTGTGCACGGTGTAGACACTATCGCGATATCGTATTACTTTGGCCTGATCAATCGGCAATGGCTCTGGTCGGATAGTCGTCCAATAGGCTGAATCCCGCTCCATTGCTTCTTTGGTTGTTACCGCAATTTCATTGTTAAAAAACTTTTTTGGAAACTCATAAGATTGGTCGAAATCGGAAATTTTGATTAATGTTTCTCCTTTATAGTTTTTATATTTCCCGTTTTTCGTTTCATAATTGAATTCTTGTCGAGTCGGTAACCAGATGGAATCACTGACATTTTCATAATTTTGACGAATCCGGAATTTGTCATAAAACTTCAATCCACCTTTATAAAAATTGAGATCTAGACGATTGATATTCCAAATTTCATCATTGATATATAAGTAACCAGAGCAAGTAGAATTTCCTTTTTTTCGAGGCGTCACTTTTATTTTATGCACTATTCGCCCATTTTCTTTTTTACTTTCAATTAATTTGTACTTGTAAGAAAGAATGGCGGTTCTAGAAATCGGAGAGACAATTGGTAATTCTGTGATACCCGTAAAGTCTACTAAATTTCTATAGAAATTAAAATCAGCTTCATCAAAACGTGGTACGAATAAACCGTCCTTTTTCCCAGACACTTTATAAGCAGTTCGTTCTTCTTTATATTTTTCCGGAAATTGAAAATTTAAAGTCAATTGCATTTCAATCAAATTGACTTTTGCGATTTCTTTTGCCTCTTTATCTTTTGCTTCTGCAAATGGATCATTTTGGGTATCACTTACATCTCCAATTTCAACAGTGAATTTTTTCTTTTCTTTTTTCTCTTTTTCATTTTCTTTTGCTGCTTCTTTTTCAGCCAATGCTTTTGCTTTTTTCTTGGCACTTCTCGGACTTTCTTTTTCGTCCAATTTTTCAACAGCTTTGATATACACTTCACTCCTATAACTATCGACTTGTTTTAAAAACTGTTTTTTCTTTTTTATAACTTTCTGAATTATTTCATAACCTGGATTTTTCTTAGAAGCTTTGACGAGCACTTCATCCAATTCTACATTTGAATCTTTTAAGAAAATGTCATTTTTGTTGTCTCCATCAACAATGGTTAGCCGTATTTTTTGAGTTTCATAACCGAGTGCTGAAAATACAAAGTCGTATTCTCCAACATCCACATTTAAGAAGTAGTTGCCGTTTTCATCTGCTGATGTTCCGGATTGTAACTGATTGACAAAAATATTGACAAAAGGAATTGGCTCGTTGTCGGTGTTGTAAATTCGACCAGAGACGTTTTGTGCATCACAGAAAATTGCTGCACAACATAAGGATAGAATTAAGAAAATGGATTTTACGTTCACGGGAGTTTTACTCAAATTGATGACAATATATTTAACTTATTTAATAATAGAATTGTTGCTAACAAAGAATTTTTTAAGATCAAAATTCGACAAACAGTCAACATTTCACAATAAGAAAGTCGCAAGAACGCACGAATGGTTACAAGTCTAAATAATGAATTAACGGATACGGCTAGGCTTGTTGTGATTTTGTATGAAAACGATCTTCCTTTTCCCAACCAACATATGAAAGCACCAATCCAAGCATCGCAATAAAGGCAAACCAAATTCCACCATCTGTCATCCAATGCGCAACATAAGCCAATAAAATATTGAAAAAGAATCCGGCATAAGCCCATTCTTTGAGCGATCTACTCATGTTGGACCAAATTGCAATAAGACCTAAGATTTTAGCAGCAGCCAATGGATATACTAGATAAGTTGGGTAATTGAATTTAGAAAATTCACCTCTTATTCCTTCTGTATTTGTCAAATACATGAAAACGGAAAAGCACATAATCAAGGTTAGAAGTGCAGTACCGATGTAATAAACGATTTTTTTAGTCTTGTCATTCATGTGCGAAAGGTACAAAAAAGGTGGATTATCAGAATGCATGAAGACTTATATTTATTAGCACTAACCAATGGAATAATTGATTTCATTAGAAACAGCATGTGTGCTGATACAGCGTTTTATTCGCGCTGTCCATTGCCTTATTTTTTTTGTAATTTTCCATTCCTAAATAAATTTAAAATGCCACCTAATCACATTATTCCAGGTTTGAGTTACAATGATGCTCCAGCAGCAATTGAATGGCTTTGTGATGTTTTCGGATTTGAAAAAAAGCTAGTAGTTCCTGGTGAAGATGGATTGATACTTCATGCACAGTTGGTTATAGGCACATCGATGATCATGCTTGGATCGCATCGAGTTGACCCGATTGGAAAATTATTTTGTTCTCCTAAAGACATAGATCAAAAAAATACGTAAAGTGCATATGTCGTGTTACCTGAGGAGCGTATTGACATACACTATGAAAATGCGAAAGAAAAAGGAGCAGAAATTTTAGCACCTTTAGAATCACAAGATTATGGAGGGAAGAATTATACTTGTAGAGATTTAGATGGACATATTTGGAGTTTTGGTTCTTACGATCCTTGGGTTGAAATTTAAAAATAACAATGAGCGCACAAATTCTTTCATTTTATGGTTGGTGGCAATTTAGTGTCTGCTCATTTGCTTTTTTAGCTTTGGTTGCTATTTGGTATCATATCGGGCGTAAGCAAAATGATTTTGGCCAAATTTGGTTGGCTTTTTCAGTATTGTGCTGGAGTTGTTCTGGTTTAGTGGAAGTATATTTTGCAAATCAAAATTCTACCGATTTATTGACTTCATTTCGTGCTGATGGTTGGCGAAGTATCTTTTCATTGTTCAATAGTCTTTTCATTCTATGTGCTTTACCTTGGTTTAAATACATACCTAAGCAATTGGAGCCGATTATTAAATCTAAATTTTGGTATTTAATAATTGGGCTTCCATTTTTGTTTTCGCTATTGCCTACTTTGAGTAAAATGGTCACCGGAAATGATATTAAATTGATAGCCGAGTTAGATGTTTATTATGCTCTTCTGACATTGGGATTTTTGGGGTTTGTTTTATTTGCTTCTTTTTCAAAGAGACGATTGCAATTGCTAGCCTATTTATCAGTCGTATGTATCTTGTTCACTTTTGTTGCTCAAATTTATAAACTAACGGGTTCTCAAATAAGTCTCACGTTATTCTCCGCAATTTTCAAAACTTCGTTAATCATGATTTTCTTTGCGCTTGCATTGAGTTGGGTAAAAGAATTGGCGGAAAATGTATTACCGGAACCTACCCATTTGTTCTTGAAATTTGACAAGCAAAAATTAGCTACGGGAAAATTCCAACATCTCGTACACATAAAGGGAATGCCTGGAAAAGAAGAAAGAGTTGTTTCATTGACACCAACTATGTTTAATCTATTTCACAAATTTGCCGACAAAAAAATAGGCGCTGATGAAGACTGGCTTGAAATCAAACCTAAAAGCGATGCTCGATCTGAAAAAATGTACGATATCTCCGATCACAATCAGATAAAACGACTACTTATTTCTTTACTGGATGGCATTTTTGGAAAAGGTGCTTGGTCAACTGATCAGCATCTAAAGCCACTCAAAACTACCCTATTTGAAATGTCTGAAAAGCGAGAAAGAAAGATTAGACTGCGTGTACCTGCTGAAAATATTTCGCTTATTTGATGTATACTATTTGATGTATGATTTATGATAATTTTCTCGTATTGCTAAAGCAACACTTGAATTTGTGATAGACCTTAATACGTGTACATGCACTATCATATATTCGAAATGACCATAGGAAGTAAGAAAATTATCTTACATCAAAAATTCCACAAAAAGTCAATCTCTGTATAAAATCCACCTTGTCAGTAGCCGATTTACTGACATTTTCATTTCCATTCCGACTTTCATGGCAAAAAGGGTTCAACTTTCCCACTTTGACGATTATTGAATTCTCTCAAAATCTACAACAATGAAAGCAGAAACTCATCTTTTCTCTGGTCATGTCTCAAATAATTCCCTTAAATGGATTCTGACCTTTATGCTTTTTCAATTTCTTCAACTCGCTCTGTATGCCCAAGAATCAAATCCTCAAGGATTAGATGATCGAATCAATGATGCAGCTATGCCGATTGCACAAGCATGGGAAGATCTGGTATTTACTTCTCTTCCAATTTGGGGGAATAACGTTCCGATTGTATTGATTTTACTATTGTTTGGAGCGACCTTTTTTACCATCTATTTTGGGTTTGTAAACATTCGTTGCTTTCCAACAGCGATACAAGTTGTACGAGGAAAATATGATGATTTGGAAAACGAAACGGATCCTAAATCTAACGACAATTTACAGGTGCATGATGGAGATATTTTGGATACAATAAAAGACGAAAGTCATCATGGTGAAGTGGATCATTTTCAAGCATTGGCGACGGCCGTTTCAGGTACAGTTGGGTTAGGAAATATTTCCATGGTGGCCGTTGCGATTTCGATTGGTGGTCCTGGCGCTACTTTTTGGATGGTTGTAGCCGGGTCGTTAGGAATGTCTTCAAAATTCGTAGAGTGTACTTTAGGTGTCAAATATCGAGATATTGATAATAATGGAAATGTTTTTGGTGGCCCCATGTATTATTTATCTAGAGGATTAAAAGAAGATGGGAAAGCAATGTTGGGTAAAGTGCTGTCAGTTGTTTTTGCTATCATGTGTATTGGTGCTTCTTTTGGTGGTGGCAATGCGTTTCAATCCAATCAAGCTTCCGCCCAAATTATTCAACGATTTGGTTTGCAAGGAGAGGCTGTAGGTAGTGTGTTGGGTTTAGGATTTGCAATCGTAGTTGGGGTTGTGATCATTGGTGGAATCAAACGAATTGCTCAAGTCACTGAAAAGATTGTTCCTGCCATGGCGGTCTTTTATGTGGGTGCAGCTTTGTTTATTATTTTGTCAAATTTCACTTTAATTGATGACGCATTTGGATTGATAATTTCGCAAGCATTTACGCCTCAAGCAACCGTTATTGGTGGTATCATTGGTGTGATGATTCAAGGTTTTCGACGAGCTGCTTTTTCAAATGAAGCAGGTGCAGGGTCTGCTGCAATCGCGCATTCGGCTGTAAATACAAGATATGCTGCATCAGAAGGTTTGGTCGCATTACTTGAACCATTTATTGATACCGTAATCATTTGTTCGATGACGGCATTGGTGATTATTATTTTCAATATGGAAGGTGTTTTTATTTATGGTGATGTGATTGACAATGAAGCAGCATTGATTGCAACTGGAGAACGTATCGGAGGCGTAAATTTAACTTCTATGGCATTTGAAAATGCGATTCCAGGTTCTTCCTATGCTTTGTCTATCGCTGTCGTTTTATTTGCCTTTTCTACGATCTTATCTTGGTCGTATTATGGCTTGCAAGCGTGGAAATATTTGTTTGGACGTGGAAAATTGACGGACTTAATTTATAAAATTATCTTTTTGATATTCACCGTTTTAGGATCGGCTGTTACATTGGATGCTGTGTTAAAATTTTCTGATGCAATGATATTGGCCTTAGTATTTCCGAATATGATTGGTCTGTTGTTTTTGTTTCCTAAAGTTAAGGTTGAATTGAATAAATATTTGAAGGTCATTGGAAGAATGTAAAATTAAAAATCATTTTTGTCCACTTAAACTTTTTATCATTAACTGACTTTCAAACACCAAAAGGAGTGATATTTTTGTTTCTTTGCTATAAGAATTACATCCATTCTGGGTTTGAAAATTCAATTATAACAAAGATTTATATTTTTTCATTATGTGGCGCATGATCTGACAAATAACCAAGTAAAGCCTTTCAAAACTAATCATCAGTCACTAAAAATAATGACAAGTATTTAATACCTTTGCCGCCAGCAGGGAAACTTTTAAAACATACTAGAAAATGGAACTTTTAAAATTTGAAGGTGTCGAAGTAGAGCACCTAATGACACACTTTGTTGGCAATAAAAACAATGAAGAAGAATTAGCCCTTTCCAATGAACCAACTCATGTCGATGAATCTACTATCGATTATTTAACGAGCTATTTCCTGCAACCATTCAAGGCTGAATTTTACTACAAATTTCGTGATGGAGAAGAACATAATCCGAATAAAGTATTCACAATCGCTAAAAAATTATTTGGAGATCAAGGAGATTTTATAAATGATTCACAATCCATTGCAAGACTATTGTTTGATCATATGACGCATCCTAAAATTAAGTCAGGTGAACTAAATGTTGTTTATTTGAAGGATATCATTTTTGATGACGAAGTGGTTAGCGGAATTGGTATTTTTAAATCAGAAAATAAAGCTACTTATCTAAAAATGACAAAGAAGGATAATGGCTTCACCATCGGACATGATGAAGGATATGAAGTGAAGGGAATTGACAAAGGTGCTTTAATTTTGAATACAGATCATGAAGATGGCTACAAGGTTTTGATCGTTGATAACAAGAACAAAAATTCAGATGCCCAATTTTGGATCGATGCTTTTTTGCAATTAGATCCGATTAGTAATGAATACGTGCAAACCGCTCAGGTGATGAGTATGGCCAAAGAATTTTTGACCAATAAAATGAAAGAAGAGTTTGAGTTGAATAAAGCAGAGCAAGTGGAATTGATGCAAAAGTCAAAAGAGTATTTCAATCAACGAGAGGAATTTGATGAAGAAGAATTTGCAGAATCTATTTTTACAGAACCAGAACACAAACAATCTTTTCGTCAATTCAATAGCGATCAACGAAATTCAGGAAACGGAAGATCTGGTGGAAGTGGTTTTAGCGATGGAGGAAATGATGGATTTGTAAGTGATAACGAAACAGAGAAAGTGTCAAGGTTTCCAATCTCAGAAGAAGCGGTCAAGAAAAGACAAGGACTATTTAAAAGTGTTATCAAGCTGGACAAAAACTTCACTTTATATGTACATGGCGATCGAAAACGGATGGAACAAGGCTCGGATCCTGATGGCAGACGCTATTACAAACTATATTTTGACCGCGAAAAGTAATTGGTCATAGTTTGAAAAATCGCTATATTTATTGTTCATATTTAAAACAAATCAAAACGTAAAGCGATTATGAAAATTTTCAAACTCCTTTCCTTGCTATTTTTAGTTGGTCTGGTCAGTGTGACTGGTTGTAAAGACGATGACGATACTCCTCCGGTTGATCCGGTCGATCCAAATTTATTTACTTACGAAGAAGCAACTTGGTCAGAAGCAGATTTCATTACTCAACTAACGGTGGATCCAAATGGAAAAACTTTTTGTTTCGGAGCCGGTACTTTCACTTTCACGAACACGATTCCATTAGCTGAAATTACAGACATGACTTTGAAAGGAGCAGGTAGAGAATCGACTATCTTTGATTTCTCCAACTCCACCTCTACTTCTGGTGAAGGGATTGCTGCTATAGATAGTGAAAATTTGGTATTTTGTAGTTTTACTGTTAAGAATACAAATGGTGGTAACGGTATTACCGCAAGAAATATCAAAGGACTTAGATTTAATGAAGTCGGTGTTGAATGGCCAGCAAGTAGTCAAGACAATGGAACTTACGGAATTTATCCAGTAGAAAGTGATGATGTAATTGTAGAAAATTGTTATGCGCAAGCTGCTATTGATGCAGGGATTTATTCTGGACAAAATCAACGGGTTATTTTAAGAAATAACAGAATGACGCTAAATGTTTTCGGAATGGAAGTTGAGAATAACATCGATGCGGAAGTTTACGGGAATGAGTTTTATGAAAATACAGCTGGGTTGTTAGTATATGATTTAGCAGGTGTGGAACGCATAAAAAATGGTGAGAAGTGCAAAATTTACAACAACACATTTACAAATAACAATCAAACCAATTTTGCAGAATTAGGTAGTACTTTTGCCGCGGATGTTCCGCCTGGTATTGGGATGTTGTTCGCTTCAACTTCATTTCTTGAAGTAACAGGAAATACTTTTATTGATAACGAATCAGTGTCACTACTCGGTGTCGCTTATTTCTTGGTGGATAATAATTATGATCCATTATCAGATCTAGGATTTACCTTCTATAATTTCGGGATCAATATTCACGACAATACTTACAGTAAAGGTGGCGGCGTATACAACCAAGCAGGTGTGTTAGATCGCCCAGCAGGACCTTTAATTGATATTGTTAGAGCACAGAATGGAGGAGAAAGTCCACATATTATGATCGATGATCAAAATTATTCACCAGCACTTACTGCTTCTGACCCAGTGGTCAATGAACCATCTAATCCGGATTTTATTTGGGCAAATTTTGCTGAAGCTGGTTCTGGAGTTGTAACATTTACTTCTACAGATGAAAACGATTTTAATACAGGAGATGGATACGTGTGGGAAGTGTTTGATTTGGTAGACACTCCAGATGATTGTAACTAAAATATTTTTTTGCGGGAAGTAATATTTTGCTTCCCGCAATTTTATAAAACTTATTAAGCACATTTAAGTTTATGGAGAAAGTCGCAAAATATTGGGTCGTACTGTTGTTATTTTCAGTGCTTGCATTTGGATGTAAAAAGGAGGATGATACCCCTGAAGTTCCTGTCGAAACACATTTGTCTATTGATTTAAACCAAGTACCTTTTCCAAATTTGTCTGACTACGGTTTTTTCAAAGATGACATCAAAACCTTGACACCTGCAATTGGGGTTAACCCTTATACGCTCTCTTCCACTGCTTTTTCTGATTATGCTTCTAAGGAACGATTCATTTATTTGCCCGAAGGAACGGTAATGGAATATGATAATGACTTTGCAGTGTTAGATTTTCCAATTGGTACTATCATTATTAAAAATTTCCTTTTCTATGTGGATGAACGTGATCCAAGTTTAGGTAGAACAATTATTGAAACTAGATTGCTTGTCAGGAAGGAAGATAAGTGGAAACCATACTCCTATAAATGGAATGATGGACAAACAGATGCAGCAAGATTAATTATTGGAGCCACTGTTTCAGCTTCTACTATTTTGATGAATGGAGAGACAAAAGAAATTCCTGCATATGTAATTCCACGAGAAATTGATTGTCGTACTTGCCATAATTTAAATGAAGAAATGTCTCCTATCGGCCCTAAACCTTCCAATCTAAACAGAGGTTTTGCATCTAATCCAACTGTTAACCAAATTGCAGATTGGACAGAAAAAGGGATTTTAACTGGCATTCCTAACACGATAACTACAATTCCTGATTATAACGATTCATCACTTGATCCAATTACTAGAGGAAGAGCTTATTTGGATGCTAATTGTGCATATTGTCACCGCCAAGGTGGAACCGCCAATGCCAATGGTTTATATATCAATTGGGATCATGAAGGAGCAGACATTAATTCGGGGATTTTTAAAATACCTACTAATTTCAATGCTCCGAATCTGCAATACGATGTGGTACCTGGTGAACCTGATCAATCTATTTTATGGTATCGGATGACGCAAACAACGGCTCCTGCAATTATGCCGCAACTCGGTCGGTCTATCAATGATGATGCTGGGATTGAGATTATTCGGGATTATATTTTGAATTTGGAATAAAAAATTAATCACGATTAAAATTTTCGAACATCCTTCCCAATTCTAACAATTTAAAATCAGTCTTTCACTTATTAAGACTAGAACCGAATCCAGAATAGTTTTAAATAAATAGCAAAGAACATCCATATCATTTAAAATAAGTTTGCACCTTTACAGCTGATTATTCGTAAAAGAATGATACAATTGTTAAAACCGCTATTTAATATGAAAGGGCAAATTCCATCTAAAAAGAAACCATCATTTCCAATAAGTCGTCCACTACAAAATTATTTAAAAGACCATAACCGGATTGCCAATCTACCTTTGGAATATGATGATTTATTGCGCTATACTTCTGCTACAGAATTGATTGATTCAGAAGGCGTAGACACCTTGTGGGAAACAGTATATTACTCCCCTTCTGATATGCCTGAAATTTATTCAGCCTTAACTAATATTTATTCGATTTTAAAGGCAGATGGTGATCAAGAAGTGTTAGAACATTTGACAGTAGATCGAGTAGACTATTGCACTTTCGGAAATTCAAAGCCATTTCGTATTCGGATCATAAATCGTTTGAATGATAACTACGATCACTTCTATGTCAAAAAAGCAGATGCCTCTCGATTATATGGATTGGAATTGGAACAACTGCTTTCTCCAAATAATATCTCTTTTCTTGTCGAAGGTGTTACTTTGATTGAAGAACATGTAGCAGGTATTCCCGGAGATTTATTTTGTAAAAATCATTTAGATGATAATGTGATTAATCAAACAAGAATTGCGAAAGAGTTTGTAAAATTTAATGAAAGATGCTTTGTTAGATTGCTTGGTGATATGCGTGCTTATAATTTTGTGGTTGATATAACACCGGATATTGAAGGCTCCCAATTTCGAGTGCGAGCAATAGATTTTGATCAGCAATGTTATGAAGGCCGAAAAAACTTTTATATGCCACAATACTTTAAAGATAACAATCCGATTGTATTTTTAGGAATGGAGCATATGAGTGTCGAAACCGTTCGTCAATATCAATTGGAAGAACGTAGCTTGATTGCTCGACGTGCAAAAAGTGTACATGCTAGACTCAATGAATTATTGAAAATTATGTCGACAGATGTTATTTCTACAGCTCCAAAAGTAGCGCAACTGAAAACGGATTTATCTGAACATCATGAAAGCAATGTATTTGCAAATTGTAGAAATATGGGCGAGATAGTAATTGCAAATATTCAATTATTACTTGCCAAAGATTTTAAACAAAGTATTGTGTATTAATTGTTAGGTTGCAATAATTCTATGGTTTTTTCTAACCTATTAGCAATTACGCTTTCATTACTTTCGATATCATTTTACCTTATTGAATTCCAATCCATTTAGCAACCCAGTATTAAGCCCTACTGTATGGGTTTTATTGTCTTCTAATTCCAATGCTAGATTGGTTATAAACGCTTGGTGGTTATTTTTATGAATTCGACTGTCGTTCCAGTTTCCAGCCAAAATGCCAATATAGACTCCTAATGCAACAGGAATTTATTGATAAAGTAATTCTTTAATTTTGTTCAAATTGAAGTAGGTTTGATTAGCTTTATGTGTAAAATAAGCACAAATTTTTAAACAAATCTTATTCGAAAACGTTATATAATATTAAGAAAATCAAATAACAACATCATGCTTTCAAAAAAAATGAATGCTGCTTTAAATAAGCAAATTAAAATTGAAGGACAATCATCTCAAGTATATCTCGCAATGGCTTCTTGGGCTGAAATCCAACCTGGAATTGATAATATCACTACTTTTTTTTATCGTCAAAGCGAAGAAGAAAGAGAACATATGTTGAAGTTGATTCACTTCATCAATGATAGAGGTGGTTTTGCAGAGATTCCTGCATTTGACAAGCCAAGTCTTACCTTCCCATCTTTAAAACATGCGTTTCATGAATTGTTGAAACATGAAATTATGGTTTCCAAAAGTATCAATAAATTGGTAGAAGCATCGTTAAAAGAAAAAGACTATGCAACTCACAATTTTTTACAGTGGTATGTAGCAGAACAAATCGAAGAAGAAGGACTTGCTAGAACTTTGAATGACAAATTAGAATTGATTGGGGATGAGAAAAGTGGATTGTACTTGTTTGATAGAGATATTTTAGGAGTTGCAGTTGAAGACCCAAATGCCCCTACTCCATAATTTTTGTATATATTTTATTTAGGCCTTTTGAGAATAGAGAAAAGTGCTTTCCATTTCGATGGAGAGCACTTTTTTAGTATACTTATAAATTTTACCTTCACGGTACAATATTCATATACTATGTCCAGCTCATCTCGAAAGGTAAAGTTCACTTCAACTGCAATTATCATATTGCTATTCTTATCTGTTGCAATATTAGTTGGCGAAGTAATTTGTAGAATGGATGATAAATATGGTCGTGAAGGTTTTCAATATGATGAGCATTTAATTTGGCGGTTAAACAGAAATTTTGAAGCATCAAAACCATATGGAATGGGTAAAGCCGGGAAACCTCCTTTCCAGTTAGTTTTTAATGAAAATGGATTTCGAGGGAAAAATTTTGAAGAAAAAAAAGAAAAGGATACTAAAAGAATTATGTTTCTAGGGGATTCATATACGGCAGGCTTGGATTATCCAGAAAATGAGATATTTTGTAATATTGTTGTTAAGAATTTGAATAATACATCAGAAAAATGGGAAGGTTTGAATGCAAGTTGCCCGGCATGGTCTACGGATCAAGAATATATATATTGGAAAACAGAAGGCAAAAAGTATAAACCAGATTATTTGCTTTTGATGACTTCTGTAAATGACATTAGAGAAGCTTACAAAAAGAAATTGATTGAACTAGACTTTCAACAAAATTTAAAGCTTAATAAGGTAAGTCTTCCTTTCAAAGAAAAAATATATTGGAAATTAGCCAACCGATCTTCATTTTTTCAATATTTAAAAAAGAAAGTACTCCAAACCGAGACAGGAAGTTTTCACCGTATCCAACAGTATTATCCCGTTAATTATGGAATTAAAGATGCAGATGATTGGAACTTACCCATTTTTTTAGCAGATCCATTTGATGAGGTTGAGCATTCTTTCGTTTTATTCGAGAAGTTAATCGCGGCGTTAAATTATGAAGCCAAGAAAACCGGAACTCAACTATTATTAAGTATCAATCCTGCAACAACCGAATTCAATGGAAATCTAAAAGATCCCAAATATCAACCTGGAATCGTTTCTAAACATCTTGCGCGCATTGCCCAAGCCCATAAAATTCCATATTGTAATATGTATGAAATGCTAGCGGAAGAAGAAGATCCGATGAAGATATTCATGAGTTGGGAATTTCATTACGATGATGATGGACATCAGTGGATTGCAGATCAGCTCACAAAATTTGTAAAGCAACAAAGTTTAAATTAGCATTTGGATTTGGATTAAATCATTAACTATGAAGTATATTTTCACAATTGTATTTTCGTTATTCACAGGTTTTGTTTTTGGTCAGCAAATCGAAAAAACCATTCACCATGACAACATTGAAAGGCAGTATTTACTTTATCTACCAGCCAATTTTGATGAATCGGCACCAGTCCCTCTGGTAGTTGCATTGCATGGATTAACCAATAATGGAAACATATTGTTTGAGAGCAGTCAGTTTTCAATCATTGCAGACACGGCCAATTTTATACTTGCATTCCCCACTGCTTTGACAAATGGATTAGGTCAAACTGCCTGGGAAAATGGATTGATTGTAGGGTCTGGAGCGGATGACACCGGTTTCTTACGTTTAATGATTGAGGAAATATCAAGTGATTACAACATTGATGATGACAGAGTTTACATGACTGGTTTTTCAATGGGTGGATTTATGAGTAATCGAATGGCTTGCGAATTTTCAGAAGAAATTGCAGCGATCGCATCGCATTCAGGAACGATTGCGGATGCGATTCATACCAATTGTGTTCCTACTCGCCCATTTCCTATGATGCACATTCATGGTACTTCAGATTTAATTGTTGGCTATGATGGCAATTGGTTAGGTGGTTTTGAAAGTGTGGACACCTTAATGAGATATTGGAGAGATTTTGATAATTGCTCCAATGCTTATACCGTAATCGAATTAGATGATGTTGCCAATGATAATCTAACAATTGAAAAACGAATCTATAGTGAATGCGATAATAATATCGAACTTTGGTTATATACTGCTTTTAATCATGGACATGCATGGTTACGTCCCGACAATGATATTTTTGCAAGTAAAGAGATTTGGGATTTTTTCAAAAAATATAGATTGAATGATCCATTAGAAAATGAGGAGTTATCCCTTCTACCACCTCTTGCAATAGTGCCAAATCCAGCCACTGATTTTGCGAGGATTAAAAATTATACCAAACCAATAGAGCAGATTTCGATTTATAATGCAATTGGTCAATTGATGAATATTATCGTCGGGGATGCTGAAATAATTCAATTATCCCAATACCCTTCTGGTATTTATTTTATTCAAATAAATAAGGAAGTTCCCATTAAAATTGTCGTTACCCGACAGAATTAAGCTATCCGCTCGAACATTTAGTAAATGGTGTTGTTAACTGTGTAAGTAATCGTAATTAGAAAAACCACGAAATACTATGTTTGGATTATTCAAGAAAAAAGACCCAACTGACAAGCTCCGAAAGAAACACAAGCAACTTTTGGAAGAAGCTTTTAAGTTATCGAAAACAGATCGAAAGGCAAGTGATGCCAAAACAGCTGAAGCTGCAGAAGTTATGAAAGAAATTGAAAAGCTAATTAATTAATTTTGAAGAGTTAAATGTTTAGTAATAGCAGCAATAGCGGATATGTTATTGCTGCTTTTTTATTGGTTCATATAATAACAAAAAATACCCAAATAGATTAAATGCATTAAATGAAGAACCTTCTTTTCCTATTTTAAATTAGTATTTCTTTTTTCTATTAATTCTACCCTGCCTTTCTTATAAATCAACAATTTATATAGACTAATAAATAACATTAAAATATTTTCGTGAATAATTTATTTCATCGAGGCAACCTCATTGACTGAAGTTGCATATTAGACCTGTGAAGTAAAATTAAATTATTTATTAAATACTATTTTTTATGAAATTCGATTTATCTCAATTTGCCATTTTGTTTTTTTGTCTAACTTTTTTAGCTTCTTGTGGGAGTGATGACGATACTGTCTTAGACACGACAGCTACTTTTAATTTGAATATTTCTGGTTTAGAAGACCTAGGAAGTACAGCAATCTACGAAGGTTGGATTATGGTGGATGGTAGTCCAAGGTCAACCGGTACTTTCAGCGTTGACGCAAACGGGGCTTTATCCAGTAATACATTTACAGTTGAAAAGGAAGATATTGATGCTGCAACTGCTTTCATCTTGACAATAGAACCATCACCAGACGATAGTCCTGATCCAAGTGATGTGCACATTTTGGCAGGAGATTTTAGTGATGGGACTGCTGATTTGACAATTGGTCATCCAGCTGCATTAAACAATACTTTTACAGAAGTTGTTGGTAAATATATCTTAGCAACTCCAACAACAGCAACGGATGAAGATGAGGCAAGCGGTGTTTGGTTTCTAGATAACGCTTCTGGAATGCCAGCAGTAGGATTAACGTTGCCAACGTTGCCAGCTGGATGGGCCTACGAAGGATGGGCAGTAATCGATGGTACGCCAGTTAGTACAGGTACATTCTTGTCTGCAACTGGAGCTGATGATGCATCCATCTACAGTACAGGTGGTCCTGCTTTTCCAGGTGAAGATTTTATTAACAATGCTCCTGCAGGGTTGTCATTCCCAACTGATTTGTCAAGCGGGAAAGCTGTTATTAGCATTGAGCCTGTTCCTGACAATAGCACAGCTCCATTCACATTAAAACCTTTGGTGGGTGATATTCCAGCAAATGCTGCAGTACATACGGTCTTAGAGATGGGACAAAACTTAGCATTTCCGACTGGACAAGCCGTTAAATAGGTAGACTTATTTTTTAGTTTTGGAATAAAAACAGTCGTTCGTATGGTTTCGAATGGCTGTTTTTTTTTACAATATAACTTATCTATAAAATCTACCGCTTAAACAGCTTCCCCTTTACATGCTTTGCCAAAAAATCTTCTTTGTATGAATTACCTAAAGGAATAGATTCTTCTCCAATTAAAATAGTATCGACATCAATTGCTTCTATTTCATTGACATTGATAATGTAGGATTTAGAAACTCTAGCAAAAATGCTATCAGGTAATTGTGCGTTTATTGTTTTAATATTTAGTGCTGTCATGTATTTTTCCTTTTTGGTAAACAGCATAACATAATCTTTCAATCCTTTAATCCACAAAACATTTTCATAATAAAGCTTGACGTACTTACGATCAGAACGAATGTAAAAGAAATCATCTGTCATTTCCGCAGCTACTCCTTCTGATTTATTTTTCAACTCCAATACTTCTCTAGCACGATTAACCGCTTTGAAAAAACGATCAAATTGTATTGGTTTTGTTAGGTAATCCAAGACATCCAATTCAAAAGCATCTAATGCGAATTGTGGGTAAGCAGTAGTCAATATTACAACGCCATCAAATTTAAGTGATCTTAAGAAGTCCAGTCCATTCAAACCAGGCATCTCAATATCAAGAAACATGATGTCAACTGAATTATTTTTTAAAAAATCATTTGCTTTAATCGCATTTGGAAATTCGCCTGCATTCTCCAACCAAGAAATTTCTTTGACATTGAGACTGACTCCTTTTCGTGCCAATGGCTCATCATCGACAATGATACAAGTTAGCTGTTTCATATTTTGTGAATGTCTTTGATGATTAATTTACTTTTGTATGTATCGGTATTTTCCTTGATTTCTAATTTGTGATTATCCGGAAAAATAATCTTCATTCTCTTTTTTATATTTTCCAACCCAACACCTGAATATTCCGCATCCTGCAAAAATCCTTTGTGGTCCCCTTGATTATTCTCAATTTCAAAAAAGAGATCCGTATCTTTATGATCAAACACGATATTTACAAATTCATTCTCTCCAGAAATAGAATTACTATACTTACAAGCATTTTCTACAAAAGGTAAAAACAATAATGGAGGGATTGGAATATTATTCATATCACCGTTTACTTCAATATTGTATTTCAAATGATCCCTCCGCATTTTTTCCAATTCTAAATACTTGTAGATAAAATTGATTTCTTGTGTCAACCGAACTTTATCTTTTGCGGCATCATAGGTTTGATATCGCATCAAATCAGATAGCTGTAATATGGAATCTGGTGCAACTGCAGGATTTTCCTTTGCCAATACATAGATACTGTTCAACGCATTGAAAAGAAAATGAGGATTGACCTGTTTTTTTAAGTTGTCCAATTCCGTTTCATGTTGCAATTTTTGCAATTCATTCAATCGAATCATTTTTTGTTGTGTAATTTTTGAAACTTTAATAGAGATCGCAATTCCCAATAAACCTATTGTATATAAAAAGGCACCAAACACAACAGAGATAACGGATTCATCCTCATAAAAAGTAATATTTAGTAAATGTAATAAGGTAAGATTTACAACTAAGGTCAATACAGTCAATAATATATAATTCTTAACATCCCCCTTTTGGAAGAATTTTGGAATCAAATAGTAGAGATTAAAATAAACCATCAAGACATCCAATAGAAACGCAATTCCAAATGAAGTCCAATCTTCAATAGGATCCGTAACTCCAAAAATAGACAAGAACTCATCCAGGTACATTACAATCCAAAACGCAGCATGGCGAACGACCCAAAACTCTTTATTATTAATAAGATTGAAAATATTCATGAATGTATTTAGTAGCTATTGTATTGACCTATTAAAATATTGTCTAATTGATCAATTATTATCTATTGATAGTCAAATATATACCTATCCGCTCATCATTTCAAAAACCAATGTATAATAAAATCCTAGGAAAGTATAATGTATCCTATGGTTCCTATAAAACAGCCAATATCAACATAATTTTACCCTTTTCTTGTGGTTAAATAGGCATCTAATCAACAATGAAGTTGAGTTATTGAATTCCATTTTTAAACCTTTTAATTTTTAATTATGAAGACTTATGTAAATTTTTGGTTAATGATTTTTGTACTTGGGATTACCTTTTCATCTTGTAAAAAAGATGATACAACTGCCGACTTAGACGATCAAATTACTAGTGGAGAAGTAGACGATGCTCAAAACAACCGAAGATCCTGTGGACACGACCACCACATGGAACAATTAATGGCCGACCCAGAATTTCGTGCAAAACATGAAGCGAAATTAGAAAAACTTACAAAAGAACTATACTATGTTGAAAGCAGAAGTGGATGTACAACGCCGAAAGTTATTCCTGTTGCGATTCACTTTCAAAATATAAATAATGCGTCTATTGCTTGTTTGAGAACGTTAGCTCAAGCACAAGTAGACATCTTAAATGCCGATTTTGGTGGAACGAATAGTGATATCTCTACTTGGAATAACACTGCTGCTGCTTATTTTCCTGGAGTTGATAATGGGGAAGCATGTCTGAAATTTTGTATTGCTGATAAAAACCACCCTGCTGGATTTGGTTTGAATAATGGAGACCCAGCGGTCACTTTAAACAAAACAACGGGTGATAATAACGCTCAATGGAGTGGTTACTTGAACTTTTATGTAAGACCAAATACTGGTTACTTAGGATACGCACCACTTGGTGGATCTGGAAATGGTGATGGTGTTGTTATTGATGCAGCTGCTTTCGGAACTGGAAATGGATGTGGTCAAGTAAGTGCCAACTCGCCTTACGATCTTGGGAGAACGGTAACACACGAATTAGGTCACTACTTATTGTTAGACCACATTTGGGGTAATGGATGTAACACAGATGATGATGTTGCTGATACGCCAAGTCAAGCAAGTGATAACAGTGGATGCCCGAATTTTAGCACAACTTCTTGTGGATCACGTGATATGCACATGAACTACATGGATTATACAAATGATGCTTGCATGTACATGTTCAGCGCAGGACAAATTAATCGGGTTGAAGCATACGTCAACTCAAGTCTTAGCAATCTAACCAACAATGCTGTTAACAAATGCAGTGAAGCTGGCACTGGTGGTGGAACCGGTGGTGGTGGTACAACTAGTACTTGTGAAGTTACTGCAATTGCAAGCACCGTATCAAATATTACTGCAAGTCAAGCAAGAATTAATTGGAACACGATTCCAGATGCAGTTTCACATAAGTTGAGATATAGAAAAGCAGGAACAACTGCTTGGACAGAAATTACAACGACACAAACTACTAAGGTATTGACAAATTTATCTGCCGCATCAACTTACCAATATCAAATTAGAACACAATGTCCAATTGGATGGACTCCTTACAACAGCACATCTACGTTTATTACGTTAACTGGTGGAACTTCTGGTGACGATTGTGTAAAGCCAACTACCAGTAGTGTAACGAATATTGCAACAAATGCTGCGACAGTAGGTTGGAATGCTGTTCCTGGTGCTATCAGATACAGAATCAGATACCGTGTACAAGGTACTACAAATTGGACTGGAAAGAATACGACAACAAATTCTAAAACATTAACTGGTTTGCAAGCAGGCAAAAACTACCAGTATCAAATAAGAACGCAATGTGCTGCTGGTTGGACTGGATTTACTTCTAATCAGTTATTCACAACAACATCAAATGGCGGTGGAACGACTGGATGCAACGGTGTTGATGTACGCGTAAAAGTAAAGTTAGACTACTACGGGTCTGAAACAACTTGGGAGCTATTGAATGAAAACTTTAATCAAGTTGCAGTAGGCGGTCCTTATGCTGACAATCAAGAAGGAGCTGTTAAAAATAAAGACTTATGTCTTCCAGAAGGTTGCTATACTTTATACATTGATGACGCATATGGTGATGGAATTTGCTGTGACTATGGTAACGGATTCCTAAAAGTCATCAGCGGAGGTCAAGTGATTGGTGAATCTGATGGATACTTTGGATATTACGATGTTATCGAATTCTGTGTTGATGAAGAAGGTGCACGTGTAACGAATCAAAGAAAAGATACGAAGGCTGCGAAGCCACTTAAGACAATGAGCGAATAATTTATTGTTTGTCTTAAACACACATCTTAAATTAGCGGCAAGAATTAATTTTCTTGCCGCTTTTTTCGTGATTAAATTTTTGTATCTTTTGGCGTTTTGATGGCTTTAAATACCTTCCATTTTCTATAAATAACAAACATGAAACAAAAATTAGCACACATTGCAATCGTAGTTGATGAGTACGACAAGGCGATTAAATATTATACGGAAGTTTTAAAATTTACCTTAGTAGAAGATACCAAACTGAGTGAAAAAAAACGTTGGGTTTTAGTCAAACCTACCGGTACCGATGGATGTAATTTATTGCTTGCCAAAGCCAAAAATGAAGAACAAGCATCAAGGATTGGGAACCAAACAGGTGGTCGTGTTTTTCTATTTCTACATACGGATAACTTTGATCGAGATCATAAGAATTTAATGGAAAATAACGTCAAACTAATCCGTCAACCTGTTGTTGAAGAATGGGGTAAAGTGTTGGTTTTTGAAGATGTTTATGGGAATTGGTGGGATTTGATTGAGCCTGCTCTTGTACAATTTTAAAAAACCTTGTAGTCAAAGATTTTATGGTCAAAATACTTCTGTGATTTTTGAAGAAAGAGATATCTTGGATGAGCCATTTTAACAACTTAGCAAATAATGTTTTTCAATTGGAATAAAATGAATCGCCCAATATCAATTGTTCTTGCAAGAATTATTGTGTGGTTTCCAATCTTCATCATTTTATTAATTGGCGCTCTTTCTGTTGCCTCCGTTTACAATGGTCTAAGAAATGGAAGCGCCTACCCTATTCAGAATGGGTTTTATTTATCGATCCACGAATTTTTTGGATGGGAACATTCCTCAGACAATACATTAAAAGCAATAATTATTGGCTTGATAGTTTTTGTTCTTGCTACATATTATATAACACTATATTGGCAATCTGGTAAAAACGGCAATTTCAAAACCGTGATTACGCTAACGGTCGGTACGTTTGTTATCTGTATCATGTTAACTTATTGGTTTGAAAATTTGGGCTACTATTTTATACTGACATCTATCCTAATGTTGGGTTTATTTCTTATGCCATCTAGTCGAAAATACTACGAGGATTTTTCAAAAGAATTAGACGAAAATGGAGATATCTTAGATACAAAGTTATAATTCACTTCTTTCAATTAAAACTTACTTAGGCGTCCAAAAACTTTACCTTAAACCTTTCTTAATTATTCCTGTTCTGCTATATAAGTAGCCAAAATTTTAGACCTTTGTCACGCTAAATTACAGTCAAAAACCGTTTTTATCGTATTATGATGTATTTTAATAGAGTTACCCTTCTAATTTGTGCTTTTTTCATATTCCTTTCACCTACACTATGGGGGCAAAAAACGGTAATCACAGGAAAAATTTTCGATAACGCAACTAAGGAAGACCTTCCTTTTGTAAATCTATATTTTACAGACGATCCTTCAGTTGGTACCACATCTGATGTAGATGGCAAATTTAGATTGGAAACTTTTGAACTAAATCTAGAATCAATTTCCATCAGTTATTTAGGCTATCGTGAAAAAGTAGTATCGATTATTCCTGGACAAAAACAGTCGTATAATATTTCATTGGAAGTTGAAGGTGAAATGTTAGATGAAGTTGTTGTAAAAGACAAAAAGAAAGTAAAAAAAGATACAGCAGCGATTCGTATTTATAGAAATGTAGTTAAAAATAGAGAAAAAAATCGACTGACAGGTTTGGACACTTATGCTTATGAAGAGTACGTGAAATCTGAATTTGACTTATTTAATTTAGGAGACAATTTTGAAAAATCGAAATTGCTGCGACCATTCTCACATTATATTTCCAAAACAGATACAACGGAAGCAGGAGAAAAATATTTACCTTTTTTAATAAAAGAAACAATTACAGATCACTTTTATAGAAATGATCCAGAAGCTAAGAAAGAAATTATCAAGGCTGACAGAATTTCAGTTGTTATTGATAATAAAGTAACAGACCTCGTGAATTATGTCATCGACCCTATTGATGTTTATGACAATACTTTTAGAATTCATGATCGAGCATTTATTAGCCCATTTGCAAAAGGTGCTTTATTCAACTACCAATATTTCTTAGCAGATAGTGTAGTTATCAATGATTCTAAAAATTACAAGCTAGAATTTACTGGAAAAAGAAAACAAGATTTAGCCTTCTCGGGTTATGCATGGATTCAAGATGGAAGTTTTGCGATTACAGATATAGAATTGTATATCCTGCCTCAGGTGGATCTGAATTTTATCAACAATTTTGGATTACGCCAACGATTTGAAAATATTGATGGTAACTGGTTTAAAGTCGATGAGGAAATATTTACCAACATTAATCTTACAAAAAAGAAAAAACACGAGAGTTTCCTTGTTAAAAAGAATATTAGTCGAAAAAATATAGTATTAAATAAACCCATTCCTAAAGAGCAATTTAGAGGTGAAAAAGAGGTGTTTGAAAAGAAGGCAAGGAAAAAGAGTGTAGAATATTGGGCAGCCCATCGACATAAAGACTTAACAGAAAATGAAGTCGAAGTAATTAATGCTATTGATTCTATTAAAAATACCAAGGCTTATCGAAATCTTAGTTGGACAAGTGTTGCTTTAACAACAGCATTCTTACGTACAGGACCAATTGAGTGGGGACGTTTCTATCAATTTTTTAGTTGGAATGAGATTGAAGGAAATCGTTATAAAATCGGTGCTCGGACCAACTTGAAATTAAGTGAAAAATATCGTTTCGATGGCTATCTAGCGTATGGAACAAAAGACAAACGATACAAATATGGCTTTGGTTTTCTGGCGCACATTCCACGGAAAACCAACAAGTGGAATCTGCTTACTGGAACCTATAAAAACGACATTATACAGCTCGATCAAAGAGATCTTTTATTGACACATGACAACTTAGTATTGGCGTTATTAAGGACGGAACCGCTGTCCAAGTTATTGAACGTAGAGCAAGCCAATTTATATTTGGACCATGAGATTACCAAAGACTTAGTTGCAACAGTTGGTCTTAGTCGCCAAAGATTTACAGCAGTTTCTGAAGAATTGAAATTCAAAACAGATGTGATTGAAGATGGAGAACCGGTCGAAGTTCCCGTTGAAGACATCATTACTTCTGAGTTAAATCTGAAATTCGTTTGGGCTCGTAAATCTCCATTTTATCAAGGAAGATATACCTACTATCCACTGGGTTTTCACAAACCCGTTTTCTATTTTGATTACAGAGGTGGTTTCAAAAACATATTGGGCTCTCAATATAATTTCCATCGAATAGAAGGTCAAATGCGTCATCGTTTTGATCATTTATTGGGTACTACTTTTTATCATTTACGTGGTGCAAAAATGTTTGGTTCTGCGCCCTATCCTATTTTGAAAATGCATCGTGGAAATGAAAGTTTTATCGGTAGATATTGGGGATTTGAATTGATGAATGAATTTGAATACATCAGTGATGCCTATGCTTCGATTATGTTCCGCCACAATTTTAATGGATTAATTTTAAATAGAATTCCATTGATAAAAAAGTTGAAATGGCGTTCTTTAATTCATTTCAAAGCTGTAGCTGGAACGGCACAAAAAAAGAATCTAGATTTGGTCAAATTGCCATTTCAATTATCACCTTTGGATGGTTATTATTTAGAAGCTGGTTTTGGAGTTTCCAATATTTTTAAAGCCTATCGGGTATCTTTTGTTTGGAGATTACATCCTACTACCAATGAATTGATTGAAACAACTAAGTTGTTTGGTGTTAAGATTTCATTTCATCCTTCGTTGTAATACCTCACTGAAAGGGAGTCCAAATGTCTAAAAAATCAAGAAGTTCTTAATTCTACAGGGCCACATCAAAAAGAAACCAAGCCCTTTTAGTGATCAGAAACTATAATCACCAATCATAAGAGAAAGTCAAGAGGTTGGAAACCTTTGACTTGGTTAACTTCTCAAATTCTATTCTCAAATTCACTTGAGGACTGCTCTAAGCCATGTATAACATGAGCCTTAATACTTAAAATTATTCTTAGACTTAAAGCATCCCGAATTTAAGTTTAGGATTAAGTCGAAGTTTAAGTTTAATGACTACAAGACGCGTTGGCACACGAAACATACGAAGTCCAATTCAATCTAATTCCCTATCTTTCGAAAAAAATTAAATAGATGAGCATCCGCATTCTCTCCTACCTCATTTGCTTCGTTATATTCCTATGCGCATGTACACAAACCGAGTACAACAAAAAACCGAATTCTCAAAAAGGACTTAATTTAAGAATAGAGCAAGAATATGAAAATGTCAAATCATTGGCAAATGCGGTACGCGCTGGTGTGATTGATTCTTGTCAAAATATGGGCACATTGGCTTTTGAAGAAATGATAAAAATCACTCCTAAGATGTATCAAATGGTAAAACATGGTGCTTACAGTGATAAAACTTGTCATTTTGTTAACAATGTATTGGGAGATCTGGGTGAATGGAATTTAGTTGAAGCATTCAAATCAAAAGATCGATTATTGAAAATATTTAGGTATAAGCTAATCTCCAAGAAATACGACTTCCCCATTGAATTGAGAATAACATTTACAGACCAGAATAAATTGACAGAATTTAAATTTTATAAATGGGAGGAAGTCTATTCTGAAGACTTGACAAAAATGAATTGGAACTAATAAAAAACCTTAAGATGAAAACAACTATCACCAACGGTATTGAATTTGGCTTTCGATTTTATACATGTGTCTTGTTTTGTATTTATGGTGTTGGGAAAGTGGTTCAATTTGGAGGAGCAGGACATTATCCAGCAGATAAGATTAACCCAGATATGAGTGGTCAAGATATTATGTGGTTGTTTTTTGGATATAGTCTGACCTACCCTTTGATTATAGGTGCTTTTCAAGTCGTTGGTGGAATCCTATTGTTATTTGAACGAACCAAGTTGCTAGGAATACTGATCTTATTACCAGTGGTGTCCAATATTATTATTATGGATATCATTTATAGTGTAAATTTTGGAGCACTTTTATATGCAATTAGTCTATTAGGTGCCTTGTTTTTCGTAATGTACTGGGAACGCAAAAAAGTAGTTGAAGTAATGCTGGTTATTATCAAAAAGACTAAAAATTTTACTTCAAAAGAAAAATGGATTCATATTGCAATTGGAATGTTATTTTCGTTGTTGCTGTTTATTTTAGTGCGTATTTTAGGTGATATGTTGTTGCCGTGATTTTCATATAATGTTTATTAATATCAACTAATTTGTCAACAATTATACTCGCCCATTTAGCGGCATTTTTATTAGGTGTTTCCAAAGCAGGTCTTAAAGGGATGGGAATCATTGTTGTTGCTTTGCTAGTCATTGTCTATGGGGCAAAAGCATCGACGGGAATATTACTTCCATTATTATTAGTCGGTGATGTAATGGCAGTTGTATATTATAACAGACATGCCAAATGGAATTACTTAATCAAGTTTTTACCGGCAATGATGATTGGTGTTGTCATTGGATGGTATTTTGGAAAAGATTTACCCGATGAAATTTTTAAAAAATGCATGTCGATTATTATCTTGATTAGTGTTGCGATTATGTTTTATCGAGATTACTATGATAAAAATGAATTCCCAAATAATTGGTTTTTTGCTGGTGCTACAGGGGTGGCGGCAGGATTTGCAACTATGATTGGGAATTTGGCTGGTGCATTTGCCAATCTCTTTTTCCTTGCTACTCGCCTACCCAAAAATGAATTGATAGGAACTGCAGCATGGTTGTTCTTTATTATTAATCTGTTTAAAGTCCCTTTTCACGTCTTTAGTTGGAAAACAATAACAATCGAAACACTTACTTTAAATTTGAGTCTGATCCCAACAATAATTGTTGGATTTATAGTTGGTTTAAAGCTAGTAGCTTTATTTAGTGAGCTCAATTATCGCCGATTTTTATTGGTCGTAACTGCTATTGGAGCGGTTATTATATTTTTGAAATAAGATGAAATAAAGTATGTGTGAGGCAATTTTAGCTAAAAACAAAATGCAAAACCCCAAGAGAAACCAACAATCCAAACCCAATCTGACCAATATTTCTAGAAGCCGCTTCCAAGTACTTTTCAGCAGGTTTCCATTTTTTATCTAACATGGTTGGCAATGCGATAATTACAAAGGCAATAATAATAACCCACATTGCACGTACGATATAATTCATGTCAGGAATGAATTGGATGATCAATAAATGAAGTGGTATGGTGAAAAGAAAAGCGAATATTGCAGGGCGATGTTTCGGTGTAACCAAGAATGCAGCAGCACAAATAATGGTAACAATACCTGTGTTGATAAAATAGCGAAGTTCATTTAAGGTATGCGTAAATGCAATGCTAGGATCTTTGAATTTTACAAATGCTAAAATACAGCCCATTGTTATCCCTGTCATTAAAGTCACTAAAATGGTATTTCGACCAGCGTTTACAATTTGACTTTCTGTTGCTTTTTTGTTGATATACTCTTTGTAAATATCAATTGAAAATAAGGTTGCTAAAGAATTGAAAGTTGAATCAACCGTACTCATCAGTGATGCAAATAATGCGCATAAAATGATTCCTCTCATTCCTTGTGGTAAAAATTCTTTTACTAAATACGGAAATGTATTGTCGGGATCAGTAAGTGGTTGATCCATCATGATTCCCGCTAATGCAATACCAGGAATAATTATTATGATGGCCATAAAATATTTCATCACACCACCTACCATTAAACCGATTTGTGCTTCTTTCAAATTTTTTGCAGCAAGGGAACGTTGGACCACACTTTGATTGGCACACCAGTAATTAATGTTCAATAAAAACATCCCTCCTATCGCTATCCATGGAATTTTTTCATGGTCAGCAGGTAGATGTAAATGCATTAGGTCCGGTGTTTTTTCGTACAATTGTCCCCAACCTCCTAGATGATTAATGGAAACGATTAACACAATAATTCCGCCAATGGTCAAAATGCTGAATTGAATAATATCCGTTTTTACAACTGCGGCCAACCCTCCAAAATAAGTATAAATTGCAGAGAAAATTCCCAAAGCAATAATCAATACATAAATTCTGATAACATTATCATCACTAATAAATGACAAGTAATCGGAAAAAATCATATCTGCTGCATAGGCTCCCCAAAATAATGCTGCTCCCAATCCTAATGTCGAAAAAATAGCTATGTTAGCACAAGAATATAAAAGTGCAACGGTGGCTCCCAATCTTGTTTTGATGAATTGTGTAATCGTAATGACTTTGTCCTTCAGATATAATGGGACGAAGATAAATGCAGCCATTAATATCCCTTGCATCGCATTAATTTCCCAATTCGCTTGCGCTAATCCATATACATAGGCAGAACCCATCATTCCCAAAAACTGATAGCCTTGAACATTGGTAGCTATGGTGGATATGGCAATCGATGGCCAACGAAGATTTCTCGAACTCAAAAAATATTCTTCAACAGTTGCTTCTTTTCCTAGTCGACCTCTCATTGCAATGACCATAATTGCCGTAAAGTAAATCAACACAATGATAATGTCGAGGAGCATAGTTTTCTGAGTATGTGATTTTAAAAATGGGTGTCTCTAAAACGAACAATTGCGAACGGTGTATTTAGATAACTCTAATGTAGTAATTTTTTTGAATTACTTGTTATGTTAAAGCATCATCGTTTCTGAACAGCTGGTTGCTTGGGGCGTCCCGTCTCAGAAGCTTTCTTAAAATTATGTGAAGTATAAAGAAAGCAGCTGAGGCAAGATGCTACAAGCAACCAAAATTCAATTTAGACAAGATGCTTTAAGTAGCTCTTTGTACCTATTTTGTTAACAATTTCGGAGAATAGAATAAAACTACTTTCAAAAAGTTATAGATAGGTATTGAAAAACTACTGAAAACTAACTATGTCTAAATCATCCAAACTTGCATTTGCAACACTCATTGCACGACTGATTATTTTTGCCATCCTTTTCTACTACATCATTTCCTTTTTAAGTGACTTAAATAGCAGTGTCAAGCAACCCAATAATGAAAAAATAGTTAATCTAAACGAAGATCGATTACAAGTTGCCACTATTGAAAAGAAGTCGAATTTAACAAAGCAATTAAATCGGTTAGGGATTAAATGGGACGAATTTAATTTATTTATAAGAGCTTTTAAAGAGGAAGGAAAGTTAGAGGTTTGGGGAAAGAATATTAAGGATAAAAATTTTAAAAAGATTCAAATCTATGACTTCTGTGCAACTAGCGGAAGGTTAGGACCAAAACGAAAATCTGGAGATCTACAAATCCCAGAAGGTATTTATCATATTGACCGTTTTAATGAAAAAAGTAATTACTACTTATCGTTAGGTCTGAATTATCCCAACAAATCAGATAGGAAAAGAGGTGTTCAAAATAATCTAGGTGGTGATATTTTTATTCACGGGGATTGTGTGACAATTGGTTGTATTCCAGTGACAGATGATAAGATCAAGGAAGTTTTTTTGTTGGCATTTCAAGCGAAAGAGAATGGGCAAGTTAAAATACCTGTTCATATTTTTCCTGCGAAATTGACGGATCGCAAGTTGGCAAAACTTGGTGAATTAGTTCCTACGCAAAAAGCTTTTTGGAATGAGTTGAAACCGTTTTATGATCATTTTGAAAGCACTCAACAGCTTCCTTATTTTAAGATTGATGCTGGTGGGCGTTATGTGTTGAATCCTTAGTTACTGCTTTTTTGAAAAACATTTGATGTCTTTTCTTAGTGACCTAATATGCTTTTTATGTTTCGGAAAAACTTATTCGTGAGAACGTGTTTTGAACTATAAAAGGCATTGAAGGGCATAAAAGGAACTCGAGAGTTCGTTCGGCAAAGGTTGCACCTTTGTCGAATCTAAGTGGAAAAGTCCGTTTTCCTTCGTAAAGTTTAAAACACTACAATTACTAGTTTGCGAAAGCAAAAAATTGGGCAATAAGCATCAATAGCGAAATACTAAAAGCAACCGTTACGAGAGTACGCCAGACTGTGCGAAAATACACGAAAGT
>CALDGQ010000063.1 GCA_937941765.1 uncultured Saprospiraceae bacterium
GGCTTCTGAGCTTTTCAAGCCGTTTGTTATTCGTAAATTGATTGAGCGTGGTATCGTTAAGACCGTTAAATCTGCGAAGAAACTTGTCGATAGAAAAGACCCAGTTATCTGGGAAATTCTTGAAAATATATTGAAAGGACATCCAATCCTTTTGAACAGAGCTCCTACTTTGCACAGATTGTCTATCCAGGCATTCCAACCAAAATTGATTGAAGGAAAAGCAATTCAGCTACACCCACTTGTATGTGGTGCCTTCAACGCCGATTTTGATGGTGACCAGATGGCGGTACACGTACCGTTGAGTCATGCCGCAATATTAGAAGCGCAGGTATTGATGTTGGCTTCACATAATATGTTGAACCCGCAAGATGGTTCTCCAATTACCCTTCCTTCACAGGATATGGTTCTTGGTTTATACTACTTGACAAAAGAACGTATTTCAACTCCTGAAAATAAAGTATTGGGAGCTGGGATAACTTTCTATTCTCCTGAAGAGGTGGTGATAGCATATAATGAAGGTCGTGCAGAATTGCATGCTCAAATTAAAGTACGTGTCGACACCGTTGAAGATGATGGAACACCTGTCAAGAAGCGAGTAGAAACAACTGTTGGCCGTGTGATTTTCAATCAAGCAGTTCCAGCCACCGTTCCTTATGTGAACGTATTGTTGACAAAAAAGAACTTGAAGAATGTAATTAGTGGAATTATCAAAAGAACTGATTTCAAAACAACTGCTGATTTCCTAGATGAAATTAAGACATTAGGATTTAACTGGTCTTTCAAAGGTGGATTGTCATTTAACTTAGGAGATTTGATCGAACCAACCGTAAAAGCTAAAACACTAGTAGATGCTCAAACGGAAGTTGATGAAGTTTGGGAGAATTATAACCTAGGTTTGATTACCAACAATGAAAGATACAACCAAGTAATTGATAAGTGGACTTTTGCCGATAATCACATCACAGAAAATTTGATGAAAGAATTGGCAGAGCACAAAGATGGATTCAACTCGGTATACATGATGTTGCACTCAGGTGCACGTGGATCGAAGCAGCAAATTAAGCAGCTTTGTGGACTTAGAGGGCTGATGGCAAAACCGAGAAAATCGGGTGATACAGGAGGTGCAATTATTGAAAACCCAATTCTTGCAAACTTCTTGGATGGTTTGTCAGTACTCGAGTACTTTATCTCTACTCACGGTGCAAGAAAAGGTTTGGCCGATACGGCATTGAAAACAGCGGATGCGGGTTACTTGACCAGACGTTTGGTGGATGTAGCGCAAGATGTTGTAATCATGGAAGTGGATTGTCATACTTTAAGAGGTATCGAAACTTATGCATTGAAAGACAATGAAAAGATTGTTGAAACATTAGAAGAAAGAATCGTAGGTCGTTTCACATTGGACGATGTCAAACATCCAGTAACGGATGAGATGATTATGCCAGCAGGTGAATATATCACTGAAGAAAAAGCAGCATACATTGACAACGAAGGTGTAGAGATGGTGAAAATCAGGTCGGTACTAACTTGTGATGTTAAGCGTGGTGTGTGTACTAAGTGTTATGGTAAAAACCTTGCAACAGGCCGTATCGCAGATCATGGAGATGCAGTGGGTATTATCGCGGCACAATCAATTGGTGAGCCGGGTACACAGTTGACACTTCGTACCTTCCACGTGGGTGGTATCGCATCGGTATCCAAGACAGAGAACGAAATGATTTCGAAGTTTGATGGTATCTTGGAATTTGATCAGATCAAAACGACTGACTACGAAGACGATAAAGGTAACAAGCAAAAAATTGTTATCTCTCGTACTGGTGAAATTAAGATTGTTGATCCAGGAAATAAAAACAAAGTTTACACGACACAGTACATTCCTTATGGTTCATTCTTGAAAGTAAAAGATAGTGCCAAGATTAGTAAAGGAGATGTCATTTGTGATTGGGATCCATTTAACGCAGTTATCATATCTGAAGCATCAGGTATCGCTCAATTCGACATGATCGAAGAAGGGGTGACATTCCGTACAGAAAGAGATGATCAAACTGGTCACGTTGAAAAAGTAATTGTTGAATCTAAAAACAAAAAGAAGATTCCAATTATCAAGATCGTTAATCCAAGTACTGGTGAAGAACTTCGTAACTACAACATCCCAGTAGGAGCCTATATTTCTATCGAAGATGGAGCAGAAATAAAAGCTGGTCAAAACATTGTTAAGATACCACGTCAGTTAGGTAAGATCCAGGATATTACGGGTGGTCTTCCACGTGTAACTGAATTATTTGAAGCAAGAAATCCTTCAAACCCTGCATCGACTGCAGAAATTGATGGTATCGTTTCATTTGGTAAGATCAAGCGTGGTAATCGTGAAGTTATTGTTACAGCAAAAGATGGTCAAGTACGTAAATACTTGATTGGAACCACCAAACACATCTTGGTACAAGAAGGCGATTTCGTTCGTGCAGGTACACAAATGTCAGATGGTTCTACAGCGCCAAGAGATATTCTAAATATCAAAGGACCATTCGCAGTACAATACTACTTAGTAAATGGTGTTCAGGAAGTATATCGTTCTCAAGGTATTAATATTAATGACAAGCACATCGAAGTAATTGTCAGACAAATGATGCGTAGAATCCAAATCGAGGATGCTGGTGATACACCATTCTTGGAAGGAGAAGCAGTTGAGAAATACGATTTCTTAGAAGTAAATGACTGGATTTTTGACAAGAAATTTGTTGAAGAATCAGGTGACTCTAAGAAAATGAAACCAGGTGACTTAGTTTCATTACGTCAATTGAGAGAAGAAAATTCTTTCTTGAAACGTAACGACAAGAAGTTGGTTAGTTTCCGTGATGCAGTTGCTGCGACCTCAACACCGATCTTACAAGGTATTACTAAGTCGTCTCTAGGAACCAGAAGTTGGATATCAGCTGCCTCATTCCAGGAAACAACTAAAGTATTGAGTCAAGCGTCGATTGCTGCCAAGAAAGATTATCTAGAAGGACTGAAAGAAAATGTAATTGTTGGTAAGAAAATTCCAGCAGGTACCGGACTTTCAAAATACAAAAGCCTCTTCGTTAACAGTATGGAGTCGCACAACGCGCACATGGCTAAGAAGGATGCTGAAAAACAACGTCAGGAAACGGAACAGAACCTCATGGCGCAACCAGTTGCGCAAGTTGAGCGCGCTGCTCCAACTGCTAGTCCTGCGACCACAACAACAGTTGTAAGTCCAGCGACAGATGTAACAACGGTCACGGATGCACCTCCAGCAACGGAAGTTATCAATCCGATTATCGATCCGACACCTGCCAATCCAGCAACCGACTTAACGTCGCCAATAGTCAATCCAATTTCGGATACGACTCCTGTGGAAGACACAACTCCTACACCGGACGCAAATCCGATTGTAGATAACACTCCATCTCCTGATGTAAATCCAGCAACTGACGAAAGTCAAGCGCCGGATGCACCAGAATCTAACAATGGAGAAACTCCACCTTCCGACGAGGTTACAGATTAGACATAAGAAGTTGATCTAAGATAAGGGCGGGCATCATCATAAATTTTTATGGGATGCTCGCCTTTTTTTGTTGGAGGACATTAAGTTGAACAACAGTTGAGCTATTCGTAAATATTTTAATTTACAATATGAAAAACCTACTTTTTATAATCATACTCTTTTCATTGTTTACTTGTAATGACGATGAAGCAATTCCGGATTGTCCAAGCCCGACCGTAACGACTCCAAACATTCTTTTAATTATTGCAGATGATTTAGGTAAGGATGCACTTAATGGATTTTCAGAAGGTAGCATTAAACCAAATACACCGAATCTTGATGCTTTTAGAAATTCTGGATTGTCATTTACTAATTTTTGGTCTTACCCAACCTGTTCCCCAACTAGAGCTTCTATTATAACAGGAAAGTATGGTTATCGTACCGGTGTGAAATGGGCAGGAGATGAACTCGCGATGTCAGAAACAAGTCTACAAAAATATATAAACGACCAAACGAATAACAAATATGCAACAGCCATTACAGGAAAATGGCATTTATCCGGGAATAGCACCATTGTAAATCCTGAAACGTTTGGAATAGATTATTACGCAGGACTTGTAAGAGGAGCTGCCCAAAGTTATTTCAATTGGCAATTGACAACAAATGGGGCAAGTAGTTTGGAATCAGAATATACTACCACAAAATTTACAGATTTAGCGATTGATTGGATAAACCAACAAGACCAACCTTGGTTTATGTGGTTGGCCTACAACGCTCCGCATACACCATTTCATGTGCCTCCTAACGAAATGCACACGCAAGGAAATTTACCTGATTACGTAGATGGAATGGATGCAACGCCTTACTATATGGCGGCAATTGAAGCAATGGATTTTCAAATTGGACGGTTGCTAGATAATCTTAGTGAGGATGAGAGAGAAAATACCATTATCATTTTTATTGGCGACAATGGAACACCTAATGAAGTAGCGCAACTTCCATTTGTAAGTAACACTGCAAAAGGAACCTTGTATCAAGGTGGAATAAATGTTCCAATGTTTGTATCAGGAAAAGGAGTTTCTAAAACGGGTACGGATACTAACCTAATTACGAGTACGGATTTGTTTGCGACCATCTCAGAAATTGCTGGTGTTTCTGTCAATGAGATTCATGATAGTAAAAGCTTCAAGTTTTTGCTTACCCAAAGTGCAACGATAAGAGGTTATCAATATGCTGAAAAAAATAATGGTATGATTGATTCTTGGGCGATAAGTAATGGAAATTATAAACTCATTGAAAATGCTAATGGGAATCAGGAATTCTATAACCTAAGTAGTGATACTTATGAGCAAAATAATTTAATGGATGGTACTTTGACTACTGATGAGATGAATGCTAAATTGGAATTGGAAATTGAATTAGGGAATATAAGGCAATAGGTATAACAACCACTAAAAGTGTTGTGAGCTTCGATATTTTGTGTGGAGCAATTTAAATTTTAGATAAATATTTACAGCCGTGATTTTTTTGCTTCGTTTTTTTACCATGGAAAAATGAAGATATAAAACAATTATTGCACTTAATAACATTTCTTTTGCGAGATGATATTTTGAAAATCAACATTAGGGATGAGAATTTATATTATTCTAATTCATATCAAAATAGCAACATTTAAATTCCAAAAGACATTTTCTTCCTACCTTTACCAGAGATGAACAAAAACTTCAAATCAATAATCCTACAAAAAACGGGAGCCAAATCTCTACACGAAAAAGAAATAATCCAACAATTGTGGAGTGGATATGGGAAAATAATGAGAATCGGATTAGAAGATGCTGATTTTAAAAGCGTAGTCATAAAACACGTTCAATTACCTACCCATAAAAATCATCCACGTGGATGGAATACAGATATTGGTCATCAAAGAAAAGTGAAATCTTACCAAGTTGAATCGAAATGGTATAAAACCTACAGCAAAGATAGTGCTGCTCGTTTACCACAATGTTTGGCCATTGAGATGCAAGATGAAGAGGTATTGATAGTGCTAGAAGATTTGAATGAAGCTGGTTTCCCTTTTCGTAAAAGTACTGTTGAATGGAATGAAATAGCTGCTTGTTTGGAGTGGTTAGCAAAATTCCATGCAAGTTATTTAGGAAAAAATCCAGATGGACTTTGGGACGTAGGGACCTATTGGCATTTAAAAACTAGACCGCAGGAATTGGAAGAATTAACAGATCACAAGTTGAAAGCTGCAGCACCTTTAATGGATCAGAAACTGAATACCTGTAAGTACAAAACCTTTGTACACGGCGATGCTAAGTTGGTCAATTTCTGTTTTGGTATAAATGGAGAAGTGGCGGGAGTAGATTTTCAATATGTAGGTGGAGGTTGTGGAATGAAAGACGTGGCTTATTTTATAGGAAGTTGTTTAAATCAAAAGGACTGTCAAAGATTGGAACCCAGAATTTTGGATACTTATTTTGAGCATTTACAAAATCATCTAGAAGAAAAAAATGAAGCACTAGAAGAAGAATGGCGATCTTTGTATCGAGTCGCTTGGGCAGACTTCCATCGTTTCCTAAAAGGGTGGAGTCCCGGTCATTGGAAAATTAATAGTTACAGTGAACAAGTAACTAACGAAGTCATCAAAAATTTGTAGAAATGGATTTGTTACTACTTAAAGATATTGCAATCAAGGCGGCACAATCTGCTGGTAAAATCATTCAAAAAAAGTTGAATGAAGACGTTGAAGTGTCGACAAAAGATGGTGGATCAAGTTATAGCTCACAAGTTGTAACCGAAGTAGACAAAGCATGTGAAACCGCAATTCTTGCTCATCTACTTCCTACCTGTACTGAATTTGACATCGCACTTTTGACAGAAGAGACCGAAGATAACGGCAGCCGATTTGAAAAAGATTTTTTTTGGTGTGTCGATCCAATGGACGGAACCTTAGCATTCATCAATAAACATCCTGGTTTTTCAGTATCGATTGCATTGGTTGCAAAAGACGGGACACCGTTTATTGGAGTTGTATTGGATCCAAGTACGGATACACTGTACTATGCTGTCAAAGGACATGGCGCTTTTAGAAATGGAATTCCTTGGGTAATTAAAAATAACAATGATTATTTAACTTACACGACAGATAAAAAATTAAAGGATACACCACAAGTAACTGAAATAAATAAGATACTGAATGAAAAAGCAAAACAACTGAATTTGAACACAGTAAAAGAAATGAATGGAGCCGGAGCTGTACTAAACGCAATACTTGTGTTGGAAAATGGTCCCGCATGTATGATGAAGTTTCCGAAAAAAGAAAAGGGTGGGGGAAGCATTTGGGACTATGCAGCTACTGCGTGTATTTACAATGAATTGGGATTGCCTGCAACAACTTTTGATGGAGGACAATTCGACTTAAATAAAAAGAACGCTTTTATGAATGGAAAAGGTGTTTTTTATTCTAATTTAAATCCTTTGCAATAAAAAATGAATAATTCAAATTCTAAGATGTCAAATCTACTTATATAATTCCTCATAGACCCAATCAATTAGCCCGATTAATCTCAGACTTCCCAGTAGATTTATTTTTATAACCTAGCTTCTTCAATTTTCCAAAATTATAAGAAATAGAAAGTCTGAAATTATTTCGTGGTCGTTCTCTTTCAAAAAATATTTCTGTTTGTCCAATGTTATAAATCCCAGCGGGATCAAATTTATTGAAAACATCATTGATCATAAAACGACAATTTAGCGCTTTGTCAAAAAATGTTTTTTCGATGGTGATATTGCAACTTGACATTTGCTCACGGTGAAAAAGTCCTTCATACTTGTCACCCCAAAACCAATATAATATTTCCAAATTAAAGAGTTTACCAACTTTAAAAATGTTGTTGGTATAAAAATAGGGATGTACTCTTGGGTTGCGACGAACATATTCATAATCGTTGATGACATTGCTTTCGTAACCAAGATTTAAGGAATTGATAGAAGTCCACCATTTGTAAGTAAATTGTTTGGAAATATTCGTGTAAAAATAATGTCTGTAGTTCCAATTGAGTCGCGTTAATACATAACTATATTCATCATCTCCACGGATTGCACCTCCTGCCAATGGATCAATAATGTAATTGTATCCAAGTTTCAAACTACCGCCCCATTTATTTAAAACAGCTTCTAGGTTGTGTGTTTTTTGTGGAACTAAAAATGGATTTCCAACAATCGCCGTATATGGATCTTGATAATAAAACGTTGGATTTAATTGACTAAACAATGGTCTTTGGATACTAGTACTATAGGTCAAACTAAAAGATTGTTCATTCGACATTTTTACATTCAAAGATGCAAATGGGAAGTAATTGACAAAGTTGTTTTGCAAAGTATCGAGTCCTTGATTAAATATCTCCGCTTCATAATTGGTAAACTCTGTCCGTAATCCAAGTACATAACTGAATTGATCATTTGGTGTTGCGCGGTAATTGATATAGCCTGCAGCCAATTTTTCAACATAATTATATTTATTAGACAAAGCAGGGTGGAGGACGTAATCAGTTTGTTCATCAATGATTAGAAAATCTAGCTTAGAATCATTCTCGATTTGACTAAATTTTGCCCCGACTTCTAAGGACATTCTTTTATTTATAAATTTGGTGTAATCAATTTGTCCACTATAAATATGAATGAGGTGATCGTATTTATTTTGAAGTGTTCTTGAACTTTCAATGGATTGTTCCATACTTTCTTCCGTAATATCACTGTTCCTTTCGTGTGTTATTTGTGATAATTGTCCACCAACAAATAATGAGGAACCCAAGGTGTCTAGTGATTTAAAGTAATTGGAGGACAAAGAATGATTGCTGAGTGGCCAATTGGCATCTAATTCACTTTTATAAAAATTTGTACTTTCGATGTCAGTAATTGTATTGTTACTTTGTTGAAGCAATCCTGTTTGTTCATACAAACCATTGTATTCTAAAGATAGATATTCAGTTTTATTTAAATCATATTGAATACCTAAATTCCCCGTCGAAATATTCTGATGATCCCAAAACCATTCAGTTGTCAAGTCTGATTTTAGAAAGATTTCTGGATCGAATCTGTCTCTCGTGGTATGTAATACTTCCCGATCATCGCCAGTCATAAACGAGTAACTTCCTGTCAGCTTAAATTTATTTTTTGCATAATTTGAAGTAACTGTTGTTTTCATATTCGTGCCAGCCCAGGTGGAGTGGGTCACATTTTGTTGAATCTTCATATGATAACCGTCGGTAGTCGAGCGCAGGGTTGTGATGTTGATAACAGCTGCTCCTGCCGCATCATATCTTGCAGAAGGATTTCGAATTACTTCAATTTTGTTGATATTGGCTGGTTGAATTAATTGTAATTGTTCGACTTCAATTTGCTTACCATTTAGATAAAAAATGGTCGATGCTTTTCCCATAATTTGAAAGCCATCTTCACCTTCAATGATTCCTGGAGTTTTGGACAAAATTTCTTCAAGACTATTAGAAGAGGAAAGTGACGTTTTGGCAATATTTATTTCAAGAGTTCCATCTGCTTTTTCGTTGAACCTTGGCAGCTTTCCTGTTATAACAACTTCGTCAAGATCTTCAATGGCTTTTTGCAAATTTATCTTTCCCAATTCAATGTTAGGCTGTCCATCATATTTAATCAAAATAGTTGAATCTTGAAATAGGATGGAACTGAATTTAACCAGAACTTCTGTCGTATTCACTTTATCTATAAAAAATGGTTCCTCATCAAAATCAGTTCCTTTGATAAAACTTTGATTTTCTGGATTTAATAACAAGATATTTCCCATTATAAAATCACCATCGGAACCTACAATTTGTCCAGATATAGATTGTATATTTTGAGCGATACTGATTTTTGAGCTAGATAGAAATGTCAACAACAATATGACTAGGGTAGAGAAACGATTGGTTTGCATAATCAATATTTTGATTCATTGCAATTTAAGTACTTCTTTTGAAGAAAATTTGTATAATATATGAATGCAGGACAAGTGTATAAGTATGGATTTTGAAGAATGTAAAATGTAAAATTAAAAATGTAAAATATGACCGTTGTTACATCAGACTGTGCGAAAATTCCCAAAGCAAAGAGGTTAGAAACCTTTTGCTCGAATACCGTGTGTGTTACGAGATGAAGGTTTCTAACCTCTCATCTCGAACGAGTATTTTCGCACAGTCTGACCTGTGCTCACGTTATATCGGGCTATTTTTAATTTTTCATTCCTTCTAATTCTTAATAATCTTTTCAATCCAAACTGTATTATTTGAAATTGATTGAACGGAGATGAAGTACATCCCGCTAGGCAAACTTGAAAGATCAATACTGATATCTTGATCAATAGCATTGGTTAAATCTTGATGAATATTTCCCAATATATCTAATACAAGAATCTCATATTGAGACGTCATTCCTTCGATTTTGAAAATACCATTTGTAGGATTAGGATATAAAGTAAGTGCATCAACTTCCAATACTAGATCAGAAGTGGAAGTTATTTCATCGCACATATCTGCTTCAATAAATGCTTGATATTTTGGTGCAGGCATGATACTGAGATCCTGATCAGATCGTTCGAGCAAACCCCAACTTCCAAACTGCGCACTTGGTTTGCTAGCGAAAACAAAATGACATAAAAGCATCGGCTCTTCTCTTGTGTTGAGGGTGCGGATCGAATCTATCCATTCTGTATATAAATCATACATCTCTGGAATAGTCTGTACTTCTAACAAAGCATCTGCATAAGTAGGCATGACGCCAAATGGAGTAGGAGTTAGATGTTGACCTCCTTCATAAAATGCAAGTGGTAAGTCCAGTGAATCAGCGATAGTTTTTATTCCTTTTATATAATCAAAACTTTCTTCTATTCCTTGATTAGCAAAATTAGCAACATCAAGAGCAGTTGCATTACTTCCTAAATTATCAAGCAATTCCTCATCAGATTCTGTGTAGGAAAAATAAAAAGTAGGGGAGATAGCATCAATACTATTCGGAGTTAAATTATAACAAATCCGTTCACTGACATCTAACCAACCGATCTGGACACCAGCAACTCGAGTGATTCGATTCATTTCATTACTAAAGCTATTTGTCCATAGATCAAGTGCATTTTGAACATAAGGAACTAAGCCCTCTGGCCATGAAATATTCTGATCAATGCAACCATATTGATTAAGCCAATGTGTTTGACCAAAAATCCAGTTCCAAATTTCATTACTATATTCAACGTAAATATGACGATCAGATTCACATTGATCTCGAAACATATTTGCCATCTGTGTGATGTAGTCATTACTTGCTCGATGTGGAATACAAACCCACCCATCAACATCCAAATGATTGATCAATTGAATCATTAATTCATAAGGAACTCCTTTGCGACTACTGTAAGTATAGTATTCTAATTGTGCACGTTCCGACCAACTTGCAAGTGTTGGATTGTCCCAATTTTCATCTGTTTGTCCCCAATTATTTGTATGTCCCCAATCCATAAATCTAATCGTAGAAAATGTCCCCAATCCATCCAACCATTCCTGATTGAACGGTTGCGTTGTGTAAGTACTTTCTGTGCCTGGAATTAGCAGTCGCATATTTTGTACAGGATCATTTATATCTGACAGAATCATTCTGATTTCGAGAACACCATCTTCAGGAGTGACTACATCAAATTCATATCTATTGGAATTGATCATAGTCAAATTAGTCATGGATCCCCAGATAGAAAAATCTCCAGTTCCATCCCAAAGCAAAGTGTAGGTACCTGTTGGCCATGCATCCATCCCATCCCAAATAGTGGCTACATCTTGTTGGTAAGTTTCTCCAGGAATCGTTTGTGGAATATGAGTAGGGTAGCCATTGGCATCATAGTCCAAAAAATCTGATAGGTTGGTGCTAAACGGATCGGCAGGATCATTGACCGCTTTGGTATACCATGGACGTGACATCTTCATCATGTTCGCGAATGGAATTTCTGTAGAATAATCAAAAACACCATTAATATTAATTCCTATATCAATCTTACAGCTGTATGGTAATTGCGCACTAGCATTTGCTGTAAAAATAATAAGGATAAAAAAAATCAGATTAAACTTTTTCATAATTCCTTAGGGTTGAAAATAAATGAAGTATATCGAGCTGAAAATTTATGCAACACAAATTAGATATTTAATTGATGAATCTCTTAATTTCTAATTCGATTCTTTAGAATGCAACCGACAGATATAGAGAACATTCATTCATTAATGGACATATGATTTATAAAAATTATATCGCCAAGGGTAAACCAAATTGTGTTTCTTAGTGGTTATAACCAAACCTATATTTCGTATAAATAAATGCCTAGTTTCGTATAAAGACTCCACGAGACACGCTTAATCATTGTAGATTGAAGTATCATTAACAACAAATTCTGTATGATTTAAATTTTACTTTTTAGACAAATCAAGTTCTTTTTTTACAAATACTGATTTAAGTATTTCCCAAAATGGAACTTGCTCATTTACAAATTATAAAATTGAATGTATTATGAAAAAGGTAAAATTGAATTTTTTTGTGTTATTAGCAGCGATTGCTATATTTTCTACTTCTTGTTCCAAGCAAGAATATTATGATGGATTTGATGATTTGGATGCTGAATCAGAATGGACGGATGAAGACTATAGTGATGGAGGTGCTTCTAGTGATGATGATAGTTTTGATGATGGAGACCACGATGATCACAATCACAGCGAAGGCGTTGCAAGTTTGACTTCTTACAAAATCATCGGGGAATCAATCGTGAAAATCAAAGACTTTAATGTGAGTGGCAATATGGTATCTTTCCAACAAGATATAGCCAAGCACCAAGCAATGTTTGAATATTACACTAAAATAATTCCAGTTGAAGAGCGACAGAAAATTACTGAATTTATTGTCTTTCACGGTGAAGGGGAATTATATGGTTATGTTGAACCAATTAATCAAAATGATTTGAGTCAATGGAGAATGGGATTGGCAATAGATCAAGCAGATAATATTGATGCGATTGATTTTGGAAATGAATTTGCGTACACGGTTGTGCACGAGTATGGTCACGTACTGACATTAAATAATGAACAAATTGCTGTTGGTGGAAATGAAAACAATTGTCCAAATTTTCACACAGGAGAAGGTTGTAGTAATGCGAACTCATACATCAATGCGCTTTTCGAATTAGGTTGGGCAGATATCTATCAAGAGTTTGAGAATAGTGGTGGAGACGGATATGCATTGTTTGGCAAATATCCAGATCGCTTTGTTTCTGAATATGCAGCGACCAATCCAGGTGAAGATATTGCAGAAGTATTTACAGTTTTTGTCATCCAAGATCAAATGCCAAATGGGAATACCATCGCTAATAAAAAAGTACGGATGATGTACGATTATCCTGAGTTGGTACAATTAAGAACTCAAATTAGACAAGATCCGTCAGTTAGAGCAATTGATCCAGGTAGTTTGAAGAAGTTGAGTCGAAAACTTTTTACAAAGGCTAAGATTTGAGGAATTAAAAATTAGTAAATTGGAAATTAAAAATAGGACCGTTATGACGCGCGTTTGCGTTGTAGCGGTTTTTTTTTTGTTAATCGGGTTCAATTTTTGAATTCAATTCGTAGATATATCCATCCCTGGTCCCAAGTTCCTTGGGTCCTTCCCTTACCTTTTTTAAAAAGGAAGGGGAGCACGTGAACTTGCGAGCTCACGTAATCACCAACGAATCCATTTCATAAATTATTAATCATCAATTATTTCTTCTGATACAACTTCAAATACCTCGGAATATACTTTCGAATAATATCAAACTCCAAGTTAATCTCAGTACCCGATTCAAAAGAATTGAAATTGGTGTGTTCGTAATTAGGTGGAATTATAAGCCAATATCAATTGAGTTCTTTAAAAATATTCAAAAAGAATTTGTTTTTATTAGATGTGAGTTCTTGAGAAATCAGAAATTTAGGATGATGTGAATATCAGTGTAAGGTTCTTTGGCGAGACGCCAAAACCAACGAATTTTCGTGTTTCTTTATCCTAGAGAATAAATAGAAGATTCGATTTTACTACTGATGCAAACTCCCAGAATGGGTTATCAAGTATGCACAGGTAACAACGGTCTATTTTTAATTTTACATTTTCAATTTTTCATTCTCTTTACCAATCCATAAAGTACCTGAACAGTAGCAATGACGATAGCAACTGCTCCAGAATTCAATAAAAAATTCACGATTGCTTCTTTTTCTTGAGTGGTTCCAAAACCAGCTCCCGCCATTGGTGTTCCAGAAATCGTACCCCAAGCGGCACCTAATACCAACGCGATCCAAATACCGTACATGCTGTAAACACTCAATCGATAGCACCATGTTAATGTGTTGTTGGAAAGTTTCAATCGACTCCATATCAATCCTAATAAAATTAAAACGAATCCATGTTGCATACCTGATAGATGGGCAGACAACCCTAGTTTCGGATTTTTGAAAGAAGGAATCGCCATTCCATTTAATAAACCTAATAAAAATAAAAGGACACCTGCGACAATTAATTTTTGGATGTGCTCACGCTCTTTGATCGTTTCCATATAGTAGGTTGTTTTTTGAAAAAATCAAATTTATACTATGATGAAAACTATTTCTTTAACAAATGATAAATAATGGATTTTATTTGGTGTCAGAATTGGTTTGAAAAGTGGCGCGAATTCTACTTAAAGAAACTTGAGTAATACCTAGATAGGAAGCGATATGTTTTAATGGCACTTTTTGTATAAGTTGGTTGTCGTTCAACAAAGTGGCATATCTTTCTTTGGCAGAATAAAACTGAATACTTTCAATCCTTTCGACTAGCGCCAGATATGCACTTTCGAGTAGTAATCGATAAAGTCTTTCAATGTTGGGGTAGGTGTCAAAAAGTTGGAAAAATTTATGAGCATTGATGGAAACTAATGCGCCATTTTCAAGCACTTGAATCGCTTTTGAAGAAGGTTGTTGGGTTAATAAACTTTTAATCCTGGTGACAAGATCACCTGCTAAAGCAAAATATTCGGTGACCTCATTTTCATCTTTATAATAAAAAATTCTAACAACACCCGATTTTAAAAAATATAGATTTTTAGATGTACTTTGAATTGGTTCTAGAATTTCATGTTTTTTAACTTCAATAATTTTACAAGTTGAGCTAATGGCATTTTTTTCAACTTCGGTAAGTTTTTGAAATTGCTCGAAATAATCGAAGAGGTCTTGCATAATTATTGCTTATACAATTCCGCATACCTCGAAATATACTTCCCAATAATATCAAACTCCAAGTTAATTGCTGTTCCCGATTCGAAAGCATTAAAATTGGTATGTTCGTAAGTGTAAGGGATGATCGCAACAGTAAATAAATCATCAACGGGATTAATAACGGTTAAGCTAACACCGTTTACACAGATGGATCCTTTGTCGACTAAAATATATTTTTCAGAAGGAAGGTACTTGAAAGTAAAGAACCAACTACCATTCGCTTCTTCTTTCTTGACACAAGTTCCAGGCATGTCTACATGGCCTTGTACGATGTGTCCATCTAGCCGTGCATTCATGCGCATGGCTCTTTCAAGATTGACTTGGTCTCCGATTTTGAGTCCTTTAAGATTCGTTTTGTTCATCGTCTCTAGAATCGCAGTGACGGTATGGGTCTCATCAGTCAATTCAGTAACGGTCAAACAAACTCCATTGTGGGATACACTTTGATCTACCTTTAATTCTGAACTAATAGGAGAGGAGATGGTGAAATGGAAATTGGTGCCTTCTTCTACAATATTTTTGACGATGCCAAGTGATTCTATAATTCCTGTAAACATGTTGTTGTAATATTTGCTTAGATTTTTGTTCTTATTGCAAATATAAACAATGATTAGAGGGTTTTGTTTATCATACTACAACTTCTTTATAAAATCTATATACTTGCATTTGTAACGCTCCGAGAGCTCATTTAAGCGATTACCGAATCACTTCAATCCAACCATTTAATACCTCTGCACCTTGTTCTATACCAGTCACTCGATTTTCAAAAACCTTACAAGTATAATAGTAGGTTCCTTCAGCAACGTCTTTTCCATCTTCTGTTTTCCCATCCCAATTAATATCTGGATTGGTGGTTTGGAAAACTAGATTTCCCCAACGGTTAAAAATATTGATTTCGATACTATTGATGAAGCGATATGGGTATGGAATAAACAACTCATTGGCACCATCACCATTTGGGGTAAATACATTTGGTAAAATATATTCGGGACAATTATCAACACAGAAAACATTGCTATAAACACTTTCATTTGAGAAAGAATCAACAGCGGTGACCGCATAACAACCAGCAATACCTATATCAGGTTGATGCATAAAGAAAGTATCTAACGCCAAAATATTCTCCGCTAATGTTATAAATTCCGCTGATGGATTGGATGCATAGTAAATGTTATAAAAGACAACGTCATCTGTTTCTGCACAGAAATTAATTGGATTGGTCCAACTTAAGTTGTTGAGGAATGCTTCTTCCGGTGTGCCTTCAATCGCTTGATCACAGATATTCGTGATGTCCAATACTGGCGGACAAGGTGGTATGGTGTCTAATGGAGTTCCACAATTTTCTTGTGAGAAATTAAAGATCGGATTAATAATCCCTTCAATTCCATAAGAACCGGTACTTCTAACTTTATAACAATATTCTCTACCATTCAGTAAGCCTTCATCGGAATACATTTGTGTAAAAGAAGTCCCAATTGAATCAAATAGTAAGGTTGCTTCATTTTGGCGATATATCGTGTATATATAGTTGTCCCAAGGAACTAATTCTTCCCAAAATAAATTGTTCGTCTCATCTGTAGAAGCAATGTTTAAATAAACGGAAGAGGCAACATTGGTAAAGCCATACGGTTCCAACCCAGCATCATAATCACCATTGATATAAAATGCGATATGATAACTATAAGCATTATCCAATGTATTCAATCCATTGTCAATATAGACGGTATCATTCGCAGAAAAATAGGTGTCACTTGTCCACACTGCTCCCGGAATAAGTTCCAATCCATCTTCTGTCATTCCTGTCGCTCGATATAATTCATAGGTATAAGGACCAGGATTAAATAAGGTGTCCAAGTCATCGGCTACTGGTTTTGTCCACCGGACTTCGATGCTTCCATTATTTTGATCTGTTGACAATACATCTACGTTTGTAATCAATGGGATATCTCTGCTCAACTGAACACAAAACTCATTAGAGGGTAAACTCTCCACTTTATTATATGGAATGTTAGCAGGTGCTGGAGTTCGTTTTGCAAATTCCGCTAAGACTCGATAACAATAAGTTCTACCTCTTTCAACCTCCGTATCTAAATATGTGTATCTATTGTTTTCAATTGTGTTGACGGTATCAAATTCAATTTTTTCATAACCTCGACCTTCCAATCCACCTCGACATGTATCGATTTGAAATTGATTGCTACCTTCTTTTCTCCATACTGAGAAGTCGAAAAAATAATCCTCTTCTGCTTCTTGACAATCGTAGGGCAATTCCCAACTCACCTTGACTTGACCTGGGCCAGCTTCTGCTTGTACATCTTCCACAGGTGGTCCTGCTACTTTGATTCGAACCGTTTTCAATGAAAATAAACCATTGTCACCAAAGAAATCATCTACTGCTTTAAATACCACAGAGTAGGGTTGATCTGAAATGTGTTCACAACTGGTTTGCCATCTAAAGACACCAGTCAATGGTTGGCTATTGTATCCATCTGCAACATCAAATTCTGCTGGACTATAATCTAAAATAAAGGGTCCACCTAATGCACTTAGGGCAACTAATTGTTCGGATTCTTCAATAGGAGCGGTGGCCACTACCTCAAATTCGATTAGATCGCCAGCGATTACACAAAGTTCGTCAACCGTTTCAACTACTGGAGGTTCATTATCACAGTCTTCAATTAAGATTTGCATATCTCTAATGAGTGTATCAATTGGAATTCCGTTTCGATATTCAACAATAATCATTGCAATGTTGTACTCGCATTCTTCTTGAGGAACTTGCCAATATAAATCACCGGTAATTTCATTTAAGTCTAAGATATTATCAGGACCAGGAATAGACTGGTCTGGAAATTCATAGTTGGGTACTGGTAATCCAACATCTTGTAGGGGAACAATCAAATGATAGGATAGACTGTCACCATCCGGATCATAAGCATTTGGATTGTGAATAAAAGGTTGACCTATACAGCCAATATCAATTGGTGGTTGCAATAAAATCGGTGAACTATTATAACCTTGTACTTGCGGATTGAAAAATGTTACGGTTGTTTCTAAATGAAAAGGGACATTATCAGATCCAGGATCATTGACATTACAAATTCCTCCATTTCGATTAGGGTCGGTCATCGAAATCGTATAGTGTGCTTGACCAGCATAGGTATGTGATTTGACGTATAGATTTTTCTTGGTATCGTTTGCTAATAATTCTCCTTGTGGAATTCCATCAGAATCTAATGGTCCATTTGTACGAACGGCCCAAACACAATCACCGTCTCCCCAGCAAATTTCTAAACTATCACGATCGGCTGGAATACTACTTGCTTTTGTATAAGTTGTAATCGTTGCGATGACTGTCAGATCTCCAATCTGCTCATAGGTGATTTCTCCCGCTCGATTGTGGGTTGCCATTAAATTGCTACTGATAAGTAGTATTAATAAGATCGGAAAAAGAACACGTAAGGATTGAATCATGGAGTAGGTATTATGAGTCTGTACATTGCTGCAATTTCTAAAAATTGGTGGAAATCTTAATATAAATCCTTTATGATGGCCAAAGTTTAAAAAATTGGGCGTATCTCTTTATAATTGAACGAAAAACATTCATTTATAGTTTGTAATATTTTACGGTTAATACGTAAAAGTGTTTACAAAATAGCAATATAGTTGTTTGAATACAGATAGTTTGTGTGGGAAAGGGGGAAGTTGTGTTTAGGAACTGGGTTTTAGCCGTTACTAATCTTATTATTTCACTGTTTTTGTAAGTTAGAATTTAACCTTCAAGACGTGTTTTGACACGATTTTTGACACAAAAATACGCGCCAAAACACTGAGCGAAATCAAAAAGCCTAGCGCTATCGCACTAGGCTTTTTGATTTCGCTCCTGTGGAGCTTTACGGCCTTGTAAATATACTAATTGGTATATTTTCTAACTCGGCACTTCCGCTTTCAATAGCTTAAGGCAAGTATTCAAGCTATCTTTCCAATGAGGAATTTTTAGTCCAAAATGCTTTTTAATTTTCTTTTTGTTTAATACTGAAAATGGAGGTCTTTTTGCCGGAGTCGGGTATTGATAAGATTCAATAGGGTTGACATCACATTTGATATTTTCAATTTCGAAAATAGCTTTTGCAAAATCATACCAACTGGTAACTCCTTCATTGCTGTAATGAAAAATACCACTGATTTCTAAAGGTTCTTTTTCTCCTTTTTCAACTTGTGTAAGTATTGTTAAAATAGCATCAGCAATATCGCCAGCATAAGTCGGGGTTCCGATTTGATCAAACACAATTCCTAATTCATCTTTTTCTTTTCCAAGACGAATCATTGTTTTGACAAAGTTGTGTCCAAAAGTAGAGTAGACCCAGGAAGTACGTAAAATCATTGTTTTAGGATTGCTACGCAAAGCCATGTCATCTCCTGCCAATTTTGTTTTAGCGTAAACACCTTGTGGATTGACTACATCTCCTTCTTTGAAAGGTGTGTTTTGGTCATTGTGATAAACATAGTCTGTAGAAATGTGTACCATTGGAATATCCTGTTTTAGACACCCATCAGCCAAATTTTTGACACCGTTTACATTAACACGATGCGCCAATTCGACTTCTGATTCAGCTTTATCTACGGCTGTAAATGCAGCACAATTAATAACATATGAAAATTTGTTTTCCTCAAAATAGGTTCTGACAGCATTATGATCAGTAATGTCTAAACCATCGACATCACAAAATGTAAATACGAAATGAGGATATTTTGAAGACAACTTTTGTAATTCTTGCCCTACTTGTCCATTAGATCCTGTTACTAGTACCTTGCTCATGTTTATATGTTGTAATCAATTAATGAATTTCTATGTTCACCAAATACAGGTGCTTTCCCATCTTTTTCTGATAAAACTGCTTCCTTCTCAGCAATTTGCCAGTCAATATTTAATTTCGGATCATTCCATTTGACAGCACCTTCGCTTTCTTTGGAATAAAAATTATCTACTTTATAATAAAAAACAGCTTCAGGACTCAATACCACAAATCCATGTGCAAAACCACGTGGAACAAACAGCTGTGTCTTATTTTCTTCACTTAAAATGATTGAATAAGATTGACCATAAGTTGGTGAGTCATTACGAATATCAACAGCGACATCTAGCACTTTTCCACTCAACACTCTAACCAATTTTGCTTGTGCAAATTCGCCTACCTGATAATGTAATCCTCTCAAAACGCCAAAAGTAGATTTGGATTGATTGTCTTGGACAAAATTAGCAGAAATCCCGGCTTCTTTAAATGAATTTGCATTGAAACTTTCAAAGAAATAACCTCTGTCGTCTTCCCATACTTTAGGTTGAAAAACAGTTAACCCTTTAATAGGTGTTTCCGTAAATGACATGATACGCTCTTTTAAATTTGTGAAGTAAATTTAACTCTTCTTTCTGAAAAACAAACCAATTGGTACCCCAGAAAAATCATAATTTTTGCGCAATTGATTTTCAAGATAATGCTTGTAGTTTTCCTTAATATACTTAGGATTATTGCAGAAGAAAGCAAACGCTGGATAATAAGTTGGTAACTGAGTGACATATTTGATTTTCGCAAAATGACCTTTGTGATTTGGTGGTGGAAATTTTTCAATCGCCGCCAACATTACTTTGTTAAGCTCTGAAGTTTTGAGCTTCTTATTCCTATTCTCAAATACTTGGAAAGCAGCTTCTACTGCCTTAAATACCCGTTGTTTCTCTAAAACAGAAATAAACAATATCGGAATGTCATTAAACGGAGCCAATCTATGTTTCAACTCTTTTTCTTTATCTCTCATCGTATTGCTCTCCTTCGACTCTAAGTCCCATTTGTTTACGAGCAACACAACACCTTTGTTTCGCTTGATTGCCAAACGGAATAGACTCATATCTTGTGCTTCAAGTCCAGAATTAGCCTCAATCATTAACAAAATGACATCTGCTTCGTCCATTGCTTTGATCGCACGCATAACCGAATAAAACTCTAAATCCTCATAAACTTTCGTTTTACGACGGATTCCAGCAGTATCGATAAGTAAAAATTCTTTGTCAAATTTGTTGTAATGACTATGAATAGAATCACGAGTTGTACCCGCAATGTCGGTGACGATATTTCTGTCTTCCCCAAGCAATACATTTACTAAAGAAGATTTTCCAACATTGGGTTGACCAATAATTGCAAATTTGGGAAGCTTACTATCAATTGGTTCAACATCTATTATTTTATCGGTAATTGCATCCAACATGTCACCGGTACCAGATCCAGTCACCGAGGAAATGAAATAGGTTTCTTCAATTCCGATACTCCAAAATTCATTGGCTTCTAACAATCGCTGGTTGTTGTCTACTTTGTTGACAACTAATATGACTTCTTTTTCAGATTTGCGGAGCATGTTTGCGACATCATCATCCAAATCTGTAATTCCCGTCGCAACATCTACCATGAAAACAATCACAGCCGCTTCAGCGATGGCAATTTCAACTTGAGACTTGATGGCTTGTTCGAAAATATCATCTGATGAAGTTACAAATCCACCAGTGTCAATGACGGTAAATTTCTTACCATTCCATTCACTGGTTCCATATTGACGGTCACGTGTCACGCCGCTTTCATCATCAATAATTGCTTGACGTTCGCCGATTAGACGATTGAAAAGGGTTGATTTTCCAACATTTGGACGCCCAACTATAGCGACAATATTTCCCATTTGATTTAGTAGTTTAGTAGGATTAGGATTCTTAGTTAATAAAATAAGGATCTAATTCTTCTCTTTTTTAAACTTAGCTTCCAAGGAATCTTCTTTATTGTCACTTTTCCATTGATGAAAAGTAACCAAAAATCTAGATTTTGTAAACTCGTCCCTCAAACATACAAAATCCGCCACCCGCTACAAAACCCTGCTAGCGTTTAATTGAAGGTAAGTGTTTAACAATAAATACACGCAAGTGAATTGAATAAGCTGCTAATTCTATAAGTTTTAAATTCCTCGAAATAGAATTTAACTTCTATTTAGACTGCAAAGTTCTTCTTTTATTGCTGATAACCAAAATGTTTCAGCATTTGTTCGTCATCTCTCCAGCCATCTTTGACTTTAACACTTAGGTCTAGAAACACCCGATGATCTAAGAATGCTTCGATGTCTTTCCTGGCTTCAGTTCCTAATTTTTTTATTGCTGAACCATCTTTGCCAATAAGGATAGGTTTTTGTGATTTACGAGCAGCAAAAATGGTAGCTCCAATCTTAATAATCGGTCCGCTTTTCGAATCCGATTCTTTGAAGTAATCAATCGCTACTTCACAAGAGTAAGGCACTTCTTGTTTGTATTGTTGTAATATTTTTTCTCGGATAATTTCAGAAACAAAAAATCGCTCAGACTTATCAGTCAATTGATCTTTTGGATAAAAAGCAGGTCCTTCTTTAATATTTTCTTTGATGGCTTTCAAAATTTCTTCTGTTCCCAAACTATTCAATGCAGAGATTGGAAAAACTTCTTTGAACTTAATTTGATCGGTCCATTCTTTAATAACTAACAATACATCTTCTTTAGGTCGAAGATCAATTTTGTTGACAATTAGAAAGAGTGGTATGTCTACTTTTTTGAGTCGCTCATAAACAGGATGATCTGCTTCATATTTTTCAAACATATCAGTAACAAATAACATTACATCTGCATCTTCAAAAGTAGTGCTGACGAAGTTGTTCATTTTTTCCTGCATCTTATAATGTGGCTCATTGATAAAGCCGGGAGTGTCGGAAAAGACAATTTGACAATCCTCTTCATTGATGATTCCCATGATGCGGTGACGTGTTGTTTGTGGTTTGCTTGTGATGATGGACATTTTCATTCCTACCAAAGCATTCATTAATGTTGATTTTCCAACATTAGGACGACCTACGATATTTACAAAACCAGACTTATGCATAAATTTGTAATTAGGAGAACGTTTGAAACCCTTGAAAGGGCTAACTAAAAAAATATAAAGTGGAAAACTTAAAAACTAATCGATTTTGATTGAAAAGAGAAGCCCTTTCAAGGGTAATCCTAAGTCAATCTTTTGACATCAAATTGAACCATTGAGTCAATCGCTTGAAAAAAGACAGATGGTTTTTGAGGTCTCCAATTAAGGTGGTTAAATTCTTCACCAAAGTTAATAAAATGATGTAAACTATTCTCCTTCATTTCTATCATCACATGATCCAAGGTATTGAGGAAAGTAATCCATCCATCATTTTCAGCAACATCTTCATACCACTCTTCATAGTAACAATCATCTGAGCCATGAAAGTTCAAGACATTTTCACAAAGAATGATGAATTTATGAACACCATTTTTTGATAAATGATCGATCAATCGACGCTTCAAAAACATGACATCATTTTGTAAGCAATCGTTCCATTCACCAATTAATTCGATAATTGTATATCCTTCTTTATAATCTACAAAAAGTATCTTGGAATAAAGGGTAGTAGAACCAAATTCATCCCATTGTGGATGAATGAAGTAGTTGTATATTTTTTTTGTGAATCGAAATTCATCATAGGTACGACCATAGAATGGAGATAGCTTGTCCTCGGCAGCTACATAATGATGTCTCCATTTATAATGTGGTTCTATGTCGTGCATATAATTTGCAAAAGTGTTTGATGAATTTATAATTAAGATACCAGATTAATTTTAAAAAATCTATTTGCATAAAAGATTTAAAATTATATGGATGGCTATTTTTTATAACGATTGTTCTGCAAATTAAATCAAATTTATCCTCATTTGATAATTTTAGTTGTTCAATATTTAAGTAGATTTAGAATGTGAAAAAAGAACCGCTACATATCATTATTACAGGTCCTGAATCCGCTGGCAAAACAACGTTGACTTTGCATTTGGCACATCAATTAAATGCGCCTTGGAATGCAGAAGTTGCACGCACTTTTTTGGAAGCGATCAATAGACCTTACACCCAAGATGATATCTTAACAATTGCTAGTCTCCAATTGTTTAATCTAAACGCTGCAAAAGAAAAAGCAGCACCCATTCATATTTTTGATACTAGTTTCTTAGTCCTTAAAATTTGGTTGAAGGAAAAATATAACACAACTGTTACATGGATTGAAGAAACCCTTCAAAATGCTGATAATGAACTGTACATTCTTTGTAAACCTGATATTCCATGGGAACCAGATCCGCAACGGGAGAATGAGTTGGATCGAGATCGGTTGTTTGAGATTTATGAGAAGGAATTGATAGATTTGGGGAAACGATATTTGGTGGTTTCTGGGAGTCCGGATGAGCGGGTTGAGATGGTTAAAGAATTTTTGAAAGTTTAATGTAAAAAGCATAACAGCATAACCGTAGAACCGTAAAATGTCCAACCGCAAAACCGTAGAAGTTGAGTATATGGACGAAAATACTTGGCTCACGTTTGGCTCGCATACTCAACTTCGACATTCAATATTCTGCGGTTGGATATTCTGCAGTTCATTTAAAAATCTTATCTTCGCATTATCAACAAAAAGGGGTGCCTTACTATTCAGGCTGAGATCATACCCGTTGAACCTGGCCAGGTAATTCTGGTAAGGAATGATGTACACTGTACAACATAAATATTTTGAGTTTTTTGTTATACGCGTAATGCGTATTAGCTATTATTCACTTTTATTAAAAATGTAACTAATGAAAAGAGTTATAGGTTTATGGATGTTATTGTTGATATCGATTACGGGATATACACAACATGATTTGTCAGGTATTGTAATTGATGAAAACGAAGACCCAATTGTTGGTGCATCGATTGAAATTGAAAACACTGCCTTTCAAACATTTACAGATTCAAATGGGAATTTTTTCTTGCAAAATGTTCCAGCTGGTAAGATTTCAATTGTAACTAATTTTTTTGGATATGCTATCGATCGGGTAGAAATAGATGTGGACAAAGATAAAGATTTAACCATCACTTTAGTTCCAAGTCCTTTTCAAATAACACCTATTGAAGTCATATCGAACTGGGCAAAAAAAAATGCACCCATTACGCAAACCAATCTTGATGAAGAGACCATTCAAAAAAATAATTTAGGTCAAGATGTCCCATATTTGTTGAAAGCGACACCGTCGGTTGTTGTGACTTCTGATGGAGGAACGGGCATCGGATACACTGGCATCCGTATCCGTGGAAGTGACCCCACTCGTGTCAATGTTACCATCAACGGAATCGCCTTGAATGACACTGAATCCCAAGGTGTTTTTTGGGTAGATTTGCCAGACTTTGCGAGTAGTACCAACAACATTCAAATACAACGTGGAGTAGGGACTTCGACAAACGGAGCAGGCGCTTTTGGTGGTTCTATTAACCTGAATACCAATCAGATACACGAAAAAGCATATGGAGGTTTCGCTGCTTCTATCGGCTCCTTTAATACCCAAAAATTAAGTGTAAAAGCTGGAACTGGGTTGATTAATAAACACTTCTTTTTAGATGGTAGAATTTCAACAATTCAATCAGATGGATATGTAGATCGTGCTTCCTCAGATTTGAAATCTTTTTACGTTTCAGGTGGATATTTAGGGAAGAAAAATTCTTTATACATCAACGTTTTTAGTGGTCATGAAATCACTTACCAAGCCTGGAATGGTTTGCCAGCACAACTGATTGATACCAATCGTACTTTCAATACAGCTGGTATGGAAAAAGTGGGCACTCCTTATGAAAATGAAGTGGATGACTATACGCAAACACATTACCAAATACATTACAATCATGACATCGATAGAGATTGGTCCGTTAATGGAAAACTGAATTACACCAAAGGAAAAGGATTTTTCGAACAATATAAAGCCGATGAAGATTTAATAGACTATAACATTGTTTATTCAGATAGTACTTTGACAGATGATCTTGTAAGAAGAAGATGGTTGGATAATGATTTTTATGGTTTTAATGTTGGATTGAATTATCGACCTACTAATAAAAAATATGATGCTAAATTTGGATTCTCTCGTTTTGAATATGTCGGGAAACATTTTGGAGAAGCGATTTGGACTCTAGCACAAGGTGATATATCCAATCGATCTAACTATTATGATAATGAAGGTTATAAAAAAGATGAATCCGTTTTCGGAATGTTGAACTATAGTTTTACTAACAAATTAAATGGATACCTAGACTTGCAAGGACGATTGGTTACTTATGAATTTGAAGGATTTGATAATGATGGAAATCTTGTAGAACAAGATGATCGATTGTTTTTCTTCAATCCTAAAGTTGGGTTGAATTATGCATTAACAGAAAAACAAAATCTATATGCCTATTTCGGAATAGGAAATAAAGAGCCGAATCGAAATGACTACACGGAGTCCAGCCCAAGCAGTCGACCTAAGCATGAAACTTTATATAATGCAGAACTAGGATATCGTTATCAGGCAAATGATTTGAATTTTGGTGCCAATCTATATTTCATGGACTATAAAAATCAATTGGCCTTAAATGGTCAAATCAATGATGTAGGTGCAGCTACTCGTATCAACATTGAAGATAGTTACCGAGCAGGAATAGAGTTGGATGCAGCATTGAAATTAAAACAAGGTGTTTACTTTTCGACTGCATTGACACTTTCTCAGAACAAAGTCAAAATATTTGATGAATATATAGACAATTGGGATACTTGGGGACAGGAAGTGATTCAACATGAAAATACTGATTTATCATTTTCTCCAAGTGTGATATGGGCTGGTGAAATCGGTTATGATATCATGACACCATTTGAAAGTGATGATTTGAGTATTGATTTATCTGTCCTTGGCAAATATGTCGGAAAGCAATTCATTGACAATACTTCAAATGAAAATACTTCATTGGATGCTTATTTCTATAACGACGCAAGGATTGGAATTTCTTACAACAGAGGATGGTTGAAAAATGCAAAACTGACTTTCTTGGTTCGTAATTTATTTGACCAAAAATATATCACGAATGCATGGACCTATCGCTATATCTCTGAAGGCTATGATGGAAGACCGGATGATCCTTATACTAGACTAGAAGGTGGAAATACTTATAACTTGACTGGTTTTTATCCACAAGCAGGGAGGAATTATTTGTTGGGATTGGAGATTGGTTTTTAAGTAGTTTACTAAAACTTTTAAAGTTCGGTAACTTAAATTTTTAGTAAATAAAAAAGGATTGTGCAAAGCACAATCCTTTTTTTATAAATGTAAAATTAATGTTAGAAATTATAATTAATTCCAAGTCGAGTTGTAATTGGTAACGCATTCGCCCAAGTATCTCTATCTACCAATGTATCAAATAAAGCGGTTAGCTGATAACCCCAAACATTTCCAAGCTGACCATGGAAACCTCCTCCAATATAAAAGTGAGATTGACCAACTCTCTCCAAATCAATTTTCCCTTCATCATTAAAAACTAGTTGACCATTTGTAGGTTGACTATAGGAAACTCTATCAAACTCGACATGCGCAAAATAAGATCTTCCAATTCTGGCTCTAGCAAATAATCCTGCACCGATGGTAACTGCGTTGAATTTACGAGAAAAACTTTCATCTGGAAGTGGAATATCATTTCTAATTTTTCCATTCAAAACACTGAATTGAATTCTAGGACCAGCAGAAAACCAATCATTTATTTTGACACCTGCCATCGGAGAGATACCATAAGCAATGATATTACCAAATCCTGAAATTGGAATAAAATTGAAACTTAAATCTGAACCAAACCAAGTACGTTGCAAAATGGTTCCTTTGTCATCGAAGTATTCATCGACTTTATCCGTTTTCTTTTTCTTTTTTCTCGTTTGTGCATCTGCATTGTTAATCGAAACAGCAAATGCGCATATCAATACTAATGACAACAGCTTTATTATATTTTTCATAATGAATTATTTTTATTAGAACAATTTTAAGTAAAAACATTTATATAACGGACACTAGTCTGTATGTTTTTGTTATAGCGATGTTAATTATTTACTAGAAATAGGTGAATCAATTAAACTGTCGGCAGTTATTAATTTCTTTCGCTGCAAAAATCCAAGCCAAGCTTCTGCTCTTTTTTTATTAGAATAAAGAAAAAATGTCTGAGATTCATTCAATTTTTGATGAAATCCAAGTGTTGTTTTAAATTCTTTTTCCAATACTTTCACGATACTATAGCTATACAAATCAAGTGTGCCACCACTTTTACTTATAAATGGAGTGATGATATCATATTGTAAGATGTCCCCAATTTTTTCATAATCTAACTTCCCTTTTTTAGAAGTGAAATCAACACCAAAGTCACGTAAGTAGGACAGATAGAGGTCTTTTTCCGACATCTTTTTATGACGATTAAGAAAAGTTTCTTTTGCTTTATTTGAACTTAAATCGAAAATAGGCAAACCAAAATCGGTATTCAAAAATTTAATTGGGTTGTACTTGTCAGTAGCGCTTAGTTGGTCAATATATTTTAATACGATAGGGATTTGTTTGTAACTAATCGTTGAAACAATGTTTTGTTGTATCGATGCTTTTGTTGATGCTTCAATATCTAATTGAATCGATTTTTCTAATCGTTCTTCTAATGAAGCTCCGGTGTTTTCCAACATTGCTGTATGCAAATATGATTTTCTTTCTTCAAATTCATTAATGAAGTCAGATTCATTTAAATATGCTTTTAGGGTCGAGATGATTTCATTGCGGTATTGTTTATTGAAATTTTTAGAAGTAACATAATTCGTAAACCAACTGTACTTAAACAAATTGTTATAAAACGAACCTCGATCTTCTAAGTCAAAGTCTTTTGCTTTTTCAAACATAAAATTCAAGACCTCATATTGATCTGTGTCACTAAAGTATTTAGGCAGATTGTCTAAGTTTTTATAGTTTAATTTCACTTTTTCAAAATGCGCTAAATCTGTTTTAGCAAGCAACTTCTTTTTCGTGTTTAACTTGTTAAGTTTGGAAGGTTTTAGTTTTTTAATTGCCTCCAAGCAAATTGATTTGTCACTTTTTTTGAAGTGTGAGGAAGCGAAAATTGCATTGATGTCATTTACATTGACTTTTTCTGCTTTTTTGATTCGATTAACTGTTTCCGTATAAAACAGCTTGGACCAATTTTCATAACTACGACCTTTCTCTAGCCACAAGTCATTCCATTTTTTTGGTCGCTCTTCTTTTTTTACATCAACAAAAGAATAATTATAAATGGCTTCCAATACTTTATTAGCCAAGTCCGAAACGCGTAATTTCTGTGTTTTAGTTTCAACAATATAACGATCATCTGAAGTTAACTCCATTAGCATCGGTACTTCCTCAACTGTTGGAAATCTAAGTAGTAATTCTAAAACTGGACGAATCTGTTGTGGTGATCTATTTTCTTTTAAGAATGCAGTAATCTTTTCAATATCAACGGCATTGGGTTTTGTTAGTCTCTTTAATTTATTTTTATCGTACTCCAATGGATTGATTAAGAGTTGATCAATTTGTTCATTATTGCTTCCAGAAATAGACAATTTCATTCTGAATAATTCTACATGTATATCTTTGTCAAACTCTACCTTGCGAAGTGCGTCGATTTTTTTAATCATCTCTTGATTGCTTTCTTCTTCAAATAGATTTACATAATCATTGCAAAACCCCATCGCCTCAATATTTCTGAATAGGTGCGACTTTTTTAAATAGTGTCTCAATTCATTTTCATCCTCAAAAATTTCTTTTTTTCTGGAGTGGTAAAACTTTTTTAATATTCTTCCAGCTGAATAACTAAGATCACTATTCTTTTCATGCATGCAGACATAGAATTCAAAAGCAGTCACGTTTTCCAAAGTTAGAATTTCGATCACTTCATTTTCAATAACATATCGCTCCGCAACCTCTAGATCTTTATTACTCAACTTTTTTACGGCAGCAACTTGTTTTTTTCTAAGTGCAGTAGAGATGTGATTCTTTTTTGCATAATCAGTCAATTGAACTAACTGCTCTAAGAAATTATTCTTTAAAGAAGGCAGGTTGGTATTGTAATTACGAAGCAACCTCTTATATTTTTTTGCCAGTGGAATGACTTCATTAGGATCTCCTTTTGTTAAAATACTAAATGCTTCAAATGCTGTAGAATCATTGTTGGAATTTAGTTGTTTGAAATACTTTTCATAAGTATCCGATTTTTCTTTTGCTGTTTTTTTGTTTGCAAAAACGGACTTAGCTTCGTCCCAGACATAATCATTATAATGGGTATTCCAATACAGAACGAAATTTTGTAAAGAAGTGCGATCATTGTTGAGTCTAAGATTGTAGGTGTAAGTTTTATCCTTTTTTTGAAATCCAACATGATCTCTAGTCAATTTATCAAGTAGTTTGTAGTAATATTCCCAGGATCTATCTTTGTCTGAAATGCCATTATTTTTCTGAATTTTATAAATATGATTGGCGATATATAACAAACATCTTGGATGTTTTCCAGTCTTTAACTTATTAATTGCATTATGTCTAACAAAAGGATAGCGGTCTGATTCGACTAAAATTTTGCCGTAGTAATCTACTGGCTCATAAAAGAAATTTTGTTGTGTCAAAGGCATTTTGTCAAAACCGAAATTGACCATTCCATCAATGGTTTTCAAAGAGTCAATATAAAATTTATAACGGCGATAATATTTATTTGGGTTGTCTTCAGAAATATAAATATTGGTCATGTAACTTAAATATTCCGAAGCAATGTATGGTTCAATTTCCTTACTTTTTACATGTCCAAGTATGATATTGACGATTTCTATAGTTGCTTGATTAAGCAATTCAAAATACAAAGCACGATACAAATCTGTTTTAAATTCGAATTTTTGAATCCTTTTATCCTTTAGTACATCCAATAAATATTGGTAGCCTTCTTTCATTCGGAGCGCAGAAATTTCTTCAATCTGATGATAGATAAGTCCTTCATCACTCGTCGTCAACCCATTTTCCAATTCCAAAGACATCTTTTTAAATTTGTGATACTTATCTTCTTTAGGTCCTAGCCATAAATTTTTAACCTCAATTTGAGCTTGTCTTTCTTCAAAAGGAGTAATATAAAATGACTGAAGTGAATGGGAATATTTTATTTGATCGGCATTTTCATAATAGAAAGCAAGGAAATTTTCTTTTGTCAAGTTTGCTTCTAGATCAAATTCTTTGGAATCGAAAAAGGTATTTTCAATTAATATTTGCTGAATACGATCGAAATACCCAGGCTTATTTAAAAACGTAGCGATATCTCTCAAGCTCCTTTTTTCTCCTGATAAAATCAGTTGTTCAATATCAGAAATGATTTCTTCGGTTTCAGAACTACCAAAACCAGGCTGGCCATATGTCTTACAACATACCAACAAAAGAATGGTGATAGAAAGTAAAATTTCTTTCATTTCGGACTAATAACCTCTAAGTGAATTTATTACGTGTTACGCTATATGGTTATACTGAAAAATGAAGGGAATGTTTGCTCCTTTTTTGGATGAATTTTGAGCACTTAAATTGTTTTGGTAAGTGGTTGCATTTCAAGGTATTGGAAATGTTAATTTCAACTTTACAACCAATGTAACTGCCATTTTCAAATGGCATCCTTGTTATAAGAAAAACGAACGCTAATTTTAAAACTTAACGATTTTGACGAATAAATGGAGTAGGGCTGATGTAACCAAATTGATCAGCAGAATATCCAGGACCAATATTCATGTCAAGAAAAGTTCTCATTTCTAAATGCAAGTGGGCAGAATATTTTCCATCAGCAGTACCAATGTGACCAATCAAATCACCACGTCTAACAAATGTTTCTTTTTGAACTACAATGTCATTAAGATGTGAAGAGACAGATTCGATATATTCGTAGTAAGGATGATTATCCAATTTGTGAATGATACGAACGGTATTTCCCCAACCACAACAAAGATGTTCCGCAAAAGTAACATAGCCATCTCCAGTTGCATAAACCGGATCTCCCAAATCTGTATTGCCGCCACCAACGCCATTCCAATCTTCTCCAAGATGCAATTTCTGTCCAAATCGCAACGCCAAAAAATAACCATCTGCATTTGGTTTGCCAACTGGAAAATCAAAACCTTCAGCGATATAATAAGGATTGCTTGCGAATATCGGATCGTATTTTGGGGAAGGTATTTTCATAGATTCTAACGGAGCCGTTGGAGCACTATTGATGACTTCTTTATTTCTTTTTTTCGTTGATTTTTTTTCAATTTGCTGGTCGATTGATTGATCATTCGAATATTTACTAGACGAATTATTCTTTTTAGGCTTTATAATTTCATTTTCATCATACAAAAAAGTCTCATCTCTTACTTCAGCAATTACATTTTTGACTGGAATGGCCGTAATTTGATCTTTAGAAATGATGCTATTGGTAATTTTATTCACCTCATTAGACTCAGATACATGGCATCCTAAACAGAGAAACAAAAGGAAAAAAAGGAAATTGTCTTTCATAGATTAAAAAATGTTCATATTAATTTGCTTAGACTCAGGGATATCAGCTAAAAAACCTTTAAATTAACTATCATTTAAGAGAAGTACGATACCTTAAAATTTTATTTTAAATATATTTATTATTATCAATAATAAATCAGCCTTCAAAATACTTTATCTGCTTACTTTTGTCAACCAAAATGCCTTAAAACAAACGTTTTATACGTTATAACACCATTGTTGAGTATCAGATAAATGCACTCTTTAAGAAACTATATACTTATTCTTTTATTGTTTGTCTTGTTTCAAGATCAAACTTATGCACAATTGTGCGGGTGTACAGCCTGTCCGGTAGATGTTGCTGTAGGTGCAACTCAAAATATCAACTTTGAAATTACCGGTGCAACCATGAACACAGATCTAGGAGGATCTCAATCGGTTTGTGGTGTAGTTCTGACTTTTGATCCAACCAATATGTTTGGTATTGAGATGACGCTGACTTCTCCTGCTGGTCAATCAATTCAATTGATAGGTCCTACTGCGGTGGGGGCTGGTACAGGTATTACAAATTTTGATGTTGGTTTTGTAAAATGTGTAGACAGTGCCATTCCTGAACCTGGTTTCGATGCTCAATGGAACAATGCTCAAGTATGGCCAATCAATGGTACTATTTTCGGAACTTATTATCCTTTCGATGGTTGTTTGGAAGATTTTAATACTGGATCAATTAATGGGAATTGGACACTTAGAGTTGATAATAACAATACAAGTCCGCCCACGAATTTTCCACTTGTATTAGAGAATTTTTACCCAATATTTTGTGAAGAAGTTGGCATCGATTGCAATCCTTGTGATGCAGATGCTGGTGATCTTTCTGCTTATCCAGATATTCAAGTCTGTGAAGAAGATCCTGAATTAACAATGTTAATCGATCCTGTTTATCCAAACGGCGCGCCAGATCCTGGATCATATGCATATAGGTTCACCATCGGAGATACGGACGACAATAATAGGATAATAGCTTACCAACCAACTTTTGATATGTCTAGTTATGGACCTGGAACCTATACGATTTGTGGATTTTCAATTTTGCAAGATGATATTGGAAACTTAGGACCCTTTCTACCTCCATCTGGTTCTGGCGGGGTTTTTCCTCCAACTTCAACAGTCACCTTAGGTGAACTTAATAATTTTTTGATGGGTACCAATCCTCCTGTATGTGGTGATTTAACAAATAATTGCTTTGAAATAGATATTTTTCCTATACCTAATAATCCTTCGATTGCTTTTCCAGATACGATTCCATGTTCTGGTACCCAAAGTATATTGTTAGACGGATCTTTACCTCCTGGAAATCCACCATTTACTTGGTCTGCTTTTAATGGTGGTACTTTTGGTGCTGGACAAAATACATTGACACCTGAAGTATTATCTGCAGGAACTTATGTTTTAGAAATTATGTATCCTGCTTCTATTTGTATTGGTACTGATACAGTCGAGGTTGTTGCTGATACGAGAATTCCTAACATTAGTATTGTAACTCCTGATTTGTTAAATTGTAGTGGTCCTGTGGAACTGAATGGTAGCGGAACAACCGGGTCTGCATTGTCATTTGAATGGTTCGAAGTAGCAACTGGATTATCCATTTCTATGTCATCAACAGCTTTTGCTGAAAATGCAGGAGATTATTTATTGGTAGCAACTTCTGGATTGAATAATTGTGTTGATAGTATGGAAATTGAAGTTTTTGGTAGTTCTGAAATGCCAATAGCCATTGCACCTACTCAAGATACTTTGTCTTGTAATGAAACATCTGTTCTGTTAGATGGCGGTTTGTCGACCGGAGGTACATTGTTTGATTGGTACAATTCTGCTGGAACGTTAATGTCGTCAAATGATACGCTTACGGTTTTTACACCAGATGTTTATGAACTTGTTGTTACCAATTTGCTAAGTGATTGCAAAGATACTACCTATACAACTGTTGTTGAAATTAGTGAGACACCAACAGCGATTATTACACCACCCGATACTTTAAATTGTAGTATCGATCTCGTAACTTTATTTGGAAATACTTCTTTAAGTACGAATCCGGTAGAATATTGTTGGCTAAATCCTGATGGTGCTATTATTGGCTTATCTCAAAATCATCAAGTTAGTATTGCAGGTGTTTTTCAACTAATTGTTAAAGATCAAGTTTCAGGTTGCCAAGATACCACTGATGTTGAAGTCATAAAATTAGAATCGGTTCCAACCGCAGTGCCGACACCAAACGGAATTTTGAATTGTCAACAAGATACCGTCTCCGTGGATGCGCTTAGTTCGTTTGGAATCAATGAGTTGACCTATGAATGGCACACTGCTTTTTGGGATTTTATTGACGACAGTGATTCAATTCAAGTCACTAACACAAATTTTTACAATTTGTTAGTGATTGATGAAGTAAGTGGATGTGTGGATAGTTTACGTTTTTCAGTCATGCAAGATACAGTAGCTCCAATTGCAAGTGCGATTGTCAATGATATGATTTCTTGTGCAAACGAGACTGTATTGTTGGATGGTGCTGGAAGTAGCTATGAAAATAGCGGTAGCCTGGAATGGTTTGATCCGCTTGGCAATAATATTTTAAATGCAGTAAGTTATAACACTTCAATTGCTGGAGAACATTTATTGGTCGCAACAGATGCTATTAATTTTTGCACAGATAGTTTGTTTTTTGAAGTGTTAGGCGATACTTCAAGTGTAATCGCAATCGCTTTCCCGGACACTTTAAATTGTATTCAAACGGAAGTTACATTAGATGGTAGTGCTTCTATCGGTCCTCCGGGAATTGAATTTGAGTGGCAAAATTTTGCAGGTACTTTTTTAAGTGCTACTGCAACACATGTGGTTACAACTCCAGATATTTATAGATTGATTGTGTCTCTTCCAAATTCAACTTGTGCGGATACGATTGAAATTGATATTCCACAGATTATTGTACAGCCAGATATTTCAGTCACTACAGATCCAGGAACCATATTGGATTGCAACATTACTTCTATCTATGCAGAAGCTTTTGTAATCGGTGGTTTTACTTGGCATAATTCAGATTGGGATACGATTGCACAAACGCACGATTACACAATTACCACTCCCGGAACCTATTATTTTGTTGGAGAATCCAATTCCACTTTTTGTTTGGATACAGTTGAGATTGTGATTACTGATAATTTTAATTACCCAAATGCAGCGGCAATTGCGTTGGACACTATTACTTGTACGCAAGATTCTGTCATCTTAAATGGATCTGGTTCTTCAGGAAATGGACCACTTGCATATCAATGGTATGACCCAATTGATTTGCCTTTGGGGATGGGCGCAACACAAGTCGCTTACACCTCAGGGACGTATACTTTAGTGGTTGAAAACACCGACTTCGGTTGCACCGATACAGTGGACGTAGTCGTTAACCAAGTGGCACATGTACCAGTTGCAGTTATTGATTCAATTGGTCTATTGGATTGCGGAAGTAGTACTTTAGTCCTAGATGGAAGCAATTCTACGAGCACTGGTCCACTATCATATATTTGGCGGAATCTGGCTGACATGTCTATTGTAAGCATGATTGCTACTGCAAATATTTCGACTGCTGGGGTTTATGAATTAACAATTGTAGATCAAAATAGTAATTGTGAAAGTACAGCTTCTATTGCAATTAATAACACAGCGCAGCCAACTTCTACAATCGCTTTTCCGGATACCATTAACTGTGGAAATTTATCAGTTGACTTAATAGGAGCTGCTTCGTTAGGAACTGGAATGTTGACTTATAATTGGTTAGGTGATTTTGGAACGCCCATTGGGATGACTCAAGACATAACGGTAACAGAAGGTGGAGTTTATACTTTAATTGTTGGACATGAACTCAATTCTTGTACGGATACATCAACGATTGTAGTGATAGAAAATTTAATCCAACCAGTAGCAGGCGGAACAACCAATGATACGCTTTCTTGTTATGACCCTATTGCAGTGATGACACCACTAGGCTCTTCTGGAAATGGAATGTTAGAATTTGAATGGTTCGATCCACTCGATGGTTTTGTCGGAAATTCAGCATTAGAAATAGCTTTCATACCAGGTGGTTATACTTTGATTGTTACAGATCTTTCAAATGAATGCAAAGATACCACAACAGTTGTCGTTCTTGGAAATATTGATCCACCAACAGCAGAAGCTGGCGTTACAGGGGTTGGTTGTGATGGCGACCAAATTTTTATTTCAGGATTAAACTCAACAGGACAAGGTGTCTTAGATTATGAATGGCAAGACACCTTTGGCTTTTTTGTATCAAATGGTATCGTGCATGAAGTGGATAGCATCGCTACTTATTTATTGATCGTAACGGATAGTGAAAATGGATGTGCCGACACAACAAATATCACCATTCCTCCTGGTGGACTAGGAGTTACCGCAATCGCGACGGTAGGGGAAGAATTGGATTGTGAAAATTCAACAGTACTATTAAATGGCTCTATGTCGATTGCCGACAATATGATTTTCTATGAATGGTACGATACCGCTAACATTGCTTTTAGTAACAATGAATTCGTTCCAGTAAGTATAAGTGGTGTTTATACTTTAGTTGTTTTCGATCAATTAAGTGGCTGTTCTGATACCACAACAGTTGAGGTGGTTCAAGCAGCAAATGCTGTAAATGCTGACATTCAAACTTCAGGAAATGGGGTAATTAATTGCGAATTTCCAACAATACAATTGGATGGAACCAATTCAACAGGAACCAATTTAGCTTATGAATGGAAAGATCCTGCAGGAACTTCTCTATCAACAGATCCAATATATCCAGCTTCATCACCTAACTTTTATTGGTTGGTAATCACCGATACCTTAACTAATTGTACAGATTCGATCTCCTTAATCGTTCCTAGAATGCAAGACACACCAGAAGCAATTGCGTTGGTTCAAGATACAATCAATTGTTTCCAAAGCGCTGTTTTGATGGATGGTGTGACCTCTTTTTCTGCTACAAATCATGCAATAGCATTTCAATGGTACGATAATTTAGGAACACCTTTAGGATCCGATACTATACAACTTGCTACCTCTCCAGGACTTTATAACTTAATTGTGACAGACACTATAACTGCCTGTTCAGATACAACAACTGTTGAAGTTTTTCAATCATCGGATCAACCTAATTCGGTTATCACTTTTGACAATCATTTGAGTTGCATTAATGGCACAACTACTTTAGATGGAACATTATCTTCACAAGGTGGTCAATGGACAGATGATGCTTTTTCTGATTTAGGAAATACGCCCACTTTACCAATTACAACTCCTGGAATCTATTACCTGATTCTTCAAGATAATGTAAGCATGTGCGCTGATACGTCTTTTGTTGAAATATTTCAATATCTGGATGAGCCAGTGGCTGCTGCTCAAGTGGATTCAGAAATTACTTGTGTTTCTGATACGATTTTCTTAAATGGAAATGCTTCCTCAACTGCTGGTTCTACCTTGTTATATGAATGGCAAAATGGAGTAGGAATTACCATAGGTAATCAACCTAACGAACTTGCTTTTGTTCCCGACAACTATACGCTTATCGTAACAGATAGTTTGAGTGGTTGTATAGATAGCATTCAAGTTACACCGACTATAAACAATACGCCGCCGATAGCATCTGCATTGGTTTTTGATTCTTTAAGTTGTGTGTTGGACAGTGTGCTTATCGCTGGAAGTTCTTCTCCTCAAAATCTGGATTACGAATGGAGAAACGCAGCCAATCAAGTTGTTGGATCAAATACGAATCTCCTAGTTGGTGATCCAGGATTTTATGGCTTTTTGGTAACGGATCCATCAAATGGTTGTTCTGATAGCTTAAGTGTCGAAGTATTTTCTAATGTAGGTAATGTCATTGCACAAGTAGCAATACCCGATTCTTTAGGATGTGGTGTTGAAAATGTGTTGTTAGATGGGAGCTCATCCATTGGCACAAATCTTTCGTATGTATGGAAAGATGATACAGGCTTTATAATAGAAACAGATGCCATTGCAACCGTTACAGAAATAGGAGTTTATACATTGGTGGTATCAGATCAAAATATGACTTGCGCAGATAGCACAACGGTAGAAGTATTTTCAGGAGGTGGCAGTATCGTTGCACAAGTAGCAACACCTGATTCTTTAGGTTGTGGTGTTGAAAATGTGTTGTTAGATGGGAATCCATCTATTGGCACAAACCTTTCGTATGTATGGAAAGATGATACAGGCCTGACAATAGAAACAGATGCCATTGCAACCGTTGCAGAAATAGGTGTTTATACATTGGTAGTGTCGGATCAAAATATGACGTGCGCAGATAGCACAACGGTAGAAGTATTTTCAGGAGGTGGCAGTATCGTTGCACAAGTAGCAATACCCGATTCTTTAGGATGTGGTGTTGAAAATGTGTTGTTAGATGGGAATCCATCTATTGGCACAAATCTTTCGTATGTATGGAAAGATGATACAGGCTTGATAATAGAAACAGATGCCATTGTAACTGTTACAGAAATAGGAATTTATACATTGGTGGTATCAGATCAAAATATGACTTGCGCAGATAGCACAACGGTAGAAGTATTTTCAGGAGGTGGCAGTATCGTTGCACAAGTAGCAATACCCGATTCTTTAGGATGTGGTGTTGAAAATGTGTTGTTAGATGGTAGCCCATCCATTGGCACAAATCTTTCGTATGTATGGAAAGATGATACAGGCCTGACAATAGAAACAGATGCCATTGCAACCGTTACAGAAACAGGTGTTTATACATTGGTGGTATCAGATCAAAATATGACGTGCGCAGATAGTACAACGGTAGAAGTATTTTCAGGAGGTGGTAGTATCATTGCACAAGTAGCAATACCCGATTCTTTAGGATGTGGTGTTGAAAATGTGTTGTTAAATGGTAGCCCATCCATTGGCACAAATCTTTCGTATGTATGGAAAGATGATACAGGCCTGACAATAGAAACAGATGCCATTGCAACCGTTACAGAAACAGGTGTTTATACATTGGTGGTATCAGATCAAAATATGACCTGCACAGATAGCACAACGGTAGAAGTATTTTCAGGAGGTGGCAGTGTACAGGCGGTAGCAATATCATCCGGCGATTTTGATTGTGATACACAAAATATAACTTTAGACTCAGATGGCTCATCTTCAAATGTAATGTACGAATGGAAAAATGCCGATGGGGAAGTGGAAAGTGTTATGAGTTCAGCTATTGTGGATACACCTGGAAGTTATACTTTAGTAATTACTTCTCTTGACGGAGTTTGTGTAGATAGTACTGTTGTTGTTGTCGGGACGAACCCAGGAATTTTATCGCCAATTGCTACTGTATCGGACACTTTAAGTTGTGAAGTAGGAGAGGCGTTGTTAAATGGAGTGATGTCATCAGGTGCAGTTAATTTAGTTTATGATTGGCGAAACGACTTAAATGTAAATATTTCCAACAATCAGTCTACGAATGTAAATGATCCTGGAATTTATACTTTATATCTTTCAAGTGAAAATGGCGTTTGTTTAGATAGTATCGATGTAGAAGTATTTCAAGATGAGGGAAGTGTGATCGCTAATGCGGTTGTCATAGATACCCTTACTTGCAGCACATTGTCTGTAAATCTAGATGCTTCGGGTTCAACCGGTGGAAATTTCTTTGAATGGTTTGATCCAAGTGGTCTGAGTTTTAGTATGTCTGCAATGGCAAGTACGAATCAAGTCGGTATTCATAAATTAATTGTGTCTAATGCAGACCAAAGTTGTATAGACAGCACAACAATCGAAGTGATTGGAAGATTTGAATTTCCAACAACAGTCGTCACACCTTTTGATCAATTGACGTGTGCAGACGATACTATATTGTTAGATGCAACTGCTTCAACTGGAATCGGAACACTTGGATATAATTGGTTGGCCGATGATTGGTCATTATTGTCATTTGATGCAACGTATGAGGCAATGGCTGAAGGAATTTATTATGCAGTGGTTTCAGATGCGGACACTGGTTGTGCTGACACCTTACAAGTTAATGTAACAGCTAATTTTAATTCACCCGTAGGAACGATTGAAGTAGAAGGAGGATTTGGTTGTGGAAATAATCAAGCTTTATTGACAGGAAGCAGTACGATTAATCCAGTAAATTATCAGTGGTTTGATCAAATGACAAATACCTTGATTGGAACTTCTCCAACACAAGATATATTTAATGCAGGTACCTATTATCTGGTTGTAATGGAACCTAACAATGGTTGCACAGATACAACTTACGTAGATGTCAATGATTCAGGGCAATCCATTGAAGCAATTACAAGTGTGGACGGAACTATTAATTGTAACAATATGTCCGTTATGATTTCTGGTACTGGATCATCCGCGGGTAATGAAGTGACTTACAGTTGGTATAATCCAATGGATGAATTCTTTTCAAATCAAATATCAGAAACAATCAATACTGGTGGACCGTATTGGTTGGTGGTTTCAAATGGAATTTGCGCAGACACAAGTTATATTGATGTGATTGATGAAAGTGGTGATTTGCCAGAAGCGATTATTTCAGGACCAGATACATTGACAATCAATTGTGGAGATCAACTAATTTTAGATGGCTCGACCACAATCGTAAATGATACTTTAATTGCTACCTGGTCACCGATGAGTAGTATCAATACATTTGCAGATGCTGCTATGTTACAACCTATAGTTGGTACAACTGGTTGGTTATATCTCAGTGTTTTAAATACCAATTCTGGTTGCATCGGCGTCGACAGCTTGTTAATACAGAGTTTTCAATCAGCTGTTTCTGCTGGACCAGATACATTGATTTGTGGTGATGATTTTATGTTGAATGCGGAATTGCCAGTAAACAATACAGGGCAATGGACCTTGCCTGATGATATTCAAATGGATGATTTGACTTCCCCTAATGGAATTATTTCTGGAATGCAATCAGGTCAAATTTATGATTTAGTATGGACTATTTCTGCGGATGGATGTCCAGATTATGCAACTGCCAACGTGCAAATTTCTATAGAAGAATCACCTATTGCCGTTGATGATGATTTCGAATTTGATGGCGGATTTGGACCTTTCAATTTTGACATCTTAGAAAATGATGAGCTTATTCAAAGTATCGATATCTATAATGTAATTTCAGATCCAACCTCAGGATCGATTAATGACAACGGCTCGGGTAATCTTGATTTAGAATTTAATTCACTTTTCGCAGGAGAAGTTTCTTTTGAATACGAAATTTGTAACAATATTTGTCCTAATCTTTGCGACACTGCATTGGTCGTAATCCAAATTGATTCTTTGAATATCAATGACATAACTATTGATATTCCAAATGCCATTACACCAAATGATGATGGATTAAATGATGCGTTCATTATTGATTTCATTTTGGCGGAACCAGATAAATACCCTGATAACGAATTAATAATTGTCAACAGATGGGGAGATGAAGTTTACCAAGCCAAGCCTTATCAAAATAATTGGAATGGAACCAACAAATTGGGACTCCCACTTCCCGATGGTACCTATTATTACCTACTAAGACTCGATCTCCAAAATGGTTTGATTTATAAAGGAGATATTACGATTCTTAGATAGCCAATTTGGTTGAAAACAATCCCCATTCAACTATTCTCAATTATTTCAAAATCTGTGACAAATCCTCCATCCGTTGCAATAAATTATACATTCCTATTATTGCTTTATTTCAACTCGCTAAGTATATCTTAAATTCTTAATTTGACAACAAGGTGTTTGCTGTTCATCTTTAGGTATTACAATATCTTATAATCTCATTTTCTATGGCAAACAATTTGCATTTATGAAAGCATAGAGTAGTAAATCTCTATCCTCCCACATTTTTCTTCCCCCTTCCAGACCCCAAGATTAATTTAAAACAACACATTGAATTTGAGAACCTAAGTCTCTGATAACGAGGAGGTGCTCTATTATACTATCTGAAAAATCGAGAAGATGAAATTTAAATCTTTACTCACGATTGGTGTTTTTCTTGTTGCCTATGCATTCGCATATGCTCAACCTGCCAATGATGACCCATGTAATGCCGCTGTACTTTCTGTCGGAACTACCTGTAACTTTCAAAGTTTCACAAATGTAAATGCAACTGCATCAGCAGGCATCACCAGTCCTACATGTGGGAGTTATTTGGGAGGAGATGTTTGGTTTACATTTGACATGCCTTTGAGTGGTCAAGATGTTATTATCGATCTTGCTGAGAATGGCGGGATTATCAATGCATCGATGACTGTCTATTCAGGACCTGACTGTAGCAACTTAACTGAATTGATTTGTGACGACAATTCAGGCATTAGTTTGATGCCGCAAGTGACAATGGATGATGGATGTACCAACTCAAATGGAGGGGTTACCTATTGGGTTAGAGTTTGGGAAAATGAAAATGATGTAGCTGGAACATTTGATATTTGTACTTATAAGGCTACACCAAATGCACCGATCGTTGGTTGTGGTAGTTTCTTACCACCATCCAATACTTGTTGTGATGCTGTTATTACTTCTTTGTGTGAAATTGATGGGTACTGTAGTGCCTCTGCAAATTCCTATACCGTAACACCAACTGAGAATGTTCCTTTTTGTGCGGTTATCGAAAATAATTCTTGGATTTCATTTGTTGCCAATTCACCAGATATTGAACTAGAATTTGTTGTAACGAACTGTGCATTTAATTTCGGGATTCAAGCGCAGTTATTCGAAACAACAGATTGCCAAAACTTTACAATCGCTTCTTCTTGTTTTAACCCTGGTCCTGGAGCTAGCTTAGATGGATTTTTAATTGCTAATAATTTAGTACCTGGAAATACTTACTACCTAATGGTTGATGGATGGGCAAGTGATAATTGCGATTATACAATTTACGTAAAAGAATTATCTCCAGAAGTGGAGGTGACAACAATACCTTCAACAATATGTTCAGGGCAAACAACGCAGTTAAATGCTGAAGTTTTTGGAACAGGTAATTATACTTTTTCTTGGACACCAACTGCCGATTTAAGTGATCCAACTATTTCAAACCCAGTTGCATCACCATCTGTTTCAACAACCTATTCAGTTGCAATTACTGGATTATGTGAAGCTGTATCTACCTATTCCGTAGATGTAACGGTTGATCCAGGTGTTCCCGGCAATCTAATGTTGTCAGGCCAAAGTATTGTATGTGATAATGATTTGAATCAAGATTATGTACTTACTGGAAATAATTTAGTAACCAATCTTTGGACGGTAATTGGTGGATCTATTGTTGGTCCAGCAGATAGTACAACAGTTAATGTGAACTGGAATTCAGCAGGTGGAACTATCTGTTTGGATGCTTCTAATGGTTGTGGAGCTGCTCCTCAAGAATGTATCGCTGTTACAATATCGCCTGAACCTAGTATTTCAATGGCAAGTCCGGTTACTGGATGTAACCCACCTGGCTTCGATTTAGGAACACTTACAATTAATGATGCTAACAATTCAGTTGGAATCGTTACGTTTTACGACAATGTTGGTGCAGCCAATGCCGGATCACCACAATTAGCAAGTGATACTGTAACAACAAGTGGTATCTATTGGGTAAGAAAAGAAACAGCTCCAAGTTGTTTTGATGTCGCCTCAGTTGTAGTAGTTTTGGAAGAGCCAGATATTTCTGTGACAAATCCAGCTGCCGTTTGTGCACCAAACACAGTTGACTTGAACTCCGCATTTGTCTCAGATGCGAATACACTAACAGGTACCAAGCAATTTTATCCAACTCAAGCAGATGCTGAAAATTTAACAAACGAATTAACCAGTACCATTCTTTCAACAGGTGGAACTTATTGGGTACGATTCACTACTAGCAATGGTTGTTTTGATATTGCATCCATCACTGCAACTATTGATGAAACACCAGATCTTTCAGGAATGGAGACTAGCTTTTGTGAGGGTGTCGGATTGGACCTAGCAACTATTCCTTTTACGGATGCTAACAATACAACTTTAACATCACAATTATATTTTGATGACTATACATTGGCATTAACCGGATTGCCTGGTTTTTCTTTGACAAATACTGTAGTGCAAGATACAGGCTATTATTATTTGCGAGCAGCAACGGCAGCAGGATGTTGGGATATATTGGAATTACATACTGTTTTCGATCAAAGACCTGAAGGTTCTCTAAGTGGAAATGCTGATTTATGCGTTGGTGATAGTATCGATATTTCTTTCAATTTAATGGGAACTGCACCGTTTGATGTAGAATATTCAGATGGAACTACAACTTACAATTTAACTGGAATTAGCAATGGTTATGTTGAGACTATTGAAGTAAATAGCACAACTACATTCACATTGACCTCTGTTTCAAACGGAACTTGTCAAGGTGATATTAATAATGGAGTAGTGACCGCAAATGTTTCCAATTCAGCTAATGCATCCGTTTCCGGTGCATCTTCAATTTGTCAAGGAAATGCTACCGATATTCTATTTACTGTCGATGCAGTTGGTTTGTTTGATTTGATTCTAACCGACGGAACTACTTTGGATACGTTTGCAAATATTGCAGATGGATTTACTTATAATGTAGCGCCATCAACAAATACAACTTATAGTGTTGTCGAAGTAATTGATAATAATTATCCAAGTTGCGATGTAAATTATGCAGGTTCAGTTGCACTAGCAGTTAATACAGCATCGGATACAACAAGTGTTCAATTTATCTGTAACAATACAGCTACGCAATACCAAGTAGTAATTGATATTGAAGGAGGTGATCCATCATCCTATGTTGTGAATGGTGATGCAGGGACATTAGTGGGTTCTCAATTTACAAGTGCATTTATCAATTCAAATTCACCATATTCTTTCGTAGTTACTGATGCGAATAATTGTAATCCAGTGACAGTAGCTGGTACTTATGAATGTCAGTGTCCTACAGATGCAGGTGAAATGGTCATCAACGCTTTTGATTTTTGTCCTGGTGATTGGTTTATAATTACGCACAACAATCAACAAGTATTAGATGCTAATGATGCTTTCGGTTTTGTATTACACGATTCACCAACGACCACAATGGGTAATATTGTTGCTTCAAATACAACAGGTATATTCGCTTTCGATCCTAATACAATGATATATGGAACGACCTATTATGTTTCTGCAGTTGCAGCAAACGATGATGGAACGGGTTTTCCAGTATTGGATATAAATCTAGATCCTTGTTTATCGCTTGCCGCTGGAAATCCAGTGACATTCTTGAGACAAAGTGAAGCGGTACTTTCTGGTAATCAAGATTTATGTAGCGGCAATGCTGCAACTTTAACTTTGAGTTATGATGCACCAATAAGCATTGATATTGTAATTTCTGATGGAACAACTTCAGATACACATACAAATGTGAGTGACGGTTATACATTTCAAGTATCACCAACTAATACAACAACTTATACCATTACATCTGCTACTACCTCAGACCCTACTTATTGTGATATAGATGTAGATGGAAGTGCTTTGGTGAATGTAAATACAGCAACAGATACGACGAGTGTTCAATTTATTTGCAACAATACAGCTACACAATACCAAGTAGTCATTGATATTGAAGGTGGTGACCCATCATCCTATGTTGTGAATGGAGATGCAGGAACATTGGTAGGTTCTGAATTTACAAGTGCATTTATTAATTCAAATTCACCATATTCATTCGTTGTTACAGACGCAAATAATTGTAATCCTGTAACCGTTACTGGTTCACATACTTGTCCATGTATAACGGATGCAGGTGAGATGGTCATCAATGCTTTTGATTTTTGTCCTGGTGATTGGTTCATAATTACGCATAATAACCAACAAGTATTGGATGGTGATGATGCTTTTGGTTATGTATTACACGATTCACCGACAACGACAATTGGAAACGTAGTTGCTTTCAATACAACGGGTATATTTGCATTTGATCCAAGTACAATGACCTACGGGACAACCTATTATGTTTCTGCTGTTGCAGCAAATGATGATGGTTCAGGATTCCCAGTATTGGATATAAATCTAGATCCTTGTCTATCTCTAGCTGCAGGAAACCCAGTTACTTTCTTGAGACAAAGTGAAGCAACCTTAACGGGTGATGCATCAATTTGTAATGGAGATGATGCAACGTTGACTATCAACTATGATGCACCAATTAACATTGATGTCGTCATTTATGATGGATCAAATTCTTCTACGTATACAAATATTAGTGATGGATATCAATTCCAAGTATCACCAACTAATAATACGACCTACACGATTACTTCAGCTGCTACATCTGATCCTGCTTATTGCGATATTGATGTTGACGGAAGTGCTGTCGTTAATTTGCATACAGCACCTGACACATCATCTGTTCAGTTTATATGCAACAATACAGCTACGCAATACCAAGTGGTAATAGATATTACAGATGGAGATCCTTCATCGTATGTAGTCAATGGTGATCCTGGAACGATTGTAAATGGACAGTTTACAAGTGCATTTATTAATTCCTCAGCACCATACTCATTTGTAGTAACGGATGGAAACAATTGTGACCCATTAACGGTTGCAGGTTCACATGTTTGTCCTTGTATTTCTGATGCAGGTGAAATGGTTATCAGTGCAGGTGAATACTGCCCAGGAGATGTGGTTTCTATTACACACAACAATCAACAAGTATTGGATGGTGATGATGCTTTTGGGTATATCATGCATGATTCTCCAACAACGACTATTGGAAATATTGTCGCATCTAATCCTACAGGAGCATTTGTTTTCGATTCCAATACTATGTCATATGGAACTACTTATTATATTTCTGCAATTGTTGGAAATGATAATGGTTCAGGAGCACCAGTGCAAGATATTATGTTAGATGCCTGTTTGTCGATAGCTGCAGGTACACCGATCACATTCCTTATACCTAGTGAAGCTACCTTGACAGGTGGGGAAACCTTGTGTGATGGTGAATCAGCGACTTTGACTGTTAATTATGATGGAGCTATTAATATTGATGTTGTCATATTTGATGGAACAGATTACAACACGATTGCAAATATTGGTGATGGCTATCAATTCCAAGTAACACCAACTGGTATGACAACCTACACGATTTCTGAAGCTTTAACTACGGATCCGCTTTATTGCGATATCGATGTTGCTGGGAGTGCTATTGTAGATGTAAACAATGCACCAGATACAACCGGTGTTCAGTTTATTTGTAGTAATATAGGCACGCAATACCAAGTGGTTATTGATATCACTAGTGGCGATCCTACTTCTTATGTTGTAAATGGTGGTCCAGGGAACATAGTTGGTTCCCAATTTACAAGTGCATTTATAGATTCAAATACACCATATTCATTTGTAGTTTCAGATATCAACAATTGTTCGCCAATTACAGTAGCAGGCACACATGAATGTGCATGTATTACTGATGCAGGTGCTATGGTCATTGATCCGGCAGAATACTGTGATGGAGATGTGGTTTCAATTACACACAACGGACAAGAAGTGTTAGATGGAAATGATGCATTCGGATTTGTACTGCATGACTCACCAACTACTACATTAGGAAACATCCTTGCTTCAAATATTTCAGGTGCATTTACTTTTGATCCAAATACAATGAGCTATGGAACTACTTATTATATTTCGGCAGTAGCTGCAAATGATGATGGGGCAAGTATGCCAGTATTGGATATAAATCTAGATCCATGTTTGTCTGTAACATTAGGTACACCGATTACTTTCTTGAGAAGTAGTACTGCAACCTTGAGCGGTGGAGAAACACTTTGTATGGGTGATACAGCTTTGTTGACGGTGAATTATGATGCGGCTATAAACATAGACATTGTTGTTTTTGACGGAACAAATTATGATACCATTTCAAATATTAGTGATGGTGATCAATTTGAAGTTATGGCAACAATGACGACTACTTATACTTTATTTGAAGCAATAACAAATGATGCAGCTTACTGTGATATTGATGTATCAGGAAGTGCCGTAGTTACTACCATTGCACGAGCGATTCCAGACAACGTACAAGTTATTTGTGATGCGACAAATACGCAATTTCAAGTAGTGTTTAATATCATTGGCGGAAACGCTGGTGGATATACGGTATCGGGTGATCCAGGAAATTTAGATTTAGCAACTAGTACTTTTACGAGTAACTGGTATCCAAATAATTCAACTTATTCATTTACAGTTGCGGATGGACAAGGATGTCCTCCATATGATTTAGTGGGTACTCACTTCTGTGAATGTACAACAGATGCAGGATCGGTAGGGAGTAGTGAGGAGATACTTTGTGAAGGAAGTCCTTATTTGATCTACTATAACAATGACGGTACATTAGATGGAGATGATGTGTTAGGTTTTGTATTGCATGATGGAACTGCAACTACAATCGGTACCCCAATCATGACCAATCTAAATGGGATTTTCAATTATGATCCTGTATTGGTTTATGGCCAAACTTATTATGTAACGGCTGTTGTTTCTAATGATGATGGAACTGGATTTCCAAATCTTGATCCGAACTTAGATCCTTGTTTCTCAGCGACTGATGGTTTGCCTATTACTTATTACCCATCGGTAATGGCGGGAATTTCAGCTCCAGATTCAATTTGTTCAAACGAGCCAATCCCAGTAACTTTCCATTTTGATGGAACCGGGCTATATAATGTTGAGTTTTTCGATGGAACATCAGTGATTACTTTAGAAAATCTATTAGATGGCTATGTTCAATCTTTTGAATACACTTCTGATGTACAATTTTATTTAGAAAGTGTAAGTACGGTGAATTGTGAAGGTACATTAGATCCAGCAGCAACGACTGTGAATGTAGAAGTTTTTGAAACTGCTGAGCCGATTGATATTAATGTCACTTGCTTGATGGATACGGCATACATCATCTCATTTGATATAATTGGTGGAGATGAAAGCACCTTGTTTGTAACCGGTGATGCTGGTACCTTGACTGGAAGAACTTTTGTGAGTGAACCAATTACGAACAATACACCATACTCATTTACGATTGATGATGGAAGTATTTGTGCGCCGATCGATGTAGTTGGAATCCACAATTGTATGTGTGATCCGAATATGGCTCCATTTATCGATGTAAATAATCAATTGACTTGTACCAATCAAGTAAATGGTGCCATCGAAGTTATGCATCCAAATAATGGGGGAGTGCCTCCATACAGTTATACTTGGAGTAGTGGTGCCTCTGATAAATCATTGAATGATATTGGACCTGGTGTATATTATGTTACAATTGCAGATGCCAATGGATGTACAGTTATAGACTCCATTGAGTTTATGGCTCCGGATCCTATTGAAGCAGAAATTGTATCTGAAATGCCAAGTTGCCCAGGTGAAGATGATGGAGCAATTACATTTGAAAATATATCAGGAGGTTCTGGAAACTACACCATTGAAATTGATGGAGGTTTTAATCTTTCTGATAAGCAATTTGTTGGTTTCTCATCTGGTAGCTTTATGGCAACAATCACGGATGATATAGGTTGTAGTTGGGAACAAGCAATTATGGTGGAAGAACCAGAACCACTATTGTTAGATTTAGGAATTGATACTTTAATATCTGTTGGAGATAGCGTGAGATTGCTTCCAGTTACAAATGGATTTGTAGATACCTTTATGTGGAGCCAAGATCAGTTATTACCATGTCCGACCTGTTTTAGTCAGGTGGTTTATCCATTTACATCTACGGTTTATCAATTGACAATTGTAGATCCAAATGGTTGTCAAACGACGGATGATATCATAATTAGAGTAGATGATGAACGTCCAGTTTATATTCCAAACGTATTCCATCCAAATGGTGATGGCAAAAATGATATGTTTACCGTCTTTGGAGGTCATGTTGTAGATGAGGTGATATCCATGAAAATCTTCGATAGATGGGGTGAGCAAGTTCATAGTTCTGGTGGATATCCGCCAAATGATGAAAACTATGGTTGGGACGGAAGATTTAAAGGAACTATGATGAATCCTAATGTTTATATCTATGTTGTTGAGTTGAGATTTACAGACGGATCGATTGAACTTTACAAAGGAGATATCAGTATTATCCGTTAAAAACGGACATTTTGCAGGTAAAATTCGGCAATACGGAATATTTGCAACTAATATTTATTGAAGAAAAAACCCAATCCTTTATTTTACATCGCGCTAGAACAAATAACAATTATTTGTTGCTCAGAAAAATAAAGGATTGGGTTTTTATATTAAAAGTAGAATAAAGAAATTCGAAAATTTGTCCTTGAGCGATTAATAATTTCAATCATACCTCGATTGTTAAAAGAAGCAAGGGTGAATTTTCTCCTAACATTCTGCATTTGCAGGTGTTAGGGGATCCCCAGCTTTTATCTCCTTTTAGCAAGTATTTTCGCTAAAGCCAGATTTTTAACCATTTCCAATTGTTTTTCCTTATCCATTTCTGAATTATCAATTAGCAAAGCATCGTCTGCTTGCTTTAATGGACTATCCGATCTTGTAGAATCGATATGATCTCGATGGTTCAAGTTGTTTTCTACTACTTTGTAATTCACGATAACACCTTTCTGATTTAATTCCTCAAAGCGACGTCTAGTTCGTACAGCTATACTAGCGGTTAAAAATATTTTGAGTTCAGCATCTGGAAAGACAACGGTTCCAATATCACGACCATCCATTACCAATCCTTTATCAATTCCCATTTCTTGCTGTTCTCGTACCAATACTTTTCTTACAACTGAAATTTCGGCGACTTCGCTAACCTTATTAGAAACACTCATTTCACGTATCTCAAATTCTACATCTTTATCATTCAAAAATGTATGTGTCAACTCTCCGCTTTTTTGAAAACGAATATTGATATGTTTTAAGGATTCCTCAACTTGGATCAAATCGCTTAAATCAATCTTATTTTGGATAAAATACAAGGTGACTGCACGATACATCGCGCCAGTATCTACATAGATGTAGTCCAATTCTTTGGCTAAAGATTTAGCTAAAGTACTTTTGCCACAAGAGGAGTGACCGTCAATTGCTATTATTATTTTCTTCAAGGCATGTTCTATTATCTGCCCAAAGATAATCAGTATTATTTAAGTCTGCTTAAAATTAGGTTCCACAATTTCTCATATGGTATAACTTCAAACTGATGAATAGCACCACTATAAAAGAAAGGAGTCTCCACCAATTTGTTATAATATTTTTCCGTCATACCTAAATTGTCGATTTTATATTCAGATTTTGCCAGTTGCTGTAATAATCGAATAAATTGAATGGCTCTGTGAAACTCTTCTTTTTTCAATTGACGATTTGCATAACCTTTCAAACGATCTATTCTTTCTGCAACTGCATTGTAACTTTTCTTTTCTAATAAGAATAATATCTGTGCAATTACCATCAATACAGTAAAAATACGTTGTTCTTTTGGATATAAAATAGAGTCATTCAGGAAACGAGAAAGTCTAAAAGTTTTCTTTTGTTGTGCTGCCAAAACTGGATTGTCACTTCCAACACTTTCAATTATGAAATTCAAGTAAACTTCAAAAATTTTCCATTTTTCTTTAGTAACACCTGTTAGTTTTTTAAACTTAGATTTACCCGTTGCTTCATTGTAAATCGCAATTGCATTGACATAATTGTCTGTATGAATTGCCAACAATAAATAGTATTCCATGAAAGTAAACCAAGTTTCACTACCGCTCGGAAAAGAATGAAGACATTTCTCCGCATTGATTTTTCCGTTTTTCCAATCAGATAAATGAAGATGCGCTGACATCTTTTTCAATTGGAAAGTAGCAAGCTTGTCACTTTGGTAATAGAGTGGATTTTCTTCAATATACTTTTCTGCTTTTGCAGTCACCTCTAGCATCGCTTCAAAGTCTCTCAACATTTCATATCGATAAGCCCAAACCAAATACATATTGTATATCACAATCGGTGAATCATATATTTCTGATAAGCCTACCAATGCATCACAATAAGTATCAATTCTTTCTTTTAAATCAGTTTGTTGGATTGGAACTTTGTAATAGTTCATAATCACTCGCTGATACAATTCTTCAGATCGAATTTCAGCATCCAATACATTTTGAAATTGCTTCGAGTGTGCATCATATTCCTCATATCCTTTTTCATCTCCAGTCTCTGCAGCATATTTTCTAAGGATTCTTGAACAGTTTACAATTACATCTGCGAATTTATATTTCAAGGCAGTTGTAAGAATTTGACGAGCCAATGCTGCCGCAGTATGTGGTGCATTGTTACTAAGTAAAATCTTTACTAACGTCCAGTCTTTGTTAGATGAATAGTAAGCACGATCATAATTAGAAGTAGACGGCAAGTTGACATCCAAAAAGAAAAGCGTGTTCAATAAACGCTTTCTAAATCTAGACTTGAGTTGTCGATACTTATCATCAGTCGGACTACAGCTATACAGGAATGAAGCTGCATCACGGTCATTTTTAAATTTTCCAGCCATCAATGCTTCATAGAAATCATTGAACTTACTGTTTTTATGTTTTAGTGAGTGATCGTCAAAAATTTCAATCTTTCGGACTTTCTTCTTTGTGACGATTTTAGATATCTCAATTAGATTTTTCATCGGTGGTAATTGTTAAGAAAAACTACATCCTAAATTTACCACAATCATCAACTAATGTCAAATTTTTGATGTCACATATTTTACTCAATGATATTGAAATCTATAGTTAGATAGGTCAATACCAATGCTTTAGACTTATTTTACTTTAGTTCATTTTTTATGTGTAAGTGTCAGGAATACAACACAGTATGAGGAATTAGAATAAGGGTGTAACAAAAATGAAGAAATTCAGTACGGCAAGATTTTTATGCTTAAGTAAGATGTAAGAATGAAAAATGATATAATAAATGCCCAGTTAGGGCATTGAATGTGACGCCATTTTTACTTAAAAATTTAAAAAGTAAACAAACAAAAAACGGTTTCAAGCAAAGCTCAGAACCGTTTTTCAATAGTCGATAATGGTTTATTTATCTAATATTCATCTTCATTAAATAGAAAGTCGTCTTTTCGTGGAAAGTCAGGCCATATGTCCTCCATCGTTTCATAAATTTCGCCTTCATCCTCCATTTGCTGAAGGTTTTCAATCACCTCTAAAGGGGCTCCTGATCTTATGGCGAAATCGATTAAGTCGTCTCTAGTTGCTGGCCATGGTGCCTCTTCTAAATGATGGGCTAATTCTAAGGTCCAATACATGAGTACAGTTTAAATTTTTAATAAATAGTTTTTTTCTTCACAAACACTTCAATCAATCAACACGATTCTAAAACCCTCTAATTTGCGGCAAATGTAATAAACTTAAACAAAGTATTCAAAGCTTATTTACGATGCCTAAGAATTTCAAAAATTAAACCAAATTCGCGTCTATTTTACGCCGAATTTGCGGTTTATTACAATTTAATTCTTTGATAACGAGTGTTTTAAACGATTAACTTTTATAATCGCCAACGTGTTCACTATTGCTTACAACGGAATAAGTAAACCAAAAATTCCAATATTGCAAGTTCAACATGAAAAAAAACCGATAAAATTTAAAGTTACTCTTTGTACGTGCCTAATACTTCAACATCTGAAGTTGAGAATGCGGTAGGAAATTTTCCAATTTCAGCAGAGTTGTTGGGGCCAGTAGGATCGCAAATATAATATGCCTGACCTGCATAGTCAATTGGCTTACCAAGCGGCTCATCCGTCGCAACAGCAATTGTGGACTTGGTATCATCCATAAATGATAAAACCAACATTGGTAAATCCAATAACTCCTTTACCAATTGATAATACAATGCAACACGATCTTCGTGATCAGAAAATTCACTGATTAATACTTCATCTGCAATCATCGGCAAATTGATATCTGAAAAGGTATGATCCCATTTGTATTCAAATGATCGAGTGAAAGCTGCTAAAAACTCAAGTGATTCTTTCTGATTAAATCTAGAGAGATGTGCTCTTAATTGAGGTAACAGTATCTTTTTAGAATATTCAGAAAGAGGCGCTTCTATATAACTAATCTCTTTTAGTCTGGGATAATCAGACATCATTTCTTTGATCGAATGATTTACTTTGGTTTCAATATGATAATCCTGACCATTGTATTTAAAGCTAATTCTTTGATTGATGTTATTTCCTGTAAAAGTGGGTAACTCATTCAACTTAATATCCATACCCTTGCCACCCTCATTCCAAAGCAATTCAGTATCATTCATCCAAGCACCACCCATAGATACTTTTGACTTGAAAGTCGTCACATTAATAAAGGTCTTGCTACCAGGACGAATAATTGGTATACCGAATACCATGTCATTTGACTTAATAAACAAGAAAAGATGTTTTAATCCAACAGTACTCATACGGACATCGTAGCCAGACTTTGCCATTAAAAAAGAAACCGTAAGGGTTTGTGTGTTTTCATCTTTGGAGTCAAAGATGTCAGCTACCGTTGCATACATTAGTTCATAAAATAACCAATCATTTAAGTTGAGTGATTTACGATGTGCTTCAAGATTATCTAGCAATGTTTGATAATCTGTTTTTTCTAATTCCTCTTTATATTTCTCTATACACTTGACTTTAATACAAGGTTTGAAATCAACAACCATGTTAATATTGTATTTAACATCGATTTCTTGTGAGAAAAAATTGACTGATTCAGATTTGATATCTCCTTCGCAACTCCCTGCAAATAAAGAAACTACACTTAATAGAAACGCAAATAGGGTAACTGTAATTTTATACATGTTTTCGGTGCCTTTTAAATTAATGAAGATATGTAGTAATGCGGGAAGTTCTACAAGATACATAAAAATAGGTCAAGTGGTGACACTTGACCTATAATTACCTTTTCTTACTATTTATTGTATGAAGATAAAATTTACTATACAATCATCATCGCATCTCCATAGCTATAGAAATTATATTTTTCTTTAATTGCAATTTCATATGCTTCCATAATTAAATCAAAACCACCAAACGCAGCTACCATTATTAGTAGACTGGATTTTGGTAAATGGAAGTTGGTAATCATCGTATCAGCAATACTGAATTCGTACGGAGGGAAAATAAATCGATTGGTCCATCCTTCTGCAGGTTTTAAAACACCTTTTGCTGAAACAGCCGATTCAATAGATCGCATAGAGGTAGTTCCAACAGCACAAACACGTTTTTTACCTGCAATAGCTTTATTCACGATATCTGAACTTTCTTGTGTAATCCTGAAGTATTCTGCATCCATTTTATGCTTGGATAAATCTTCAACTTCTATATTTCTGAAAGTTCCCAACCCAACATGAAGCGTGACATCTGAAAATCCAACGCCTTTTATTTCCAGACGTTTATTTAATTCTTGACTAAAATGCATGCCGGCAGTAGGAGCTGCAACTGCACCCATTTCTGTTGCATAAATTGTCTGATATCTTTCTGTATCAATAGGTTCTACTTCACGATTGATATAAGCAGGAAGCGGTGTATTTCCTAAAACATGCAATTGTTTATTGAATGCTTCTTCAGTATCATCAAATAAAAAACGAATCGTTCTTCCACGTGATGTTGTATTATCGACTACTTCTGCAACCAACAATGTTTCTCCATCTTTGTCAAAATATAGTTTGTTTCCAACTCTAATCTTTCTCGCTGGATCTACAAGCACATCCCATAATCGCATCTCATTGTTCAATTCTCTCAATAAGAAAACTTCAATCTTAGCACCTGTTTTTTCTTTAGTTCCAAATAGTCGTGCAGGGAAAACTTTTGTGTTGTTTCTAATAAGAACATCTCCATCATCGAAATACTCCAAAATGTCTTTAAACACCTTATGTTCGATTTCTCCTGTCTTTTTGTTGATGACCATCAACCTCGATTCATCCCTTACTTTGTTAGGATATTGAGAAATTAGTTTTTCAGGTAATTCAAAGTTAAAATGTGAGAGTTTAGTCCGCATAGTTATATTGGTTTAAAAAATGTCCGCAAAGATAATAATTCTGTGCTGAAATATAGGAAACTTGCCTTATCTAACTTGAAGTAGTTCTAATCGCTTAATTTGCAGAGCTTTTTGATACTTTAATCGAATCATTTAGGGCAATCTCAATGTTTAGTTTAACTTTAAAACCATAAAGAATAGTTCCACAGAATCGGAAATGACGAATATATTTAAAATTATATCAGAAAGTATCATGCAAGCCCTAGGGCAATTAACAGCTCATAAGCTTCGTAGTTTCCTTTCTTTACTCGGTATTTCCATCGGTATTTTTTGCATTATCGCCGTCCAATCATCCGTGGATTCTCTAGAAGACAATATTCGTGGGAGTTTTCAAAAACTGGGTAGTAATGTAGTTTATGTTGGCAAATTCTCTTGGGGCGAAGATCCTGGGAAGAATTATTGGAAATACATGAAGAATCCAGAGCCTAATTATAAGGACTACAAAAACCTTGTTAAAAAGTCCAAAACAGCCGAACTGGTTTCTCATCATGTTGTCATTGGATTTAGAACTGCAAAATATAAATCTAATAGTGTTCAAAATGCGATTATGATTGGCTGCACTTTTGAGCAAGATGAGTTATTTCAATTCACTTATGATGCAGGTCGTTATTTTTCAATGTCAGAATATAACAATGGTTCTCCAGTTTGTTTAATCGGCTCCAAAGTTGCAGATGAATTATTTGGAACCATAAATCCAATTGGGAAAAAAATTAAAATTCTCGGGCGGAAGTTGGAGGTGATCGGAATCTTCGAAAAAGAAGGCAAAGATATCTTAAGTATCATGGATCGAGACGAAACCATCTTCATTCCATATAAACTGGCTGAAAAAGTAGTCAACTTAAAAGACAATAATACTTGGGGTGGTTCTGTCAACATCAAAGCTGGAGAAAATGTTACAATGGAGGAAATGAAAGATGAAGTTACCGGAATTCTACGTTCTGCACGAGGGTTAAAACCAAAACAACTTGTCAATTTCTCTCTTAATGAAATGTCTATTCTTACAAATTTATTGGATGGTTTTTTTAGTGTCTTAAATTTGGCAGGTCTTGTAATCGGTTTGTTTGCAATTTTGGTCGGTATGTTCAGTGTTGCCAACATTATGTTTGTATCAGTAAAAGAGCGAACTAATATTATCGGTATTAAAAAAGCTTTGGGAGCAAAACGTCATGTCATCTTGATCGAGTTTTTAATTGAATCCATTATTCTTTGTATCATCGGAGGTCTGATTGGACTCGCGATTGTTAGAGTGGCTGTTATTTTAATTACCCAAGCATTCGGTTTTGATATTTTCCTATCTATGAATAACATTATAATGGGATTAGGAATTTCGATCGCAATTGGTATCATCTCTGGTTTTATTCCCGCTTTCCAAGCTGCAAGTATGAATCCTGTCGAAGCAATTCGCTCTAAGTAATTCCATCCTTTCAAGGGCTTTCCAATTCTAATTAGTTAATTGAAGTTTCATTTTTGAAAAAGTTGATTATCAAAACCAATGCACTTGTAAGGATATTTCTGTTAATCAACGACCACCTTGCAAGGGCTTTCGAATTCTAATTAGTTAATTGAATTTTCATTTTTGATAAAGTTGATTATCAAAACCAATGCCCTTGTAAGGTTATTTCTGAGAGGCATCTTAGTTGCTCCAATCCATTAATTTTTTTCTTAATACGTTTGGCAAGAAAATTGCGCACCTAATTGTTTGAGAGAAGATTATATATATGCGAAAAGTTAATTAAATCTAATTAATTCATTGATTTTGAATCATTTGAAACTTTCGCTTTTGTAATCGCAGAATTGTCAAACTTTTAAAACATTATGAATAGCATCTACAAAATTTCTTTTGTTTACTTAAAAAGGAATTTTTTGTTACTCTTCTTTTTACTCCAAATAACATCACCTCATTTCGCAAATGGAGGAGATTTGTTGCTATTGGCACCTGCACAATATGTAGACCAATCCTCATCAAATGTAAAATATCAAAGATTAAAATTCAATCAAATAAATGCTAATCAACTTTTTTCAATTACTTCATTATCAATGATGGTGGATACAGACGGAGATGGAGTGTTAGATGAGGTTGATATAGACGATGATAATGACGGTATTCCAGATACTTATGAATATTGTCGCTTTAATAATTTCAATTGTAGTGCTGAGCCTTCCAATCCAAGCGCAGACAATGATAATGATGGTATTCCTAATTATAAAGACGCAAATAGTCCAAATACTGGATGTCCGGATGCTAACAACGATGGCGTCTGTGATTTAATTTACGCGCAATATGATAAAGACGGAGACAATGTGCCTGATCATCTTGATTTAGACGGTGACAATGATGGTATATCTGATCTTTATGAAGTAGGACACGGAGCACCTGATACCAATGGTGACGGAGTGATTGATGGAAGTCCTGAAGACTTTGGTGCAAATGGATTGTACAACGGAATTTCAAATGATCCTGATGATTTTGGGACGGATGTAGCCTATACTATTCGAGATAGTGATAATGATGATATTCCAGATCATGATGACCTCGATGTCGATCATGATGGTGGCAGTGATATTGCAGAAGCTGGTAATTATCTTTTTGACCAAAACAATGACGGAAAAGCAGATAATGCTGCAACCACACCTGCTGTTGGAATCACTGGCATCCCCGTTTTTCAAGATCCTGCTTTTACTGGTGTACCTATGCAAGCCCCACGTGATTCAGATGGGGATGGAATTGAAGATTACAGAGATTTGGATTCAGACAATGATGGAATCAGTGATGTAATTGAAAATAATTTTAATAATGATCCCGACAATGATGGAAGATTAGGTGCAGCATGGGAACCCGCAACTCCAAGTGGTTTTGCATTTTCTCTTTTGACAGGCACTTTCCAAATTTCTACTTCTGCATTGAATGATGTGGACGGAGATGGCTATTTTTCTTCTGTCGATTTAGATTCAGATAATGATGGTATTCACGATATTAGAGAAGGTACCTTTTTTCAAGATCCAGATAATAATGGTTTGTCTGGTGTAGGTATCCCAACTGTTGATGCTGATGGAAAACCCAACGAGTTCCATTCTTCATTTGAAGACAAAGATGCAGATGGGAATCCGAATTTCTTAGATCTCGATTCAGATAATGATGGTGTAAATGATGTGTTGGAAGCAGGATATAATGATGGGGATAATGATGGCTTTATTGGTACTGGTGCATTGATAATCAACAACTTAGGTCAAGCAATAAGTGATAGTGCCGGAAATATTATCGTCACCAGCTCCAATGTCTGGGAATTAGATGTTGATTACATAGTCAACTTTATGGAACTCGATTCTGATAATGACGGGATCAATGATGTAGCAGAAGCAGGTCTTCCCGATCTTGATAATGATGGGCATGTTGGCCAATTTCCAACAACCATAAATCTATTAGGTCAAGTAATTAATCCAATAACTAACACTGCATACGCTACCTCATTTCCAAAAGACTTTGATGGTGATGGTATCCCTGATATGTTTGAATATGATTCTGATAATGATGGGATTCCAGATACAGTGGATTCCGAAATTTCAGATCCAGACAATAACGGGATTGTTGGAGTAGGGACACCAGGTATCAATAGTTGGGGGCAACCAATTACAGATAATTTAGGTAATTCATATACCAACACTTCATTGCCGTTAGACACCGATGGAGATGGTTTTCCAAATTATAATGACTTAGATAGTGATGACGATGAATTGTCGGATGCCGTTGAATGTCCACATTTGCCTTGTGCAGATTTTGAAAATGATGGGGTTCCAGAATTTTTAGATACAGATTGTAATGTATTTTTAGCAGAGCCAGTTATCATCACAGATCCAGTGGTTTGTGAAAATGATGTCATTACTTTAAATCTATCTGAAGTGCATCCATCATGGACGAATGCAGGATCTAACGTTACATACACGTGGAAGAATGGAGCAGGGATTGTTATCGGAAATTCAGTCAATGCAGTAACTATTGCTGCTAATGATCAATTAGCAATTCCACCTTACACTTTGCAAGTAGAAATTCCAGATTGTACTTCTTCGATTTCGCAACCAACAACTGTTGATACTTATGAGCTGCCCAATCCAGAAGCGTCGAATAGCGGCTTTATCTGTCCGGGTGACAATGCAACTTTGTCCGCTGCTACGATTCCAGGTGCAACTTATCAATGGCGAATTCAAGGCGAACCTAATATCTTTTCAACGGCTCAAAATCCAGTTGTTTTCAACGTTCAAGAAAACACGGTTTATGAACTGACCATTATTTCAAATGGCTGTACCTCATTAGCTCCTGCAATGACTGCTATTGAATTGTATACGCCACCAAGTGCACAACCTAATTATACTTATTCAATCAATTCGTTAGATTGTACACCTCAATCTATAAGTTTATTTTCAAACTTTAGCCCTGGAAGTGCACCGATTGCCAACACTACTTGGTTTGGTCCAAATAGTTTTACATCCAATCAGTTAGATCCAATAATCAATAACCCGACAAGCTCAAATAATGGGTCATACGTTGTTACAGGAACAGATGAAAATGGTTGTAGTGTAACAAAAACAATTCAAATAAACGAAATTGTAGATTCACCCCAACCACCTCAGATTACACCGATTGGAAACAATTGTGATGGAACTACTATTTCACTTTCAGCAACGACTTATGTTGGTAGTAATGTATCTTATATTTGGCAAACTCCTGCAGGTGTGAGCAATGGAATTTCAGGTCAGAATACCAATATATTGACCATCGATCCTTTTGATCCATTCGATCATGAAGGAATTTATACAGTCCAAGTATTTTTAGATAACTGTTCAATGACCTCTAACACTTTTGAGATTGAACAAGCCCAGCAGCCAGTAACGAATCCATCCATTCAACAAGGAACGATCTGTGAAGGGGAGGAGTTGCAATTTTTTGCAAATGCCAGTAATTTAACAAACAATGTCAGTTATCAGTGGTCTGGACCTAATGGATTTAATTCTAACAACGAAAACCCTAAAATATTTAATGTAAATAGTGATGACAATGGTTGCTATTCCGTAACTGTGACTAACTCTAATGGATGTGATACAACCAATGAAGTTTGTGTGACAAATGTTCAACCTAAGCCAATCACTCCAAATACTTCTAACAATAGTCCTGTATGTGATGGTGACATTGTTAATTTATGTGTTACTACTGCCTATGTTGGTACTGATATTGAATATGTTTGGAGAAATGCAGAAGGTACAATAATAGGCAATAGCAATTGTATTTCATTTTCTTCGGATGATGAAATAGCAATTTCTCCTTATAATGCACAAGTAACAATTGACGGTTGTATTTCTGATTTTTCAGCTCCGATTTCGGTCAATCAAATCACCTCTTTACCTCCAATGAATGCTTGGGTAAATTCGAATCCATGTGTCGGAGAATCGTTTCAATTATTTGCTGCTTTTGTGCCACAAGCTACTTATCAATGGAGATTGGAACCAAATGGACCTGTAATTTATAACACTCAAAATCCGATTGTATCTTCAATATTTGATGCAACTACTTTTGAAGTGACTGCGATTACAACATCTTGTTTACAAGAGCCAATTGGTATTGTTACTGTTGAACCAAATCAATTGCCAAACATCATTGATATTATCGGAGAAGTAAATTTGTGTGAAGGTGAAGAATTGGTTTTAGAAGGAATGAGTGACGGTGGTCTAGTTCCAAGTGGTATGACCTATACTTGGACTGGTCCTGACAGTTATTTAGTGTCGAATAATCAATCAGCTCCCGGACCATATACTGCCAATATTCCAGCAGTCACTACTCAAAATGAGGGAGTGTATATACTAGAAATTACCTCTGAAAATGGATGTGTATCTAATCAACAATCGATACAAGTAACCATATTGCCAGAACCAGAAATGCCTGAAGTATCTGTAAGTAATAACCAAATTTGTTTCGGCGAAAACTTATTGTTATCAGCCAATCAATACCAAGGTTCAGATGTTACATATGAATGGGGATTCAACAATGGTTCCGGAATTGTATTACTAGGTACAACGGCGATTCCATCTTTTGAAATCAATGAAGTGACCGATGAAAGCCAAGGTGGATACACAGTAACGGTAACAGTTGATGGTTGTAGATCGGCTAGTTCTTTGGCTGAAAATGTAACAATAGATGGTTTGACAGCAACACCAAATGCAACCAATCCAACAACTGCATCCAGTCAAGAATGTGAAGGAAGCACTATTCAATTAGAGGCAACTCCTGAAATTGCTGGAGCAACATATCGTTGGTATCATCCAGATGGTACTCAGTTTTCAAATTTGCAAAACCCAATTCTTTCAAATGTGACGACGGATGATGCAGGTGAATATTATGTGGTTGTCTCCGTTGGATCATGTCCTGATGTTACTTCAGAAATGACGGAAGTATTTATCAATGAAATTCCTCCTATGGCAGAATTAGAGACAGAGGTTTCAATTTGCGAAGGTAGTTTTGCAGAAATAAATGCGACAAATATTACCGTTGATCCAGGAAGTCAGACTCGATTTTATTGGTACGATGCTTCAAATGGAGTGTTGATAGATTCCACTGATTCTCCAACTTTAATGTCAGATGAGTTTGAAGTGGGAACAACTAATTTGTATCTAATCTATGAAGTCGATGGTTGTGTATCGCCACAATCAGCCAACACTGCAATAGAAGTACTTACAGCTCCATCTAACAATGCAAACGCAGGTGTAGATACGGATTTGTGTAATGATGATTCTTTCAGTTTATCTGCTGCTATTCAGAACGGAATCACAGGAGAATGGACGTCACCTTCAGGCGCTAATATTGATAATCCAACTAATGCAGGAACAGCTGTCAACAATTTGAACATTGGAGAAAACATCTTTGTCTGGTCTATTTCGAATTCGGTTTGTACAGATTTTGATCGAGATACCGTTTACATAACAAGAGATATACCATCTGCTGATATCGCAAATGCAGGTGAAGATATTAATATTTGTGATGAAACTTCCGCACTCTTAAATGCTACAACATTGACTACAGCTACAGGTCAATGGACACAATCAATAGCACAGTCAAATGATGGAGTGGTTATTTTAGATCCAACTTCTCCTAACACTAGCATTGAAGGAATGACTGTGGGAGAAAATTATAGTTTCGTTTGGACGCTATCAAGTGGTGCATGCAATGATTATGATCAAGATGTCGTGTCTGTTATTGTCGGAAGTGGAGTAGTAGAAGAGGCAATAGATGATGTTTTAACAGTCAATACAGGTGAACAATTAATTGATGTTGATTTGCTAGATAATGACAATACCAGTGGACAAGATTTTACTTTTGCAGTCATTGATGGAACGGTAAATGGAACGTTAGAAACGAATGAATTTGGCGTAATCACTTATACTCCTCCAGCTCAATTTTTAGGAATAGAAACCTTTACGTACGAAATTTGTAACAATACATGCGCAGAAAATTGTACGACCGCATTAGTGAGTATTGAAGTGGTAGAAAATGAAGATATCGATTGTTTTGTGACTGCTGCAATTACTCCAAATGGAGATGGTAAAAATGATTTCTTTGAGATTCCATGTCTAGTTGCTTTCCCTAATAATGAATTATTGATCTTTAATCGATGGGGAGATAAGGTGTTTGAACAAGCAAAATATCAAGGAAATTGGGATGGTGTCCGAAATGGAATGCCACTACCTAATGGTACTTATTTCTATATTTTGAAATATGATTTGGACAATGAAAAAATGAAACAAGGTTATTTTTCAATCATTCGATAAACCTATTTTAATTTCATTAATCCATTTCTTACACACTTCTAGTTGTTTATAAATTCCATAAAATTTACACTTAAAAATAGTAGTTATTTGTCGCTAAACAGGCACGCTATGGCGTAATGATTGTATATTAAAACTAATACGATAACCTTTTGACTTTAAAAGGCTGGTCAAGTTATCAAAATTCCTCCCATTGTTTTTCCCCTCATTTCAATTAAGAATAGAATTTAAGATTAAAGCAAAAATAAGATGCTTTGAACTTAATAATTATGATTAAAAAACTAAGATATGAGAGGATTCCTGTTAACCATTTTCATTTTTGTTATTGCCATTCAATTTGGGTTTGCTTCTAACAATTTAATTTCGAAAGATACCACAAGATCTGCTTTTAGGTCTATTGAAGATTCAATGTCTGCAACGGATATTGCTAATAAAGCAATGCAATATCGAGACCAAGGAAAAGATCAACAAGCGGAATTGTATTTTTCAAAACTCGTTTATCTAACAGATGATCCGATGCATCTTTTGGACTATGCAAAAATTTTGAAGAAAAATGGAAATTGCAAAACTGCCTTATTTTGGTTTAAGAAATATGCAAAAATTAAAGGTGCAGATCAAAAATCAATCGGTAAGTTTCACTTCAATTGTAGTAGCAATTCATTGGCTGCCAATAAAGAATTGTCAAAGCATATCAAAATAAAAAACCTGACTGAAATCAATTCAGCTGATTTAGATTTTAGTCCAGCAATTTGTAAAAATGGGGTGTTATTTACTTCCACAAGACAAGAAGGGAAAGTAATCAAAAAGTATGATGCAAATATGGGTGAGAATTATACCGATTTGTATTTCGCTCAAGTTTCAAAAGATGGTGTCATTGGAGAAGTTGCAAAACTGAAAGGAGAAATTAATGGTAAATATCACGATGGGGTAGCTTGTTTTAATAAAGATGCTTCTAGAATTTATTTCACTAGAAACTTCTATGAGGAAGGCGCAAAAAATGCAAAATTGAGTATTTGTACTGCTGTAAAACAAGATGGAAAATGGATCAACGTCAAAGAAATTGACTTAAATTTAAAAGGCTATTCATCTTGCCATCCAGCACTTTCCAAAGATGGAAACAGAATGTATTTTTCTTCCAATCGTCCAGGTGGTTTCGGTGGAATGGATCTTTATGTTGCTACGAAGGTTGGTGGAAAATGGTCTGAACCAATCAATTTAGGAATTAATATCAATTCAGAAAAGAATGAAATTTTCCCTTCAATTAGTAGTTATGATATTTTGTATTATGCTTCTAATGGAAGAAACACAATGGGCGGTTTAGATATTTTTATGTCTCAAAAAATTTCCGATGACAATGAAAGATCTTGGATGGCTGCTTACAATATGGGTGCTCCATTTAATAGTACTGCAGATGATTTTGGATTCGTTGCGGATGAGTCTGGATTCAAAGGATATTTTAATTCTGATAGAAATAAAGAGACACAGGATGACATCTATAGTTGGGAATTTTCTCAAATCTTTGCAGACATCCACAAGGCTCAAAACAATCCTTTTACAAGTACGATTGCAGTAGTGAATGATATGTATTTATACCCTTCAAAAATTGCGATAATCGAAAATAAAAAAGGAATATTATCTGATAAAATATAATGTGTCTAGCCTCTTTTAAAGGGCGAATATTATTCACACATTTAAGTTTTAATATTCTGTTTATCAATAAGTTGCATTTGATATTCAACTTTTCCATATGTGATATCCTGTCACATATATATCTATTTCTTTATATAACTAGCACGGTTTTAGAACTGATTGATTAAAGAGAAAACCAACTCATTCGTTCTTTTTTATCAATCTTTTTTAAACTCATTTTAGTGAAGAAAGTTTTTACACTTTTCATGGTTTTTGTAATGTTTGGGCCTGCCGTTTACGGACAGCACGATGCTCAATTTAGTATGTTCTATTTCAACAAACTAAATTACAATCCAGCATATGCTGGTGCCAAGGAAGTGTTGACAGCTTCAACAATTTATAGACATCAATGGGCGGGTCTCGACGGCGCACCCAGAACTTTGATGGCTTCAGCTCATGCTCCTTTTATGAAGAAAAGAGGTGGTCTTGGATTGAGTATTATGGCAGATAAAATCGGTGATGTCAATACGACTATGTTCGATGTTAGTTATGCTTACAGATTACAAATGTCTGCAACCAGTACGATTAGCTTCGGCCTAAAAGGAAGAATTGAAAATAGCAAAACTGATCTATACCAAGCAAAAGTTTTAGATCAAAGTGATGAATTATTGCCAACCAATGCAGTGAGCACACTGCAACCAAATTTCGGTTTTGGAATGTATTACACCAATACTAAATTCTATGCAGGTGTTTCCATTCCTTCTTTGCTGAAAAGTGCATTGTATGTTGGAGGTGAACCAAATGGTCCTTATCGTGCACAACGTTCGGCTTATTTTATGGCTGGATCCATTCATCAATTATCAAGCAATATATTTTTCAAACCAGCTGTATTGTACACTTACAATCCTGCTGCTCCATTTGAAATGGACATCAACATGAGCTTCTTTTTAATGAATGCTTTATGGATAGGTGCTACCTATCGAGTAGGGGGTTCTGTAAATGGAGTGTTGCAATATCAATTCAATCCTCAAATTAAAGCGGGACTTGCTGTTGATATGACTTTGTCGGAATTGCAACAATATACTGGCGGAGGGTTTGAAATGATGATTGAATATACTTTCGACTATGAAGTCGACAATCGAAGACACTTAAGATTCTTTTAAAATAAAATTACTGTATAACTAATAAATCATTTATAATGAAAACTCCCATACTATTAATCTTTGCCTTCCTTTTATCTGGCTTCTTGTATGGACAAGATGAAGTGATGCCTGATGAATTTACTATAAAGGGTATGTTCAAAGACGTTGAAAAACGTAAAAGATCAAAACTTTATAAGTTCTTCGTTGGACTTACTGAGGAAGAAAAATTGCAAGAGAAAGCAACTAAAACAACTCCAGATTTAATTTCTAAGTTTCAGAAAAATGGAACCATAGATGCCTCTAAGTTTCCTGAAATCGCAGAAGCTTATCGCCAAAATGGTGAATTGGATAAAGCAGAAATCTATTATTCAAGATTTGTAACAGCAGATAGCAAATTGGAAGATATTTTCAATTTCGCTCACACTTTACAAAGCAATGAAAAATGTGAAGAAGCTATTGAATGGTTCAATGTTTTTGACGAAAAAGCAACTGCTGCTGAAAGTAAAAATATTGAGTTTATCGAAAACTGTGAAGAACTTGAAAATTGGCCTTTAGATGAGGGTGTAGAGGTTGTCAATGTTTCTTCTTTGAACACAGAGCATATCGATTTTTCTGCAGTACCATTCAACAATGGAGTGGTATTTACTTCTACAAGAGCAGTAGACAATATCACAAAGCATATTGATAAGTGGACCAACGATCATTTCTCAAATCTGTTTTATTCAGATATGGATAGTGATGGTAATTTCACAAGCCCAGTTCCTTTTAAGCCAAGTATCAACAAGAAATATCATGATGGTGTTTGTGCATTTAATAACATGGGTTCAACAATGTACTTTACAAGAAATAATGTAAAAGGTAAAAACAATAAAGGGGTTATCGATCTGAAAATCTACAGTGCAACTTATGCTGGTGGTTACTGGACAGATATCACTGAATTACCTTTCAATAGCGATGAGTGGACTTCCTGTCACCCTTCAGTTACTGCCGATGGAAAGTACATGATTTTTTCATCTAACAGACCAGGTGGAAAAGGTGGAATGGATCTTTGGGTTTCCAAAAATGAAGGAGGTACTTGGATGACGCCAACAAATATGGGCGATGAAATTAACACCGCTGGAAATGAATTGTTCCCTTTCTATGGACAAGATGAATTACTTTATTTCTCTTCAAATGGGCACAAAGGTGTTGGAGGATTGGATATTTTTTACGCATCTAAATCTAACAATGAAATGACAGCTTGGAACGGTCGTACCAATTGCGGACAACCTTTCAATACACCAAATGATGATTTCAGTTTCTACACAAATAAAGATAATACTTCTGGTTTCTTTACATCTAACAGAGCTGGTGGAAAAGGAAAAGATGATATCTACATGTGGACTAAAGCAAAAGTTGAAGCTCAAAGTATGACCGTTACTGTTAAGGATCAGAAAACTGGTAAAACACTTAACAATGTAAAGGTAACGATGATGGAAGTTGCAAAAGGTAACGAAGATTTAACCGCTGAAATTAATCAGATGCCTAAAAATCAACAGTCTTTTGTAATGAACTCATTAAGAAAAATGGATGGTACCATCCAGGCAAAAAAATCAATGCAATCTGATAGAAAAGGCCAAATGAATTTTATGTGGCAGCCAAATACAGAGTATATCATGATCTTGGAAAAAAATGGATACACCATGAAAAATGATGTTATGACCATGTCTGATATGTCTAACGGAAATTACGTTGTCAACATGACTGCAATGGCACCACCAAAACCAAAGCCAACACCTAAGAAGACAATCCCTGCGCCAAAACCTGTCATCAAAAGACCTGCAGTGATTTCGTCTGCTCCTGTTGTAACTGGGAAAGTAATCGTCATCGAAGGAATTTATTACGACTATGATTCTTACGCATTACGTCCAGAGTCTAAAACAGAGTTGGATAAAATTGTTCAAACAATGAAAGATCATCCTTCTTTGGAAATTAGATTCGGTGCACACACAGATTCAAGAGGAATGGATAATTCAAACATGATACTTTCGCAAAAGAGAGCAGATGCTGCCAAGAAATATGTAATTGCGCAAGGAATTAATGCAACTCGTGTACGTTCTGCTGGATACGGTGAGACAGAATTGAAAAATAATTGTACCAATGGAAGAGATTGTGATGAGACTTTGCACCAAATGAACAGAAGAACAGAAGTTACTATCCTGAATTATGATCAAACAGGAGTAACGATTCAAACGAATAACTAAAACAAACAGCGCTATTATTTATTCGTAAATAGTAGACAATAACAACATTTCTGCAATAATCAATTGCAATACATACCAACCATAGGGCAGAGGTTTCAATTACGTTTATCGTAGTTGAAACCTATTCCCGATTGAATGAGTTTGCTCATTCTAAGTTTTCAGTTTTTGACAAATTTTTTTTGGAATCAATAATGAAGATAGCTTTTTCAGTCATGTAGTAGGTTGAAATAGAGCACTTCTAAAATCAGTTCAGATGAAAAACATTTATTCAAATGAAGCAACTGATGAATGTAATAATGTTTTGACAATGCGTTTTTTTAACAGGATTTCTGTTTTTAAAACCATTACTTTTTGCATATCAGTTTTATTCTTATCCCCAAGTGTATCTGCACAAACAGTAGTCGTTACCGATAATGATGTTACCTGTTTTGGTGCTAGTGATGGAGATGCAACAGCCAATGTAAATGGCGGTACAGCTCCCTATTCTTATTTGTGGAATAATGCAGCAACAACTCAGACCATCTCAGGATTGTCTGTTGGTGTATATAGTGTTACAATAACAGATGCTTTAAATAACACTGCTGAAGGAACTACAATTGTTTCTCAACCTCCAGTTATTAATAAAAGTGTAATCGTTACTGATGTAACTTGCAATGGATTGAGCGATGGAGCAATTGATCTAACAGTTTCTGGTGGTTTCCCTCCATATACTTACGATTGGGACAATGATGGAATTGGTGATAATGACGATCCAGAAGATTTATTAAATATCCCAGCTGGTCTATACAATGTTACCATTACCGATGCTTTAGGGTGTATGACAGATACCGAAATCCATGTCGATGAAGAACCACCGATTATCGCCGTTCCATTAGTTACCAATGTAGCTTGTAATGGAGATGCAACTGGATCCATTCTTTTATTAGTTACAGGTGGTGGAGATTTTTATTCTTTCGATTGGGACACAGATGGAACGGGTGATTTTGATGATCCTAAAAATTTATCAAATTTACCAATTGGTGTATACTCTGTTACAATTCAAGATATTTTCGGTTGTTTGCATATGGTTAGTGGACAAGTCACAGGACCAGCTACGATTTCACCAAACGCAGTTGTTACAAATATTTCTTGTAATGGATTCAATGATGGTGCAATCGATCTAACTCCTTCAGGAGGAACCGCTCCATTCACCTATAACTGGGACAATGGTTTAGGAACAAATGAAGATGTAAATGGATTAGGAATTGGTACTTACAATGTGACAGTCACAGATGCAAATAGTTGTACAACGACCGCTACTTACGTGGTTACAAATCCTGATGGATTAACTGTAAGTACAACTAAAATAAACGCATCTTGCAGTAATGAATCAGATGGATCGATTGATTTGACTGTAAATGGAGGAACCACTCCATATACTTTTCTATGGAGCAATGGTATGACAGTAGAAGATCCTGCTGGACTTCCTGTTGGAGGGTACAATGTTACGATTACTGATGTCAATGGTTGTTCTAACACTACAAATGCAATTATAAATAGTCCTGCACCAGTTACCGCGATCGCTTTGCCAAATGATGCTACTTGTTTTGGCAATGCCAATGGTAGTTTGGATATCACTGCAGTTGGAGGAACCACTCCTTATACTTATATATGGAGTAATGGACCGGCAGTTGAAGATTTATTCGGGATACCAGCTGGAACATACACAGTAACAATCACCGATGTAAACGGATGTATTGGAATCGAAACTTTTACAATCGGTCAGCCAGCACAAATGTCTTTTTCTTTAGGTGCAGATGAAAATCTATGTCTTGGAAATAGTACCACTTTGACACCTACCGTTTCTGGAGGAAATGCTCCCTACGTTTTTAGTTGGGACAATGGATTAGGATTTGGTCCTACCAAAACAATTACTCCGACTGTCACAACAACTTATAGTGTAACGGTTACCGATGATTCGGGGTGCACAGCAATAGATGACGTAACTATAACTGTAAATACTTGCGATTTTGATCTCGCTTTAACTAAAAATCTAGCAACCGGCCAAGCTGCTGCAGTCGCTCCAGGTGATACAGTTTCTTTCGATATAACTATTATCAATCAAGGACAAGTTGACGCCAATAATATCAGCATTATAGATTATATTGATTTAGCGAATTGGACTAGTTTTTCAAATGCAATCAATCCTAACGGAGTAACGACTGGTGGAGCAGCACTTAATTTTGTTTGGACAAATATTGGGACAGACGCACGTGCATTGGTTGCTGGAACTATTCCTGCTGGTGCCACCATTTCTTTACCGATCAATTTAATCGTAGCACCAGGTGTTACCGGTTTTTTATCCAATGATGCAGAAATTTATACAGATAATAATAATGATATTGATTCTCAACCTGAATCGGAGGAAGGAGATCAAAATAGTGATGTCGTCATCAATAACGAAATTAATAATGCAGGAGGAGACGAGGATGATCACGATATATCCTCTGTTACTTCTTCAATTTATGACTTGGCATTAACCAAGCAATTAGCTGCTAATCAATCTGTTACGGCAAGTCCAGGTGATAAAATAGATTTTTTAATAACAATATACAATCAAGGAACCATACTAGCGAACAATATTCAGGTGATCGACTATATTGATACGAACGCTTGGAATAATTTCAGTCTAGCAGACAATCCTGTTGGTGTTACTGGAGGAAGCGTTTCTTTAAATTACGTTTGGAGTTTTTCAGGAACCGACGCTATTGTAAATATTATTGGTGGAATTCCACCAGGGCAATCCATTACAATTCCAGTTTCTTTAACCATCAAAAATGGAGTAACAGGAACACTTTTCAATTGGGTGGAAATTTATCAAGATAGTGGAGATGATACAGATTCTCAAACTGAAGGCGAAGAAGGAAATGGAAATACAGATGTAACGATTGATGATGTAATTGACAATACTGGAGGAGATATAGATGACCACGATGGTGCTTCGATCCTTTCAGAAACCTTTGACCTTGCTCTAAAAAAAGAACTGGCAATTGGTCAAGCAGCAACTGTTGAATCTGGTGATGAAGTCGAGTTTTTAATAGCAGTATACAACCAAGGAACCTTACCTGCTGCTGGAATTGAAATCATCGATTATGTCAATTTAAGTGAATGGGATGCATTTGATCTTACAATAAATCCGTCAGGTACTACTGGTGGAAATGTATCCACACCTTACACTTTTTCTAATGCTGGAACCAATGGATTAGTAACATTCAATGCAGCAATTCCTGGAAATAGTTTTATTACATTCCCTATCAAATTAAAAGTAAGAACAGGCGCAAGTGGATTGTTGTCCAATCATGCCGAAATATATTCAGACAACGGAACTGATATCGATTCACAACCTGAGTTTGAAGAAGTAGATGGAAATTCTGATGTATTAGTAGACGATATTATTGATAATACAGGTGGAGATGAAGATGACCATGATGTGGCAACCGTTACCGCGTTTATTTATGATATTGCTTTGAAAAAAGAAATTGCTCCTACTCAAAATGTAAATGTTGATGCAGGTGATTTAGTTGCTTTCAATATTACCGTTTACAATCAAGGAGATGTACCTGCCAATAATATTAGAGTGGTCGATTATGTAGATGCAACGATGTGGAATGCTTTTAATTTAGCAGACAATCTAGCTGGAACTACTACTGGATCTGCTGCACTTACTTATTCATGGGCCAACTCAGCGGGTATTTTACAAGCAACTATTTCAGGTGCGATACCACCTGGTGGACAAGTAACTTTTCCTATTAATTTGACAACGCAATCTGATATCTGCGGTTGGATAGATAACTATGCAGAAATTTATGAAGACGATGGTTTTGACTTTGATTCACAACCTGAATTTTGGGAAAATGACATGAATGCAGACACCCTCGTAAATGACGTCATCAATAACTCAGCAGGTGATGAAGATGATCATGATATTGCAAGTGTATACGTCAATAAATTTGATCTTGCTCTGACAAAAACATTAGCTTTCGGTCAACCAACGACAATAAATATTGGTGATAACATCACATTTACATTAACAATTACCAATCAAGGGGATCAAGATGCTTATAACATCAATTTAATTGATTATTTACCTGCTGGAATTACCTTAGTAGATCCTGCTTGGAATCAATCTGGCGCAAATGCTACTTACAATATCGTTGGACCGATAGCTGGAAATGGAGGCACAGCAACTGTCAATATTACTTTAAATGCAGGTTCAGGTTTCTCCGGAACCTTAATTGAAAATTGTGCAGAAATCGTTTCTGCAAGTGATGTTTCAAATGGTCCACCTGTTTCTGATTTTGATAGCACTCCTGATAACAATCCTGGAAATGATGGTGCCGTCAATGATAATAATATCAATAATGATGAAGGTGATGAAGATGATCACGACTGCGAAATTGCGAATGTCCGTCAAACTTTCGACTTAGCATTAATCAAGGAATTAGCAATTGGTCAAAACGCTCCAGTAAGTTCTGGAGACACAGTCACTTTTACAATTACAGCTATCAATCAAGGAATCACTCCAGCATATGAGGTCTCAATTATAGATTATATACCAACAGGACTCATTTATTTAAATGGACTAAATACCGGATGGACTCCTGGACCTAACAGTACAGCAACGTACCAGATCGCTGGACCGATAGCAGCAATAGGCGGAACTAATTCTGTAGATATTTCATTTTTAGTAGATCCAAATTTTCAAGATTCTTGTGCAATCAATACAGCAGAAATATTTTTCGCGACCGATACACCAGGTGGAAGTTTAACAGTAGACGCAGACTCATCTCCGGATAATATCAACAACGATATAATGGGTGCAGATAATGAAGTCAATGGTACCAATGAGGATGAAGATGATCATGATATTGAAAAAATTGCAATCAATAGATATGATCTCGCGCTTCGTAAAAGTACCAACCAAATTACACCCATAGAAATCGGTGATGATGTAACCTATACCATTACTGTCTTCAATCAAGGGAATGTCCCATTGCAAAATATTGATATCATCGATTATGTTCCGCAAGGCCTTGGATTAAGTCCTTTAGATAATAATAATTGGATGAATTCAGGTACGGATGTTGTCAACACAATTACATCTGTTGTAAATCCAGGTGATTCTGTCTCCATTGATATAACACTTCGCGTACTAACCATCGCAGCAGGTGGTGTGTCTATAAATTATGCCGAAATATTCGGTTTTGAAGATCTGAATTTAGTGGATAGAACTTCTGAAGATGTAGATTCAAACGGAGATATGATTCGAATCAATGATGTCCTTTATAATGATATTATTGACAATACGCTAAGTGATGAAGATGACCATGATTCAGAATTTGTGATTGTTGAAGTTTTCGATTTAGCAATGATCAAAAGGACCAACGCTGTTATGCCGATGTCAGGTGATACGATCTATTATTCATTTACTGTTTACAATCAAGGTGTTTTAAATGCTTTCGATATTGATGTGATTGATTATTTAACCAGTGATCTCATTTTCCATCAAGCCTTAAATTCAAATTGGACAATCGGCTCAATGGGAACCGTAAAAACAACTATTGATGGACCTATTTTGCCTGGAGACAGTGCAAAGGTTTTTTTGGCAGCTCAAATAAATCCTGCTTTTTATGGATTGAAATTAGTAAACGCTGCTGAGATTGCGGATGCAACTAGTAAAGCTGGAAATTCAACGAGAGATGATTTGGACTCTACACCAGATGTTACAAATACAGATGTGGTAGGTGGAGATGATATTATTGATAATAGTTTTGGAGATGAAGATGATCATGACGTTGATACGATTATGATTAATCATACTTTTGATTTAGCAGCAATTAAAACCGCAAATCAATCTATCGTTAATTTAGGTGATACCATTAATTTCTTTGTTGGTATTCTCAATCAAGGTACTTTACCAGCTTATGATATTTCAATTGTCGATTATTTACCACCGAGTTTGACTTTTATCCAAAATGGAATTACAACTTGGACAGATGCTGGAAACGGAAATTATGAAACAATGATTACGGGTCCAATCTTACCTCAAGGTACTGGGCAGGTATTTATGAGTGTACGTGTTGATCAAAATTTTACAGACATGATGCTGAAAAATTTGATTGAAATTCAAGGTGCTAGTACTCTAAATGGTGGTCCGGTAGTTTTTGATATAGATTCTAATTTTGATAATATTCCTAACAATGATATTGAAGGTGGAGACAATGTGGTCGACAATACTGCTAATGACGAAGATGATCATGACTGGGCAAAAATAATTGTCTGTTTCGATATGGTCGATGTTGCATTATCAGATCCTACAAATTGTGGAATCGCAAACGGTTCTATCACAATCACAACAACCAATACGGCTTCTATTTTGGAATATAGTATTAATAATGGAGGTACTTGGCAAACAAGCAATGTCTTCAATGGAGTGCCCGATGGTACACATCATATCTTAGTAAGATATCCAGGCGGAGATTGTTTGTTAGATCATGGAGAAATTACATTAGAAACACTCGATATTCCAGTAATTGATTCTGTAGATACAACCGATCCAACAGATTGTAATGCAACTGATGGTACGATTACCATAAACAGTACCAATGCTATTGGAATGAATTATAGTATTGATGGTGGGACGACTTGGCAATCAGCTAACACATTTGTCAATCTAGCACCTGGTGATTATGATGTTGTAATGATGAATGCTACTTTTAGCTGTGCTGATAATTATGGAAATGTAACAATTAATGCACTGATTCCTCCAACACTGACTTCGGCAGTTGGAACGGATCCAACAGATTGTAATGCTGCTGATGGAAGTATCATCGTTAATGCAAACGGGTCACAAAATATTGAATATAGTATAGATAATGGAACAACTTGGCAAACAAGCAGTTCATTCCAAAACCTTACAGCTGGAAGTTATGATGTTGTAATTCGAAATATTGATGGAACATGTGAGATGTCTCAGGGAACACCAATTGAATTAGTGGATCCAACACAACCTTCTATCGAAGGTGTATTCTCTACCAATCCAACTGATTGTTCATTGGCAGATGGAACCATTTCTATCTATGCAAGCCCATCTTCTGCTTCATTAGAAATAAGTATTGATGGTGGAGCTACTTGGCAAGTAAGTGGATTCTTTACTGGTTTACCAGGCGGGATTTACAATGTAGTAGTAAGAAATGCAGATGGAACTTGCGCGATTAATTATGTAAATAATCCGGTTGAATTAATTGCTCCATCCGTCATGGTCGATATCGATATGAATGATACGACCATCTGTTTGGGCAATAGTTTTGATCTTACGACTACATTCGTAGGAACACCAACATGGGAAGTGGTAACAGGAGATGCAACTAGTTTAAGTTGTACCAACTGTCCCAACCCAACTGCAACACCAACTTATTCTACTACTTATAAGGTGTTTGTTGGAAATTCGGGCACGAGTTGTTACGAAGAAAGTATTATTACTATTGATACTGAAGATCCGATTCTTTATAATCCAATTCAAACACATAAAATTTGTCATGATGAAGAAAGTTTGACGCTTCAAATGAGTGTGCCAATAGATACTTTCTTGATAACTGGAACAGGAACCTATTCAAATGCAGTTATTAATGGAGATCAATTAGAATTTGATATTCAAGTAATTGGTGCAAGCTCAGAATTTACTGTTGAATTGGTTTCTATTTATGGATGTTCCGTATCAAATACTTTTACTGTTAGTAGAAAAGTATTGTTCACACCAGATTTTTCAATGCCAACTGCAGCTTGCGAAGGCGTAGATGTAAATATTGATTATGTCGGTGGTGCACCTTCCAATTCATTTTTGAATTGGGGACTAGATGGAGGGCAAATCATTTACTCGAATCCTGGAAACGGAATTGATCCGGCAGGAAGTGAAATGATCGTCAATTGGCCATCTCCCGGTTTGAAAACAGTCAGTTTGACAATCAATTATGATGGTTGTTTTGTGACGGATACGATGACAATTGATATTGGTGCTTACATGGCGATTGCTGCTCCTGACACTTCCGTCTGTCTTGGAAATTCGGCCAACTTAAGTGTATCTGCTGGAGCTACCTACGAATGGAGTCCAGCAAGTTCATTGAATGATGCAACGATCCAAAATCCAATTGCAACACCAACAACGAGAACAACATATTTTGTAACAGTAACCGATGCCGACGGATGTAGTGGGGTAGATGAGATAACTGTTACCGTAAATACGATTAATGCAACTATTTCTGCTGATCAAACAATTTGCACAGGAGATAATGTAACATTAAACGCTACAGGTGGAACTACTTATCAGTGGAGCCCATCAACTAATTTGAGTAATCCGAACATATCAAATCCCGTAGCTACTCCAATAGCTACGACTACTTATACAGTGACAGTAACTGATGCGAACAATTGTTCCGATCAGCTTTCTGTTACTGTGTTCGTAAATCCAAATCCAATTGTGGATGCGGGAAGTGATGTGGATATTTGTATAGGGGACAACACTTCATTGAACGCTACTGGCGGCAATTCATATGTGTGGAGTCCGACAACTAATTTGAGTAATCCTAACATTGCAAATCCGATAGCGGCACCAACCAATACCACATCTTATTATGTGACTGGTATGGATGCCAATGGATGTACTGCGATAGATTCTGTCACGGTCTATGTTTTTGATGGTCAAATTGTTGGTCTTATTGATGATGTCATTCTATGTGGAAATGAGGATATGGCTAATATTAGCGTATCAGCAAACAATGCAATTACTAGTTATTCAATCACTTCGAATACTGGAAGCTACATGAATGATGTGCTTGTCGGAGGGACCTTAACTTTTGATGCAACTGCAACAGGATTTCCTTCTGATTTCTTTGTAGAATTAACGACTACTGGAAATTGTATCGTCAGAGATACGTTTACTATTAATAAAAATCCTTTGTTGTCAGCAGACTTTGAAGTACAATCACCAGTTTGTATTGGCGAAAATATCAACGTCAATTATACAGGTGGTGGTGGATTTACTTCCTTTTTGAATTGGGATTTAGACGGTGCATTTATCGTCAATTCATCCAACGGAGCAGGTAGTCCAGCTTTTAGTGATTTAGTGGTGCAATGGACAACAGGTGGAACTAAGACCTTGATTTTGTCAGTTGACGAATTCGGTTGTAACATTACAGATACGATGCAGATAGTGGTAGGAGATGTGACGGCCGGTGTAACACCAAACACGGATATTTGTATGGGTGATTCGATCCAGCTAGTTGCAACAGGTGGCGTGTCTTATCAATGGAGTCCGACCGCAGGATTAAGCGATCCAAATATAGCGAACCCGATTGCGTCACCAAGTTCTTCTACTGTTTATTCAGTAACAGTTTCAGACGCTCAAGGTTGTTCTGATGAGATATCAACAGTTGTCACGATTCTATTTATGAGTAGTTCGGTAATTGCAGATCAAACAATTTGTGAAGGAGAATCCGTGGAACTATTTGCAAGTGGCGGAACCAATTATACATGGAGTCCAGCTGCCGGATTAAACAATACAAATACAAGTAATCCAACAGCATCTCCTATAGTAACAACTACTTATGAAGTTATGGTAACGGATGCGAATAATTGCTCAAGCACAGAAACAGTAACCGTTTTTGTTAATCCGGCTCCACCTGCCTATGCAGGCTTGGATGTAGATTTATGTCTTGGTAAAAAAGTTACTTTAAATGCTACTGGCGGTGTGAGTTATAGTTGGTCACCAGCGGCAAGTTTGTCGGGTGCCAATACTGCAAGTCCAATATCATCACCAAATGTTACAACTACCTATACCGTAACTGTTACGGATGCGCTCGGTTGCACGGCGACAGATCAAGTGACTGTATTTATGCAAGATGGTTATTTAATGCAACCAATTGCTGATGTTACTTTGTGTGATGACGAAACAACTACAAATGTAACCGTAGCAATTAGCGATACGATTCAAAGTTATACCATTACAGGGTCAGGAAATTACAACAATGATATTACTAATTTTAATTTCTTGAGTTTTGATGCAACATTGGTTGCTTATCCAAGTGAATTTTATGTTGAAATGGTGACAGACGGAGGTTGTATTGTTAGAGATACTTTTGTTTTAGATAAAAATCCAAACTTAATAGCTGACTTTACAGTTAATGCACCAGTATGCGTTGGAGAAAATATAGATTTGACATACAATGGCGGTGCAACCGTGAATTCATTTTTGTTATGGGACATTGATGGAGGTAGTTACGTTTCTCAAAGTCCTGCCACAGCAACAGCACCAGCAGGTAGCGATATTGTAGTAAATTGGGCAACAGGTGGAACCAAAACAGTAATCTTGACCATTCAAGAAGCAGGTTGTACAGTTTCAGATACAATGGAGGTGGTAGTAGGTGATGTGATGGCTTCTGTTACTCCAAACACAAGTATTTGTCCTGGTGATTCCATTCAATTGGTTGCGTCAGGTGGCGTTTCTTATCAATGGAGTCCTGTAACTGGATTAAGCGATCCAACAATTGCAAACCCAATGGCATCGCCGACAACTTCTACTTTTTATACAGTAGAAGTTACGGATGCACAAGGTTGTTCAGCAGAAGTTTCTACTACAGTAACACTTCACTTTACGAATACTTCCATCATTGATGATCAAACAATTTGCGAAGGAGAATCAGTTAGTTTGTCTGCATCAGGTGGAATATCTTATTCATGGAGTCCAGTAATTGGATTAGACAATCCTAACAATAGTTCTCCGAATGCTTCGCCGTTAGTGACGACCACTTACACCGTTCTCATAACAGATGCTAATAATTGTGAGTTAACTGAAGAAGTTACCGTCTTTGTAAATCCTGCACCAAATGCAAATGCTGGAGAAGATGTGAATCTTTGCATAGGCAAGAAAACAACATTGAATGCAACTGGAGGAGTAAGTTACAGTTGGTCGCCAGCAGCGAGCTTATCAGGTGCCAATACTGCAAATCCAATTTCTTCCCCAACTGTAACGACGACTTACACGGTTACAGTCACAGATGCGATTGGTTGTATAGCAACTGATCAAGTAACAGTATTTATACATGATGGCTATTTGACGCAGCCAATTCCAGATATTACTTTATGTGATGATGACTTAACTGCCAACGTAACGGTAGCTATTAATGATACCATTCAAAATTATTCAATAACTGGAAATGGTGGCTACAGTAATGATATAGCAATTGATAATTCTTTAACTTTTGATGCAACAATGGGTTCATTCCCAAGTGTATTCTATGTCGAAATGACAACAGATGGAGGTTGTGTAGTAAACGATACGTTCTATATATTTAAAAATGAAGGGCTGTCCGCTGCCTTTGATATAGAAACACCAGCTTGTGTAAATGATATTATTAACATTAATTACACGGGTAGTGCATCTGTCAATTCATTCCTTAGTTGGGATATTGATGGAGGGATTTATATCTCTCAAAGTCAAGCAACTACATCGAGTCCCGCAGGTAGTGATATTGAAGTACAATGGGGGACTGGTGGTGTTAAAAATGTAATTCTAACAGTAACGGAATCAGGTTGTATTGTAAGCGATACCGTACAAGTGAATGTAGGTGATATCAATGCAGTAGTAGGTCCGAATGTTACTTTGTGTCCAGGTGACTCAACTCAATTGACAGCAAGTGGAGGTACTAGCTATGCTTGGAGTCCAGTTGATGGATTAAGTAATCCTAACATTGCAAATCCGATGGCAAGCCCTTCTACTTCTACATTTTATACGGTGACCGTAACGGACGCTTCAGGATGTACAGATGAAGGAACTACAATAGTTACTTTGAGTTTTACAGCTGGATCTGTAAGCTCTGATATACTCATTTGTGAAGGTGATAGTACCATGTTGATTGCAAGTGGTGGAGCGGCTTATAGTTGGTCACCTGCGATAGGATTAAGTGCAACAAATATTGCCAATCCTTTTGCTAAGCCGACTAGCACAACGACCTATACAGTTGCGATAACAAGTCCTGATGGTTGTGTAACTGAACATGATGTAACCGTTACTGTTCAGCCAGCACCTCAAACTACTTTTGTTATTAATCCGCCATTTTGTACAGGAAATAATTTATCTATCTCTTATGTTGGAAATGCAGGACCAGCTGCCATCTTAAACTGGGATTTACAAGATGGAACAATAATAAATTCAAGTGCAGCCACTACTACGGCACCAGCAGGAAGTGATATTTCTGCAACATGGGCATCAACAGGTACAAAATATATTACCTTGTTTGTCACTGAAAATGGTTGTAGCAATGCAGATTCTGTAGGCGTATTTTTATCGGATGGACCAACAATTGATAGCACTCCAGATACGATAATTTGCAGTGGTGAACCAGTGCAGTTGTCAGCAAGTGGAGGTGGAACTTATCTATGGTCACCTTCAATTGGTTTGGATGACCCAATCATCAGTAATCCTATTGCCAATCCAATGGCATCTACTACTTACAATGTAGTAGTAACTGATTTGAATGGATGTGAATCCAGTACTTCAGTTACCATAACCGTAGATAATAACAATGCAACTGCAGGAGCAGATCAGGATATTTGTATTGGAGATAATGCTCAACTTTCTGCAAGTGGTGGTGCCACTTATTCGTGGTTGCCAACAACTGGATTGACTGATCCAACAATTGCAAATCCAATCGTTTCACCAGTTGCTACGACTTGGTATGAAGTTGCAATAGCGAATGCAAACGGCTGTATATCAGTTGATTCCGTATTGGTTACCGTGCATCCTAACACAACAGTAAATGCTGGAAATGATGTGACGATTTGCGAAAATAGTTCAACTCAATTAAGTGCCAGCGGAGGTACAAGTTATATTTGGTCACCAACGAATGGTTTGAGTGATTCTAATATTAGTAACCCGATTGCGACACCATTAGTAACAACTGTTTATACAGTCACCGCTTCAAATGCAGGTGGTTGTAGTTCAATAGATCAAGTTACGGTTACTGTAAATACTGGATTTTCAGTTGATGTTGTAACAAGCCCTACCCATTGTTGTGACCAGGATGGAAGCATCATCTTAACACCAAATGGCGGAACGGGTCCTTTTACTTATAATTGGAGTCCATTTGCTTCTGCAAGTAACACAGGTGTAGGTCTGGATTTTGGATTTTACACAATTAGTGTGACCGATGCAACAGGATGTACACAAGTAGTGGCAACAGAAGTTGGGAATGATTGTGATTGTCAATTATTGGAGAATGATGTGGTTTATGTAGATTCTTCAACAGTTTATACTGGATGTTTACCATTGCCTTATGATAGTATCGCTGGGTACAATATTTGGCAAAATGGAGTACCTTATTCTAACAGCTTATTTGCATGTGATGTTGATACCATTATTTTATATTCTTATGCTTTAATTAATGGAATGGGTAATAATGGACCTTATTATGTAGACTCATGGTCTTGTGGAAATGGACAAGTATTTTCAGGGCTGGTACAAAATATGGATGATTTGACAGACAGTATGAATGTCTGGGATCCAGCTGGTAATTGGTCACATAATCCAACAACCTTTAGTATTGTTGGAGGAGATATCAATGATACTTATGCGGATATGTTGCTTAGACATATTGGAACAAATATCGTTGCAACTTTACAGACCAATTCAACAACCTATTCTTCCAGTACTGCAATTACAAGTGGTACTCCTGGTGGAAATCACATCTTTATTATTGAAGATGGTAGCACTTGTTGTGTCGACACCTTATACGTTTTTGAATCAACACCATGTCCGACATTGAATGCTACCGCTACAGCTACCTCAGCGAATTGTTGTGATGAAAATGGAAGTATTTCAATAACAATGACTGGAGGGACTGAACCTTACAGCTACATTTGGCCTGGAAATGTCTCCAATTCAAATGAGGCAAATAATTTGGCGTCAGGATTATATAACATCACAATTTCAGATAGCGATGGTTGTTCAACAGAAGTAAGTGCTACTGTAATAAAAGATTGCAATTGCCCAGATATTTATCCTGAAGAGGTGGTGTACTCAAATGATGGGGTTGCAACCCTTTGTATTCCGATCATTCCGGCTGATATACCAAATTATACAGTTTCACTGGATGGAACATTGTTTAACACATTCACCGGATGTAATGATGATACCTTGGTTTATTATACCTACGCAGTCTTAACAGGATTAGGAAATAGTGGACCTTATGAAATTGATTCTTGGATTGTGGATGGAGTGATGCACTCAGCAATCATTCAGGATATGAATGAATTAGCAGACTCAATGAATGCTTGGGATCCTTTTGCAACTTGGATGAACAATCCTGGAACATTTACGATCAGTACAATGGATGGTACCGTTGGGAATTATTCTAACATGATGGTTACACACATTGGTACGGACTTAAGTTCAACTATGCAAACCAATTCATTGGAAACACCTTTCAACAGTGAGATGGTCATCAATGGAGAAGGAACTCATATTGTTACGATATCTCCAAACGGTGACTGCTGTACAGATACGATTATTGTAAATATCGAAAATTGTTTCTCAGTATTCAATGGACCTTATGATATTCAAGTCGCTAATTGTGATACAACGGGCATCTTTTGTACTGGAATAGGAGGGTTGGAATTACAAGGTTATACATTGTTGGATAATGGAGTCGAAATTGTAGATCCATTTGCAATATGTCAAGAAGAGAATATTACTATTTATGGATATAGCAACTTGCCAACTACCGGTGTTTCGTTCTTTTTAGATAGTTGGTCAGTAGATGGAACTAGTTATAATGGGGTGTTCAATACGGTAGATGAACTGGTTATTTTATTGAATGGTTTGGATGCTTCAGGCAACTGGACAATCGACCCAATTAATCAGCTAATAGTAGGTGGTGCTTTAGGGATAGTTTACGGCGATATGGAATGGACCGAAGTGGCGTCCAATCAAAATGGGGTGATGACTCCATTTGATGGAACAACTACAAGTGATGCAGGAATTAACCTGTCAGTTGGCACACATCAATTAACATTTACAGAAACGGCTACAGGTTGTGAAGAAATAGTTACAGTTAATGTAACATGTCCAGATTTGATTGATACAATTTATGTATTTACTACTGTTGATTTAGGTGGAAATAATTTTTACTGTGTTTCAAATCTAAATCTGCCAGGTACCACTACTAGTGTTGAAAATACCTGTCCTGATAATTCTGGTGATGAGGTTTTATTTACAATAGATCAAAGTAATTTCTGTGTTTATTATGATGGCTTAGCATTAGGGCAAGATACTGCTTGTTTGCTGATTTGCAATGATTTAGGAGCATGTCAGCCAGTTTGTTTAGTAACGATTGTCGCCAATAATTGTCCAGATTTAATTGCACAAAATCAAATATCAGGAATGAGCATATCTTGTGATGATTTGACTGAAATTTGTATTGAATGTTTTGAAAACTCATTGTTAAGTGAATACACAATTCAAGATAATGGAAGCACCTTTACAGGACCAACTGGCTCTTGTGATTTTGAAACCGTAGTAGCATATGGATTTAAAAATATTCAAGGAGCAAACGGTGGTTATCAAGTAGATGCTTGGTCTGTAAACGGAATGCTGTTTACTGGAATGGCAAACACTTTGTCAGCACTAGCAGATTCTATGAGCGTTTGGGATACGAATTCAAATTGGATCTTTGATATTTCAAATGATGTGATCTATGGAGGTGATTCCAACAGTACGTACTCAAGTCTACAAATAACAGATTTAAGCAATCAGATTCAATTTGACTTAGCAACTTCAGATTATAATTTACCAAATGGAACTACCTTGTTATTAATGCCTGGAAATCATGAATTGATTTTTACAGAAAACACTTCCGGATGTTCAGATACCTTGAATGCAATGATAACTTGCATTACTCCTGATATCTACCTTGACACGATATTTTTAGCTGAGATAGATACGATTTGTTTAGATACGATGGAGCTTCCAGGAATCGTAACTTCGGTTAATAATTTCTGTGACGATGGAGTAGGGGTGAATGTTGAATTTACCCTTATTGGAAATCAAAATTGTATTGTTACAAGTGGGGTAAGTGTCGGGGTAGATAGTGCTTGTGTTGTCCTTTGTGATGACTTAGGGTATTGTGATACGACCTACATTTACATTGCCGTGGAGCAAGTTTTAGTAACAGATCCATCACTTTCCAACGATGTGGACTCAACCGAAATCAACACGCCATTGATCATTGATGTAATCGCAAATGATTCAATTGGATCTGGATTGGACTCAATTTACATACTAAATCCTCCCGAAAATGGATCCGTCGAATGGGTTGGAAATGGCTTTCAATACACTCCTGATGAGGGATATTGCAATAGTGATTTACCAGATGAATTTTCCTATGTCTTATGCAATAGCTACGGTTGCGATACAGCCACCGTCCAAGTTTTTGTGCGCTGTCAAGATCTAATATTTTACACCGGTTTTTCTCCCAATGGTGATGGAATTAATGAAACGTTCGTGATTATAGGATTGGAACAATACCCAGATAATCGATTACGGGTTTTCAACCGATGGGGCGAACAAGTCTACTACAAGGTTGATTATAAGAACGACTGGGATGGAACATGGGAAGGAGAAGGACTACCGGATGGAACTTATTTCTATGTTTTTGTCTCTGGAAGAGGCAAGCGTTTCTCTGGTTATGTCCAAATAAATCGATAAAAAAACACTACCCAATTTGAGGTAGATTTTAAACTGACTACATTTATTCCAATTATTTATTTTGTCAAGAGGCAGTGATTAATTTCACTGTCTCTTTTTCTTTTTGGAAGTTTTGATTATCTTCATGCTATCCCACTTCTATTTCTTGAAAAATTAACTTAGGTTATTGTGCATAGTACATTAATCTCAATTTTGAAATATTTTCAATATTTCCTTGAAAAACTTATTAGGATTTTATTTGATGTAAACCATTGATATTCAATTTTTTATATATTTGAATGAAATTCAATTGATTTTCAAGAAAAATTAAAAATACCATTTTCTGGGTATTAGAGAACTACATATAAATTGTACCTTTGATACTACCGAAAGGTAAAAAACGACTGTTCCCAACGTCGATTTGAAAATTATAATCCTTTTCCCAAAGGCCCACCGTTTGTTTAGGCATAAGCGCCTACAATCTCAATTTAGTTCATTAAAAAAAAAATGTTTAGCGCGCTGCGCTGTAAACATTGACGATAATATTTATTTGAAAATAAAAACAAGAATTTAATTTGCCTATGACTTAAACTGAACATTGACGCATAAAGATTTTACGGGAAGTCCCTGGATAGAACATTGCCTTAGTTTACAATCAATTAATTAAAATTTGTTCAATTCCTATCTCACATTTCAATTCCGATTTTATAGCTTTTTCCCAATTGCCGCATTTCGATTTGACTTACCCATTCTTCTATGCTTATAAGCTATCCATTTTGGATTGGCGTTATTGCGGTTGATTACATTTTAGTATTACTTCTTAGTTTTCTGGATCATTGATTGGTCCTAACTGCAGTTAGCAGAAGCAATATTTAGATTTAGATCTTCCTCTTCATCTGTCTTTCCTATAATATTTGGTCCTAGCTTTTCCGATGACCCTTGATAATGTTTGCATTGTCCAAGGGATTTGGTTTGAAACAGCGGCATTCATATACAGAATATTTTTAAAACGCTATCGATGAATAAATTGAAGATTTTGTTTAGTGCATTAAGTGTAATGACTTTAATGTGCTTTGCTATTTTGACAAGTCTTGGCACTTCCCAACTTTTGGTGAACGAGTCAACTGCTTATCAGATACAAGATCTTCAAAACGAAATAGCGAATGTCACTTGCTTGAATATTTCAAGTGACCCAATTTTTAATAATGGAATTGTTGTCAGCAATAAAAAGATGCTGATGCAATTTCAATGATATATATAGATAGTACTGTGATGAGATATTAAAAACTCATTTCTCTTCTATTATACAATGCGATCGCATGCACCTCTGGCGCTGCGATCAATTCGCATGAAAAGAAGATTGTGAGAGAAGAGATATAAAAATCACAAACGAATAAGAACACATACAGATTTAGTAAAGAGCGAAAAGTATTGAATCCATAAAGTTGGATATACACCCTAAACCATTACTACAATATAAAATTGACTAATAGTCATCGAGACATCGGAGATGGTAACTACCATCAGTTGGCAAGTGCCATAACTAAATCCGAAAAGATAGAAACTCCGATGATTTCACTACACGATAAAAAAAATGAATTTGATCACCCCGGTAAATGGGGAGCTGACTACAGAAGAAAAGAAGAAACAAAAATTTACTAGGGCGATAAAATCGACCACATGAACATTGACGAATTCAAAAACATTGAAATGATTACTAGATATTTTAACTCGAATATTCAAAATAATTTTATACCCATGAAGAATGTAAAATTCAATTTGAAGACAACTACTGATGTATCAATGAAAACTGAATCCAACAGAAACACTGTTGATTTGGAAAAGGAACAATCTATACTAATAAGTACTGATTGTTACTGAACAATATGGTAAACGAATACAATCAAGCATATATATTATTGCTTGTCTATTTGAATCAAAAAGTTTATAAGAAAAATTTATACCATGAAAAATAAATTACTTAATTTTTTAACATCCTTATCTTTTAGCGGTCGTTCGCGAGAGGATCAAGGAAATGGGTTGCAGAGCCCTACGCATACGAAAACAACGGTTTTCGGAATACTGACAATATGCATGTTATTGTGCAGTGTGCAAGATGCCTTTGCCCAACCAGCAAATGATGATTGCGCTGCAGCAATTGCACTTACACTAGACGCAGGAAACTGTGATGGTGTTGCTACCAACGGTGATAATACCGGTGCCGATCAAAGTGGTACAGAAGTAGCTGGTGCATGTTTTAATAATGGATCTAATGGAGTGTGGTTCTCATTTGTAGCACCTGCTGTTGGATATGCAACGGTCTCTACTGACTTTGTTGGTGGTACTTTGTTTGACTCAGAAATAGCTTTGTTTTCTGGAGCTTGTGGAACTTTAGTTGAAGTTGCATGTAGTCAGGATGAGGGAGTTGTTGATCCAGGAAATGGTTCAACTTGGCTTTCTATTATCGAAGATGCTCCTGTAGTCGCTGGAGACACCTATTATATATTAGTGTCAGGATACAATAATTCTGAAGGTACTTTTTGTATCGCAGCTAATACTGGGACTGCTCCTCCTCCTCCTCCTGCTAACGATGAATGTGCAAGTGCAATTGCTGCAACAGTAAATGCTGAAGGTGAATGTACCGCTGTTACTGCTGGAACAACTGCAGGCACAGTGGTTGAAACTGCAGCATTTACATGTGATACTGATGGCGGATTTGATGTTTGGTACTCTTTCGTAGCACCAGCAGCAGATGCACTTTTAGTAGAGCAACTTTCTGCTTTTGCAAATGTGGAAGTGGCTGTTTTCGATGCCTGTGATGGTGTAGAAGTAGCTGGTTCTTGTGCAGATTTAGCTAATCCAGCTACCGTAGCTGGATTGACAGCTGGAAATACTTATTACTTAGTTGTTTGGAATGATGGCTTTGAAGGTGGTGGTGATTTTGAACTTTGCCTTTCGGCATTTACGATTCCTGCTCCTCCAGCAAATGATGAGTGTGCTGCAGCTATTGCAGTGCCTGTAAATGCTGATTTTGATTGTGGAATGACGGTTACTGGAGCAACTATTACATCTGCAACTGCTAGTCCAGAAGATGATACAGTTTGTTCTGGAACAGAAGATGACGATGTATGGTTTTCTTTCGTTGCAACAAGTACGGAACACAACATTGCTTTAAATAACGTTACTGGTTCAACAACAGACTTATACCACTCAGTGTGGGAAGGTGCATGTGGTGCTGGATTGACAAATTTATTATGTAGCGATCCTAATACTAGTGTACTAACAGGATTGACTATTGGAAATACTTATTTAATTAGAGTTTACACTTGGACGGCAACTGCTGGACAAACAACAGTTTTTGATGTTTGTATCGGTACGGCTCCTCCTCCTCCAGCAAACGATCTTTGTGCTTCAGCTATAGCACTTCCTGTCGGTACTGATAATGCTTGTAACTTTACTGCAAGTACAAATGGTGGTGCAACAGATTCAGGTGAATTACCTGCTCCTAGTTGTGCTTCTTATGCAGGTGGTGATGTATGGTATACAGTGACAGTACCTTCTACAGGTAATCTTACTGTTGATACTGGTAACGGTGGAACTTTCACAGATTCAGGAATGTCTATTTATTCTGGAACTTGTGGAGCACTTACTGAAATTGAATGTGATGATGATGATTCAGATGATGGAGCATTTTCTTTGATTGCATTGACTGGTCAAACTCCAGGCGATGTACTTTACGTTAGAGTATGGGAATTCGGAAACAATGCTTTCGGATCTTTCAATATTTGTGCTAGTTCTGATGAAGTTGGTGTTGCAGTTTGTGGTGGAGTAGTTGATTATGCTGACGGAGGATCTTGCCATGCGGCAGGAGCTAACGAAGTTGTATTAACCCCTGTAACTTGTTCAGCTGCACCTGAAGTTGTAAATGCTGATGGAAGTCTAACAGTTATTGGATTTGATTATTACGAAGACAACGCAGCTACAGGTATGTTCTTAGGAACTCAATTTGAATCTGCAACATTAGGTACAAGTGCGTGTGATCCTTATACAATGGGATTACCTGATAACCTTACTTGTGAACCAATTACTTATACTTTCGAAATTGTTACTACTATCAATGAATTTGATGCTACTAACACTTTTGTTTCTAAAGTTAATGATCCTGAATGTGCTTCAGAGATTGTTTCTTATACAGTTTATCCGCTACTTACCGCTGTAGATGTAACAGCTGATGCTGCTGCTTGCGGAACTTTACAGATTGACCTTGTAGATGCAGGTGGAAATGTTTGTGATACACAAACTCAAACATGTGTTGCTGATGGTGATTCATTTACTGCTGATTTTACAATGGGCGTAACAGACCCTATGGGATGTTCTACATTAACAGCTACTTCTGTAGCATGTTCTGGATGTATAGTTACACCTCCTACTTGTGATGCAGATGCTCCTGAATTTGAAGTAAACATGGGAGACTGTGATAATGATGATGGTGACGGACTTGCAACTCCTTTTACTTATATGCCTGCTGCTGGTAGTGTTGAAAACACAGCAGCTCCTTTTATTACTGAATATATTCTTACTGACGGACCTGGTGGAAACATCGTTACGGTTCACCCTGATTTATTATCTGCTGAAACCGCAGCAAATGCTTTAGCTGCTGCTGATGGTGGAACAGCTTGTATCGCTGCAATCAACCATGATGGTGATCAATTTATGACACTATCTGGTGAATTGACTGGTTGTATTATTGCTTCTTTACCTCAAACAACTTTAGAAGCATTGTGGAATTTAGTTATCGGTGCCAACGGAGGCGTTGCTCCTGCAACTTCAATCGCTCAAATAGAAGCTTTAATTGCAAATGGAGATGGTGGAACAGTTGATTTGACTGCTTTAGGCGGTCCTGTTGATTGTGTGGTTTCACCTTTCTGCTACCAAATTTCTGCTGAAGTTTGTATTGCTAATACTGCTTGTGTAGTTGCTCCTTCTTGTGCTATTGCTGCTGACTTAGGAACAGCTCCTGCTGCTCCTGCAATTACGAATAGTACTTGCATGATGGGTGGAACTGGTGGAACACCAGTTGCATTTACTTGTGCTGCTGGTGGATTTGAAGTAACTGAAGTTTTACTTGATCCTAATGCTACTGGTGGATTTAACTTTGATACTGATGGTGATGGAAGTGCTGATACAGATGACGAATTTGTAAAACTATGTAATACTTCTTCTGATATATTAGACGTTAGTGGCGTTATTTTAAATGACCCTACTGGAGGTGATTGGTTTACGTTCCCTGCGGGAACTGAATTGAATCCTGGTGCATGTGTTACTGTTGTGAATGATTGGGATGGTGGGACTCCTCCTGCTGGAATCTATGACGCAAATGTAACTTCTGGTGGTATCTTGACTAACGGTGGTGACATTATCAATGTTATTGACGCAAGCGGATCTGCTTGTGCTGGTGTTACTGCACAGAATGATACAGACGGCTGTGTCCTTGTTATCGCTGATGGTTCATCGATAAGCTGTGGAGATGCGGCAAGCTATGAATTTTCAAACCCTGGTACGCCTCCTTCAGGTGGTGGTCCTGGTGTTGTAAGCGGTGGATCAATCGCTGATATTACTTGTCCTGCAGGATCTACTGCAGAATACTCAACTGATGGCGGAACTACTTGGACTGCTTCAGTTGCTTACGATCAAACGAATGCGATTACTGTAACGGCTAGATGTTTATGTGATGAAGATGGAACAACTGCAAGCCCTGCTTCTGCAGCAGTTACTACTGTTCCTGGTATTTGTGAGCCACCAGTTGAAGAATGTCCTTTTATTGAGGCACCAACTGTAACTGCTCTTACAATTTGTCAAGGAGATCCTAACGGTGACTTGGCTGCTTTGATGGCTTCTGCTGAAACTTGTCCAGATGGCTCAACTGCTATGGTAACATGGTGGGATCACGCTGTTGCACAAACAGGAACTGGTTCAGTACCTGTTGGCGCAGGACCAGTATTAGATGCTACTGCAATTATTGATGCAAGCGTTCCTGGAATGAAATTCTTATACGCTCAATCAGATTGTGGAGATTGCTCTAGTGTAAGATCACAATTGATGATTGTTATCAATCCTGCTGTTAGCTTGGATTTAGATGATATTATGAACCCATCTTGTAACGCCGCTGTAGGTGCTCCTGATGGTTCATTCAGAGTAGACGCTCAAGGCGGTACGCCTCCTTTTACTTATACTGTTAATGGCAACCCGATTACAGATCTTACAGCTACAGATGTGGTAGAAGGTTTGTTAGAAGGATCTTATGATGTTGTTGTTACGGATGCTAATGGATGTACGGATATGGGTAATGTAACCCTTGTACAACCTACTGCATTTACATTAACTACTGCTTTTACTGCTGAAACTTGTTTCGGAGATAACACGGCTACAGTTACAGTTACTGCTGATAATCCAGGTGGATTAAATCTTGAGTATGCAATTAGCTCTCAAAATACTTGGCAGCCAACTGGAGCATTTACTGGCTTAACAGCTGGTGATTACACTGTTTTTGTTAGAGACGCTAACAACATTGCATGTGAAGTTAATGCTGCAGTTACTATAACTGGACCAGCTCAACTTGCTGCTCCTGCTGTTACTGATTATATGATTTGTGTAGGTACTGCAGTTCCTGCTGGCGAAGGTCTAGCAACTGATTGTACAGCTACTAATTTCTACAATACTGCTGGTGCTTTAATCTCTACTGTTTCTCCTTTCGATCCAGTTGCAACTGGTTTTGTTAATCCTAACATTGTAGGAACAACTTGTTTCTCTGCAGCTTGTACGGATGCTTTAGGTTGCGAAAGCGAACTTGTTGAAGTTTGTTTCGAAGTTGTAGATAATCCTCCTGCTGTTGAAGTAGTTGGAGCTGCAAACACTTGCCCAGCTGGTAGTGAGACTTTCACTGCTGTTGGTGGACAAGACGGTAGTACTTTTGTATGGACGGTTGATGGTGCAGGAAACATTGTTACTTCAAGTGATGGTGCAACTGCTACAATTACTTTCGGTGCAACTACTGACGGACCTTTTACAGTATCTGTTACAGAAGCATTAGCTAGTGGTTGTTCAACTACTTCTTCTACTGAAATAATTGTTGAAAATGTAAGTCAACTTGCTTGTAGAAGTAACTTGAATGTTTCTCTTGGTTCTAATTGTGGAGCTGATTTAGATGCTTCTGTATTTATCAAGAATGCTGCTTACGGAGCAGATAGTTATACAATCGTTTCAGCTACTGATGTTGAAACTGGTGAAGATGTAATTGCTACTGGTGCAGGTTATACTGCTAACCATACTTACAATGTAATGGTTGAACATATTTGTAGCGGAACTCGTTGTTGGTCAACGATGTTTGCTGAAGATAAAATTGCTCCAACTCTTGTTTGTCCTCCAACTGAACAGTACGGTTGTACTGCGGATAACAAACCAGTTTGGCCTGGAGATTATCCAACTGCAAATGACAACTGTTGTGATATGAATGATCCTAGTTTCTTTGATTATTCAGATAGCAATGTGATTCCAGCTGGAACACTTATAGCTTCTGGTTTCTCTGGAGTTTTAGCTCCTGCAAATTGGGCGCTTGATTTAGATGTAGCTGGTGAAGTTAATTTTGTTGATACTGATTCTATGAATCTAGTTTCTTCAAGCTTTGCACAAACGTTTATTGGTCAGCAAGTGACTTCAAACTATACTGCTGGTCAAGGCCTTGAAATTTGTTTTGACTGGGTTTACAATGATGAAGATGGAGTTTTTGAAGATTTCTTCATAGCTATTAACGGTACTGTAGATCTAGCTTCAGCTGCTGCAGGTGCAGATTCATACTGCGCAACATTAGTTGAAGGAGATGTTTTATCTATTGGTATTAACTCTAGTGATGACTGGTTACCTTTCAGTACTGCTTCTATTACTAATATTACTGCTTCAAATACAGAAGAATTAGTTGATAACTCTACTTGTGGTAGCGAATTCATTTACCGTACTTGGACAATCGTTGATTGTAATGGTAATGTTGGTGAAACTTGTAGCCAAATCGTAAATATTACTAGACCATTATTGTCTGATATCGAATTTCCAGATGACATCATCTTGGAATGTGGAACAATTCCTGGTTCTAACCCTGCTGAAATGCAAGGAACAGATCCTGAAGATTTAGACGGTTTAGTTTCTGACTTAGAAGATGAAGATGATGAATTAGATGAAGATTACCCTGTATTGGAAGGTGAAGACCTTGACGAAAAGACTTGTTTCTTTGTTGCTTCTCACCAAGATCAACATGTACCAAACTTATGTGGTGAAACAGTTAAGATCATTCGTACTTGGACTGTTACTGACTGGTGTTCTGGTGATCAAGTAACTGATATTCAAATTATCAAATTGTTGGATACAACTGCTCCAGTTATCTTAAACTGTGGTGGTTCTGTTGATGTTCCTGCTGCTGCTGGTAGCTGTGAAGGTTACTACGGTATTCCTGCTGTTGAGATCTTTGAAGAATGTGCAAACCCTGTTACTGTAACTGCTAATGGATTAAACATCGGTGACGAAGTTTACATTCCTGAAGGTGGTCTTACTTTAATGTATGTTGCAACAGATGCTTGTGGAAACACTTCTTCTTGTGACGTTACTTTGAACTTGGTTGATACTTATGGCCCAGTTGCTATTTGTGATGCTAACACAACAGTTTCATTAAGTAATTTTGACAACGGTCTTGCTGTTGTTTGTTACGAAACTTTCGATGACGGTTCTTATGACAACTGTGAAGATGATATCGTAATCAAAGTGAAGCGTATGGGTTCTGATGACCTATTCAGCAACTGTGTTGATTTCGGTTGTGATGATTCAGGTGATACGGTTAGAGTTCGTATGAGAGTATATGACATCTACTTAGATGACTATGCAGTTGCTCAAGCGGATACTACACACTACATTGATGCAGACCAAGATAGAAGATACAGCGAATGTATGATTCAAGTAGTTGTTCAAGATAAGATCGATCCAGAAATTATCTGTACGACTAGATTCATCGAATGTGTAGATAGCTACAACGATGTTACTTCAATTGGAGTAATTGGAAGTGAGCTACTTTGTCCTGATGCTGCAGGTAATGTTGTAAACCAGGATATATTATCTACTAGTTTCCCTAGCTTGTCTACGGATCCTAATGCTGGAATTCCAGTTTACTGTAACAACTGTCCTGGTATTTCTGATTCAGAAATCTTAGGTTACAGACCTGCTTCAATATTCTCTATTGAAGATAACTGTCCTGATGGATTATACTTAACAATTACTGATAATCCACAACTTGGTTGTGGTGGAACTGGTAGAGTTTTCAGAAGCTGGAAGTTGTTTGATGCAACTGGCGATCAAGTTGATAACTGTAACCAACAAATTAGAATTAATAACACTTACCACTGGTGGAATCCTCTTGCTGACGGAACTGCTGGTGTGAATGATACAATTTTCGGTATCGATAACTGTATTGAACGCGTAATCTACCATGATGATGACTTAATCAACTGGCCAGATAACACTACTTTCGACTGTAACTCAGGTACTTCTGAACAAGATGTAGATGCATTGTTGAACATTATGCCTGACGTATACGATCTTGTTGAAGGTCTTGATGACGATTGTGCCGAATTATACTTAGCTGTAAATGATCACTATGTTTACGATCTTCCAGATGCTTGCTACAAAGTAGTTCGTGAATGGAAAATCTTTGACGATTGCAAATACGATCCGAACGATCCTGAAGATGGTGGTTTCTGGTCTGCAACTCGTGAAATAACTGTAATCGATAGTACTGCTCCTACATTTGATGATTGTACAGATAGAGAATTTGATGTAACTGCACCTAACTGTGTTGAAGTTGATCAAGTTGGATGTACAGGATATGCTGACCTTTCAGTGAACGCTACTGACTTCTGTGGTAACGATGCAATCGTTTACAGATGGTACTTAGATGCTAACGCTGATGGTCTAGTTGATCAAATCGGTGATGGAAATGATGCAAGTGGTATTTACCCAATCGGTACGCACACAATCAGATACGAAGCTGAAGATGGTTGCGGAAACGTTGCTGTTTGTGAATTTGATTTCAAAATCATTGACAACAAAGCACCAACACCTGTTTGTATTGTATTGACTTCTACTGTAATGCCTTCTACAGGTGCACTAGAAATTTGGGCTACTGATTTCGAATCAGGTTCTTCTTGTGATAACTGTACTGCATATGATGACTTGGAATGGAGAATTAACAAAGGAACGAGTAGAACTACTCCTCCTTCTGCTAACTCTACAAGCGTAACTTATGATTGTACTTCTGAAATCATCTCATTCGGTGCGCCAATGGATGTTCAGATATGGTTATTGGATGAAGCTGGAAACTGGGACTTCTGTATCACACAGATAGTATTCACTCCAATCAATGCTAACGATACAGATCACCCTTGTTACAACGGACCTGAAATGTTAGACATTACAGGAGTTGTTGAAACAGAAGATCATGACATGGTTGAAATGGTAGATATTGATGTATCATCTACTTCTACTAATCCTTTTACAACTGGAACGAATGGTTTATTCTCATTCTTTGGTGTACCTGCTGGTGGAAATTATGTTGTTACTCCTGAAAAGGATCTCAACCCACTAAACGGTGTTACTACTTACGATTTAGTTCTTATCTCTCAGCACATCTTAGGAGTTCAAACTTTGGATTCTCCTTACAAGATCATCGCTGCAGATGCTAACTTATCTGGAAGTGTAACAACACTTGACCTTGTGAAAATTAGATCAGTCATCTTGAACATTGATCAAAATTTTGCTCCTAATACTTCATGGAGATTTGTAGATATGGATTTTGTTTTCCCTACACCTACAAACCCATTTGCAACAACATTCCCTGAGGTTATTGCTTACAATAATCTTACAAACGATCAACTTGCTACTGACTTTATCGGTGTTAAGATCGGTGATGTAAACGGTTCTGCTTTACCTAACCAATTAATTGGTGCTGTAAACAGAAGTGCTGACGGAACTTTGAACTTCGATACAGATGATATCAAGTTAATCGACGGAAATGAATATACAATTGATTTCACTGCTACTGATTTCACAGAGTTACTAGGTTACCAATACTCAATCGAGTTTGATGCGGATGTACTCGAATTTGTGGACATCAACGCTGGTGAATTAAATGACTTAACAGATACTAATTTTGGATTGACTATGGTCAACGAAGGTATCATTACTACTAGCTGGAATAGTGCTACTGCAACTACAATGAAAGACGACGCTGTATTATTCAGCATGACTTTCAACGCTAAAGGAAACGGACTATTGAGTGAAGTAATGTCTGCAACTTCTAAGGAAGTGAAGGCTGAAGCTTACACAACTAATCTTGATCTTTTAGATGTTGCTCTTGCTTTCAACACAGAAAATGGAACGGTTACTTCTGGACCAGCATTCGAATTGCTACAGAACACACCAAACCCTTTCAAAGTAGAAACTACTATCGGTTTCAACTTACCGGAAGCTCAAAGTGCTACACTACAAATCATGGATGTTTCTGGAAAATTACTTAAAGTAATCCAGGGAGATTTCGTACGCGGATACAACGAAGTAAAGCTTAATAAGCAAGAATTACAAGGTGCGGGAGTATTGTACTACCAGTTAGATACAGCTAACGATACCGCGACGAAGAAAATGATTTTAATAGACTAAGAAAATTAGATAGCCTCCCTCTTCGGAGGGAGGCTTTATCTAAGATTTTTATAAAATGAAAATTTAAGAATCCATGAAAAATTTAAATACCATAATCAAGCTTATGTGCTTAGTAGCGTTCTGCATGATGTCGACAGTTGCTTTCTCACAATCAAATAACGAAAGAGTTATTTTCAAAAAAGGAGATAAAGTTGTCAACAATTATGATGGATCACTGCAATCTATTGGTGCGATACTTAAAACAAGTAATCAAGCAACTATAGACAAGCATACTACAAAGTTGAGATCAGCATTGCAGGAAGTTACCGGCAACGCAGTTTCAACGAATGACCTGGATACTATGTTAGATGTAACGCAAAACAACCTAGATTTTTGGTTGAATGCTTACGATCAATTAAAGGTGACGAATCATGACCACAACTTGTATGTGGTCCGATCAATCATCGCTAACTTAAAATCCAAGTTATAGCATGAAAAAGAATACAAAATTTAATCTTATAGCTTCCATTTCGGTTGGTAGCTTTTTAAAAGAGATAACCATGAATAATTTTAAAATTTTAATAACAACATTTGCACTTTTAGCATTTGTGGGGAATCAACAGCTCTTTGCACAGACGTGTACAGACGGCGCTGTGTTTGATTTAGACGAAAATGAGTTCCCGCAAACATGTATTAGTAGTAATGGTGCAGAAGGTACTCCTGCTACGGCGACCTTTGATCATGATTTTGCTACAAATACTGGCGGAGTTTATTCTGGTGGTGCAGATGGTACGAATGATGTGACTGTTACCATGTCTGCTACTTGTAGCTTTCCTAACGGAACCAATGGAACAACTCACGTAGCTGCTTGTGTAGGACCTGGTGGTTTAAGCGTAAGCCAAGCTGCTGGCCCTAATAACCTAGGTGGAGGAGCTTCTGACTTCGGTGGATCAACAGTTGATGATGCACCTTGTGCAAACTGTTGGACTGAAGTCTGTTATGATTTCATCAATGGCTTTACTTCTAACGCTTCAGGGTTTGACGTTGATTGGTCAAGCTTAAACGGAAGTACAGAAGGTTATGAAGCTGCTTTTGGATGGATAGAAGGAATTGATAACACAGGTGCTCCATTTAGCCCTGGTATTTCTGCTGCTGGTTTGGCTGGATACTGTCCAGCTCAAGCATTAACAATGACAGCTTCTGAATTCTTGACAGGTACTGCACCAGGTGGTGCGCTTCCTGCTGGTGTTTTTGGAGCAGATGCAATTACTGGTGATGGAGTTGCTACAGCTTGTCCAACTGAAGAACCTGGTTCTTCTTCTGGACCTTTTAGTTCTCCTTCAACTGGTATGGGATCGGGAGCAATTCCAGCTAACTGGGGATTAAACCCAGACGATGAAGTTACTCGTTTCTGTATTGTTTACTTAATGAGTAATAGTAATGCAGATGATTGTGATGGTGACGGAGCAACGGCTGTTAATACTTCTCCAAGTGGAAGTTTATCAACTGTTGATTTTTGTGTACCAAATCCTGTTTGCGAGGTTTTAGCAACTATCGCTAATCCTGTTGTTTGTTCTGGAAGTGATTTAGTAATTGATGTTGACGCTACAGCTGTCACAGGTGCTGCACCAAGAGGTGTTATGTTATTCTGTGGTGGAGCTGGAAATGGAGACGCATCTGGTACAATTGCACCAGGTACAACTGGTCAAATTACTTTAAATAACTACGAACAATTTTCTGGACTTACAACAATATGTGAATTGGTTGTTGTAGAAGATGTAAATGCAGATCCACTTATGTTGGATGCAGCATGTGCTGCAGCACCTATTTCTTTTACATTTTTAGAATTACTAGATGCATCTTTTACTCAAACTTGTAATGCAGATGGTAGTGCTGATGTAACAGTTACTGTTATCGGAGGTGGTTTACCTGCTTTAGATGGTGGTGCTACGATGTATACACTTGGTGGAACAAACGGTGACGGAAGTCAAGTTGCTGCAGGTGGAACTTATACATTTACAATTGCTGATGGTGCTTGGGATGTAGAAATATCTGATGACAATGGATGTACTTTCCTTGTTGCTGGTGTTTGGATTCCTCCAACTATGACTTTAAATGCATGTTTTGAAAAAATGTGTGAAGTAAACGCTGCTTGTCCGGCAGATGCATGTGTTTCTGTTGGATGTATTACTGGTGCAATTACACCTTTACTAGGTGGTTTCACTATTACATATAATGCAAATGGAGATGGGTTCCCACAAGAACAATCATTTACAATTTTCAATTCTGCTGGAGCTCCAGTAGGAAGTGGAGCTGGTGATTATACTACTCCTATTAATGTAACTGGTTTAGATCCTGCTGATACTTATACAATTGAATTTTATGACTCTTTTGGAGATGGAATGGATTGTACTGGTGTTGGAACATTCGAAGTTGCCGATTTTGCAGGTGGTAATATTCTTCCTGCTACACCATTCGATTGTGGAGGTACTGTTGTAACATGTAGTGGTTCTGGTGGATGTACTTTTATGGGACCTTACCCATTAGGTTCACCAATCGCTAGTATCGCACCTATCGGTACGATTGCTGGACCTGGTGTTACGGACAATGGGGACAACACTGCAGACTTCGATAAGTGTGCAGCTGGACCTGGTGTTCACACGATTACTTTTGATTATACAGATTCAAGAGGTTGTATCCTTTCTGAGTCTTTAGATATTACAATTTGTGCAGCTCCTGCTGATCCTGTTGCTATGGATGTAACAGTTTGTGAAGGAGAAGATTTGACAATTACTGCAGATGTAGTTTCAAACTTTTACGCTGCGGCTCCAACGGATCCAACTGTTGGTATCCTTGCAACTGGAACTACTTATACTCCAACTGCTGCTGGTTCGTACTTCTTAGTAGCTGCTAATACAGATGCTGCAACGGGTACTACTTGTTACAGCTGTGCTGTTGAAGTTGTAGTTACTATACTTGCTGCTGGAGTACCTCCTACACCTGCTGCTGATGTTATCGCATGTGAAGCTGATCCTGCTGGCGCAACACTTACTGCTGCTTGTGCTCCTTGTTCTGACGGATCTGCTGTAACTGTATCTTGGTATGCAGATGCAACTAGCACTACTGTTATTGGAACAGCGGCTGACCTTGTAATTCCTGCTACTACAGTTGGAACATTTACAAATTATGCTAGCTGTACTTGTAATGGATGTGAAAGTCCAAGAACAGCTTATACTGCTATTATAGAAGTGAATCCTATTGCAAACTTAGCTTGTCCAACTGCACCTTTATGTGTTGATGGTGCTGCATTCGATTTAGCACCTACTGATACAGGTGTCGGATCAACTGCAACTGGTGCTCCTGCGGGTACTGGTGTTGCTGGAAATATGTTTGATCCTGCTGTTGCAGGTGCTGGAACGCATACGGTTACTTATACTTTGACTTCTGCAAACGGTTGTACTTCAACTGCTACTTGCGAAATCTTAGTTGTTGAGTCTGTTGCACCAGTTGTTTCAGACGCGGTTATCGTGTGTCAAACAAATCCGGATATGACTGCTATGGAACTTACTGCAACTTGTGCACCTTGCCCTGCTGCACTTGATGGTTCTACAGTTGATCCTACGATCACAGTTTATGCTGCTGACGGTACTGTGTTAGATTCTGGTACTGGAACATCATTTACTTACAATCCTGGATTGGATAATACACTTCCTCAAACTCAAGATTACTCATTCACTTGCGATTGTTGGGGTTGTGAAGGGCCAAGTGCTGCTTCATCAATCACTGTAAACGCAAATCCTGATAAAGTAATTTCTGATATTACGCATGTTACTTGTCCAAATGATGCGGACGGTTCAGTTACCATTTCTACTACAAATAGTGGACCTGCTGGTGACAATGATCCAACAACCTCTGCTGATGTTATTACTGCTACTGTTTTTGCAACTGGCGGAAGCCCTGCTACTGGAACAGGACAAATTTTAAGTGCTGGTGCAACAACGTTTACACTAGGTGCTGGAGTTTATGATGTACAAACAACAGATGCTTTTGGATGTGTTAGTGAAGTAATGACTTTTGAAATCTTTGCTGCTCCAGTTTATGAACCAACTTGTACAGTTTGGCCAGAAATCTGCAAAGATGATGACAACGGTGCAATTCGATTTGCAACTGATTATGTAGTTGCTGGACCTGCAAGAACTTTGACTATTTCATTAGAACTTGACGGTGCTGTACTTCAATCAGCTGCTTACACTGCTGGTGATGAAATGACTTATACAGACCTTGCTGACGGACTTTATACAATTCGTGTTGTTGACAACTTAGGTTGTGAATACACTGAAAATAAAAATATCGAACCTGGTTTTGATAAGTTGCCTCCAGTTACAACTGGTGTTACAATTTGTCAATTCGATGGCGATGCTACTGGTACTGTAGCTGATTTGACTGCGACTGGTGTTTGTGATGGTGTTGGTGAAATCAGATGGTTTGCTGACGCTGCTTCAACAACTTTACTAGGAACTGGAAATGCATTCAATCCTGTAACGGATGGTGGAGTAGATCCTACGATTCCTGGAATGACTGTTTTCTGGGCAGAATGTGGTTGTGATAGATGTGCAGTTGATACAAACGGTACCAACCCAAGTGGTTGTAGCGAATGTGTTAGTGTGAGAGTTCCTGCTGCCTTCATGGTAGGTCAGAATCCGCAGATTGACTTAGATGCAGTTACCAACGAAACTTGCCCTGGTGCGAATGATGGTACAGTTTACATTGACGGACATGATGGTATCGTGGATTTAATCTATGGAGTATTTGATGCTGTAAGTGATGCACCTATTGCTACCTCACCTTCAACTTCAACTTTCTACCAATTCACTGGATTGGCTCCTGGGTCATACTACGTGACTTTTGTTGATGCTGCTGGTGTACCATTAGATTTCGAATGTAATGATGTAGCTTTCTTTACGATTTCAACTGCTGCAGATGGCATGATTGATTCAATGGTTTCTACTGATTTAACTTGTAATGGATCTGATGATGGTACCATTACATTAACTGCATCTGGTGATGTTGGTTTTGTAGCTGAATACTCTGTAAATGGTGGACCTTGGCAAACAAGTGCTACTTGGACTGACTTACCAGCTGGTAGTTATACAATTACAGTTAGAAATCAGAATGCAATTGATTGTACATTTGAATTACCTGCAATCATTATTACTGAACCTGAACCACTTCAAACTGGTACTGGAAATGATCTTTCAATTTGTTTAGGTCAAGATAGTGCTCCTTTGACTGCTGCAATCGAGCCTTGCTCTGGTTGTTCAGATCCTTGTGGATTATGTGCTCCTGCTGATACTTTGGTAACACAGACATTCACAGAAACATTTACTGTTGATTGGGCATTTTCAGATCCTTTTGCTTATGCAATTTATACTTACAATGTGCCTGACGTGCCATTCCCATGTGCTTCAAACGTGACTGGCATCTCTATGGTTTTAGATACTATTATTGGTAATTCTGCTGATTGGGTATTTGCAACTACAGAAGCTGGTGTTAGCTTTGGTACAGGTTCTGCTTGGATCGGTCAAGACTTTATGGCACTTGATCCAATTATAACTTTTGGTGATGGAACTACTCTTTCAGGATTCGGTCCTGATGAGATGCCTTACCAACCTGGTGATAACTTCATTTTTGGAATTACATCTTTAACTGATGGAGCTTCTGGTACTGCAACATGGACAATTTCATATACTTATGAAGTTCCTGATGTTTCAAATACACCGCCAGCAATTGATCCTGTAGTTACTTGGTGGAACTCTCCTGCTTTTGGTACTGAAGTAACTTCATTTGATACAGATGGTATCGATGAAATCTTTGATCCAATCGCTGCTGGAATGGTTAATCCAAACATACCTGGAACTTATACTTACTACGCACAAGCTAATTGTGATGGATGTTTATCAGGTAGAGTACCTGTTGTCTTAACTGTATTAGAAGAATTACCTGCTCCTGCAATTGAAGGTCCTGCTTTCGTTTGTCCAGGTGGAACAGCTACTTATTCTGTACCAGATGATGGTCTTACTTATACTTGGTCTGTAGACGGAACACCAATTGCAACGGGTGCTTCAATCGATCTTATATTTGATGGTACAACTGGTTCAATAGAAATCTCAATCGCTGCTAATGATGCAGATGGTTGTATGAATTCTTCTAGCTTGATAGTTACTCAACAAATTGATAACGCAATGTTCTGTAACCCTTCTAAGAATGCATCTGTAGGAACAGATTGTTCATTTGAAGTGACTCCATTCACAATGGTTAAGAATCCATTATACGATGAGTCAAGCTATGCAGTTACATTGATTACAAATGATGCTACTGGTGAAGTTGTTTATAATGCAGCTGAAGGTACTGGTTCTACTACACTTGTTTTAGAAGTAGATCCTGCTGCTGATAACTGCACAGAACACTATACGGTAACAGTTGAGCACTTATGTAGTGGTAACAGATGTTCAGGAACTTTAAATCTTGAAGATAAAACACCTCCTACAATTGCTTGTCCTAGTCCAATGATGGATAATGTAATCACTTCATTTGCTGGTACTTTATCTGCAGATGATCCTACTTACGACAGAGCTACTTTATCAGATGAATCTGATGTTTCTACTTGTAGTGTATCTGGAGTTGGTATTGGTGTTTCTTACGATACTTACACTTTCATGGTTGATGCTGATGATACCTTCGTATTTGCAGGTACATTCCTACCAAGTGCAGGTGATCCTAACAATGGTGATCAAAATGGTTCTATTTACGCTGGTTCATTTGATCCATTGAATCCTTGTGACAACTTAGTTGCGTACGATGATGATGAAGTGGATGGTGTAATCAACGATCCAATGCTTACTGCTGATTTACAAGCTGGAGTTACTTATATCTTAGTTTCAACTTCATTCTCTCCAGGTGACTTCGGTGACTACTCTTGGGCGATCTCTAGTGCTGCCGGCGCTGTTGCATTCACGCCAATTGAAGTTACTTACTTCTGTACGCAGATTGATGAAATCTATACACCAACTGAAACTACAATTGATCTTGATTCAACTGTATTGATGACTGGTAACCCAACTGTAAGCGACAACTGTTCTAACTTCTTTGTGACTTACTCAGATGAAATGGTTGGAACGGATTGTGACATTTCGATACTTAGAACGTTTACTGTAACAGATGCATGTGGAAACACTTCTTCTTGTAATCAAACACTTAACTTCACTAATCCTGATCTTGATTTAGTAAACTTCCCAATGTCATTTGATGTTGAATGTGATGGAACAGGTGTAACTCAAGTTCACCCTGATTCATTAGGTGAAGATTATGATTATCCATATTTCGGAGATGATCCAATTACTGGTGATCTTAACAATGGATTGTGTAACATTAATCTTACATGGACTGACCAAGTGTTGGAACAGTGTGGTTCAAGCTACAAAGTATTACGTGAATGGACAGTTCTTGACTGGTGTGCTGTTGAAGCAGGCGAGGAAGAAACTTACGTTCAAGGTGCACAGATTATTTTCGTTACTGATACAACTGGACCTGAGATTGCTTGCGTAACTCAACAAGTTTACGCTGCTGATCCTTTCGAATGTGAAGCTGTAGTTACAATTCCTGGAATTAGCTACGTTGATGCATGTTCAGGTATCGGAGCTGCAATCGATAACAACGGATTCCCTAGAGATCAAGCTACTGGAAACAACTCTCAAAACGGAGATGTTGACAATGATAGAGTTTGGTACACAAATGGTGATGAAGCTGTAGATTTACAAGGTTTCACTATCTCTGTAACAGTTGATGGAGCACCTTACACACTTTTTGATAACAACGGTTCTACTAACTGGCAAGGTTCACCACTACCTACTGATAGCAACGGTGACCGTATCCTAGTTGACGTTACAAATGGTAAGCCATTTGAAGCTCAAATGGGTGACCAAATTAGATTAATTGGAGCTGGAGATCACACAATCGTTTACTCTGTAACGGATGACTGTGGTAACGTTTCAACTTGTACTTCAATTATTACTATTGAAGATCAATCTGCACCTAACCCAATCTGTGATGAAAACACAGTAGCGGTACTTGGTGGAGACGGAACAGCTACTATTTGTTGGGAAACTTTTGATGATGGTTCATTTGACAACTGTGACGATGTAATCGTTAGAGTGAAGCGTATGGATGATCCTTTAGCAGAATTTACTGAATGTGTAGATTTCGACTGTGCTGATCTTCAATATGATGATGCATGTCCTGCTAATGTTAATGGTGTTACTCAAGTTAGAATGAGAGTTTACCATGCTGGTGATGCTGGATTGTTAAGCTACGAAGACAATGAAAATCCTGGAATTCTTTGGAATGAATGTATGATCAATGTTGAAGTACAAGACAAGCAAGCTCCTGCTATTATTTGTCCTCCAGACAAATTCTTAGAGTGCATGGATGACTATACTTTAATTGACAACGTTACTGATAACGAAGAAGACGGACCTGAAGTTTACCAAGGTGGTGTTCTTATCGGTTACTACAACGGACCTATCATTGATAACTGTGACAACCACGTAATTGAACTTTCTGAAGTTGGTTCTGTTGACGGTTGCGGTGAAGGTGATATTTACAGAACTTATACAATCACTGACTTGACTACTTGTGCATCACATAGTTGTGTACAAAGAATCAATGTTTCTAAAACTTACGACCAACACTTCTTGGACGGTGTAGTTTCATGTGATTTGTTTGATAACAATATCATTAGCCCAACAGCTGATGGTGGTGATAGAGATAGATTGAACTGGCCTGCTGACAGAAACATCAACTGTTCTGCTGACAGTGGAGACGAAAGTACTCATCCTGATAATACAGGAAGACCTGATTATGCAGGTACTGAAGAAGATGATTGTCACAACTTGTTACAAGGTTATGAAGACAAGTTCCACTACGATGATCCTAACAATTGCTACAGAATATTGAGAACTTGGTCTGTATATGACTGGTGCCAGTATGATCCTAACTCAGGATCTTGCCAAGGTGTTTGGACACACGTTCAGGTAATCAATGTTAATGATAACACTGCTCCTGTAATCACTTGTGGTGATGACATTACTGCTGAAGCAAATAGCGCAGGTTGTGCTACTGCTGATGGTTGTTCAGGAACAATTGCGCTTCCAATCGAAGCCGTTGATGGTTGTGGTGGTGATGTAACTTTCAGTTATGAAATCGACGCATTCTGGAATGGTAGTGACTTTACTGCTGACATTACAGGTGACGGTCTTGCTGACGGTGAATACCCTCAAGGATTACACAGAGTAAGATACACAGCTACTGATGCTTGTGGTAATACTGCTTCTTGCATGTACAATTTCGAGATCATCGATGTGAAAGCACCGACTCCAATTTGTATCGCATTGAACTCTGTTACTATGGATGAATCAGGTTCTTTAGAAATGTGGGCTTCAGACTTTGAGTCAGGTAGTTCATGTGATAATTGTACATTGTATGAAAACTTACAATGGAGAATTAGAAAAGCTAACGATCCTACGCCGCTTCCTGAGCCATTAACTGCTGACGATCTACCTACAGGTGTTACATTCACTTGTGCTGATGGTGAGATTGGTGGTAATGAAGTATACATCTACTTATTCGATGAAGCTGGAAACTATGACTTCTGCTTGACAGGAATCAATATCCTTCCAGGTAACGATGATTGTTTAGGTGGTGGTCCTGAGATGTTAAGCATCGCTGGACACGTAGAAACTGAAGATACTGATATGGTTGAGAACGTTAATATTGACATTAGCGGAATGAACTCTTCAATCTTCAATACTGGATCTAACGGTTTATTCAACTTCTTAAATGCTGCTGCACCAGGTGGAAACTATGTTGTAACTCCTGAAAAGGATATCGACTTCTTAAACGGTGTAACTACATTTGACTTAGTATTAATTTCACAGCACATCTTAGGAGTTCAAACTTTGGATTCTCCTTACAAGATTATCGCTGCTGATGCGAATAAATCAAATACTGTAACAACTCTTGACCTTGTTAAGCTTCAAAGATTAATCTTGAATATTGACAACGATCTTGCTCCTAATACATCATGGAGATTTGTTGACATGGACCATACATTTGGTAATGAAGCAAATCCATTCGATACTACTTACCCTGCATTCCCAGAAGTTATTAGTCTAAACAACATGACTAGTGATGAAATGGATGCTGACTTTGTAGGTGTGAAAATTGGTGATGTAAACGGAAGTGCAATTCCTAACATGGTATTAGGTAGCACAACAAGAAACGCTGAAGGTAACCTTACTTTGGTTGCTAATGAGATGATGGCTTCAAGAGGTGAAGCATTTACTGTAGACTTTACTGCTGATAACTTCGACAATGTATTAGGTTACCAATTCACTTTAGACTTTGATGCTACATCAATGGATATGGTTGAAATTATTCCTGGTACTTTGAAAGGATTAACAACTGACAACTTTGGATTATCTATGTTGAACGATGGTATCATCACAACTAGCTGGCACAATGCTGAAAAAGTTTCTGTTAAATCTACTGAAGTATTATTTAGCATTGAATTTAAAGCAATTTCTGATCTTAAGTTGAGCGACGTTATTAGTATCTCTTCTGAAGTTACAAGAGCTGAAGCATACAATGGTAATGCTGACTTGCTTGATGTTGACTTAGGAATCAATACTGAAAACGGAGTAGTTACTAACGCAGTATTCGAATTGTTACAAAACAGTCCGAACCCTTTCAAGGGAGAAACTTTAATTGGTTTCTCATTGCCTAAAGCAACTCCAGCTACACTTAGCATAATGGACGTTTCAGGAAAGTTATTGAAGACGATCGAAGGTGACTTCGTCAAAGGATACAATGAAGTGAAGTTGAATAGTAGTCAGTTCGAAGGAGCTGGTGTACTATACTACCAACTTGATACTCCTACTGATACTGCTACGAAGAAGATGATCTTAATTGACTAATCTCTTTTAAGTGTCAGTCGCTTAAAAGGCGGTCTAATCCCGATGGACTTTTTACAAGTTCATCGGGACATGACCACCAAATTTTAAAGATTTTGAAATATTTAAATAAAAACATAAATCATTCAAACCCATGGAAAGATTTTATAATAGTGTCCACAACGTCGCATGTTCGAGCGATGGTTTGTACACAACAATGATTAAAATGCTCGGGCTGAAAAGCCCCCGAAAGATGAGAACAATGGTTCTCGGAATACTTACAATTTGCATGTTAGGGTTTAGTATTGATGCTTTTGCTCAACCTGCAAATGATGATTGTGCCAACGCTGAAGTTTTAACTTTTGGTGTTGAATGCACACCTACAAATGGTACTGTTATCGATGCAACTGATTCTGGAATTCCAGCTGAAACTTGCGAAGGTTTTACAGGTGTAGCTAATGACGATGTTTGGTATTCATTTGTCGCTGGTGCGATGGATGCTGTATCAATTTTAGTTGATAACTTTGACGGTGTAGTCGTAGTCTATGATGATGGATGTACTGCATCCTCTGTAGTTGGTTGTGCTGATTTAGGTACGAATCCAACAGTTGGACTATCTGGACTCGTTGAAGGTAATACTTATCATTTAAGAGTCTTTGCATATTCTGCTACTCCTCCAACAGATGGAACTTTCTCAATTTGTGTTTACGAATTGCCTGATCCACCTGCAAATGATGAGTGTGATGCAGCTACTGCATTGACAATTAATACAGACGTTAGTTGTAGTAGTGCCCTGATTGGTGCTACTATCGAATCTGCTACTGCTAGTCCAGAAGATGTGGATGCATGTACAGGTACAGAAGACGATGATGTTTGGTTTTCTTTTGTTGCTACAAACACAGACCTTACTGTAGAGTTATTGAACGTAGTTGGATCTACTACCGATTTATACCACTCTGTGTGGGAAGGATCTTGTGGAGCTGGTTTGACAAATTTAACTTGTAGTGATCCTAACAATAGTGTCTTAACAGGATTGACTGTAGGTAATACTTATTACCTAAGAGTTTATACTTGGACTGCTACTGCTGGTCAAATTACTACATTTGATGTTTGTATTAGTGAACCTTCAGATGCACCTGCTAATGATGAATGTGTCGATGCAATTGATTTAACAATTAATGCTGACGCTGAATGCGGTGTTACTTTCACAGATGCAACTATCAGAGCTGCAACTGCTAGTGAGGAAGATCCTGATGCTTGTTTTGGAACAGAAGATGACGATGTTTGGTTCTCTTTTGTTGCTACAAATGCAACACATACGATTGATTTGCTAAATGCTGCAGGATCTACTACAGATTTATATCACTCAGTTTGGGAAGGTACCTGTGGTGCTGGTTTGACAAACTTAACATGTAGTGATCCTAACAACAGTATTGCATTTGGTTTGACAGTTGGAAATACTTACTATTTAAGAGTTTATACTTGGACAGCAACTGCTGGTCAAACTACAACTTTTGATTTGTGCCTTGGTACTCCTCCTCCTGGACCAGCAAACGATGAATGTGTAGACGCAATTGATTTAACAATTAATGCTGACAATGAATGCGGTGTTACTTATGTTGGTGCAACCATTGAATCTGCAACACCAAGTGTTGAAGATCCTGCTGCATGTTTTGGAACAGAAGATGACGATGTTTGGTTCTCTTTTGTTGCTACAAACACTTCGCATAATATTGAATTGCTAAATGCTGCTGGTTCTACTACAGATTTATACCATGCAGTATGGGAAGGTACTTGTGGAGCTGGATTGACAAATTTAACTTGTAGTGATCCTAACGCTAGTTCTGTTACAGGATTAACGATTGGTGATACTTACTACTTAAGAGTTTACACTTGGACCGCTACTGCCGGTCAAAATACAACTTTTGATGTTTGTATTTCTGTTCCACCTCCAGCACCTGCTAATGATCTTTGTGCTGCAGCTATTGCAATACCAATTGGTTTAGATAACGAATGTAATTTTACTGTTGGAACAAATGAAAGTGCAACTGATTCTGGTGAAGGTGATCCATCTTGTGCTAGTTACTCAGGTGGTGATACATGGTTCTCAATAATAGTACCATTTACTGGTAGCGTTACCGTTCAAACTGGTTCTGCTGGTGGATTTACTGATTCAGGAATGTCGATTTACTCAGGTGCATGTGGTGCACTAACTGAAATTGAATGCGACGATGATGATTCAGATGATGGATTGTTCTCTCTTATTAGTTTGAATGGTCGCACCCCAGGTGAAGTCCTTTATGTAAGAGTTTGGGAATTTGGAAATAATGCTTTCGGAGAATTCAATATCTGTGCAAGTACTTGTACGACAGAATTAAGTATTGAAGGTTCTTCAATTGCTTGTCCTAACTCAACTAGCTCTTTCAATGTGCAACCTTATAATGCATCAAGTACCTACGAATGGTTCTTAAACGGTGTGTCACAAGGTGCAGGTGAAGATGGACAAATTGATCTTTTAATTGATGGAAATGCTGCTTCAAGTACAATATCTGTAACTGAGGTGGATGAAGATTTTTGTTTTGGATCTGCTTCTACTACTATAGCAGTTGAAACCAATTCAACGATCGCTTGTAAAGGAACTGTTATAGCTTCGTTAGGTGACAACTGTGATGCACTTTTAAGTGCTGGCGTATTTGTTCAAAACAATGCTTACAACGGTGATAGTTACGAGATCGTTTCTGTAACAAATGATGAGACTGGTGAAGCAGTTGAAGTTGCTATTGATGGTACGTTTACTGTTATCGGAAAAGGAACTTATACAGTTGCTGTCGGTCATATCTGTAGCGGAAATACTTGTTGGAGTACATTGATTGCAGAAGACAATTCAAAGCCAACACTTACTTGCCCACCTGCTAAATTTGTAGCATGTGATGGAGATTTGAAGCCAGTTTGGCCAGATGATTTCCCAGCTGTTAATGACAACTGTTGTATTGAAGGAGATACTATTATTTCTTACTCTTATACAGATACAGATGTTATTCCTGCAGGTACTGATTTCCTTGGTTTTGCTGGAGAATTTAGAGCATCTAACTGGACTGAAGTATTCACTGGTGGAAGTAATGGTACTGCTGACTTTAGTGCTGACGGAACAACATTAACAATTGTTTCTGATGACAGTGGTTTAAATCAGCCTTTCCAAAATACTGTGGTTTATAATTTCGCAGCTGGAGGAGAAGTATCATTCGATTGGGATTTTGCAACAGAAGATAATGGAGGAGAAATTCTTCTTATTCTTGTTGATTCTGATGGAAATCAATCACTTTTAGCTCCTCAAATTACTTTTAGTGACAATGGTTCTGTTGTTTCTGAAACAATGAATGCTGGTGATGTCTTGATTCTTGGATCATTTAATGATGGTTTATTTGAAACAAGCACTTTAACAATTACTAACTTCTCATTCAAATCTGCTGATGCAATTACGCTTGATGCTGATGACGAATGTGATGGTGGTGTTTACAGACTTTGGCAAGTAACTGATTGTTGTGGAAATGTAAGTGAAACTTGTGGTCAAGTAGTAATGCGTTACCGTCCAGAAGTTGTTGATTTCCCTATTGATGTTAATTTACAATGTAATAATGATAGCATACCTTCTACGGATCCTGCTGATACAGGATATCCAACTATTGATATCAATGGAGAAGATGTTGTTTTAGATGGTAAAATTTGCAAGTACATTGCTAGTTATGTTGATATTCCTGTACCTGCTCCTTGTGCTAACAAAATCATCCGTGAATGGACTGTTTTTGATTGGTGTGCAGGCGAAATTTATGACATTCAAGATCAATTCATCACAGTGATGGATAATGCTGCTCCAGTTATTATCTGTCCTGAAGATGCAAATGTTGCTAGTAATGCTTATGAATGTGAAGGAACTTATACAATTCCAAATCCTTCTGTTACAGATGGTTGTTCTGGAACTAGCCTTGTAATTACTTTATCTGATGGTTCAGTTGTAACTCCAGGTACTACAATTACAATCTACGGTAGTGAAGTAATAACTTACACAGCTGCTGATGATTGTGGAAATGCTACAGCACCTTGTATTCAAAATGTAACTGTTTCTGATGAAACAGCTCCAGTTGCAATTTGTGATCAAAACACAGTTGTTTCAATCGGAAACGATGGTGTTGGTTTGGTATGTGCAACTACTGTTGATGACGGAAGTTATGACAACTGTTCTGAGGATCTAACGATTCTTTTGAAAAGAATGGATGCTCCTAACAACGTGCCATTTACAGAATGTGTAGAATTTGAATGTGATGATGCTGGCGAAACCGTAATCGTTAGATTCCGTGTTTACGATGATTCAGGATTCGGTGAATGTATGGTTAACGTAAACGTTCAAGATAAAATTGGTCCGCAAATTACTTGCCCACCAAACAAAGACTTGAACTGTAACGCTGACTTTTACCCGAATGAAGTAGATGCTAGTGTAAGTGAAAACTTATGGAATGCTTCTTACAACGGTGAATTAATTGGATACTATCCTTACATCGACAACTGTGGTCCTGTTACTATCGAAATTACTGACCAAGGTGCTCTTGACCTATGCGGTGAAGGAACCATCTTAAGAACTTGGACAGCTTCTGACCTAGGTGCTTCTGCTTCTTGTGTACAAACGATTTCAATCTTCAAAACAGCAATCGCAACCTTTACTGGTGATGATGTTGTAGGTGATGATGACGATATCGATTGGCCTGCAGATGTAGATTTAGATTGTACTGAATTTCAAGATGACAATGAATTAACAGATCCTGCTAATGCTGGTGAGCCAGAATTAATTGGTGAAGAAGATGATTGTGCTCAATTATTCATCGGTCACACGGATCAGTTACTTTACAACGATCCTACTGCTTGTTACAAGATTTTAAGAACTTGGAAAGTAATTGATGAATGTCAATACGATCCAGAAAATGGAATCTATGACGGATACTGGCAGCATGTTCAGTTGATTAAAGTTAATGATCAAACTGCTCCAATATTTGATAACTGCGATGATGTAATCGAATATGTTGATGGAGAAAATGGTTGTTTCGGTGAAGTAACAGTTTCTAAAACAGCAGCTGATGCTTGTGATACTGAATTAGATTATACTTGGACACTTCTTGCTGAAGATGGATTCTCTTACAACGGAAATGGTTCTTCTTTTACTGGAACTTATGATGTTGGAATCCATACGGTAACTTGGACTGCTACTGATAATTGTGGAAACGAGGAAACTTGTACTCACTTATTGAAAGTAAGCGATGCTAAGAAACCTACTCCAGTATGTGTTGTGTTATACACTGCAATTATGCCTTCTACAGGTACGGTTGAAGTATGGGCTACTGATTTCGAAAGTGGAAGTAGTTTTGATAACTGTACAAGTTATGACAACTTAAACTTCTACGTATTGCCAGCAGACGCAGCAATACCAGCACCAGGAAGTGACATCAGTACTTTACCAACGAGCATCAATTTTGATTGCAACACTTTAGGCTATCAAAATGTCCACATGTTTGTAGAAGATGAATTTGGAAACTGGGATTATTGCTTAACACAAGCATTCATCACAGACACACAATGTGTATGTCCAGACAATCCAGATTGTGATCCAAATGCAATGTTACAAATTGCAGGAGTTGTCGAAACAGAAGCAGGAGAAGAAGTGGATGATGTTGAAGTAGATATCAGTGGATTGATGAGTGATACAGACATGACCGGAAATGATGGATTGTTCAACTTCTTGAATATCCCAATGGGAACTTCAGCAGTTGTAACACCAGAAAAAGACATGGACTACTTAAACGGTGTCACTACATTTGATTTAGTATTAATCTCTCAGCACATCTTAGGAGTTCAAGAATTGGATTCACCATACAAGATTATTGCAGCAGATGCAAATAGATCGAATGCAGTTACCACTTTAGACCTTGTTAAGATCCAACGTTTA
>CALDGQ010000064.1 GCA_937941765.1 uncultured Saprospiraceae bacterium
ACAATTTGAATACGTTGTTTAATTTTAACGTAATTACCTCGTTTTATTGGGTTTCTACGTAAAATTGATGCATTATTCCCCAAAAAAAAGAATCTAACTAATTGGTTATCAATGTTTTGTCTTACTTCTGAATAGCCCTAAATAAATATTGTTGTTTGAAGCTTTCAGTACAGCTTTCGTGGCTACTTCAGATACATTTTTCTAGCTTAACATGTATCTCATGCGGAGACGCTTGAAGCAACCCAACAATATAAACACAACCTACTCAGAAATACTAAAAGCAATCGCCAACTTAGCAATATCCGCTTCCTTATCATAAACACCCAATCCATTCTCAACAGCAGATAAATAATCAAAACAGGTATTTCGTTTGCTAAAAGGTTCTAAAATATTGATCCAGCTATCAAAAAGATGACCTGGATATCTTTTGCAAACGAATAGCCGATATTTATTTTTGATGGCATCATAATCAACAATCACATGCTTTGTACTAGTTTGTTTGATCGAAAGAAAAAGTGGTGATTGAATCAATTGTGGTGAACCATCAAAACTACCTTTGTCAAAAAGTGGATAGTTTAAAATCTTCGTTTCAACACCAGCTTCCTTCATTGTTTTTTTCAAACTTTTCAATTTCTTTCTCAATTTATAAATCGGTGTCTGACTATTTTTGAATTTGTCAAATGGATGCCATGCTCTTTGGCTAGCCTGAAAATATTCCATTTTTCCAAGACGTAACTTATAATCGAATAAAGGATATTTTGGAACAAAATAACCTGGATAATATAGATCGCGACCAGAAGCAATACCATATTCGATTTCTACCAACATCGTAAAAAGACCAAGACTAAACTTGCTATATTCGGGATCAAAAATTCCCATAATACTGGTAGCGCTATTTTCGCCCACATCAAAAAAACTGGCAGCAATCAATAAATCACCATCATAAACGGTCACCTCATAAGTGTCATAAATATTGTGATCTTGTTGGTCATAAAGCGACTCTTGTAGACTAGCAGATTTGTAGCCTTTGAAACGTTTTTTGTGTCTTAAAAACAAGTCATTTTTCTCATCATCAATTGTCGCTTTTTGAACACTGACTTGGAAAGCAGCTCTATTTTTACGATTTATTTTTCGCAGACTTTTACTCATTTCATAACCTTCCAATTGCAGTCGCAACCACATTGGAGAAAAGCAAGTTTTATCGAAGAAAATATAATGGCAGGTAAAAATCAATTGCCCCATTCTAAACCATCCTAGTGCTAGCAATTTATCCAATTGCTGATGGCTCAATTTTTCAGGCCGGATGATAATAGTAGACATAGTTGTTTGTTAAGACGGTATTTAAGGTGAATTCAGGACTAAATTAGCGGAATTTTGTTAATAAAACAAGTCCAGATTTTAAACAGAATTATGATTCCAGTAAATACTCCCGACGCTTCAGTCGATAATAATCCAACTCATGATGGGTAGTTTGATGTTCATGTTCTAACATCAATAGAATTCGTTCAACTCGACCAAATAAAATATCTGTAGATTTTTTAGCATTTACAATTTCTCTTTGTACAACCCAGTCCGTAATTAGATTGTCATAAAAGATAGGAATGAAGTTTTCGAGAATAATTAAATGACGGGTATAATCTAATTCAAAATTTGTTTGAATGTCATCGAGTTCTGATTTGAATTTCAAGATATGACGATCGATTTCATAAATTATTTCTTGTGTGATTTTTCCAAATTTCTTTTTTTCGAAACTTGAATAATTTCCTTTGCCATGAAACTTTATTCTAGTGCGATAGTCCAATGAAAACCAATCTTCGTCTTTTTGAATCTTTGTCAATTCTACTTTTAAATCAGAAATGACAGCTAACAAATTGGTGCCTGCGTTTTGTGCTTCATGAATTTCTTTGAGCAAATGTTCTCGATGCAATACACGATCATTTAAGGATTTATATTTGGCGAATTCTTTTACAGATTTATTGATCCGTCTTCGTTTTCTTACCAACAATTCATCTAAGTAGGAATTGGAAATATTGAATTTAGCAATCTCGGTTTCAATGGCCGATTTATCGATTTTTAAAGATTTTATTCTTCTCTTACAAGCTAAATAATTGAGTTGCGCCCAAACAAATTCTTGTCGTTCGATTTCAAGAAGGTCTTCTTTTTTTCCTAAAAAATATTGAAAAATACTTTGCAATGAATCAGTTTCTAACTCTTTAATATCTTGCAATTCTTTATTCATTTGCGATTGCAATTCCGACAGTAATATCTCTTGTTGTAAAATTTGTTGAGAGATCAATTCTAATTGAAGAATATACTTTTCTTTCTTTTTAACTTCAGCATAAGTTTGTTGAATTTCTTTGTCTAATTCATTCATTCGAGAAGCATTTGCTTAAATGGGAATAGGAGATATATTTAGGAATTTTCGGCAAGAAACTTAATCGCTTGTTTGCTTAATTTTGACCAATCTTTTTTATGAGCATAAGGTACTTGAAGCCAATCTTTCATTGGTCGATTTTTTCCGGATGGGTCGAAGTTTTTAGCACCTTCGTATTTCTTAATTAATTTTTCAATGGCAACGCGACCTACTTTAAAAACCATCTCGTCTTCGAAAAAAGAGCAGAAAGCTTTTTTATTTATTTTACCACAAGGTTTTCCAAACATGTTGGATAGGGTCGCATCTTTTGTGGATTCAATTAGTGCTTCGAAATACTTTTGCGCTGCTGTCATTAAATGGAGTAAGTAATTTGTCTCAAATATAATAGACATCTTCGTTAGGCGCAAATAATTCACCCCATCGACGACCATCCAGATATACGATCGCCTTGCCATTAGATGCATGAGAAATAAGTGCAATACCGTTTTCGTTAGTAAAAATAGCTTTTGTAAATCCCATGTTAACAACTCCAACAAACTCGAGTGTTACTTTGATATTAACGACTGGTCGACCGTTTTTAAGTACTGTAATTTTTGATTGTGGCATGATAAATTAATTAGTCATCAAGAATCGCCAAAAGATACAAAAATTGTTTTGGATTGGAAACCCTTTTGCGAGATGAGTGGTTGAAAACGGGTATCTCGGACGTGTGCAGACGCTAGCTCCAACGAAAGCCAAAGGTTTTTTAACCGAATGGCCTTGCAAAAAAAAAGCAGAACCCACTTGCCATAGTCAGCAAGCGAATCCTACTTATAATCACACCTTAAACTTTAGTAAGTTAATTACTATTTTATCTTTTTATAATTTTTTAAAGGCATAGTTAAGCTATGTCTGACTTTTCAAACATAAGCTTAACTTATAAAAAATTACACCTTAACCGTTTAATTGGACAGTCTTTACTGTCGAGCGTTTGTCACTTTGAATCTGCGAATACATTCAAAATAAAGTTGCATCCGAAAGTCAAATGAAACGCAATTTTAGTGTCTTTAAAACCATCATGAACATAAAATGATTTTAGAAAATACTGAGCAGATGGTTTTGTATAAAACTCAAATCTTTCTCCAAATTTTCTTTTAAACTCTAACCCGCCTATCAAAGAAACATTGTAGCTCCTTAATTCTTTTTGAGCATAATTTTCACGTCGGATGTCTACAATTGGAATCACCTCATGAGAAACACGAATGGAATTAAAAGATGCTTTCTCTGGCTGAATTCCTAGGAATAAACCTGCCGATTTAATGCGATATTTTCCAACAATACAAATACCAATGTTTTGAATACCATATTGTTGTTTTTCTACCAAAGTTTCTCTCACACCAGAGACCAATCCCCAAATGGGTTTGTAATAAATGTGACTTCCATATTTCAAATACTTCAATCCATAACCAATCGACCAATGTGAATTTAATTCAGTTTCAGAATGTATCGCAAAACTGTAATTTGAATTATTGACACCTGATGATGAGATTTTTGGGATCAAGATTCCACCGTATTCGATTCCAATTAAATTTGTAGCCTGTGCTAAAATATTGTTAGAATTACTGGTCAAAAGAAAAATTAGTATAAATAGTAAAGGTGTTTTTAATTGTTGGGTTGTTTTAAAAAAGATCGCTTGAAATTTCATCACTAAATAATTTTGAGTTAAGAAAAATCTAAGGTGCGATCAGTATTCAAATTTTGAATAGCCTCATTTACCTTTTAAACGAGGTCTATTCAAGTGATTTTGGGGTTATTAATAGGACTACAACTTATTAGAGCGTGTGTTTTCCTACTTTATATAGATACATGTCTATAATTTCAGAATTGTTACCACCTTATTGGAAAAGAATTTTGTTAATTTTATTGTGAATCAGAAAACTAAACACTTAGCCTACTATGCTTCCCCATTCAGAGAATAAATACATTGAGGCGCTCCTCAATAACAATGAGCCTGTTATAGAAGAAATTTACACCAAATTTTCGCACATTGTTACTTCCTATGTTCGCCAGAATAATGGAACAGAAACAGAGGCAAAAGATCTTTTTCAAGATACTTTATTGGATTTGTATCATATGGGACAGAAAGGATTTACATTGACTTGTCCTTTCAAACCTTACTTCCTTGCCATGTGTCGCTACAAATGGTTGGATCAAATAAAAGACAACAAAAAAAGATTTAACAAAGAAACTGCAGCTTTTGAGGTAACAAAATCCGATGATAATGGATTAGGTTATATAAAGGAGGAGATAGAAAACCATGTAGGGAAGGAAAAGCAATTTACACTTTATCGAGAACATTTTTCAAAACTTTCACCTACCTGTAAGGATATTATTGGACTTAGTTTAGTCGAAAATTCTGAAACTGGGAAAACCAACACGCTCAAGGAAATTGCTGAAATGCTAGACTTGAACTACTCGTACGTAAGAAGAGAAAAAAACAATTGTCTCAATAAACTGATCGCAGCCATTAAACAGGATCCGCGATACTAAACGAAATGTACGCATTTCACAACATTAAAAATTTATGAAAGAGCAAATAGATTTGATTAATGAATTTCTAGATGGAAACTTGTTAGGTCAAGATTTAAAAACATTCCAAGAGCAGCTAAAAACTGATGCTGCATTTGCTGAAAAAGTAGATATTGTTCGCGGTTTACGGAAAGCCATTACGGTGGATAAATCAAAATTAGCTAAAGAAGAAGCATTGCAAAAGACGTTATCCAAATTGGGGGATAAACATTTTGCAAAAGCACCTGCTCAAGAAAAACCGATGAAGCAAAAACAAGCTAAGGTAGTGCCGAAAACAAGAAGTATCTTTCCAAAGCTAGCTGCAGCAGCGTCCGTCGCATTGCTAGTAATAGGCGGTTTATATTTTATGAATCAGTCTTCAGTAGATTTTGATAAATTGGTTGATACAAATTTTGTTAAATCTTACACCGGAAATGTGCGTTCTGAGCAAAATCAAATCCTACCTGGAAATGAAATGGCTAACATTAATGCCAGTCTTGAAAAAGCAGCTCAAACTGCAGATCAATTGTTTAAAGAGAATAAATTTAAAGAAGCAAAAGAAATTTACAACAGTTTGCTTACAAAGCATTATGATCCCATTTCTAAAGCTATTTATAATGGAAACAATATCAATTGGGATGCGATGATTTGGAATAATGTACTAGTAGAGGTCGGACTAGGAAATAATAAAGCTGCAAAAAGTAAAATAGAGACTATTCTAAAATCTGATATAACTAAGAAGTATAAGGAACGGGCGGAAGCTTTGTTGGAGCGGTTGTAGGATTTTTGTTGTATTCTTTTTTATCCATTTTTCACCCATCCATGTACCAGCAGAGCTGGACGTCCCTTCCCTTTAAAAATCTTTAAAAATGGAAGGGGAGTGCCTGATTTTTTTCGTGCTCTGACGAGCTCCTCGCGTTTCAATGTCATGGAAATAAGAAAATCAACCTTTTTTTATCTCTTTAATTCCTTGTCATTCTGAGCTTTCGCAATAGCGAAGATGTCGAAGAATCAAGGAAAGATTAAAGCTGTACAAATTTCGACCTTGTGGAGAAATCTATC
>CALDGQ010000065.1 GCA_937941765.1 uncultured Saprospiraceae bacterium
AGAATATCGAATGTCGAAGTAGAGTACGTGGACAATTAAGCATGAAATTCGTTAATATACGTGTATACTCGCGTACTCAACTTCTACATTCTGCGGTTCCTTGTTCGATATTTTGCGGTTCAATTTCGTTTTCGCACAGTCTCACGTCCTTTACCAGATAGGAAGGTTTCCAACCTCTCCGCTACTCGTCCAATGTATTTTACAATTTATAATGCGTCAAAACCAACACATTCAAATAGATTTGAGAAAAATGTTCACCACCAATTACGGTGGTGAACAAACTCGATTAAAACTATATGAAGAACTAAATAAGCGTTATTTTTAAAGTGGTTGGTTGCTTGATTTTAAAATTCCAACCATAAATATTTTTAACAATAGATTGCAATTTTAAATAGGATAATGGGCTTCTATTCAAAATCATTACATTTTCTATGTTTCCGTTTTCATCAATTACCAATTCAATTTCTACTCCTTTTATCATATCTTTTTTGAAGACGCTTTTCAACGTAGCTACTTGCTTTTGTAATTGCATATCCAAAAACTTAATTTCAATTGAAGAAAAATCTCCTTCCACTTCATTGATATCGGCATGTCTCACCATTGCTGTTGTGTTTGTTATTTTCAAATCTGCTCCAACTCCGTAATTATTCGAAGTGTTACCAGCATAAGCAACGGCATTTGAATTTCCAATAGCAGTGTTAGGAACTCCGTGTGGCAATGGCAAAGGCTGTGTAACCGTTGTAGAAGGTGTATTTCTTGCCAGTGCTTGAATCGCTTCTATTGCAATAAATGAAGTATAATTCGTTAACAAATTGTATTTCAAACCTAGATTTGTAACTTCCGCAACTTTAAAATCATTTTTATCCAATTTGATATAATCATCTAATAATTGAATTCTTTTTCTTGCCCACAAGTAAGACAATGCTTTGTTATTTTTATCTGCAATTGCATTTGCAGTGTTATAAATAGCTGTATAATCTTCCCGGCCACTAACACCAGTTAATTGAATTTCTCCACTAGGTCTTCCTCTATATTTTCCAGAAATCACCACTGGTCGTTCACCCAATACATCTGAAATATGAGATGGTTCAAGATCATAGACATCAAATTCTCCCCAATCGATTGCAATGTCCGTCAAAACTGGTGAAGCGATTAATTGCCTGAATTTTTCCGCCTGAACATTCGCTTGGGTTTGATCGGTTATGAATAATGGTTCTCCATTTCCAACATGCGCGATTCCTTCAATGATGGATCTGTTGACAGAACTTCCGATTCCGAATGAGAAAAAATTAAATTCATTATTGCTTTTTCTAATCAAATCATACACTTCCGTTTCCACACTTACATACCCATCCGTCACCACAATTATCGATCTTGATAAACCATTTTCACATTTTGGCAAATTCACGGTTCTTTCCAATGCGCTTAACATATTTGTTCCACCACCACCTTGACGTTTGGTCATTACTTCGATAGCGTCTTCGATATTTTCTGGAGTCGCATATGCAGATTCTGTTGAAAACAATTGAGATGCACTTGCGAATAATACGACATTAAACATATCATCGTATCTCAAATTTCCAAGTAAATTTCTCATCAACTTTTTAGTGATATCTAATGGAAATCCATTCATTGATCCAGAAACATCTACTACAAATATGTATTCACGTTGTGGGATATCTTTATCCAATACCTTTTTAGGTGGTTGTACGGTCAACATAAAATGATTTTCTTCTGCTCCTTCGTACAACATCAATCCTGACTTAATCTCTTTTCCTGCCAATTCATATTCTAAAATAAAATCACGGTTACCATTTTGCTGATCAGCAGTATTTAAAGACACGATTGCTTCATTCAATCCATTAAAAGAAATATTCGTTTTATGCGTTCTGCATCTTACATCTTGAATGGTCATTCCTGCTGAAATAGTTGCTTTAATATCAAACTGGTAAAGTGGCATTTCTCCATTTTTCGTGTACGGCACTAGCTGGTTTTCTCCTGTTGATTTATTTTCTCCGTTATATCTTGGGCCGACTACAGTTGGGTAAACAAATGAGTAAACACCTGATTCCGGAATCATCGTTTCCGTATATTTCAAAGACACTGTAATTTTATCACCTGGTAAAATATTCGCAACATTCATGGTAAAAACATTCGGTCGATTTTGTTCTAACAACGAAGCACGCTGACCATTTTGTTTTGCTTTTTGGTAATCTTGTTTTGCTTTTTGCTTCTCTTTTACGACTGCTTGAATTACTTTTTCTCCAACTTTCATTTCCATATCATAAACCGCAGCTCTAGTCGAAGATGGAAAAACATAAATGGCTTCAATGACACTTTCACCTGTATTTTCGTAAACTTGATCTATCGTAACGTCTGCAATTACTCCTGCAATTTTTACATCTGCTGTTGTTGATTTTAATGGTAATTCTTCATTGCCATTTTCAGAAATTATTTTGAAATATGGACTCAATGTCTTGTCGTTTTGTTGTGCTTTCAAACCTGTTTGTAGACTTAGAAATAATGCGATAATTAGCATTGGCACTTGCATGATCTTTTTCATAATTGATAATTTTGTTGTTAATGAATAATCAAATACAATTGCAAGATAGGGGCACATGATGGTTGAATTCGCGCTACAATAGTGTGTGAGGTGGTTGAGGTAGTATTCGTTGTGGTTAGGATAGAATTCGTTATTCCTGTGGTGATTAGGCATCTTGCCTGGTGAATCCTCGACATAATGTCGGATAAAAAATATCGCTACGTTTATTTTAGGTTGCTAACTGAAGTTGGCAGCTACAATAACGGATTTAAACCTATCTTTGCAGTTCTAAATTTACTTGAAGCACTATGAAAACTAACTCATCATTTGATCATTTCGATCTACCTAAATCTTTACTTAAAGGGCTTGCTGTATTAAATTTCAAAACGCCATTTCCCATCCAAGAAAAAGCGATTCCAGTAATACTTGAAGGCAAAGATGTTTTGGGAATTGCAAAAACTGGTTCTGGAAAAACGGCGAGTTTTGTACTGCCGATATTGGCAAGAGTTCACAAATTAGGACTTCCAGAAAACCGACATATTCAGTCATTGATATTGGTTCCAACTCGCGAATTAGCAGTTCAAGTAGGAGAAGTTTTTAAGCAGTTTGAGAATTTTATGCCACAACAAATTAAGACATTAGCAGTTTATGGTGGGGTTTCAATTAATCCTCAGATGATCAATTTGCAAGGCGTTCGTATTTTAATTGCGACTCCTGGAAGGCTGTTGGATTTGGTGGATTCTAAAGCGATTCGATTTTCTAGACTTGAAGTATTGGTTTTAGATGAAGCGGATAAGTTGTTGAATATGGGATTTCAAGAAGAAGTGAATCGCATCCTTTCTTTATTGCCTAAACAAAAACAAAATCTACTTTTTTCAGCTACATTAAATGATCAAGTTCAAAATATCACTTCTTTATTATTGAACAATCCAGAAGTCATAAAAATTGAATCAGAAGAACAAGAAGAAACTTTAATCCAACAATCTGGTTACTTCGTTTCTGAGGAACGTAAAGGCCCATTGCTACGTTACTTGATTAAAGAACGAAAGATGGAGCAAGTATTAGTATTTACATCCAGTATTTATAAAGCCAATACTGTTGCTGATAAGTTGAGAAAAAATGGCATTAATGCAGAAGCGATTCATGGCAAAAAAAGTCAAGGTGCTAGAAGCGAAGCTTTGAAAAATTTCAAAAATGGATCTCTTCCTGTTTTAGTGACAACTGATTTATTATCTAGAGGAATTGATATTGCTTTTTTACCTTATGTGATCAATTATGAACTTCCAAGATCACCGAAAGATTTTATCCATAGAATTGGTCGAACTGGTAGAGCGGAAAATCCTGGGAATGCTATTGCACTGATTACACCTGATGAACTGCATCATTTTAAAGTGATTCAAAAAAAGATGAAAACATATGTGGATATGGAGCAGAGTGATGGGATTGATTTGACGGGTTATTGAGGCCGGTTAACGGTGAACGGTAGACGGTGAACGGACATGCGCGAGGAGTACGTGAACTCGAGTACTCCTCGCGTAATGCCCTTTCACCGTTAACCGTTTTAAAACAAATTTCAGTACCTTCGCCGAAGACCTATTTAACCAAACACACTATATATTATTCGACTAAAAAAACTATGAGTACTTTTCAAGATTTCAACCTAAAAAAACAGTTACTTCGTGCGATCGATGACCTGGGATTTGAACAACCGACGCCAATTCAATCTGAAGCCTATAATGTGGTCCGCTCAGGTAAGAATGTGGTCGGAATTGCACAGACTGGGACTGGTAAAACGATGGCATTTATGTTGCCTATTCTTAATGAATTGAAATATTCAGATCAAGTGAATCCACGCGTTGCTGTTTTGGTTCCAACACGAGAGTTGGTATTACAAATGGTTGAAAATATTGAGAGTTATGCCAAGTACATATCATTACGTGTGACTGGTGTTTATGGTGGCACTAATATGAAAACACAAGCGGCAAAAGTGCTGGAAGGTTGCGATATCATTGTAGGAACACCAGGTCGATTTTATGACCTCATTATGGCAGGTGTTTTAATTACAAAAAGTGTCAAACAAGTAGTAATTGATGAAGTAGATGTAATGTTAGATTTAGGCTTTAGGTTTCAATTAACGAGTATTTTAGAACTTCTTCCCGTCAAGCGTCAAAACCTGATGTTTTCTGCAACCATGACCGAAGATGTGGATCAATTAATTGACGATTATTTTATTACACCTCATAAAATCTCGATTGCAGTAAGTGGAACGCCTCTTGACAATATATCGCAAGTTTGTTATCCTGTTCGAAATTTTTACACCAAAGCGAATTTATTGGCACACCTCTTAAGAGACAAAGAAGCATACACCAAAGTATTGGTCTTCATGCCAAGTAAGAAAAATGCAGATCGGGTATTTAATGTTTTGTATGAAGAATATGACTCCCAAATGAGTGTTATTCATTCCAATAAGTCACAAAACTATAGAATTAGGTCGATCACAGAATTTGATGCTGGCGATACTCGAATTTTAATCACCACAGATGTAATGGCGCGTGGATTAGATTTGGACAAGATTACCCATGTCATTAATTTTGATGCTCCTCCTTATCCTGAAAATTATATGCACCGAATCGGTCGTACTGGTCGTGCGGAAGAACCAGGAAAATCTATTCTATTTTTTACGGAGAAAGAAATACCAGCAAAAGAAGCAATTGAAACCTTGATGAAATATGAAATTCCTATGTTAGAATTTCCTGAGGAAGTGCCAATTAATATGCAATTGACTCCTGAAGAAAGACCCGTTCATCGAGAAAAGAACTATAATCGTAATAAAGGAGACGATATTTCTGGTCCTGCATTTCACGAGAAAAAAGCGAAGAATCAAAAAACAAATTTGGGTGGAAAATATCGCAGAGAATTGGCAGCTAAATATAAGAAACCTAAAACTCGTGGAGATAAAATTCGAAATCGGAATAAGAAGAAGAAAAAATAGCCCTACAACTTTTTTAAATGAAAGATCAAAAACCATCACAACCCAACAACCCACTACACGGTGTTAAGTTAGCCGACATTGTTGCTTACCTCCATGATAAATATGGATGGGTTGAATTAGGGAATAGAATTAATATCAGATGCTTCACTCACGATCCTTCTGTTAAATCAAGTCTTAAATTTTTAAGGAGGACAGAATGGGCAAGAATAAAAGTAGAGGATTTGTATTTGAAAACAATTAAGAAATAATCAGCATGGACAATAATCTAATACTAAAAAAACTCCGTTACGCTTTCAATTTAGAGGACGATCAAATGATTGATTTATTTGGAAAGGGAAATCTTAAAGTTTCTCGTTCTGAAGTAAGTGATTGGATGAAAAAAGACGAAGATCCCGATTTTAAACCCATTAATGATGAAATCCTAGCCACTTTTCTAAACGGTTTTATAATTGACAAAAGAGGTAAAAAAGAGGGCGTGCAACCTCCTAACGAACAGCAATTAAATAACAATCTCATTTTTAGAAAATTAAAAATTGCATTGACGCTACGTGATGATGACATTGTCAAAATTTTTGACTTGGTTGATTTAGATGTCAGCAAACATGAAATTAATGCGCTTTTCCGCAATCCCACTCAAAAACAATATCGGGAATGTAAAGACCAATTTCTTCGAAATTTTTTATTTGGCTTGGAACGTAAACATCATGTTGATTAAAAAAATGTCTTCAAGCTTACATGCTTTCTTTTATTGCATTTTCTCACCAAACCATTTATAAAATCATTTCGTATATCGCTAATCTTAGTGCAAATAATTTTAAGTACATTGTTTAGAAATCATATTTCAATTTTCGAACAACTCTTCTCTTTCTTTACCCCCTATTGTCAGGTACTTTACATGAATTGTCTTAATCCTATCATGTTCACTTAATCTTATGTTTTTTTACAGAATTTATTTAGATATTTAGTTTTGAAAATTCTTAATCTGCAATAATAAAACACATTTATGTACAAGTCATTATCACTTCTATTAGCTTTTACTTTATCCACTTTTTATTTAACTGCGCAAGTGGTTATCAATGAATATTCTGCATCGAATCTGAATAATTTTATTGATAGTTTTGGGAAAACGGAAGATTGGATTGAACTAGCAAATGTTGATGCTACTGATATTGACATTAGTGGTTATTATTTATCAGATAAAGTGGACAATGTCACCAAATATCAAATCCCAACAGGAACCATCATTCCTGCCAATGGACACTTGGTTTTCTTATGCTCCGGAAGAGATAAATTTGTTAATGGAGAATACCACACCAATTTTAAATTAACCCAAACCAAGCCAGGAGATGCTATCGCATTATCTGATGCTTCAGGTACCTTATTAGAATCTTTAGAATTGGAACTGACATTGGTAGAACATTCTCGTTGTCGAGAAATGGATGGCGCTCCAACTTGGAAGATTTGTACAGAACCAACTTTTGGAACTTCCAACAACGCTTCTCCAAAATACAGTAGATATACAGCAACCCCAACAATGGATCTAGCTCCTGGATTTTATCAAGGTACTCAAATGGTTTCAATGACCAATAATGAACCAAATTCTGTTTTAAGATGGACTGCAAATGGCAACAACCCCACTGAAAATTCAATAGAATATACAGTGCCCGCAAATGTCATCTCAACCAAAGTAATTAAAGCACAAGCTTTCAGTAATGATCCAGATGTGCTCCCTGGAAAAATGGAATTCAACACTTATTTTATCGATGAAGATTTTTCTCTGGCAGTTTTTTCAGTTGGTGCTGACGATGTAGTTGATTTGGCAAATGGTGATGGTGATTTAATTCCAATTGGGTCTTTAGAATATTTTAATGTTGACAAAGAAAGAGAAGCGACTTCATTTGGATCGCTTAATAGACATGGGCAAGATTCATGGGTATTGGATCATCGAAGTATTGATTGGATTTCAAGAGATGAGATGGGTTATTCAAAAGCAGTTGATGCACCACTATTCTCGTATTCGGATCGGGATGAATATCAAAAATTTATGTTTAGAAATTCAGGGGATGATAACTATCCTGCCATTAATGACTTTGACCATCAAGGGAGCACACACATTCGTGACGAATACGTGCAAGAGTTGTCGAGAGAAGGCGGCATGAAGCTAGATACTCGTGCTGTGGAACGTGTAATTTTATTTTTGAATGGAAATTACTGGGGAGTCTACGGAATGCGTGAACGTCCTGTTGATCATGATTACACTAAAGAATATTATGACCAGGGAAAGTATGATTTGCAATACCTTTCTACTTGGGGAGACACTGAGATTGAATACGGAGGACTACCTGCCCTTACAGAATGGAGAGGAATTCGCGATTTTATTTTAGATAATGACATGGGCGTTTCTGAAAATTATGAGATAGCTAAAGATAGCATCAATATGTTGAGTATGATTGACTACATGATTGTTAATTTAACAGTTGTCGCTTCCGATTGGATGAATTATAATACTGGATGGTGGCGTGGTAGAAACCCTGATGGTAATCATAAAAAATGGGGCTACATCTTGTGGGATTTAGATGCAACTTTTGATTATTATATTAATTATAGTGGCGTTCCAAATACAGATCCAGATGCGGATCCGTGCGATATTGAAGATATTGGAAATTACATGGATTTCTTTTTCCCGAATGAAGATTCAAGTCAAACTGGACCTGAGGGAATACAAGGAAATGTTGGAAAACACATCAAGTTATTTTTAAAACTAATCGACGAGAGTGAAACGTTCAAACAACTTTATTATTCCAGATATGCAGACATGATGAATACGGTTTATAGCTGTGAAAATATGAATGAAACACTCGATAGAATGCTTGCTGTTATTGAACCAGAAATGCCGCGTCAAATTGATCGCTGGGGAGGTACTATGACAGAATGGGAAAATAATGTTCAAGATTTAAAAGACTTTATAAACGCCCGTTGTACCATGTTGGATGATGGAATGTTGGAATGCTATGATGAACTATCCGGTCCTTACAATGTAACTTTGATGACGGAACCAGCAGGTGTCGCCGAAATCGATTTTAATACTTTAGACATAGAAGAATTTCCTTGGACTGGTGACTATTTCGGTGGTATGGATAATTTAATTAAAACAAAATTGTTTGATCAATTTGAAAATCAATATGTATTCAGTCATTGGGAAAGTGCAGCTGGAAATATCATTTTCCCAGATGAAACAAGCGATGAGGGAACCATAACTTTTACCGCATCTGATACTTTGACTGCTATTTATGCAGACCCAACTTCGATAGATCAAACTCTTTCTGAATTTGATTTCAAGGTATTCCCAAATCCTGCTAAAGAATTCTTATCCATCGAATTTGAATTACAAGAATCGATGTCTGTTCATATTTCTATGCATGCTGCAGTTGGAAAAGAAGTGTTAGATTTTGAATCAATCAGTGGAAATTACGCTGCCGGAATCCATTCTCAAACGCTTTCATTTGAAGATTATAAACTTCCATCTGGTCTGTATTATTTGGTAGTGAATTTTGGAAATGAACAAAGAAGTTATAAAGTCAATATTATGAGATAGATTTTACATGATCGTATATCAGTTTTTATTTGCTTGTCATCCTGAGTAGGAAATTATGCTGAAGCCTAATAAAATTAAGGTAATGACAAAAAGATCCGACTCACTATTATTTGCTTGTCATCCCGAATTTTGGCTTAGCCAAGATATTGAGTGATCAAACAATTTGATGCGTTTCAGATTTCGACCGTAGTGGAGGAATCTACTTCTTTTCGAAGCCGAAATTATTGAGTTTTAAATTTAGCAAAATCAAAAGCAGACTGTTGAGAAATCTTTTATGATATAAACAAAAAGATCTTCACAACACATCAGATGTTAAATATCACAAATCAAAACAAGTTCATTGTTTAAAATTTTGATGTGCAACAATTAATCAATAGCTTCATTATTGAGTCATTATTGCGTATTGTTATACACAAATTTAAACACCCTAAAAATGAAAAACCTTGCTACCCTTTTCGTATTTACCTTGTTTTGTATAAATTTCACTTTCAGTCAAGATCTAGTTTTAGAATGGGCTACACAAATAAAAGGTGATGGCAGTCATCGGCACGCATCGATTACCACAGATAGCGAGGGCAATGTAATTACTGCAGGAATCTTCAAAGGAAATACAGATTTTGACCCAAGTGGTGCAGTTTTCAATTTAGCTTCTATTGGGAATCAAAGAGATATTTTTATTCAAAAATTAGACAATGATCGCAACTTATTATGGGCGATATCTTTGGGGAGTACTGGTGTAGATGATGTTTACGAAGTTACTACCGATCAATTTGACAACATCTATATTGCTGGAAACTTTCTAGGAACCATCGATGCGGATCCCTCTACTGATGAATTTATTTTATCCTCCAACAGCGGCAATTCTGATGGTTTGTTATTAAAACTCGATAAAGATGGAAATTTCATATGGGCTACCTCATATGGACCTGGTGGATGGAATCGTGCGTATACTGTTTTGGTCAATGCAGAAAACGAAGTTTATGTAATTGGAGGATTTACTGGACAAGTTGATTTCGACTCAGGTCCTGATTTTCATATTGTCAATTCTCAAGGACAATATGATGGATTTATTACAAAGTTAGATGAAGATGGAAACTTCTTGTGGATGAAAGATATTGGCGGTCCTTCAAGTATTATTGAAGTTTGGTCAAGCGCGCTAGACCCAGATGGAAACATTGTCAGTACTGGTGGATATGCTGGTAATATAGATTTTGATCCCGGTCCTGAAGTTGCCGAATTGACATCGATTGGCGAACATGATGCTTTCGCTTTTAAGCTAGATGCCGATGGAAATTATTTGTGGGCAAATTCAATCGGGAGTATTGGAATGGATTATAGCAATCACATCACAACAGATCAAGATGGTGATATTATAATGACAGGAAGATTTAGCGAAACTTGTGATTTTGACCCCACCACTTCAACCGATGAGATTACTTCAAATGGACAGTACGATGCTTTTGTTTTAAAATTAAATCCACAAGGAGAACGGATTTGGACCAAAACGATTGGCGGAATTAGAGACGAATTGAGTTACAGCATTTTGACTGACAATGAAAAAAATATCTATCTAACTGGTTTTTTCGAACACGTTGTTAACTTCGATCAAGAAGGTACTGGCTTTAACTTACATTCTGGAGGAAATACCGACACCTATATTTATAAGATAAATAAAGATGCAGACTTGATTTGGGCGAAATCATTTGGTGGTCCCGACAATGTTTATGGTCATGCAGCTACGTTTGATATTTACGGCAATATATTCGTTACTGGATCTTTTGAAGAGCCTTCTGATGTACATCCGGAACCAACTGCTATGTTTCAATTAGAACCAATTGGCAATACCGATAATTATATTATTAAATTAAGTCCAGCTCCAGTAAGTATCTCCTCAACCATACTTGAAAACGAAATAACTATTTTTCCAAATCCTACATTAGGACAAATAAATATTGACCCTGGAAGTTATAATAACAATACAATTACCATTTTTAATATCCTAGGCCAACAAATTTTCGCTGAACACAATGTATCCAATAGTCTGCAAATTGACATTGAACATGATGCAGGTATTTATTTCATTGAAATTGAAAATGAAACTGGTAAATTGACAAGTAAAATTATCAAAAATTAATAGCTGATTATGGATAAATCATCTAGTAAATATACCTGTGTTAGTTGTGATTTTTATGATCAGCTTGAAATTTTTGCAATGCGAAAAAGTCAAGTCAAAATTATTTATAAAAATGAAGCGGATGTCAAAAAGACCTTGTATACGATTATTCAAACAATTACTACCCGAAACAAGGAGGAGTTTTTAATTACACTTAGCGGATTTGAAATTCGATTGGATCGAGTTGTTGAATTGCTAAAAGCATGAATTTATAAAAAAGTGCGTTGCAACCTGTTCAACTCGAAAATTTTGATGAATATGTAAAGTTAGCCACTAAAAGATTTATAATAATAAGATGAAAAGATTCAAGAAAAAATAATTTGTTATTGAAAGTAGTCTTGTCCTACAGCCTTCAACACAAACACTAATTTCCTAGTGTAAAACTTCAATAAGATTCCATTTGTATGTTTAAGCTTAAATACCGATTTTGGGATTTAAAGTATTGATAAGCCCAACTCTGAAATTTATAAATCCTACTTAATGAGCGACGAAATTTTTAGCAAATTAATCCCAACAACATTTTTATTGGTTCTTGGAATTATGGAAGCTATGGGAGGGTTGTACTTAGATGATAAAAGAACCAAAAATGACTTTTCTATAGAATTAATCAGTTTAATTACGCTTCCTGTTTTCATACAACCCGGCATCTTTTTATTCATTTTTTGGATCGGAAACAGTTTGTTTTTTCAATATGATAATAGCTTAGCAAGTATCTCTATTTGGTGGCATTTTCTTGCCTTTATAATTTTAGATGATATGATGCAATATTGGTGGCATAGACTTTCGCACTCAAATCGGGTCATGTGGAAACTCCATAGACCTCATCATGTAGTAGAAGAGATGGGTGTTTTAGTTACGTATAGAAACGCCATATTATACTACGCCTTAATGCCTGGAATTTGGTTTTCTGGAATTTTGGTTTTTTTAGGAATGGGTTATGCTTATCTAATTTATTTGCCAATCAAATTGGTCGTTATTTTATTAGCTCATAGCGAAACCAAATGGGACAGATTGTTCTACCAATATAAAATTCTACATCCATTGGCTTGGGTTTTAGAAAGAACTATTTCTACGCCAAGTACTCATTTTGCACATCATGGTTTGACTGCAGAAGATAATGTATCACATCCAAATGGAAATTTTGGCAACTTATTATTTATTTGGGATATCATTTTTGGAACTGCTAAAATCACCCGTAAGTACCCTACTAAGTTTGGAGCTTGGAATAGAATAAAAGAACCATGGCATGTTCAATTAATGTTTCCGTTTATAAAATCAAAAGACAAAAGAAGTGAATTACATACTTTGATTTCTAAAGATGATTACGACCCTTCAATTGATTTTAAAGCTTATGATAAATAGCTATTTCAACAAGAGTTGAATGCTTTTGTTTATTAAACGTATCTGACAAATAAAAACAGCCACTTACAATTCCTTGCAAATGGCTGCCAACTGTTATAGGAGCAAACTGCCCTTTTTAAACACTCTCTCTTTCTTTTATATTTCTTAAATTCCAAGAAACTTGTTATTAAATGCATCCATTTTATCAATTTGGCAACCTGACTTTCACCATGGATAGTCAGGTCACCAGCAGATATCGGATTAGGATAAAATAGGGACGTTTCCGAATATATATTGTTATTTTTTAAAACCAAAAGCTATAGTATCCCAAAAATTGACTTGACATACATGGATTGCCAACATGGTTATTATTACTATACGGCATCTTAGTGATAAATATTACTAGAAAGGAATTCTCTGAAGTGTATAGGTAAAACGAAATTGAAAGGATTGTGCTGCTCTTAAGTTTCCAAATTTTTATATTTTCATTTTTAGAATAAATATTTGCTAAATTTGACATGAAAATGCAGTAATATTTTGGTTCAAAAAATGACAATGAAAACTATCACTAAAGTAGTAAAATACCTTTTCCTCTTCCTTATTAGCACTATTATCATTGCGACTTTGATCGCTCAAACCGATTTTGGGAATTTCAAAAAAAGTGATTCCAATTTTGATTTCATTTCTGTTGCAGGTGAAGAACTCCGAATTTTACAAAAAGGAAATGGTCCAGATATATTATTAATCCATGGGACACCTGGTTCTATCGAAGATTGGAGTCCATTGATTGATTCTTTGGCTCGTGATAATCGAGTGACTGCATTTGATCGACCGGGATTTGGATATAGTGCACCCAGTAAACATGGATATACCATTGACAAAAATGTAGATGTGCTAGAATCGGTCGTTAAGCAACTGAATTTACAAAACCCATTTTATATTGGTCATTCTTACGGAGGTTCTATGTTAGCAAACTTGGCGACAAGAGGAAATGTAGCCGATTCCAAAATCATGATTGTCGATTCTCCGCTTTTTGGTCATCAAGTTGATCCTGCTTTGAAACTAATGACAATTCCGATAATTGGAAAAGGAATGGCTATCATTTCAAAATACACAATTGGACCAGGAAAAATTGAGCAAGGAATTCGGCAGTTGTTAGTTAGTTTTGATAAAAAACAAGCTAATAAGTTTGTCGATGATAGAATAAAAATGTGGCTGCAACCCAAAGTAATGTATGCTACTTCCAATGAACGAAGTAATTATGATCTGGATTTGAAGGCGGTTGCTGAAAAATATAAAAACATCTCTCCTGATATTCCAATTACAATTCTGACAGGCACTTCTCCAAAATCAACCTTAGTAAATGATTGCACCAAAATGAAGCAAGTTGTTCCATCTGCGAATCTTAAAAAATTTCCAAATTGCGGTCATTATGTACAATTTGAAAAACGAAATGAGGTGTTGAGCATTATTAGAAGTATGAGCAAAAAGCAGTTAGAAGTGGAAGAAACAGCGTTGAATTAATCATTTTCAAGCTCAAAACAAAAAATTTGCTTAATTCTGAAAAAAAAATGAACTAAATCATTTATAAATTCATTGAAATATATGTAGACAAAGTTTACTTCAAAGTAAAAACAGTAATTATGCAATTGCTTGGCTTAAAAAAGTTACCTTCGTCCACGAATAGCTAATTTCAAAATTTACAGAGTTTATGGCATAAACTATTTGCTAAATCTGGACTAGCTCAACAATATTTTTAACCTAAATCAAAATAATGGCAGATAGTTTTAATAAAAAAGAACGCGAAAAGAAAAGACAAAAAAGAAGAAAAGACAAATTAGCCGCTAAACTAGCGAGAAAAGAGAATGATGCTCCTAAAGTAGAATTTATGTATGTGGATGATGATGGTAACCTTACTGAAACACCACCAGATCCAACGAAGAAAAAGAGGGAATATAATCCTGATCTAAGCATTATAAGTACTCCCAAAAAAGGCGATGAAGAAAAAGCAACATTTGTAAAAACTGGTTTCTGTAAATTTTTCAATCATGAAAAAGGTTATGGCTTCCTAGTAGACAATGCCACTAAAGATAGTTTCTTTGTGCATGCAAATAGTTTAAGTTTTGAAATCAAAGAAAATGACAAAGTTACATTTGAAATTGGTAGTGGTCCAAAAGGTCCAGTAGCTGTCAAGGTAAGTTTAGTCTAAACATCTCTTTCTCAATTGGTTTAAAGAATCGTTTATTTTGTGAAATTTTAAATAGCTTTACAAGATAAATCGATTCGATAACCATTGTGAGCACTCCTTTCCAACTATTAGAAATTGTTTTTGAAAATGACAACTTGATCGCCATCAATAAACCTCATGGGTTGTTGGTTCATCGCTCTCGTATTGCTGCAGATGTTCAAGAATTTGCAGTCCAAAGATTACGTGATCAAATCAATCAACCGGTTTGGCCAGTCCATAGATTGGATAGAAAAACAGCTGGTGTTTTGTTGTTTGCCAAATCCAAAGCAACCAATTCCGAAGTCCAGCAATTATTTCAAAATCATCAAGTAAAGAAAATTTACAAGGCTATTGTTAGAGGATATTCGCCTGAAGCTGAAATTATCAATTACACACTTACTGATAATGACAAGACGAAAGATGCGGTCACACATTTCAAAACACTTCAACATTTTGAATTAAATATTCCTTTTGGGAAATTTCCCACTTCTCGTTACAGTTTAGTTGAATTGAAACCAAAAACAGGTCGGTTTCATCAGTTACGTAAACATATGGCGCATATCCGACATCCAATTATTGGAGATCGACCTCATGGTTGTAATAAACAGAATCGGTTTTGGAAAGAACGTTTTGGGATGACTACGATGTTGTTGCATGCGGAGGAATTGGCTTTTGTTTGGGATGGTGAGTTGATTGTTATAAGGGCTGGGAAGTCTGCGGTTTTTGAAGAGGTTTTGGGAAGGTTGAGATTGGGAAATATATGATGCTCGCTTTGCTCGGTTTTCTGATCCCTGTCTGCTCTGGCGGCAGTCAGGGATCAAACCAACGAGCAAAGCGAGCCACTACCCAACAATCCCCAAAGGCAAAGTCTCCACCCAATCCCCACGAGTAAAATCAGGAAATTCCTGCGGAGCACCACCATTCTTAACACTACGTTCACTCAAAGGACTGACAGCAGACCAAAAACAACCTTCATATAGATTTTGATCCAACGGCAATCCTTTTTGCAAACATTCAACAATACGATAAACCATCATACCATCCATACCACCATGGCCACTATCTTTTGTTTTTTGATTAAGTCTTTTATAAAGCGGATGATCGTATTTTTCATAGAGTGCTTCTAATTTTTCGCCTTGCACCCAACGATGATGATTATCTGTAATGCCTTCCACACCACCTTCCAGTGCAACTCTTGTTGGAAAACCTGCAAGTATTCCTTTGGTTCCTTGAATTAAATTGTGTCGAGTATAAGGTCTTGGACTTGTTTCATCCCATTGAATCATAATGGTACGACCGATGTTGGTTTTGATAATTGAAGTATTCATATCACCACCTTTCCATTCGAGTTGATTCCACTTATGATCTTTTGGATAATTCTTTTGTGCATAATCATTGCGACCTATTGAAGGAGTTGAAAAAGAAACAATGCTTTTGAAATTATCATCAGTTCTAGCTAGATTCATATATTGTGCAACAGGACCTAATCCGTGTGTAGGATAAAGATTCCCATTTCTTTTAGCATAATGTCCAGTTCTCCAAAAACCTGTACCTCTATTTTCATCTGCCATTTGCCATCTTAACTCATGAATGTATGCTGCTTCTGCATGTAATAATTCTCCAACAACACCTTGACGACACATATTTAGAAACATCAATTCGTCTCGATCATAGTTGACATTCTCCATCATCATACAATGCTTCTGTGTTTCTTCAGAAGTATCAACCAATTTCCACATTTCATTTATAGTAACCGCTAATGGAACTTCCACAAAAGCATGTGCCCCTTTTTTCATGGACGCTATCGCCATTGGTGCGTGATTGTTCCAATTGGTAGCAATAAATACCACATCCGGTTTGACCTCTTCCAACATCACTTTCCATTGATTTTCGTCACCAAAATATTGGGCAATATTTTGATGTCGATCTGGTCCAATTGTTTTTGGAATCCATGTCAATTTCTCTTTTACTTTGTCTTCATATAAATCGCAGATTGCAACAACTTCGGTACCCGGAAGACCGGCAAAAAACTTCAAATGATCTCCTCCACGATTTCCAACACCAATAAATGCTGCTCTGATATTTGATAATTTCGGTGCTGCGAAATCACCCATATATTGTTTATTAGAAGCTCTGGGTAATTCAACGCTTTCCGCATTTGCCAATAATGATCCCGTAGCAAGCGCGGCAGCAGAAAGAGATGTTTTCTTAAGGAAGTTTCTTCTATTTTGTTTTTTCATTAGACAAATTGTTTTAATTAGGTCTAAGATAATAAATTCCTAATTGAACGCTATAAACGCTGAGTTCTCTCCCAAAAACCAAAAGCAGCATCAATTAAAATCGACACTGCTTTTTGAAACCTAATATTTTTTTAAGTTACTCCTTTTCTAACTTATCTAACACCTCAATTATTTTCAAAGCAACTGGTTCGGAAGACAACCAATTTTGTCCAGTGATCAAGCGACCATCTACTTCAACATGTGGTACATTTCCGTCTGTAAATTTGAAATTACCATTTCTTTCCTCAATCGTTTTTTGAATTAAAAAAGGGAAGGTTTTAAAATAATCCGCATCTTGCCTTTCAAAAGAATCTGGAAATCCATTCACACGCTTCCCATCAACTAAATATTTTCCATCTTTCGTTTTTAAGTTGACAATTCCTGCAGTACCGTGACAAACAGATGATATAATTCCATTATTATCGTACACACTCATGGCAATATCTTGAATTGCCTTACTTTCAGGAACGCCAAACATAGCACTTCCGCCGCCTACATAATATACTGCTTGATATTGATCCGGATCTATTTCACTTGGCGATTTTGTGTTTTTGAGTTGGTACATGAAGTCCGAATCATATAACCTATTTCTTTCTAATTCTCGGGAAGTATCAATATAAGCCAAAGGAATCATGCCACCATCTGGGCTTACAAAATCCATCGTATATCCTGCTTTCTGAAAAGTATCGTACGCAAAAACGATTTCTGAAAAACTATTGCCCGTTTGCAATTCCGTATCTCCATAAAAATAAGCGTTTGAAGTGATGAACAAAATTCGTTTCCCATTACAAACAGCAGATTCACTAGAAGCTGTTTTACTGATGATTTTCCATTCACCAGCAATTTTTTTCATTAGAAATAGATCAACATATCTTAAGTTTTTGTCTGGAATTAAAATCTCCGCTTTCGCAGTTGCAATGTTTTGAAATTGATCTATTGAAATAATGTTTCCAAGCCTACCTGTATATTTTCCGGGTTCATTTTTCTTAAACCAACTAATATAATCAGCCGATGGAACTACCCACAACGTCTTCTCTTTGTTATCTAAAAATAAATCTGCTTCTTCGTAAAAAGCTTTTTGAATTCGATCTACATAGCTGTAAGATGTCCCTTCAATATAATGATTGATAGCGGTGTAGATTTGTTCCTTTTCTGGATTAGTGATTTCATCTTGAGCAATTATTTGAAAATTACAAATAACGAACAACAGTAATAAAATTAAATGGTATTTTTTCATAATTGACTTTTTTAAATTTCGGATGAATTTTCAAAACAATAATAGGTCAATTGAACATTAGAAAAATAAAAAGTATAAGAATGATGAATATGTGTCTAAGAAAACTCAGGAGTTCCATAAATATTTAACTTATTCATCATATCTAATCACATAAACCGCTTCTTTTTCGTTCACTTTTCAAGAACTCAAATTATAGCTTAGACATTCCATTTGTTAACGTACGTGCAAGGCTTGCATGAATTTTATGATAATAAATGGAAAAGCTGTATTTTTAAATCGGAGAACATATTATTTGTGAATTTAATCCTGTCACAAATCCGCTTACACTCTATATTAAATTCGATGTCGTTTTGAATCCATGATATTGTGCGAACAATTCATATTTATTTAGATAGCTTTTGCTATTACGTGAATTTGATTTTGCTTTCACGGTCTTAAGTCTATATCACTTTAAGACTTTATATTTTATTTAAAACGAAAATGATTTTTATGATTAGCTGAGCATAAAACTCAGTCCCAAAAACAAATCCTATGACTAGTATGAGACCAATTTACTTATCACTTTTTCTGTGTTATTTTGTAACAGAAATTCAACTATTAGCGCAACCAATAATTCCTATGGATCAATTTATTGGTATCAACGTACGTCGCCAAGATCCTGTCAATCGAATGCAAGCTTACGGTTTTGTGCGAGAATATCATGAGTGGTCTATTGATGAAGGTTATCTTGCATTGGATAACGGAGAAGCAGCTTCACCTGGATATCCAAATAATTTATACAAATTTAATTTTGGTTATCAGAATCAAACATGGATCCAGTTCGATAATTTCTATCAAGAGATGCAAGCTGAAAATCTGATGATTGCACCTTGTCTGTTTAAATCAATTCCCTATTTAGTCAACCCTGATATGTTGCCTTCTGATTCAGATGCACTTCAGCAATTGGAACAAGCACCGCTCAATCCTGGAGCAGATGCTTTATTACCTGAATCTTACATCGCTTATGCAGATTGGCTTTATCACTATACTGCCAGAAATGGTAACAAGGTGTTTTCGCCAACAAAACAAGCAGCCATCATTGCTCCTAAACTGCATCCAGTTGAGACCGTAAAAACCGGAGCAGGATATGCCGAATATATCGAAGTCTGGAACGAACAAGATAAATATTGGTATGAACAAGATTATCCAACCACGTTTTTCGAACCAGCAGAATATGCAGCCATGCTAAGTGCTGCTTATGACGGACACAATCAAACAATGTCTTTACAAGATGATCCAGACAATCCTGGCACACAAATTTCAACCGTAGGAATTGTAAATGCAGATCCAGATATGAAAGTAATTACCGGAGGTTTGTCAGATTTGGACATGGAATACTTTGAAGGAATGTTGGATTGGTTTGAAGCAAATCGTGATCCTGCCGATCTCTATCCTTTTGATGTTATCAATTTACATCATTATGCCAATGATTCTCCGATTTTCAACTCACTGGGTAGTGTAGGTGTCAGTCCAGAAGAAGATGATCTAAAAAACTTGTTACAAGATTTTGTCAATTTAAGAGACCTACATTTTCCTGGCGTTGAATTGTGGTTATCAGAATTTGGATACGATACCAATGAATTGTCGTTGCAAAGAGTTCCAACCAATGGAATCAGTCCATACACACAAGAAGAAGTTCAAGGACAATGGATGTTGCGTTCTTTTTTAGAAATTAAAGCTGCAGGATTTGACAGAGCTGTTGCCTTCGACTTAAGAGATGAATGTACAGATGGATTTTGTGAAGGAACTTTTGTAAGTGCAGGTCAAGTAACTAGCTTGTTAGATAATTATCAACCAAAAGCTGCTTGGTATTACACCTATACCATGAAAAATGTTTTAGAAGGATTAGTTTATGATGCTGAATTGTCACCTTGTCAAGATACTTTATGTAATGTAGATTGTCCGCGAGTTTATAAATTTATAGATCCACTAAATCCTGATAAAGATGTTTATGCTATTTGGAGTCCGACTAGTTGTGGAAAACCAACGTACGATTATCCCTTATTTCTCAATGGAGCAGATTCAGCAACACTTGTAGTTCCAACTGCTCCAAGTACAATTGGAAACTCATCCTTATTAGAAGGAACGACCGTTATGGTCCCTGTTTCTGAGCGTCCAGTTTTTGTTGTAGTAAGCGAACCATATGTTGATGTCAATGTAGATTGTGTAGAAAATATTACTGCTTCGGATCAATCTTGTAGCTCTGTTTATTTAAATTGGGAATCAAATCAAAGTGGAACTTGTCAAATAAGATATGCGCAAGGACATGTGGATATCGCAAGTTATTATATTCCAGGTGCCACCTTATTGGCAGATGAATATTCGTTAGTAAATAATGGATTTTTAGCAAATGGATTGCAGCCTGATACGGATTATACTTTTTTTATTACCGTAAATGACGGTGTAGGTAATTTGTCTGAATCTTGTTATATTTTTACAGAAACTAATGAAGTAGATTGTAAAATCCCAATTGAACCATTCTGGATTTTTGATTCTCATCCCTCTACACCTGATTTAAACTTATTTGATCAACAAACTTCTGTTGATCCAATATGTGGAAGCGGAGTTGATACTTTTACTTATTGGGGACAAAATTTTCAAGTATCCGGTGCAGTTAGTTTAAGTGTAGATTTACAACAATATTATTTGTTAGATGCGATCTATATTTATGATGATGCCGGAATAGGAGATTTTGAAGTGGAGTACGCTACTTCACCAAATGGCCCTTGGGAAACTTTAATTACTTATTCATCGACCGCTTATCAGAGCTGGGTACCAATTAGTAATTTATCAACTGAGAGTATTCCAGTAAGATATTTACGTTTTAATGCTGATCCATTTGACAATGGTTCTGTAGGAGAAATGGTACTATGCGGACACGTTTCCGATTTTGATGATAGTGCACTACCACCGGGTATCGTCAACAATTTTATCGCTATGGAATCTTGCAATGAAATTGACCTGAGTTGGACCGCACCTTTAGATACCGACTTGGATTATTATGTAATTGATTTTGAGAAAAATGGAATGGACACTACCCTTGTTATCCCTGCTACAGCTTTCAATATGTCAACTACTGTTGAAGCTTTAGAAGTAGAAACAACTTATGAGTTTTTTATCCATGCAGTAGATCTTGATACCAATGATGGTGACACCATTTCAATGACAGCAATGACTTTAACAGCTGCAATTTGTAATAATGATTGTGGCAATTCTTGCCCTTGTGAAATTTGTTTAGAAGAAAGTTGGATTACAGATATGACGCCAACAAGTGGGCTTGACCCAACCAGATTAGTTGACGAACAATCCAATATCAACCCAATTTGTGGTACAGATGCTATTGCACCTTCAACTGAATGGGGACCAGACTGGGATCCTAACAATGGAGTACCACCTGCTATTGCCATTTTAGACTTACAAGATTGTTATGAAATTTCTACGATATATTTATATGATGGAAATGGAAGAGATACATTTAGAATTGAATATCAAAAACCAAATGGTGATTGGGAATTAATTGCAAATTATGATACCGAATTTTGGAACCAATGGAGAACGATAGATATGGTGAATGTCACTTGTCAGTTTTTACGTTTTCAAAAATTATCCAATGAAGCTCAAATCAAAGAAATTTCTATTTGCGGCCTACCCGCTACTTGTCCAACTTCTTGTCAAATAGGTGATCCATGTGATGACGGCGATGCCTGTACTATTTCCGATTCTCTAAACATGAACTGTGAATGTGTCGGAATATTAGTGTTAGATACTGACACCGATGGCATTTGCGACTCGCTTGACAACTGTATTTTGACGATCAATCCTGACCAAGCTGATGCTGATAATGACGGCATCGGGGATGTCTGTGACAATTGCGATGACTCATTAATTGGAAATCCTTGCGACGATGGCGATGCATGTACTATTTCCGATTCACTAAACGTTAACTGTGAATGTGTCGGAATATTAGTGTTAGACACAGACACCGACGGCATTTGTGACTCGCTTGACAATTGTATTTTAACCATCAACCCAAACCAAGCAGATGCTGATAATGACGGCATCGGGGATGTGTGCGACAATTGTGATGACTCATTAATTGGAAATCCGTGTGACGATGGCAATGCATGCACTATATCTGACTCACTAAATATAAATTGTGAATGTGTAGGAATATTAGTGCTAGATACCGACACCGATGGCATTTGCGACTCGCTTGACAACTGTATTTTGACCATCAATCCAAATCAAGCAGATGCTGATAATGACGGCATTGGGGATGTGTGCGACAATTGTGATGACTCATTAATTGGAAATCCTTGCGACGATGGCAATGCATGTACTATTTCCGATTCTCTAAACATGAATTGTGAATGTGTCGGAATATTAGTGTTAGATACTGATACTGATGGAATTTGCGACTCGCTTGACAACTGCATTTTAATCATCAACCCAGACCAAGCAGATGCTGATAATGACGGCATTGGGGATGTATGCGACAATTGCGACGAACGACTTGTTGGAAATCCTTGCGACGATGGCGATGCATGTACTATTTCCGATTCACTAAACGTTAACTGTGAATGTGTCGGAATATTAGTGTTAGACACCGATACTGATGGAATTTGTGACTCGCTTGACAACTGTATTTTGACCATTAACCCGGACCAAGCAGATGCTGATAATGACGGCATTGGGGATGTATGCGACAATTGCGACGAACGACTTGTTGGAAATCCTTGCGACGATGGCAATGCATGCACTATGTCTGACTCACTAAATATCAACTGTGAATGTGTCGGAATATTAGTGTTAGATACTGATACTGATGGAATTTGTGACTCGCTTGACAACTGTATTTTGACCATTAACCCGGACCAAGCAGATGCTGATAATGACGGCATTGGGGATGTCTGTGACAATTGTGATGAAACAATAATTGGCAATCCTTGTGATGACGGAAATGTTTGCACGATTTCTGATTCTCTCGACATCAACTGTAACTGTGTCGGAATTTTAGTGTTAGATACTGACACCGACGGCATTTGTGACTCGCTTGACAACTGTATTTTGACCATCAATCCAGACCAAGCAGATGCTGATAATGACGGCATTGGGGATGTTTGCGACAATTGTGATGAACGACTTGTTGGTAGTCTTTGTGATGATGGCGATGCATGTACTATTTCCGATTCTCTAAACATGAATTGTGAATGTGTCGGAATATTAGTGTTAGATACTGATGCTGATGGAATTTGCGACTCGCTTGACAACTGCATTTTAACCATCAATCCTGACCAAGCAGATACTGATAATGACGGCATCGGGGATGTATGTGACAATTGTGATGAAACAATAATTGGCAATCCTTGTGATGACGGAAATGTTTGCACGATTTCTGACTCTCTCGACATCAACTGTAACTGTGTCGGAATATTAGTGTTAGACACAGATACTGATGGAATTTGCGACTCGCTTGACAATTGTATTTTGACCATCAATCCTGACCAAGCAGATACTGATAATGACGGCATTGGGGATGTTTGCGATAATTGTGATGACTCATTAATTGGAAATCCTTGTGATGATGGTAATGCATGCACTATGTCTGACTCACTAAATATCAACTGTGAATGTGTCGGAATATTAGTGTTAGATACTGACACCGATGGAATTTGTGACTCGCTTGACAACTGTATTTTGACCATCAATCCTGACCAAGCAGATGCTGATAATGACGGCATTGGGGATGTCTGTGACAATTGCGATGAACGACTTGTTGGCAGTCTTTGTGATGATGGCGATGCATGTACTATTTCCGATTCTCTAAACATGAATTGTGAATGCGTCGGAATTTTCCAAGACAATGATTTAGATGGTGTATGTGATGCGAATGACCTATGTGATGGTTTTGATGATAATATTGATTTAAACAACAATGGAATCCCGGATGGCTGCGATGATAGTCCATTGATCCTAAATTGTGCACCAAAGATAACTGAAATTTCTTGCCAAACTCAAGCAAGTATAGACGCTATATTTAATGAGTGGCTTGAAGAATTCTATGTTACAGATGGTTGTAATCCGCAAACAAGTGAATTGAATGTAACTGCTCCCGATGCATGTGGAGGAACGACCTCAGTTAATTTCATCGTATCTGATGAATGTGGATTTCTCGATAGTTGCCTAGTCGATTTCATTGTTCAAGCACCTGAACCACTCGAACTGTTTTGTCCAAATGATACGATAATGGAAATAACATCTCAACTTGTATTAAATAATGCATTTGATCATTGGCTGGATGAATTTGCAGTTACAGGTGGTTGCAACCCTGTAATAGCTGGGTTAGATATTGCCCCACCTCTACTGTCGGACGAAAGTATTGATGTAACTTTAACCGTAGATGATCCTTGCCTTGGCATTCAGACATGTACCGCGACATTTGCAATAACATCGTGCTTACCACCAAACAATATCACCGTTACAGAAACCACTCAATCTACCATAACAATAGAATGGGATGCGGAACCAGGAGCAAGTGCTTATCTGATTCAATATGGAGCACTAATGCCTAACAATACAATAAATTGGTTGACAGTTTTCTCTTTGACAAATTCATACACATTTATTGACTTGCTACCAGAAACTACATACGGAATTCAAGTTGGTATTACTTGTGAAGATGCTTCCTTCTCATATAGTGATACGTTATTTGCATCAACAATTCCAACTATTGATGATTGTCCTGACACCTTGTTTTTCTTTAATCCGATAGATAACTTTTCTACTTCCGATCTATATCACTTCAAAGCGAAAAAGAACATTAATGCAAATAACATCATAGGTGTTGGAAGTGATATCATTTATAATGCTGGTGAAAATATTGATTTGCTTCCAGGATTTGAAGTATTACCTGGTGCTGATTTTGAAGCGATAATTGAAGGATGTCAGGAAACTTTAGTGGTTCCGATTATAGATCAATAAATAAAAAAGAATGAGCTTTTACTTTGTAAAAGCTCATTCTTTTTTTAATCTTTTATGCAACGAAAGAAAAAAACCACAGTCCATCAACATAATGTTATTTCGTTGAACTTTAGCAGCTAAAATGCTTTATCTGCTGTTTTTTAAGTCAACAAATTTCCATCATCATCCCATACTGCAATTTCATTTCGTTTATCATTATCTACACATTTGGCAATCCATTCTGGTTCATAAACCAACCCATGTTGTTTTAAGACATCTTCAGGCACACCGTCCCAAGTATTTGGTCGATTGCCTTGATAACCTAAATCTTCAATTCCCATTTTGCTCGTGTAATAACCCGATAAGGTCAAATCTCGCATTCTATTAAAAAATACGACACCTGGTTTCATAGCTGCTGTTGCATCATCTGGATAGGCAATATCATCTATGATTTCAATCCTTTGTGCTTCTGTTAATTCAGAAAATATTTTTGAAAATCGTTTGTTAGATTCTGTGTTCAACCACATCAACCCGCCTTTTAGGGGCAATTTATTGTCAGGAATATCTTTTACCATAAAGTCGATAAAAGCTGGAACTCCTGCATCTGTTGCAGATCCTGCCGTTTCACTTTTCGGCAAAATGATATCACATAGTATTGCAATTACACCGAGCTCTTCCTTAGTAAAATCGGATGGCTGCGCATGTAGTGCTGCATCAACTTTTGCTTCTTCAGGTGTTCTTCCATAAAGGTTATTGGCATCTATATTTGGCACCACCGAATTTGTATCAATATCACTTCCATCTTGCTTACAACCCGTCAACATTGCACCCGTTCCTAAACCACCTATCAACAAAGTTTTTATAGTATCTCTTCTTTTCATGGCTTTAAATATTTTGTTTTTTAAGTTGATCAACAATATAATCAGATGCTCTCCAAGACAAAGCGAGAATCGTCCAAGTACAATTTTTATCTGCTTGTGAAACGAACGGTCCTGCATCCACTATAAATACATTTTTCGCATCGTGGAGTTGTTGAAATTTATTTGTAACTGACTTGTTAGGATCATTTCCCATTCTAGTAGTTCCAACTTCATGTATAATTTCACCTGGTTTGTTTAACCCATAATTCCCTTCCTTTCCAGGAGCAGGCCATAATGCTTTGGCTCCCATTGCGTCAAATAATTCAGAGAAAGTTTGTTGCATATGTTTGGCTTGCATCAATTCCTGATCAGAGAAAGTATAATTGAATCTTAATACTGGGATTCCAAATTCATCTACTTTTTCAGGATCTAATTCGCAATAATTATCTTCTCTTGCAATACACTCTCCACGACCACCAAAACCTATGGACGCACCATACATCCGTTTGACATCATCTCTTAAAACATTGCCATAACCACCTGCTTTGTGACCAAGATGTTTGGCCATTCGTTCCATTCCAAAACCAAATCCATAGGAAGGCATCCCCAATCCACCCCAAATTTCGATATGATATCCACGAGCAAAATTGAGTTTTTTATTATCGCCCCACCAAGGTGAATAAACATGCATACCGCCAACACCATCTTCATTATAGTCTTTTCTCCGATCCAATAATTCGGGAATAATAGCCATATTACTAGAACCTGTTGAATCATGAAGATATTTTCCAACAACGCCACTACTATTTCCCAATCCCTGTGGATGTTGCGCACTTTTTGAATTTAACAATATACGCGCACTTCCACATGCAGATGCCGCTAAGACTACAACCTTAGCTCTTAATTGATACTCTTTCCGATCTTCCTTATTAAAATAATAAACACCAGTTGCCTTTCCAGACTTATCAGTGGAAACGGATCTTACCATTGAATTGACGAATAAATCTACCTGTCCTCTAGATTTTTGAGCAGGAAAAATCAAACAAGATCCTGATGAGAAATCCGCGTATACACTACATGAGCGTGCACATTGTTGACAATAAATACAAACACCTCGATCTTTGTTAATTCGCTTAGTCAAAATGGACAAACGAGAAGGTATCACAGGTATTCCCAATTTTCTAGCGGCCTTAATATATACCAACTCATGTAAACGAGGCTTTGGAGGCGGTAAGAAAAATCCATCTGGATCATTAGGCAATCGTTCCTTAGATCCAAAAACACCAATTAATTTATCGACTTTGTCATAATAAGGTTTGACATCCTCATATCCGATGGGCCAATCATCACCACGGCCATCAATACTTTTTGCTTTGAAATCTTTGGGTCCAAAACGCAACGAAATTCTTCCCCAATGATTCGTTCTACCACCCAGCATTCTAGATCTAAACCACTTGAATTCTGTTCCTTCTGTTGTAGTATAAGGTTCGCCTTCGATATCCCAGCCACCGTATGCCATATCGTATTCTCCAAAATCTCTTTTGGAACTTGATCCACGACGAGGTGAATCATAAGGCCATTTCCATTGTGTTTGTGTGACGGGATCTTTAGGATCAAAATAAGGACCTGCTTCTACAACTGCAATGTTTAATCCTGCATCGGCCAATACTTTTGCGGACATTCCTCCACCTGCTCCTGAACCGACGATGATTGCATCATAGACTTTTGGTTGCTCTATTATCTGCATGTTTGTTTAGTTTTCTTTAGTTGTTTTGTTAAGATGGCAGAAGATAAGAAAAATTTTGAAAAGGCTTTACGCCACCACAATGGTATCCTTTACTTTTATTTGCTTACCATTTAAGATAATATTACTATTTTTAAAGGTATTCTAGATTCGTAATAAAGCAAAAAAGTTAATGAGAACAACTTACCAAACAACAAATGGAACCGGATTAGACAGAATAAGCCTACCAATGCGTTTATGGGAAAAAGCTAAAAAATATGGTATCTGGAACCCTTCGGATATCGATTTCACACAAGACAAACTCGATTTTCAAAAATTAACCGATGTTGAATCGAAATTTTTGATGCAAGCGATTTCACAATTTCAAGCAGGTGAAGAAGCAGTAACATTGGATTTGCTACCATTAATTATGGCAATTGCTAAAGAAGGACGATTGGAAGAAGAAATGTTTTTAACCAGTTTTCTTTGGGAAGAAGCCAAACATGTAGATGGTTTCAATCGCTGGATAAATGAAGTGTCATCGTATGCTGGTACTGCGCACGAATCACTTCATGTTCCTTCCTACAATCTAATTTTCAATGAATTATTACCGAATGCTTTAAATGCTTTAAGGGATGATCCAAGCCCAGTCAATCAAGTACGTGCATCTACTACTTACAACATGATTGTAGAAGGTGTCTTGGCAGAAACTGGTTATTATGGCCTTTACAAAGTACTGGATTCTCACAATATATTTCCGGGTTTACGAACTTTCATTGGCAAATTAAAGCAAGACGAATCTCGCCATATCGCTTATGGAATTTACCTCATCTCTAGATTGGTTGCTGAAAATGGGGATGAAGTATGGGAAGCTTTTCAGGATCAAATGAACCAACTTTTAATGCCTTCAATGCAAGTAGTTGTGGAGTCGTATAGCCCTTATGAAGTAGTTCCTTTCGGTATTGATGTCGATGACTTAAACAATTATGCTATGGGACAATTTCAGAAAAGATTGGCTCGTGTGGAGAAAGCAAGAAATCAAAGTGTGGCAGAAATAAATGAAGAATTGTTGACACAGGAGGCTTCTTAAAACATTTAGTAAACGAAATTAAATTGCTTCTTGAGAAAGGCCTTTTGAGTTGAACAAGGATTGGGAAAGGCTCATACTAGCTATAGTTAAAAAACATTACCTAATCCATGCCGAACGGATTTCATATGCGCAGGCTTAGGAAACGTATGTTAAGCCGACAAAATATTCAATATCCATCTACTTTTCGACCGTTTTTTTTTGAACTAATAGGTTCAATATCTTATTGATTTTCAATACATTATAAACATATATGCACCTTTTAAATTCCACTAAGATGCAAATATGTTATGTGTGAATTCATTGTTTTGTCCCAAATTCATTTCTAGAGAATAGTATTGCTGTTTGTACAAAATACTACAAAAATACCAACCCAAATTGCTTTAAATACAAGTGCTATAATCGACAGAATAATTGTGAACTTGTTTGTAATTATCTTGTTGTATTTGTAATCAATTAAGAAACGAAAAACTACTTTCAGAAAAAAGCACCAACGCAATGAAAATTTTTTATCTGATTTTCTTTTCCTTTTTATATTTCGCAACTCCACTGGTAAGTCAACAACTCCCCATTTTTACTCAATATCAAGAAAATAGAAGTTACCTCAATCCTGCCGCATTGAATAGTAGTTTTTTTATCTCAGATCACAATATGAGTTTTGGAATGACACATCGGAGTCAATGGATTGGTTTCGAAGCTGGTCCACAGACCCAATTCATCCGTGGTGATTATTTCAATAATTCAGTTGGTGTAAATTTATTGGCAGGAGGATATTTGATGAATGACAAAACAGATCCAATCAGCACCACTTCTATTGTTGGAAAAATTGGCGCTATCATTTCTGATGATCCAAGTTATAGCGGTTTGTCATTTGCGCTATCTGGAGGAATGGTTCAATATCGGTTTGATGCTACCAACTTAGCCATTCGAGATTTAAATGATGTTGACGCACAAAATTTCACAACTTGGTATCCCGATCTTGGATTAGGTGCTTTTTATTATCAATACATTAATCGTAAAGATGTCGTTTTCGCCGGCCTTTCCATTCCTCAAGTTTTTGGTTTAAACTTATCATTTGAAGGTGTTGAGAAGGAATTCAACTTAAAAAGAATTCAACACGCATATGTCATGTTGGGATATATCAAACAACTTGAAGCGTCCAATTATTTTGAAGCTTCGAGCTGGATTCGCTATGCACCAAATGCACCAATCAACGCTGATATAAATATTAGGTATCAATTCTCCAACTCATTTTGGGCAGGTATTGGTGGTTCTACTGCCGGAGCAGTGCACTTGGAAGCAGGTTTGGTATTGGACTACTGGAATATTGGTTGGGACAATAAAGGAATCCGATTAGGTTATAGTTTTAATCACTTCTTTACATCTTATGGTCCATCTAGTTCATTTGGCGCTGCCCACGAATTAAATCTCACCTATTCACTTGCAAACTAACCCCCAAAATGATCAAATTAAGAAAACATACAATCTGCTATTTTTTGCTATTTGCTTGTATATTGTTAGGTGAGGCGCAAGATTGTACGCCAGAAATTATTTGGGAAAAAAGCTATGGTTTTTCTAATGATTTAGGTGGATTCAACAATGGCGCAGAAGCAATTATAGAACTTTCAAACGGAGACATCGTATTTGCTGGCGGTACCAATTTAGATGTTTTTATTGTCAAAACAGATGCTACTGGCAACGTAATTTGGAACAAAACCTTTGGCGGATCTGATGATGATTCCTTACGTGATATGATCCAAACCGAAGACAATGGATTTTTATTGTTAGCAAGTTCTAAATCTAGTGATGGAGATGTCCCAAGCAATGCAGGCGATAACGACTACTGGTTATTCAAACTTGATGCAGCCGGAAATATGTTGTGGTCCAAAACTTATGGTGGTGCGGGAAATGATGTTCCTGAGTCCATCTTACCCTACTATAATCAATATGTTATTGCAGGAAATTCCACAAGTTCTGATACAGAAATGAATGTATTTAATACGAATGGAAATTCAAATGCACTCTTCTCGCTTGTCAATGAAAACGGTAACCAATTTGGCTCTACTCGCATCGGATACACTGAATTTCATGTAATAAAAGACATGACGCGTAGTGCAGATGGTGATGGATATATCCTCGCTGGTTATTACAGTGAAACGCTAAATAGTCAAAAACATACTGTGTTAACAAAATTCAATCAGTTCGGGTTTTATGTTTGGGATGAAGTCATTCTCTCAACTCAAAACAATTTAACGCCCAACTCAATTGAACCTACTACGGATAATGGATTTATTTTAACAGGATTTAATCCGCCAAATATGTTCGTTCTAAAAACCAACAGCGCAGGCCAAGAAGCATGGAGAAAAACTATTGGAGGTTCCTATATTGATATAGGAACCAAGGCATTTGAAACAGAAAATAGTGGCTTTTTATTGTTAGGAACTGGTGCATCTGATGACGGCAACATTGGTTCAAATCATAATCCTGGTAGTGGAAAAACAGATATCATTGTTGCGCAATTAGATCCATTAGGAGAAATTACTTGGATCAAAAATTTTGGTGGAACAGATACAGATTACGCAACTGCAATGACGATTACATCCAATAATACTTACTTGATTGCAGGCGATGCTTGGTCAACAGATATAGATGTAACCAATAACGATGGTAACAGAGATACATGGATTTTTGAATTAAACCCTTGTGAAGTTGATTTCGATATTCCATGTGATCCTATTGTTATTTGGGATCGCACTTTTGGAACAGATGTAGAATTGTCAGTTTATCCTGATGAAACTGCAGAATCAATTCATGAATTACCCAACGGAAATTTTGCTTTTGCAGGCCGATCTCTTTATAACACTTGGTTTAAAATAATTGATCCAAATGGCAATCCGATTGTAAGTGAAACCTATGTTGAAGACCGACCTCAATCTTTTAGCGACATGAAACCGACACCCGATGGAGGATTCGTAATTTTATATAGAACTCGTGTTGAATTACCAAACGATCCCTTTGAAACGAATGTCGGTGTCAGAAAATTAAATGCTGCCGGAATTACAGAATGGGTCAGAAATTATGGTGGAACGGGAGCAGAACTACCAACCGAAATAATTGTCGCAAAAGATGGTGGTTTCGTCATATTAGCAGACACTGAATCTGATGATGGGGACTTAGCCGGAACTAACTTGCTTGAAAATATATGGGTGTTAAAATTAACTGAAAATGGAGATATCATTTGGTCCAAAAAATTTGGTGCAATTGGAAATGATTTACCTGGATCATTAACCAACGCACATGGAGATGGGTATGTTATCACCAACGCAGTGTCACAAGATGTAAATGGCACCCGATACCTTTCTGTTTTTGAACTTGATTTTGATGGTAATTTGATCTGGCAAAATTATCTTGATGATGCGGCTACTAGCAATGAGTTTCCCAATACCATTCCTCGATACATAACGCAAACACAAGAAGGCGGATACATCATTACGGGTACTTCATCCTTTAATGCAGGATTGTACAATATTGATGCGATGGGACAAACGATTTGGCGAAATTATTACTCCGCAGGAAACGTTGCATACCCAAACGAAGTCCATCAAGCACCAGATGGAGGTTTCATTATTGGCGCATATGCTTTCGGAGAAGGGAATGATGTAAGTGATATTTACGGAAACCGATGGGACATATGGATTTTTAAAACTGATATTGCTGGAAATTTAATTTGGGAAAAGAATTTTGGTGGAACCGACGAAGATTTTCTCAGAAGTCTAAAGATAACTTCCGATAACAATCTAATTGTAGCTGGATATACCGAATCAGACGATATTGATGTGACAGATTATTTTGGTGGAGAAGATGCATGGGTTTTTAAAATCTCCTGCGAGGCAGAAGAAGAAGAAGAAGAAGAAGAAGAAGAAGAATCATCTTGCGACAACAACATCATTTGGGAAAAAAATTATGGGAATAACAATATTCAAGACGCCATTAGAATTTTTGAAGTAGAAAATGGAAATTATGCCTTCGGAGGTGATGATGGTGCCGATGTCTGGTTAAACAAATTAGATAACATTGGAAATGTAATTTGGGAAGAAACCTATGGTGGTGAAAATACAGATTACTTTAAAGACATGAAACCCACTCCTGATGGCGGATTTGTAGTACTAATTGAATCCTTTTATACGGTTCCTGGCGCTTTCAATCAAGCAGACTTTCTAATTCTCAAAGTAGATTCCAATGGTCAAGAACAATGGACACGAAGGTTCGGTGGCTCCGAAAGAGATAAACCAGAAGCAATTATTGTTGCCGATGATGGTGGCTACGTCGTGTTAGGAGAAGTGAAATCCACCGATGGAGATCTTCAAGGTACAAATGCGAATGAAAATGTTTGTGTTTTAAAACTGGATACAAATGGAGCCATTCTTTGGACTAAAAAGTTTGGATTAGTAGGACAGGATATTGCTGATTGCTTAGTCAATGCACATGATGATGGCTATATGATTGCTACTGCCGCACGACTTACCTTTAATGGAATACGGTATGTTTCCATTTTCAAATTGGATGTAAATGGAAATCTAATCTCACAAAATTATCTTGAAAATATTCCAGTTATTAACGCTGAAACAATTCCTAAACAAATAATCCAAACCCAAGATGGTGGTTACATGATGATAGGAAATTCGACTTTCAAAATAAGTCTTTTCAAATTATCAGCAACTGGTGTGGAGGAATGGAGCAACACCTATGGCGGATCCGGACTCGAAGCTGCTGGTGAAATCGTACAAACTCCAGATGGTGGTTTTGTTTTTGCAGGAACTGCAGGATCTTCTGATGGAGATGTTGAAAATATGTACGGAGTTCCAGGAAGTCTGGAATATCGAGATTTTTGGATCGTACAAACCGATTCAATTGGTAATATCATTTGGGAGAGAAATTATGGTGGAACAGATAGAGAGTTTGCACGAAGCATCAAAATTGCTTCCGATGGTAATTTCATTGTTTGCGGAAGTTCCGAATCCAATGATCTTGATATTAGCAACGCATTTGGTCAAAAAGATGCGTGGATCATAAAAGTGGAATCTTGTTTCGAGCCTGTTGATTGTTCGCAAGTGTCAACTGAAATTCAAGCAAGTCAAAATTTCATTTGCGGAAATGAATCAATCACTTTAAATGCTGGAAATGGATTTGCAACTTACAATTGGTCTGATGGCACTGCTGGACAAATTCGCAACATAACAACAGCTGGTACTTACGAAGTAATAGCAACTGATTTCAACGGATGTAAAGATACTACTAACATTGAAATTACACAATTTACACCTCCTACCGTTTTCATCTTGAATCAACCAGAATATTGCGCTGGAGGAAAAGCAAACCTAGGTGCACCTGCAGGTTTTGCAAGTTACATTTGGAGTAATGGTGCAACCACCAACGCTACTGTTGCGGACACCCCAGGCTTATACACCGTCACCGTAACGGATGCCAATGGATGTACAGGAACTTCTAGTACATTGATTGTTCAAAATCCAAATCCCGTAGTCAACTTAAGCACCAATGACAATGATTTTTGTGTTGGTGACACGATTGAATTATTTGCAGGAATTCATACTAGTTATAGTTGGTCAACTGGAAGTATGACTCCTAGTATAGCAATTACGCTACCTGGAAATTATCAAGTGACCGTTACGGCAGAAAGTGGTTGTACGGATTCCGATGCGATTGAAATGACTACTTTTCCAATCCCTACTCCATCATTTGAAAGCAACAATTTAAATTTCTGTATCAATGATACCATTGCATTACAATTAGAAAATACTTTTGCCAACTATCTATGGTCAAATGGAAGTAACAACGAAACTATTAACATTACATCAGGTGGTAATTATTCAGTCACAGTTACCGATTTAAACAACTGCAGAAATAGCACACAAGTCGATGTAGCTACCAATCCTTTGCCAACATTAGATTTATCCAATAATCAAAATTCATTTTGCGAAAATGATAGTTTGACCATCACCGCCAACTCAAATGCCAATACTTTTATTTGGTCCAATGGTTCTACAAATGCTTCAACTAACATTACAAGTCCGGGCAATTATACGGTAACGGTAACTGACTTCAACAATTGCATGAACACGGCAGATTGGTCGGTTGAACAAAACCCAATTCCCAATATCGTTTTTATCAATTCTACCTATCAATTTTGCTACGAAAATGAACTTACACTAAATTTAAATACAACATTCGATGACTATGTATGGTCCGATCAATCTACCGAAAATAATTTAGTGGTGGATGAATCCGGAACTTATAGTGTTACTGCAACGAATGCTTTTGGTTGTACCAATTCTTTAGCAACAACAGTGACGGAAGGATTTGAAATTATTGCGGATGCAGGCGAGGATCAATTTTTCACCTGCACAGATTCAATCGTTACTATAGGTGGTTCCAATTCAACATCCAATCCTGACTTCAGTTACGAATGGACTAATTTCAATGGCGACATTCTTGGAAATGAATTGACACTTGAAGTATCTGATGCAGCAGTTTATACTTTAACGATTTTTGAAAACTCGACTGGTTGTAGTGAAAGTTCAAGTGTCGCAGTAACCACAAATACGTTTACTCCAATAGCAAACATTTCAGGAAACACACAAATTGATTGTGACAATTCAACCATCACTTTAAATGGATTCAACCCAATTAATCCACCAAATTTATCTTATGAATGGACCGATGAGGTTGGGAATCTATTAGGTGAATCCTCTAATTTAGAAGTTTCAAATGCAGGAACCTTTCAACTAGTGGTCACCTATTTAGAGAATGGTTGCAGTGATGTTACAACACATACCATTATTGAAAATACCGGTTTTCCAACAGCTTCCATAGAGGTAATGGGCGAATTTGATTGTGGAGAAAACACCGTTGAATTAAATGCCAACCAATCAAGTACTGGAAGTAATTTTGCTTACGAATGGTATTTTGAAAATACGGATACGCCTCTTTTATCAAATGGGTTAACACTGGAAGCAACGCAACCGGGAACTTACATTTTAGTTGTCAACAACTTAAACAATAATTGTAATGCCATCACTCAAGTAATCCTTAATCCTAATGAAACAACTCCTGATTTTTCTATCGACCTAGACAATGATGGAGAATTAACTTGTGATATCAACACCATCTCCATCACTACTTCATCTAATGAAAGTGAACTCACTTATGAGTGGTTGAATGATCAAAATGAAACCATTGCATCCAGTCCAATGATTGATTTAACAATTCCAGGAAACTACCAAGTAATTGGCACTGGAATGAATGGATGTTCAACCACTGTTGATTTTTCAATCACCCAAAGCAACTTGTCATTAACCGCAATCGCCAATGCAAGCGGATATTTTATTTGTGATAATTCAAGTGTTACATTATCAGCAAATGGTTCTAGTGCGGATGAAAATATCGAATACAATTGGTTTAATCCAAATGAGGAATTGATTGGATCAGGTGAATTGATTGATGTACAACAAACTGGTATTTTCACTTTAACCGTTGCAAACAATATAACCGGTTGTTCTGCTCAAGCAACCATTGAAGTGGAAGCAAGTCCAGCTATTCCAAATGCTACTTTCGAAATTTTAGGAACCTTGAATTGTGGTACCCCAACTATTATCCTAGATGGCTCCAATAGTACTTATGAAGGGGTTTATTCAATTGTTTGGACGGATGATTTAGGAAATGAATTAGGTACCACACCTCAACTAACAGTTTCCAATCCAGGCAGCTATATTTTAACTGCAACCAATAATGAAACCAGTTGCACCAGTTCTGTTTTACAAATGGTAAATGCAAATTTTGAAACACCTGAAGCAATTATTGAAGCACCCGAAATGCTGACATGCATCAATCAACAAATCATTTTAGATGCCAGCAATTCTAGTTCGGGAAGTGAATTTGAATATCAATGGCAAAATGAAAATAATATTTTAAATGAAGTTGGAAATTCACTTGAAGTCAACGAACCTGGAATTTATACTTTGCAAATTACCAATATTGAAAATAGTTGTGTCGATGAAGTAACGCTTGAAGTTTTCGAAAATTCAGATGAACCTGTAGCTTTTATCGAAGTGCCAGAAACGATTACTTGTTCCAATTCGACCGTCACTTTAGATGCCAGCAATTCCAGTCAAGGCGACAATTTTATTTATCAATGGGAAAATATAGACGGTGTTTTATCGGAAACTGGAAATGCTTTGACCACCAACGAAGCAGGTGTCTACATCTTACGAGTAACAAATTCCGAAAACGGTTGCACCCATCAATATCAAGTTGAAGTAATCCAAAGTGATGCTTTACCTGATGTGATAATTGAAACCCCTTCTTTATTGACTTGTACGCAAAACGAAATCACTTTAGATGGTAGCAACTCAACTCAAGGGGATGCATTCATTTATCAATGGAGTGATGCAAATGGAGTCGTTTCTGAAAATGTTGATGTCCTTCAAGTAACAGCAGCAGGAAGTTATACGTTACAAATTACCAATACCGAAACAGGTTGTGTCGCCTCTTCTACCGTTCAAGTAATTAAAGATGCGGATGCTCCTCAAGCAATTATTGAAGCTCCTGAAATGCTGACTTGCATCAATGAACAAATCATTTTAGATGCCAGCAATTCTAGTTCTGGAAGTGAATTTGAGTATCAATGGCAAGATGAAAATAATATTTTAAATGAAGTTGGAAATTCACTTGAAGTCAACGAACCTGGAACTTATACTTTGCAAATTACCAATACTGAAAATAGTTGTGTCGATGAAGTGACGCTTGAAGTGTTGAGGGACACCATTGCTCCAATAGCAATTATTGAAACACCTATTATTTTGACTTGTACAAATGAATCTACTATTTTAAATGGGACTAGCTCCAGTGCTGGAAATGATATACAATATAGTTGGACCGATGAAATGGATTTAACGCTAGGTTCTACTCCATCACTAAATGTTTCTAATCCAGGATTTTACACCCTTGAAGTAATCAATGAAGCCAACGGTTGTGTTAGCTCCGCTATTCAAGAAGTACTTCAAGATGTTGAAATACCCATTGCAAATGCCGGTGATGACTTTCAAATTCCTTGCAATCCTGAAGACCTCATTTTATTAGATGGCGAACAAGATCCGACAACAACTGATCTTTCATATCTGTGGTCCAGTGCGAATGGAAACCTAATTTCAAATCCTACAATTCTAAATCCTGAGATCAACACGTCCGACTTGTATACCTTGTTGGTTACAGATACTACCAATGGTTGCACCAATGCTGATGATGTGTTAGTCACCCAAGCAGAGGGGATTCAAGCAGTCAATTTCGATAGCGAGTCACCAGAATGTTTGGAAGCAGTTAATGGATTCATTACTATTTCAGAAGTAGTTGGAGGAACCGCTCCTTTTCAATATGCAATCAATGACGAACCATTTTCTGACAACTCCAATTTTGATAATTTAGATGCCGGCGATTATACAGTGCATGTTTTAGATCTTAATAATTGTGAATGGTCTGAAGTCATAACAATAGAATCACCAACGGCTTTCGAATTAACCATCGAATCAAATGTAATTGTAGTGGCAGGTTCCGACTACTTACTTTCGCCACAAACAGACATCCCAACTACAGAGATAGAATCCATCACTTGGACCCCTTCAACTAATTTGTCATGTACCGATTGCCTCAATCCAGTGGCCCGTCCATCTGAGACTGCTGTTTATCAATTGGAAATCATAACATTAAACGGTTGTTCCTACAGCACTTCTATCACATTAGCAATAGATGATCAAGAAATCAAAGTTTGGGAACTCTTATCCCCCTATAATGTAGATGGCAAAAATGATGATTGGACCATCGAAAATATTGACAACTTTTCAGACAACACGGTTACCGTTTTCAATCGTTGGGGAGATATTGTTTATGAAGCAGCTCCTTATTCCAATAACAACCCATGGAAAGGCACCAATAAAAATGGGAAATTACTTCCTACGGGTACATACTACTTTTTGATCAAGTATGATTTGGCGGATACTAAGGTTTTGAAGGGACGGCTGGTTATTGTGGAGTGATGGGTTTTAAATCCTTTTAAGGAAATAAAAGTGAACTGTTATAATTTAACAAGCTCTAAAGGTGCGCAATCAATAACCTAGTGCAACGCACTAGGTTATTGAAAGAAATAAAAAGTTTTTGGCGCGATTTTCTTTAAAAAATCGTGACAAAAACTAAACTTGGATGTTAAATAAACAAAACGGAATCTGAATTCGTAAATGCATGAAGAGTCAAAGAGAAATCTTAATTCTACACCAGTATACGGTTAGCCTAATTATTCATTTCTAATAACAATCTATCATAAAGCACTTTTTCCACTTCAAAACACCACCAAAATTTACAAATCGTAAACAAATCAAAACTCAGTTTCCCATCCATAAAATCCCAGCTCTCCTGACCTATCAACTTTCCCAATAAGTAAAAAACAAAATGCTCACTTCACCTATTTCATCAAAATCAACCTCCATGTGCCCGTATCTTTACATCGTACAGTGGCTCAAATGAGTTGAGTCCAATTTTTAATCATAAAAATAAAAAGCGATGAAAAAGTTAATGATGTTTATTTCAGCAAGAGCAATTGTAATGTTATTTTCTATGACTTTAAATGCTCAAAGTACTTTACCAGAATTAGAAAAAGTAGAAACAAGAAAAAATATTTTCAGTTATGATTTTTCCAAAGCAGTTGATTATGCACCCATCAATTTGAGTTATCAACGTACGATTCATTCAAAAGTAGCTATAACCACTTCTATTGGTTTTTTCAATACTTCAAAATTAGATAATATAAAGACTGGAACTACAACGCATAGAGACTCAGGGAACAGTGGTTGGTTGCTACTAGATATTATAGATATCATTACAGAAGATGAGGGTCCAAAGGCTTTTGAAAAAGAGTATAATCAGAAAGGGCAATTCTTAAATCTGGGTCTAAGAATGTATACTAGCCAAGGAAAAATGTTGCGTCTCTATTGTGAACCAGAATTTACTGTTTACCATTATAAAGCGGATTTACAAACTTCTACTTTAAACAAATGGTATGATGAGGATTTGACAAGGTATATAGATCAATCACTTACTGTTAGGAAAATTAAAAATACGGTAACAATGGGGAAATTGAATTTAGGAGCTCATGTTTTATCGTCAAACGGTCTGTCATTTGATTTTTCTACTGGAATTGGTATCGTCGAAAATAAAGATGAGGAAGGAATTAATGAGGCTAAGTTTGGACCTGCAAGTGCTGTTAATGGAGTTGGTGTATTTGATTTGGAGGCTAAGATTGGATATGCGTTTTAATTGTTATTATTAAAAAAATTAATCTAAAAAATTGAGGCAGTGCGTAATCGCTGCCTCAATTTCCTAAAACACAAACAATGAAATGTATTTTACTTTTATTTTCTAGTGTACTTCAGTCCCAAAAAATGAAATCAATGCTTATATGAAGGATTCTGCATGAAATAGCATGTATTTCATTTTAACACTTTTTGTTTTAAAAATTAGCATACTAAACAAATAATTTCCTACCTTTACTCCAAGACATTAAAACAATATAAAAGCATTTCTTAACCGCTAAATATATTGTTATGAAAAACTATCTGGGCCAAAGGAGTTCCAACTCGTTTAACTACGCCAACTACTTCACCTCCAACTTCGGTCTTCAAAAAGAATGGCATCGAGGAAAGCTCCCTCACAGAAACAAAGAAAGCCTTCTGCAATTCATCACTTTCCGTTTAGCCGATAGCCTACCGAAAGAGGTATTAGCCGAATTAGAAGAAAAGGTAAGACGATTACCAGAAAAGCAATCTCAAATTGAATTGAGAATCTTAAGGGAAAGATATTTAAATAAAGGTTTAGGCAGTTGTGCATTGCAACATCCAGAAATGGCAAAAGTTATGATGGAAGCTTTGCAATATCATGATGATGTCAAATATGATTTATTGGCTTGGAGTATTATGCCTAATCATGTCCATGTGCTTATTAAAACGAATGATAAATTACCGAAAATCATACAATCTTGGAAGTCTTTTACTGGAAAATGGGCCTTGAAAAACAATGAAAAATATAGCTTGGGTATTGCTCCTAATGCAGATAAATTTTGGATGCCGGAATATTGGGATCGGTTTATTCGGGATGAAGCTCATTATAATAATACGGTTAGATATGTTTTGAATAATCCAGCTTCGGCAGGGTTGTCTTTTGGTTGTGTTGCTTGTTTGTTTACTGGGACTTCGATTCGTGGGTTAGATGATTTGGGGAGATGAGGGAGTTGAGGGGAGTTGAGGGGAATTGGATTGGATGAAGCTAGAGCTTCATATAGCCCAGGTTATTGAGTAAATAAAGAAAGGCAACTCCGAAGAGCTGCCTTTCTACAATATTCTTTATTATTCAATCTTTGGTTTTCGTTTTTTTTGTCTTATCGGTTTTGATAATTTCGATTTTGAAATATCAATGGGCTCCATACTATTTTGACCCGACTCCTGTTTCATTTTCTTCTCAACGGCATCTCAACTTTTTAATTTATTAATGATCTACTTGCGCATCTTCTTTAAACTGCACACAACCTTGAATAAAACCATGAAAATCACCTCCTAGTTCTACTTCAAATTCTGCATTTAATTCAATATAGTTGCCGGCATCCATGCTGACATCCTGACCTGTTAGAACTTTTACGGCCTCTGTAGGTGTACTGTTAGTTTCTATGTAATCAGCAACAGATGTGGAAGTGGGTAAATTGCTGGTATCCGTATATATCACGAAAGATTGACAGCCATCAGGACAGTCAATGTCGATATCATAGGTGATTTCACCATCACTTAATATTTCAACAAAGTAAAGTTGACCACCAATTACATTATAAGACAATGACACTTGACTACTACCCGAATTTGTTGCTAACACGGTACAAGCGGAACCACAAACATCGTCTAATAAATTTAAAACCATGTTGTCCGTTGCGGTAGAAGTTACATTTACATTCAAAACATCTGTACCAGGTGCAATGAATGAGTATAGTTGTCCAAACCCGTAATTTCCACAAGCATCTTCAATATAGTGACCCGTGAGATCTCCTTGAGAAACTCCACATGCATCTGCTATCACATCATCACATGCGGATGCGCACTCGATGAATTCAGTGGATGCCGTAACAGCGGTTGGACAAACTTCTGATGATAAAGCAAAATCCAATGTCCCAGAAATTCCACTAACACTAAAAGCGGAATTGTCACTACTTTCATAGATAATATTAGATGTTGAACCATAACCCCAAAACCAATCATCATCTGTATCTGCACTAGTATCATTGTAAATAGAAAGATGATATGCCGTATTTGCTACTGCGTCGAAATCAATTATTGCCTCATAGGTGTACACTTTAATGCCGAAAATCGTAAATGAAGTAGCTACTCTACCAGCTGTATTTCCGATTGGTAAACTATATAAAATGGTTCCAGGGACACCTCCATTATCTGACCAAATGTTGATGACAAAATTATCATCCATTGGCGTATTCCCATTTGCATAAAATCCAGACCAATTGACTTGATTGACAATATTATTATTGACTAACTGAAATGGAGCTGCGACATAATTTGGTAAATTGACATCACTGATCGCACCACTTGTTAAACCTGTAAAATTTGCAACTCCATTGTTATAAACTTCTTGACTTGCAGCACCTGTATAAGTTACATCAATAGATCCAGTTGTCACTGCAGCTGGATTTAAAGAGAAGGTCGTACCATCCCCATTATCTGTTACGCCAGTACCACTATAAACACCTCCAACGGGCATTCCTCCCCCATTGATAGTTTGTAAATTGCTAGATGCACAATCCGTTAATAGACTTGGTAAGGACAAAGTTGCAACACCTGCAGGGGTCAATGTATAAGACACTACATTTGAATATGCTGTTCGACCTGAACAATCATTGGCCCTACGTCTATACGATGTTGTTTGTTGAAGACTTGGTGGATCATAACTTGCAGAAGTAGCACCTGCAACGTCTGTCCAAGTACCACCGACGGTCAACATTTCCCATTGATAAGTTGCCCATTTTGTCGCATTGGTAATATTGTTTATAGGAGCTGGATCATAAGGTGTACAATCGGTAACCGAAGCCATCGCCACATCACCAGGAAATAGGTCATCATAGGTATATTGGTAGGAGTATTCCACTCCCCAAGTGATGCCATCACATTCTCTAGTTCCAGTGAAATAATGAAATGTACAAGGTGTTAAATCAGTAAGGATATTGGAACCTACCGTCGCATATCCACCACAATCTCCGTCATCACCACCACAGAAAAAATCATCATCTTCATAAGCATTGAGCTGCACCGTAATTACCGTGTTATTATTTCCAGCTGTTGCATTTCTCCAAGAATAGTTGGTTACACCAATCCATTCACAGGCTCCACTATCTTCAATATCCGTATTCCAATCACTCCAGGCAGTATTTACCTGATCATTGACTCGCAGTCTAAATCGGTAATCAGGACCGCTAGAACAATCGCCACATTCACTAGAATATAAGTCATCGCCATCGACTTGATAAGTGATCGTCTGGGCTTGAAGGAATGGAAGATTTAAAAATAAAGCAAAAGTGGAAATGAATAGCCATTTGATGGCTAGGTTGGAGTGATTCTTCATTTTTTGGTTATTTGTTAGCTAATTCTGTTCTATAATCTAAAATGCAGATAACGGTCAAATGAGTTAAGTTCGACCAATTTCTATGAACAAAATACTTTAAAATATTTACATATTATAATATTTAAGCAGGAGTATGAACTTCGTCTTTCTTGATGCGAATAGGTGGAGTGTTGATTCTTGGAAAATATTGAATAATAAAACAGCAACTTAAGGAACTTCCATTTTTGTTGACCATCAACTTCAATTGTTTTTGATTCATCTTGTTTTATACGAATGGGTGCTTTCAGTAAACTAATTGGTTCATGTTTCTTCAGAAGGTTCAAGCAAGAAATTTTACAAATCATAAACAAAAGAATTGAGTGTTTCGAAAACGTAAATTTTTTGTTAAATTTTCATCCACATTGTCAATATCATGAAATAATCTTTTGACACTTTACAAATTATGATTATATTGAAAATGAAGTTGAATTAACTTTAATCTATTGACACAAGCAATTCGTTGGCGTCAAATTTCTTAACCAAAAAAATTCAAGTTATGATAAAAGCAATTAAACTTTTAAGTTCACTAGCAATTGTAATGTTATATTTAACACCTAGTTACGCTCAGGACGCGAATTTGCTGAATGATTCTAGGTTAGAAAAAAAGAATACATTGACTTACGACATTTCTAGTGCTATAGATTATTCTCCAATAAACATTTCCTATGAAAGAATACTTAGACATGGGATTTCACTGACTTCATCATTTGGTCGTTTTCATACTACTCAAAGTTCAAATGCGAATAACACCATTACTACTTCTGCTGATTTACAACTAGCTGAGAATTGTTGGTTAGTGAATTCTTCTCCAATAGGAAATAGTTATAACTATGATGATATTCCGAAATCAACGGTGAGAGAGACCAATCAAAAAGGACAATATTATAGTTTGGGGTTAAGAATTTATCCAGCAAGACTTGGTAAATCACATTCCAAGATTGCCAATTTCAAAACTATGTTTTATCTCGAACCTCAGTGGACCCTTTATAATTATAAAGCGGATCACGGAACGACAACAAATGAGATTGGAGCTAATGATGACTTTTACAGAGGTTCTTCAGAAACTTATACGGTGATTGCACAAATTTATACTGTTACAGAGGAGCAAAGAAACTACTCAGCAATGAAAATGAATTGCGGTTGGCGTATATTAACCAAAAAACGTATCGCTTTTGAAGTAGCAGTTGCAGCAGGGATTTTAATGCATAAGGAAGGAGAAAAATGGGCTAATACAAATCCATTTGGAAATTCATTGATTTCAGGAAACAAGATTTTTGACTTGAAACTAAAAGCTGGTTATAACTTTTAGAAGTTATTAATAAAAATAAAAAACAGGCAGCTTTTTGAGCTGCCTGTTTTTTTTTATACCGCAGAATAGAACTTTATCCAAAAACCGTATATCCCATCCATGCCGCTACATAAGCCATCACCAGCATGATCACAAATTGCATAACAGGATACTTCCAATTGCCAACTTCTTTACGTACAATCGCCAACGTACTCATACATTGAAGGGCAAAGACATAGAAAAGTAGCAACGAAATACAAGTAGCAAAATTAAATCGCTTTTTACCAGTATCCAGATTAATTTCATTTTGCATACGTGTTTTGACCAATCCTTCATCCTCAGAACCAACACTGTAAATCGTGGATAGTGCTCCAACAAAAACTTCTCTTGCCGCAAATGAAGAGATGATTGCAATCCCAATTTTCCAATCAAATCCAAGTGGCTTAATGACTGGTTCAATAAATTTCCCCATATATCCTGCGTAGGAATATTCGAGATCAAAAGCGTCTCTTGAAATAGGTAGTTCTGCATTTTCAGCTTGAGCAGTTTGGAATTTTTGATCTAAAAAGTTTTGATTTCTTGGACTATAACTTAACAGAAACCAAAGGACGATAGAAACGACAAAGATTACTTTACCAGCATCGACTACAAATGATTTTGTTTTTTGATAAACATTGTAAAATACGTTTCGCCAATTCGGAACCCGATAAACTGGCATCTCCAACGAAAATAATGGAACCGTTTTTAAAGTCGATCGTCGCTGCGCCAAATAAGCAACCAACAAGGTCGCTACCAATCCTAATAAATACAAGCCAAATAACAATAAGCCTTGTGGATTGAAAAAACCTGTGCCCTCAGCAGGAAACATGATCGCAATTAAAATAGTATAGACTGGTAGTCGTGCGGCACAAGTCATCAATGGAGCTGCAAATATTACTGCCATTCTTTCTTTTGAATCAGTAATGGTTTTGGCACTCATAATCGCTGGTATCGCACATGCCCAACTCGACATCAAAGGAATAACACTCTGTCCACTTAAACCAAATTTGGATAATACTCGATCTGAAAGAAAGGAAATTCTGGATAAATAGCCTGATTGTTCTAAAACACTTAATAGGAAAAATAAGATGGCAATTTGTGGTATAAATATCAAAACACCGCCCAATCCTGCGATGATTCCATCACTCACCAAACTTGACAACCATTCACTAGAAATGTTACTCGTTGCCAATTCACTCAAACCTGCAAATCCTGCGTCTATCAAATCCATAGGATAGCTTGATAGGTAAAATACGGATTGGAACAGTACTAAAATAACTCCTAAGAAAATCAACAAACCCCACACTGGGTGCAATAATATCTTATCAATGCTTCGCGACGTATCCAAAAAATCATTTCGATTTGCTAGACTTGTAGTGGTAGATTCGATGATGTTGTTGACTATTTTTTGTCTCTTTATAAAGTCATTTTCGAAGATCTGACTTTGATTGGATGAAGTAGTAGTTAAGATCGCTTGAAAGTTATTTCCAACAATATCCTTACTAAATTCATCATAAAGACTTCTACATACAGCATTGGGTACTTGAAACTTACTTTCTTTAATTGCTTGTTTCAACTCGTCCATCCCTTCTCCATTTCTGGAATTCATCAGCATTACTGGACAACCAATTTGAACAGCCATCTGTGCAATATCTATCTCAATATTATTTTTCTGTAAATCATCTTTGAAGTTGATAACTAATATCATCGGAATTTGTAAATCCGCAATTTCAGTAAACAACATCAGATTATCTTCTAACAACATGCCGTTGCATACAAATAATACCGGTTCTTTGGTTTCAGCGTACTCTAAAATTGTTGCTTTAGGAATTAGCTCCTCGGCAGTGACAGATTTTAATGTACGAATTCCTGGTAGGTCCACCACCCGGATTCCATCCACCACACCACTCTTTTTTTCGATGGTGACACCACTGTAGTTACCTATTTTTTGATTAAGTCCAGTTAGTAAATTGAAAAGACTACTTTTTCCAGCATTGGGTTTGCCGACGAGTGCAAATTGTTTCATAATTAGATCTTGATAAATTCGAGGTATTCAAAATCCTTTGTACGCAAACTAAGCATCTTACCATTTAAAGTCAGATTGATTAAACCAGCATATTTTGGACTGTAATTTTTGGTGAAAATGGTACCAGTGGCCATACCATTTGCTAGGAAATAGTTTTTTACTTCCGTAGACCCTCGGATTGCGGTGATCTTGGCACGATCTCCTTCTGTTAAGATTTCTGCTTTCACGTTTTCAAGGTATGTTGAATGATGAACTGAAAATTTTCATTTAAATTGGTTGCTATTAAGCAGTTTTTTGCCGCTAGCCATCCGATTTTACATTTTCAATTCTCTAGTTCTTGCAAAGAAAACACTTATCTTGAATTAATCTAAATAAGAATGGGTTTTTTTGGGTTTGAAGTTCACATGTCCAATATTCAACTTGTGCTACTGTCATTTCTTAGTAAATCAAGTTTGAGTTTTTCATCCTGAAATTGTTGCCAATATTTTTCTTGTAAGTTTTTATCAAAATCAGTGTTTATAAAACTTAAAACTTCTTTGAAACTATTGATTACACTTTTGGGTACTTCATTTTTCTCAAAGAATTTTTGATATGATAGCCTAATTTCTTCTTTCTTTTCAGTTGGTAAAATTTTGATGTTGAAATAAGTCGGTCGCTCTAATAAGTTGAGATAAATCCCATCGGGTTCAATCATTTTTAATCTCAATGCTTCAATATATAATGTTGGTAAATGTGCCACATTAAAAACAGAGACCGTCGGTGCGATTTTGAATTGAATAGGAGGTGATGATCTTATTTTTTCTCGATTGATTAAGATTTCATCCCATTTCATATCTGTTCGAATATATTCTCCTAATTTTCCTACTCCATCAATACTTGCCAATATTTCAACTTCTGGAAAATTTGACCATAAATCTAACAAGTCGTAGTCACGGAAATTTAATTTTGAAAAATTGGTGTTATATCTTAATCGGCAATTTGTAACTTTATTGTTAATCAACCATTGTAATAGCAAATAATGTTCTTCAGTCACCAATGGCTCTCCTCCTGCAAAATAAAATTCTTCCGCATTTAAAAGAGCTGGCCCTGATTTTTCAATAAAAGCATTAAAATCTGTGATATTTTGAATAATCGCTTTCTCACCAACATTTCTACCTAATTTTTTTGCATCATTAAACCATTTGGAACTTGCGCCATGCCAACAGGTCCGACAACGAAAATTGCAAACATTGGAGAATCGAATGTCAAAATAAATGGGAAGTTGGTTTTCTTTTGTTATGTCGAAGTCTTTAAATTTTTCGTGCGTTTCTTGTCGATAACTAGTCGCACCTCCAGCTTCTCGGTTGATGCAATTGGCACATCTTTTATCTGGTTGGTTTTGTAAAAATTTTTCTCTTAGTTCATTAATTTCTTTTCCATTCCATATTTCGTCAAATGATTGTTCATTGATGTTACCAAATGGGATATTAGCAATGCAGCAGGCTTTGGCCGTTCCGTTGTTTCCGATGTGGAGGTGAAGCCATGGCATTAGGCAGTATGGTTTTTTTGGTTGCATTTAAACAAAGATAAAATTGTTATTGTAGAACAGACATACAGGTCTATTTTCTGTTAAACTAACTAAAAAAACAAATCCAAATCTCTGTTTTATGAAAAAATACAACTTGCCATAATTAACGAATAAATCAAGCATAAATCAAAACGACTCCTTATATTTGCACCTCATTTAAAAATAATAACAAAACGGTCATGGCTAAAAAGAAAAAAGCAATTGATAAGAGAAAAAAAGCTACAAAAGCTGGATTCTCAAAAATGGATAAGAAATTATTGGATGCATCGGAAGCGATATTGACAGTTTCAATTGAGACTGGAAAAAAGTGGCATAAGTTTATCAAAAAAACAGTTACTACTGTTGAACCAATTCGTGAAAAGCAAATTGATATGTTTTTTGATACCACGGATGCTGTGATTACACAAGTTGAAGAACAAGCCGGAAAATTCAGAAACAGATTGGGAATCCAAGAAGATATCACTGACCTAGTGAAAAAACAATTGGATAGAAAAAAGATTATCAACTTATTGAAATCTAATGCAAGCAAATTGGTTTCTATCGCAAACCCTGACGGAATCAAAAAAACAATTGAAGCCGGTGCTGTGAAAATAAAAATGGAAGTAGAAGAAAGATTCTCTCCGAAAAAAGCTAAAGCTGTTAAGAAATCTAAGAAGAAAAAGTCTAGCAAGAAAAAATCGGCTAAAAAAACTGGTAAAGTTGCAAAAGCGTCTAAAGCTTCTAAAACTAAAAAGACTAAAGTTGCGGCAAAACCAAAAGCAGCTAAAAAGAAAGTTGCTAAAACGATCGCTAAAAAAGCAGCTCCTAAAACTCGTAAGACAAGTGTTACAAAGACAAGAAAACCTGCAGCTAAAAAGGCGGCACCCAAAGCGAGAGTCGTTAAAGTTACGCGTGCATCAAAACCAAGTGCTTCTAGAAAAAGAACAAGTACTGCTAAAACAACTGCTGCTAAAAAAGATGACTTAACAGTAGTATATGGAATTGGCCCAAAGATGGCTGGAATCCTTTCAAAGAAAGGTGTTACAACTTTTGCTGCATTAAGCAAAATGCCAAAGACGAAGTTGCAAGGAATTATTGATGATTCAGGTTTCGCGTACAAATCTTATAAAGCGAATCAATGGACACAACAAGCAACCTACGCAAGTAAAGGTCAATTTTCACAGATGAATGCTTGGGTTGATAAGAACATGAAATAAAATTGGTTTAAACATCAATTTGCATTAAAAAATGCCTGGACAAAATGTTCAGGCATTTTTTTTTGTTTAATTGTAGCGAATTGGGAAGTAAAAGCATCTTACATATAGATAGCTATTAAAATTGAATAAAATATTCTTAATTTGATTAAACGCACTTCGTTGCATTAAAGCTAATTCCCGTTATGAAAAATATATTGTTATTTATATCTATACTATTGTTTGCAGTTACTTCCTGTCGAAAAGATGTCAACAAAACGATTGTAGAAACAGATGTTCCAGAACCTAAAGTTTTTGTTGAAACCGCAATACGTGGCAAAGTCGTAACAGTAGATCAAACACCGATCTCTTTTGGAAATGTACAAATTGCAGACGAAATCATAACAATAGATGCCAATGGTCAATTCTTTTTCGAAAATATTACCGTCGAAAAGACTGGCAATATTATTAAGTCTAATGCTGGTGGTTTCTTTGGCGGAAGTACACATTCTAATTTTTCTGCTGAAGGATCATCGTTTGTAGAAATTACCATGTTACCAAAAGAAAATCCGGTCGAAATGAATTCCATCAATGGTAAAACGTTTACAGATGACGCGGATATGAAGATTTCAATTCCTTCAAATGCATTAAGAAATAGTGATGGTTCTCCTTATACTGGGATGGCAAATATTTATTCCAAATACATTAATCCACTTGCTGATAATTTGGGAACGGTGATGCCTGGTGCACTCACAACCATTAAAGATGGCGGACTAGAAACGATAGAGACTTTTGGAATGATGACTTTCGATTTGGAAAAATTAAATGGCGATATATTAACCATTGATCCTAATCTAACAATTGATATGGAAATTCCGATTCCGACTGAGTTGTTAGACGATGCTCCTGCTGAAATTCCATTATGGTATTTTGATTTGGAAGAAGAACAATGGTATCAAATAGGTACTTGCACTTTGGAAGGCAATGTATATGTCGGTTGCTGCATTCCTGGTCCAGGATATTATTGTACAGGCATTTCAAATCCTGCTATTTGTTTATCCGGTACCGTTTTAAACAATGATAATACGCCTTCTTTTTATATGAAAGTATTGGTGGAAAATCTAACAGATAATTTTGTTTACTGGGGCTATACAGATATTAATGGAGTGTTCTGTGGATCGGTACCAGCAGGAGTTGAACTACGTATTTCTATTATTGATCACTGTAATAACACGGTATACACAGAAACAATTGGGCCTTTTTCTTCAGATACTACCCTTCCAACTATCCAGCTTGTACCGACCGTTGAAACTTTTGTCATCAACATAAGCGGACAAATTAATGAATGCGTTATAGAACCACTCACTTATGGTCATGTTGCGATAACCCGACCAGGCAAGATTACGATTCGCCCTTTTGCTCAAGGTGCAATGGATATTGATTATGCTATGAATTGTGTTGATTTTCCAGAACTTCAAATAAGAGTTTACAGCGGAATTCAAAGTGCAGAAATGTCTGAATTATTTATATTAGAAGACTATACCAATTTAGATGTAGGCGAAATTTTCATGTGCACTGAAACGGATGACTTTTTTAATATTACGCATGCTGGTGAATTGTATTCGACTATGCCAACTCAATGGTATTGGAAGGAAAATACTTCAACCGACCACATGATGTTAGAAGGATTGGGACGTGGAGGGAAATTTACACTGCAAATCTTAAATTACACTGGAATTGGCACTTATGATACAGGTGTTTTATTGAGTCTCGAAAACGGAGCAGATATTCCTGCAATCCCTGAATTAGAAAGCGCTAGTGGAAATATCAACCTCCAAATCACCAATGATGATGGCAACTACATAGAAGGAAATTTTGAAGGAACCGGTATCACGCCTCTGGGTGCTTCTGAAAGTATTCTATCTGAATTTAAAATTAAAAAAAGACCATAAAAAGTATGTAGCATTTTTATCCAACTAAAAAGATGGACATGAAAAAACTAATCCAAGGCTGCAGAAATTTAAATCGCACTTCGCAAAGAGAAATGGTGGATTATCTATCCCCATATCTCTATGCGATCTGCCGAAGGTATACAGACTCACATGAAGACGCAAAAGATGTGTTACAAGATTCCTTGATTTCAATTTTCAACAACATGGACCAATGCAAGTCCAACGAAACAGCTGTTTTTAAAAGTTGGTCCGCACGAATCACTGTGAATACTGCCTTGTCGAAAAAGAGAAAATTGAGTTACAAAATGGAACGCAATGAACTGGAAACGGACACCAGAAATTTCTCGCCACCAGTTCACAGCCAACTCAATGTAGAAGACATTTTGAAGTTATTACACTTGCTTCCAGAAAAACAAAGAACCGTTTTTAACATGGTCGTAATCGATGGATTTTCACACAAGGAAACTGCTCAAATGTTGCAAATCAAAGAAAGTAGCTCTCGAACTTTTTTAGTTAGAGCACGAGAAAAAATGCAACAACTTATTACTAAATTAGAAATTGACTAATCATGAATGATAATTTTTCTGAAAAAGATATGAAAGATACATTTCACAAATATCATCCAGATTTAAACACAGATGAAATTTGGGAAAATATTGAACCCAAATTAAAAAAGAAGAAAAAACGTCGTTTCTTTTTCTGGCTTTGGTTTGGAGCTGTAGGTGGATTGTTATTTCTATTGGGCAAAATGTGGTTACCTACACCTACCCCATCTGAGACGGTTCAAGCAACAACCGAAGTCGATAAAACAGAAGAAGCAATAATAGAATCTACTTACACGGAAGCAATTTCATTTCCCGAAGTTAATTTAGAAAAGGAAGTTGTAAAACCGAATACAGTGGTCAACCGAAATTCTAATTCGAACAAATCAAATTCACATTCAATAACTACAGAATTAATTGCATTTGATCAAACAATTGAAGAAAGGAATGCCAATTTCATGCACCAAAAATCATCCACCTATACATCCACAGATAACAATGTAATAACTAGTCAAGTGACTGTGTCTTTAAATAAAAACAACCATTCAAGCTCAAAAATTGAGACCTCTACCTATATTGTAGAAGAAAATACAATTGCAACAAAAAATGAGTCGACAATAAATGATTCTATAGAAAATACAAATGAGGAAAATGCTGTTGTTTTAATTGACAAAATAGAAACAACTGGTAAACAAAAGAAGGAAATTAAAAACATTGATAACAATGTAAATGAGAAAGCGCACAAGAAAAAGAAAAAGAAGAAAAAGAAAGTTGTTCGAAAAAAGAAGAAAAATTGGTTTACCGAAGCTCAAATTACAGGAAGCTATATTTTACCCATTCGATCTTTAAGTGCCAATCCTAATGCACCTACATTTGACTATTCCATACTTGGTAGAAGAATTGCTGACGAGAAACAACGAGAAGGATTTGGAGGAAAACTAGGCATTGATTTTCAACATCGAAAAGGTCTCATTATATCGACAGGTCTTGAATATCAACAATTGAATGAAGTTTTAAAATCTAATTTTGAAGAAACAAAATTTGTATCACAAGAGGTTGTGGTGTCGGTTGTAGAAGATCGAGATGGCAACATCATTAGTTCTACAACGGAGCAAATGCTGGTTCAACAGACTACTACAAAAATTCAAAGAATTTATAATAAATATCGATTCTTCAATATACCCATCGGAATGGGAATTGCTTGGACTAAAAAGAAACATCATTATAAAGTTTTGGGTGGGATTGACGTAAGTGCATTACTATTTAAAGGACAAACTTCCGGTGCAACTGCATTCAACAGCGCTAGTTTCAACCTTTGGGTAGCAGGCGAATATCACAAACCAATCAATAATAGACTTAGTATTGTCGTGTCTCCAAAATTACAATTGCCAATTACGCCGATTACATCAGAGTTATCCGGCATCACTCAAAGCTATACAAAACTGAATATGGAAGCAGGAATCAATTATTGGTTGAATCCGAAAAAATTCAAAAGAAAAAGAAGAAAATTTTAAATCGCTTTCTATTAATCCGAGGTGAAGACAATATGTATTGTCTTCACTATTTAATGGATTGCTTAATTGATAGCAAGTTGCGTTAATCCATTGTTATTAGAAAAAGTAATCGTCTCACTTCCATTCGCCCAGTTTACAGTTAAAACAGTTCTATCTGCATTCCAATTCGTAATCGGTAATGGTTCTCCAGTATTAAAAGGAAAAATCATGATTTTATAATCTGGTGCGACTGTTTCTGATTCAATCACAATTCTAGTAATCGGCGAATTTCCATTGATACCAGGAGTTACTGTTTCTAAATATCCAGGAGTGGTTCCATTTCCATCACAAGGTTCTATATTAGCATAAAAGTTTGTATTTGGATCTGTTTTAAAACCTTCTTTTAGATTGATATGATCACCAGCTAAAAATGAAATGTTTTTGTTAGAACCAATTGTGGCATCAGAATCAATTTCATAACTAGCTCTATAAATCCCTGTAATGACGGGATCAATCACTTCAGAAAATGGTGGACAAGTAGCATTATTATTTAAAACTCGAATTAATAGTTTTCGTTCTCCACTAGGTTCAACCATAATGATATCGTTTCGGAAATTTAACGGTCCTAAATCCACAACAGTACTTTCTATAATCAAATCATTGGCAACTTGTGCTAGCCATTTATAATTTTGGACAGCAGTATCTTTTTGTAAATCATCCACAATGATGGTATAAGGTTTTTGGCCTCGAACAACGGCAGCTGTTCTATAAACTCTTTCCATAGGATTGAAAGGCCGTTTCACCAATCGCTCCAATTTTCCACCTACTTGCCAATCGTGATAATCGTAAAATGGAATATTGTGATAAAATTCATTCCCTTGTTGATACCGGAAATCATTCCAAGTTTCGTTGACGGCTTCCCAACCATCGACACCTAAATTCGGATGATCAACACCAGGCGATTGCTCTCCCCAATCCCATTCCCAACTATATGCATACGTGGCATCTCCAGTAATCTGCGCTGACAAACCATTGTCCGAATAAGCTAATACTTTTCCAGGTTGCCTCGCTTTGACGCCATCTCTTTGACTTAATGGAATTCCCAAATCATTGATCATGACACAGCTATGATATTCCGTTGGTTGAAAATGAGAACCATAAGTATAACGAATCCAAGTTCTTCCTAAAGCACTCAAGGCAAAAGTATTTCGATCAGCATTTGTATGTCCACCCATATCTTGACGACAATGGAAATGCAACATCATATCATCTTTGGTGTAACCACTCCTTAATGTGGCCAAGCCTCTTTCCGGAAAAAATTGGGAAAGTCCATTTTGAGCTTGTTGATTTTGAACTTCCCATGATTGAGAATCGTCGTAGTCTTCTGCAAATATAGCAGCAGTCAACAAATAGTTTTGATATCCTGATCCTGCTGGAACAATTGATTGATAAACATATCCAGTGGAATTAATAAAGTACCATCCTTCAATATAATCTCTCCAAGCAAAATCAATATTGCTTTCATTTGGAAACGCATATTTTAAACCTACAATATCTGCAGCATTATTTTTATAACCACCTACTTCCGTATTCCAACCGCTTCCGCCCCAAACATCGGTTCCGATTAAGGAATGACCATATGGCTGCGTAATTGCTGGCAAATAATCATTGCCATAAGAACGAACATGTGGATGTGTTAACAAACTGTACCCTCTTTTTGCGGCTGCAATCATCGACGTAACAAACTGATAGTTTTTCCCCAGTCCTTCATACGGTGCGCCAGATTCATACCATCCATAGGTGATGAAATTCCAATATGTTTTCATGTATTCATGTGTCAATGTAGGATTGTAACCAGGCTCTCCTTCAATAGCGAAATTGGTCAGTAGTTCAAAACTATTTAGCCCAACCCAATTGCTTGAGGTTGAATAATATTCAGTTAAATATCCATATCGAGGTGTTGGAATTACAATTTCTGCCAACGCAGATCTAACTAGATCTTGTTGAGCTGTAGTCATATTGTTATAATTCAAGTCATAGGCGTAGGCCATATGTACACCCCCGAAGAGGTTATAATTTTGCCAATTTAAATCAGGTGAGCCGATAACCAAACTTGCCCAATGTGCCATTGCTGTCGCCAACATGGTTGCTCGAGTATCATAATCTAATCCAGTATCCGGATCCGTTTGACCAGCCATTATCAAACATTCGAAAGCTTCCAAAGCCATCACACTACATAATAAATATCGATTTTTATTGTCAACGTCAGTTAAGGCGTTTGGATCTTCTGCAACCAATGCACTATAATATTCGCTCTTGTTCCACTTACCAGCATTGTCAATACGATTATTTCCAAAAGCATCTTTGCCGTAAGTGCTATTGTGATTGTAAGTTCCATTGGCATTATATCCCAAATGCATCAATGTAGTGTACGCATGCAATTGTGCAAATACTTGTTGACCAGAAGTGGTGTTTTGCATTTTATCTTGAAGTGCAGGAATTTCATTCGGCCCAAAATATATTCTTGGATGAACACCAATGGCAGGAACCGCTTCAATTGATCTAACATTATTCGAATTGAATTGAACATTGACAGGACCTAATTGAGCAGCTGAATAATCGCTCCAACCATCAATAAATCCGCCGGGTTGTGATTGTGAGAAAATAGGTGAGGAAACTACTGAAAATAACAGTAGCAAATAATAGTAGTTGGTTTTCATTTAAGGTGCCTTTTAAATAGAGCACTAATTTAAACAAATAATTATATTTTTTATATGTTATGCGAATTCAACTAAAAATTCCTAAACATCACATCTTAATTTTACGGAGTAAAACCTCTTTCTTTTCTCTTGAAACTGGTATTTCAGAACCGTCTTCCATTACAACCGTTCCACCTCTGCCCTTTTGATATTGTTTGATGCATTTCAAATTGATGAGATGGGATTGGTAAACTCTTAAAAAATTATGCTCTTGTAATATCAATTCATATTCTTTCAATGTTTTGCTAACAACTAGTTTTCGGTTATCTTTTAGGTAGAAGGTGGTGTAGTTTTTTTGTCCTTCGCAACGGATAATTTCTTCAATATCAACCACATCAAATCCACCTAAATTAGGCAAGGTAATTTTCGAAAATTGTCCACTTTTATGAGTTGTTCTTAATTCCTGCATTCTTGTATTCCCTACGGTAACTTTACCAATCGAATTTAGACGCTCGACACACTTTCGTAATTCTTGTAAATCAACAGGTTTTAGTAAATAATCAAATGCTGTATATTTAAAAGCTTTGATTGCATACTGATTAAAAGCAGTAACAAATACCAAGTGAAATTTGATTTCAGACAATTCATCTAACAAATCAAATCCGGTCCCATCTTCCATATTGATATCTAGGAAAACGACATCTGGGTTTAAGGAATTTATTTGTTCGATACCCGTTTTTACTCCAGACGCTTGACCTACTACATTTACATCTTTTACAAATTTGGTGAGTAGCACTTCAAGTGCATTTCTTGCATCAATTTCGTCGTCAATTATAAGGGCGTTTAGCATACTTACGTTTTTTTTAAAATGCTAGCAATCTGTTTTAAGAATATCAAATGACCAATTCAACAACAGTACCTTCTGATGGACCATCCAAAATATCAAGTTGCAATTTCTTTCCAAATTTACGATTCAGTAAGTCAATTCTTTGAGCAACTAATTTAGTACCCAAGGAATTTTTCCTTTGTTGGTCTTTGGATTTATGCTTGATGGAAAAAGTTCTACCTACTCCATCATCTACCACAGATATTTTAATATTATTGTTTTCTTTTGCGACTTTTAATTTGATCAATCCTCGATCTTCTTTAGGAATGACGCCATGCCAGATTGAGTTTTCAACGAAAATCTGCAACACCATGCTGGGAATTTCTTCATTATAAATATCAATCCCTTCATCGATCTCTACTTCATAATCAAATTTGTTATTGGAACGAACTTTTTCCAACTCCATATAATTTATCAACAATTCCAATTCTTCATTTAATGGAATAAATGAATTGTTAGAATTCTCTAAAATTTGTCGCATCAAATTAGAAAACTTATTGAACAAATGAAGTGTTTTTTCCTGATCATCCATCAAGAATGAACTTTGAATGGAATTTAAAGCATTAAAAATAAAATGAGGATTAATTTGAATACGAAGTAGGTTCTGCTTTACTTCTGCTAAATCTTTTTCCAAAGCTACTTTACGATGTCTGGAATAAAACCAACTACCGATAGCCAAAGCCAAAATCCCTAAAAGCAAACCGAAAATAATATTTCGATTTTGTCTTGTTTCATTTTGCATGGCAAACTTTTGAACTTCTAATTTTTCGATTTCTTTTTCTTTCTTGAAAACTTCTAGATTGGCTTGTTCTGTCAGATAGGTTCCAATACTATTTAATCCTATCAAAGAGTCCAAGAAAACATTTTTTTGTTGAAGTGCTATTAATGACAATTTGTAATTACCTTGTTGTTCATGAATCTTACTTTTAATATCATAGCAATCAACCCTAGTCTTTAAATCCAAATTATCAGATTTAAGTCCAATATTAATGGTATCTAATGCAGCATTTAAATTTTCAACGGAATATAAATAATTGGCAATATCAAAATATATCGTATTCAATTCTTTGTGTACCTTCTCATCTAGTACTGTTTTGCAATGGTTGATTACATATCTAAATGCTTTAATTGACTGTTTCTTTTTTCCTAAACCACGATATACTTTTCCTTTCAATAGTTTTTTGTAACAGTCTGAATACTGATTGAGCAAGGGAAATTCTGTTTCATCCAACAATGAGTTGGCTTCAACATATCTTCTTAATGCAATCAACTGTTCTGCCTTTAATAAATTCAATCTACTTTTAGCAGACGCAAATTTACTTGTAGAAGATTGCTCATCAGCTTTATTTGCAACCATGATAGCCTCATCATAATATTCAATTGCTTTTTTGTGCTCTCCAGAGACGATATACAATTTAGCCATGTCAATACAATTAACAACATGCTTTCTTGTATCTCCCATTGCTTTAGATTGGGTATAAATATCATGAAAATATTCAGCCGCTACTTTATTGTTATTATGAAGTAAATTACCCAGTCTTGATTTACTGATTAAAGTTTTGTCTTGCATTCCGTACTTTTCTGCAAGCTGGATTGCCTTTTTATACAAAAGGATGGAGGAATCGTCACTATTCTGGATTTTTAAACTTGTAGCAAGACTTAACATTGTTGAAACCAGTTGTTCCTTATTATCTGTTTCACTCAATCCATCAATTGCAAGCAAATAGTATTTTTTGGCTGCATCATAATTTTGGATATCTATAACAGCATGACCTTTTTCCAAATGGTATTTCCACAAAGACTTTCTAAGATGTGGTTGGTCTAACAATTTACCTGCTTTCTCTAAATAATAATCTCTAGTTGCTTTGTCGCCAATTTTCAAATAAAACATTTGAAGCGCAAGAAAATAATCTGCTTGTAGTTCTGGAAATTTTTCAATCCCATTATTTAGTGCATTTTTTAGTACCTCAATTGATTCATTTGTTCCTGGCAATGAATCTTTCTCTTTTTCAGTCTTTTTGGTATCAATCAATAACTTTTCAAATTGATGCTTTGACCAATTTGTTTCCGCCAAACCAACTAAGGAAAAGCAGATAAATAAGATGGATAATATGAAAGATTTATTTTGAAACATAATGGTGAATCCTATAAGCCAAAGGTAAACTATATCATCAATTCTAAGCGCCAGTTTATTCATTGAATTGACCACATTATTCATTAAAAACTGACTGAACAATCTGTCATAATGAGTAAAAGTCTTAATAAAAAGTACGAATTGACAGAATATTCATCGATTCAACCAAGATATTCATTGTAACTATTTTGAAACATGATTTGCCCTTATCATTGTATTGTGATTATGATTTAACGGACAAAACAAAACGTCCATCATTATTAAATATAAACATCATGAAAAAGAAAGCAATCCTCTTAGGCTTTTTATCCTTATCGTTCTTTTGGATCCTAAGTGAAACTCAAGATGCTTTTGGCACAAGCACTTCAATAGAATCTGCTGAATCAAACGTCAATAAAATTCAGGCAGAAATACATACAAATCAACATCCGACAACTACTGGATTTACTTTAAAATTTTAAAATTATGAAAACTTTATTTGGAATTTTATTCGCAACAATACTTATACTTTCTTTTAATCAAAACGAAAAAGGTAAGCCACTTCAAAATGATCAGAAATATATTGACCAGAATTTTGAGCAAATAAAGAAAAACTTTGAGGCATATTTAGATATTTTTCAAATACCTGTTGGAGACTGGAATGGAGAAAATAATTTACTGAACCCTAATTCTGTTCAACTTTCACCTACTGCTTGTATAGAGAAATTGGAAAAATTTGAAAACAAAACTGGGTTAGAATTTACTACAAAATTACAAGAACAATAATTAATTAAATTTTACTATGCACTGACAATCAATTGGTTAATGCAAATTATCACAAAGGTAATTTAAATATTCTTTTATTTTTTCACGATTGCATAGGGGTTAATTGTCTTTTTACCGTGTTAAGAATAGGACCAATAAATAACCTTCAAGATATCATCATTAACTAATGAAATTCTTGAAACAAATAGCACTATATACACAGATAGTTAAAGATCGTTCGATCCAACAAGAAGCTTTAATATAAAGAATTTATGAACCCTTCTTTTGGACTGATGTAAAAATCAGTCATGGGATTGCTATCTCGAATTTGAAATTTTATACTGCATTAAAAAATAAAAAAATTGATTAATCGGACAAAATAAAAGTCCTTAACTACTAAAATTAAAACGTCATGAAAAATAATATTATCATCTTAGCTTTCTTATCATTTTGTTTTTGCTGCACATTATCTGCACAACAAACCACACCAATAAGAACTTCCAAAAGTACATTAGGTTTATCAGCAGGTTACAATTACGGCTGGTTTAAAGACACCAATTATTCGCCATTAATTTATACATCCAAAGGGAGATTGTTCGCTCTTACATACGAACATGAAGGAAAAAAAGGAAATTTATTCCAAGCCCAACTTAGTTATTCTGGTGGTGAGGATACTACTCCATTTTCTGATTCATTCATGGCTGATTTTTGGCAAGGAGATATTGAATTGGCTTGGTTGAAAAAACTAAACGTTGCCAATCCTAAAACAGATTTATATCTAGGTGGTCAATATCATTTCGATTTAAACATGAATATCTTCATTGACACCGACTATGCATTTACCTTTCTTTTCGCACATCGTTTTGAGTTGAAAACAAAATTGAATCATCAGATTAATCAAAAAAATAGTTTCCATTTAAGCGCAGCTATTCCAGTGGCAAGCTATGTTGTTCGTCCTCCTTACACCGGATATGACGATGATTTAGATGCTAATCAAGACAAGTATCTGAAACTAGTTTCTACTAATGGCGACTGGAGAACTTTCAATAAATATTTTGCAATCAAATTCAATGCAGGCTATAATTATCAGCTTACTGAAAGAATTGGAACTTCTATTAATTACGATTTTAATTTCCAAAAAGAATCTCAATTTAAGCAAGCACAACATCAAGTTAAACTTGGATTAAATTATAAATTCTAAAAGCAATCAAAATAAATCCTTAAAAATTTAAAAGATGAAAAATTCAATCATAACATTAATAGCACTTACGTTTCTTATTTCATTCAGTTCTTGTAAAGAAACATTGGTGGGACCTGAAGAAATTAATGACCCAGAAAATAATTTTGAATTACTCTGGAACGATCTCAATAATCATTACGGATTGTTTCAAGCAAGAGGCTGGGACTGGGATGCGGTGTACAGTGAATTTCGTCCTCAAGTAAACGCAAACACAACCGATGATGAACTTTGGGAAGTACTATCCAACATGATAGAGACGTTAGATGATAGTCATACCTATATTGGAATACCAAATACTGAAAAACAATTTGTTTCTGGAAATGCTTCCACAGAAGAGGCTGAGAAAATTTTTGATCGACAAGTGACGGTAGACAATTATTTAGAGGACTTTATGGATCTTGATGAAACCAAAGATTTTTCAACAGGAAAAGTACAAAACAAAGACATTGGATATATTTATTTAGGCGGATTTGGTGATTCACGATTGGACATGATTGATGATGTAATGGTTGATATGGAAAAAAGAGCTGCTATTATTATTGATTTGAGAAACAATAGTGGAGGAATGAATAGACATACAGACCATATTGTTGGAAAATTTATAAATGATGAGCGTTGGTATGCTAGCGTCAAAGATAAAATTGGACCTGGACCAAATGAATTTTCAGATCCTGTAAAAAAATTCTCAAAACCATCAACGGAAACACCTTACTTGAAACCAGTTGTTGTATTGACAGATGGCGCTTCGGTAAGTGCTGCCGAAGATTTTCTTTTACAAGCAAAATTATTTAACCACTTCACACAAATAGGTGATGTCACTTGCGGAGATCTTTCCGATACAAGTATGACTAGATTTCTACCAAACGGTTGGATATTCGGATTTTCAACAAGGGAATATAGACTGCCTGATGGTTCTTTAATTGATGGAATCGGACACCATCCTGATGTTTTTGTGAAAAATAAAATCGAAGATGTAGAAAACGGAATAGATGAAGTGATGGAAACTGCTATTCAATATTTATTTGACCAATACGGAATTCAATAAATGTAACGTAGTCAATTTAATGTTAGATTAACTTTAAAATTTAAAAAAATGAAAAATTTATTAATAGCTTTATTAGCATTTACCTTACTTATTTCTTTCAGCTCTTGTAAGGAAACATTGATGGGACCTGATGAATTAAATGATCCAGAAAACAATTTTGAACTACTCTGGAATGACCTAAATAATCACTACGGATTATTCCAAGCAAGAGGTTGGGATTGGGATGCAGTGTATGATGAATTTCGCCCTCAAGTAAGCGCTAATACCACAAATGAAGAGTTATGGACCATCATGACTAACATGCTAGAGACGTTGGATGACAGTCATACTTACATACAAGATCGAAGAAATGGAGAAGCCAATAAAAGAGTTTTTATCTCTGGTTATGAACTAAACTATGCAGCAAAAGCACTTTTTGATCGTCCTATGATTGCTGAAACTTATTTAGAAGATTTTGAAATTCATGATGAAAATGAATTCTTTGCAACAGGTAAAGTACAAGATAAAAATATCGGATATATCCACTTAAAAGGATTTGGTGATTACCCGATTGATTTAATTGATGAAGTAATGGTCGATATGCAAAATCACGATGCCATCATCATTGACATACGAAATAATCACGGTGGTAGTCCAGCATATGCGCAACGTATTTCTGGAAAATTTATCGACAAGACATTTACATATGCAACCATGAAAGATAAAAATGGACCTGGTCCAAATGACTTTTCGGCACCTCAAAATTTGGTAAGCATCCCTGGCGAAAATCCTTTCTTAAAACCAGTCATTGTTTTGACAAACAGATCAACAATCAGTGCTGCGGAAGACTTTTTGCTAATGATGAAGCCATTTGATCATGTTACTCAAATTGGTGATACAACTGCTGGTGATTTTTCAGATACTAGCATGATTCGTTTTTTACCGAATGGATGGGAATTCGGATATTCAACAAGAGAATACCGAACGCCTGCAGGTGATATAATTGATGGCATTGGCCATATTCCAGATGTTTTGGTAATGGGTAGTGAAGGACATCTTCAAAATGGTATTGATTTGCATATGCAAACAACTATTCAATATCTGAAAACAAGATATGGAATTGAGTAACGCATCTATGATTCCAAAATTTACAACCTATTTACTAAACCTTTAAAGTTTTGGTAACCAGGTATCTTTCAAGCTTTTTAAAAAAAATGTTTCTTCCAATACGAAAACAATCCTAACATGAAATATTCAATTTCAATACTAGTTGCTACTCTATTACTATTAGCAAGCTGTTCGACACCTACAAATTTAAAATTTGAACCTATTAAATTTGAAATTTCCGGACTTAGCTGGGAAGAAGAGCCCTACAAATTCAGTAAGGATATTGTTGAAAAAGTGATTCCTGAAAAAGGAAATTATTATGGAGCATGGGACTTCGCTTACGTTGGGAATATTGAAAAAATGCATGAAGCCTGGGATAATGAATATAAAAACAATGATTCTATTTCTCTTGAAGATATTGAAAAATTTAAAACATACCTTCCAATAAACGCAGTCGAAACCATCGTTGAGGAAGCAAAAAATAAAAAAGTGACCATCATCAATGAAGCACATCATATGCCTCAACATCGTGTTTTTACAGCATCCCTTTTGCAAAAAATGTATGATCGCGGATATCGTCATTTCGGAATGGAAGGTTTTTTTACGAGTCGAATTTCCGATTCTTTATTGTTAGCAGATCAATATCCCTCTTTATCACATGGATTTTACATGAAAGATCCGCAATTCGGAGACATGGTTAGACAGGCTATTAAAATCGGTTATCAGATTTTTGGTTACGAAAGTCAAGGACATGAAAATGGAAAAGAAAGAGAAATGAATCAGGCAAGAAATGTACAAACCTACATGTCAGAAAATCCTGATGGCAAATACTTATTGCATTGCGGATTTGATCATAATCTAGAAGGTGATATTGGTGGCAAATGGGGACGAGCGATGGCAGCAAGATTGACAGAATATACTGATATTGACCCGTTGACCATTAACCAAACTTACTACTCCGAACGAAGTAAAAGAGCAAATGAAAATGCTTATTATCAATTAACAGATGTATCTGAACCAAGTATTTTTAAAAATAAAAATGAAGAAATTTTTGGCATTCCAAAAAAAGAAAACGTAAGTAATGATCTATACGTTTTTCATCCGAGATCGAAAAACAAAAGTCGAGCTCAATGGCTAAATTCCAACAATAAAAACACCTATGAGATCTCTTTAGCAAACACAGCTTTGTCACTACCCTTATTGGTATTTGCTTATGTGGATGGAGAAAAATTAGGATCAGCCGTCCCAATGGACATTCAAGAAGTGAATGAAAAAAAGGTAAATTTGGTTTTATCGCCTGGTAAATATAAAATTGTTGTAATGGATGTGGATAAGAATGCTGTAGTTAGTGAATATCTTGCAAAATAGAATTAATACCTTGTGGTCAAATTACAAGAAAAAATTATGCAACAACTTCAACTTTATATCAAGAATTATTTTGGAATCAGCAATGAAAGATTAGCTGTTGTTTCCGAACTTTTTAAAGAAGAATCAATTTCTAAAGGCGATTTCTTTATTAAGAAAAATGCTTATTGTCAAAAACTAAGTTTTGTTCGATCTGGACTTTTTCGAATGTTTGATACCTATAAAGACAAGGAAATTACGCAATGGATTGCACCTAAGGATTATTTCGTGGCAGATCTATCTAGTTTGATTTTTGAAACACCTGCAACTTGGAATATTCAAGCATTAACAGATTGTGAATTGTATACAATTTCTTCGCATGATTATCGCCAAATACATCGATTGGTTCCAGAATGGCCACAACTTGAAAAACTGTTTATCGCTAAATGTTTCATAACGATGGAGCAACGGGTTTTTTCGTTTTTATCAAAAAGTGCGGAAGAGAGATACCATGAATTATTAAATATGAATGGGGAATTAATTAATCAAATTCCACTTCAATATATCGCATCTATGCTTGGAATGTCACCAGAAACTTTGAGTAGAATTCGTAAAAATTCAATTTCTTGACATTTGTCAAGTGGACAGATTTTAAAGTGCTTCATATTTGTACTGACAGAAATTAGATATTAAAAAACTAAAAACTCAGTTATTATGGCACTTGAAATTAAAACAAGCATTCAGATAAATGCGACTCCGGATAAAGTTTGGAAGAAATTAATCTCTTTTGAAGATTACCCCAATTGGAACCCTTTTATTAAAGAATTGAAAGGTGATGTGAAAGTTGGTAACAAGATAAATGTAAATGCTGGAGGCATGAATTTTACTCCGGAAGTATTGGCATTCACTGAAAATAAAGAGTTGAGATGGATTGGAAAATTATTGTTCACTGGTGTTTTCGATGGCGAGCATAAATTCGAATTGATTGACAACAAAGATGGGACTACCACTTTCAATCATAGTGAAATCTTCAAAGGTTTTTTGGTTGGGATGTTTAAAAATAAATTGATGCGTGATACCAAATCTGGTTTTGAATCGATGAATCAAGAATTAAAAAATTTAGTAGAAAAATAAGAAGCGCTCTTTAATCAATTTTTAAAGACCTCATTAGCTTGATTGCTGATGGGGTTCTTTTTGTGTCGCACAAACCATTCCTGAGTTACACAGACATCCTGTTGTGAAAAAATACAATTGATAAACACTAAGAGGAAGTTCTACGCTATTTAAATCTCAAATTACTACCAATTTCCATCAAATATTTCTCAGCATCCATCATTGCATCTTTTACATCGGTAGCATAATTAAGAATTGAATCCGTTGCATAAATATTTAGCGATTTAATTTGATTATCACTAATTACTTGATTTCCTGAAACAACTATTAATGGTTTTTCAAATTTTTCACATAATTCCAACAACTTACCTACCACTTTCCCATTCAGAGAAGTTTTGTCAAATTTCCCTTCACCTGTAATAACGTAATCTACTTGTTGAATTACTTCATATAAACTTACTTTTTCAGCAATAAAATCAAACCCATTTTTGATTTCCACGTTTTTTAGCAAACCGTATAATCCTGCTGCAATGCCACCCGCTGCTCCGCCACCTTCTAGTTCATCAATTTCTTTTCCGAAAGTTTGATTTATCAAATTAGCTATATGCTTCATCCCATAGTCCAACAATATAATTTCATCTTGATTGGCTCCTTTTTGGGGCGCATATACATGAGCGGCTCCACTTGTGCCATACAATGGATTGGTTACATCTGAAAGAATCGTTAATTTATAAGTTGGGATTGCTGTAGGTGGAATTATTTTGGTGATGGATTTTAGATTGCCACCCGTTGGAATCATAGAAGTATTAGATTCATCTAAAAACACAAATCCTAGCGCATAGGCAATTCCCAATCCTACATCATTGGTACAACTTCCTCCTAATGCCAAAATAATTTCTTGATGACCTGCTTTTATGGCATGATGAATTAAAAGCCCAGTACCAACTGTATTTGTTTTAAGCACATCTAATTCGGTTGAATGTAACAACGTGATGCCTGATGCTTCTGCCAATTCTATGAATGCAGTTTTTTGATTACTTAAATAAGTAGCTTCCACTTTACGATTTAATGGATCTATTGTTTTTACAGAAATTTTTTCAAAACCAATTTGACTTTCCATTATTTTCAAGGTACCATCTCCACCATCTGCTAGAGGTTGCTGGATTAAAGTGGCATCAGGTGCATTTGAAATGATTCCTTGTCCTATAGCGTTGCATACTTTTGTTGCGCTCAAAGAGCCTTTAAACTTATCACAAGCTAATAGTATTTTCATCGATGGTTAATGTACGAAAAAGTAAGAATTCTATTCTTATTTTCAATTTGCATTTATCCATTATTTGCTTTTTATGTTTAGTAATTCATTTTCATTACCTTAACAGTCAATTAGTTATAAATTTTAAAAAACAGCACGCAACCTTTCGAAACCTTGTATCCGTACTCGATTAGAATCGCTAGTTTTAATGAAAGAAAAAAAAATCAACTTTCGGTTAATCTTAAAAGGCTGTATGGAATCAAATCCAAACAGTCAGCGAAGATTATACAATCATTTCTATGGATATGGAATGAATGTAGCTTTGCGGTACACCAAAACGAAATCAGAAGCAGAGGAAATATTGAATGACGCGTTTTTAAAAATATTCAAAAATATCGATCAATATGATGCTTCTTTTCCTTTTAAAAGTTGGTTTAGAAAAGTAGTAGTAAATACTGCAGTTGACAACTTTAGAAAACATAAAAAGTATCATCAACTTTTTTCTTCGATTGAGCCAAATGTTGATTCACTATCAGAAAACGAATTTGAAATTGAAATCTCTGCAGCTGAAGATATGCTCCCGATTGTGCAAGCACTCCCTCCTACTTACCGAATGGTTTTCAATTTGCATGTAATGGAAGGTTACAAACATCATGAAATTGCAAAGTTGTTGAACATAAGTGTTGGTACATCAAAATCGAATTTATCAAGAGCAAAAGAAAAATTAAAAGCAAGTTGGCTTCAAAAAAAAGCAAACAATAAAAAAACAAAGGGGCATGGATAATTTTTTTAAATCGCTAAAAGAGAACTTAGAGAATCGCGAGGCTCCTGATTTTAATCCGGCTGCGTGGGAAAGGATGCAATTGAAAATGACGGATGCTCCTATAACTCCAGCACCTAAGACACCTATCAGCAAGTGGATTCCATTATTAGCTTTGCTATTAATTGGTTCTACTGCACTTAATTATTGGCTTTTTTCTAATTCTAACAATACAAATTTAAATTCACATAGTAATCGTTATTCACATCAGATAGATACCATTATTCAAACGAATGTGATATACAAAACAGATACTATTTATACGACTAATACTATTTATAAAACAAAATATGTAGCTGTCGAAACAGCTTCAAAAACTGCACCTATTGTTTTTACTCCTACTATAAATACTAGTGTTTTAAGTGCAGGTGATATTAATTCTGAATTTACATTTCACACCTTAATTAATGACTCTAAACGTAAGTTCGGTAATCGTTTCGTATCTAATCAGCATTATTTAAATTCACCTACGACTCTATCTGGTCTTCCTTCTAGTTCTTCATTGAAAGAATTAGAGGAAGATCAACTTTTTGAAAATTCAAAGACTAAATTGGCTAGTTTAAATTCAATCTACAACAATAAACTTGTAAAATTACAATCCCCTATTAAAACACTAGAGCTTGAACCGATCGATGTGCGTTTAACGAAATATAAAAAATCATTTTCCCAAATGATATACCCGATGCGACCCAAAGCATTTAAAATTGGTATTTCAGCTGGAATCTTAAGTGCAGTCGGAAAAGGATTGGAAACAAATTTTAATTTCATCAGTGGAATTGAACCTGCTATTATTTTTTCTGAAAATTTAGAATTGTTTGGTGAAGTCTCTTATTTCAAAACAAATTTTGAAACAGAAAGAATGGATGAATCGATTGGAATACCAGTGATCGAACCCGAAAATGAGGAAGCCACTTTTGGAGGTGCTGAATTAAGTCAAGATATTTTACAGTTTGGTATTGGAATGAAATACCTATTCGCAAATAAAACCAAGTTTAGCCCTTATGTTGGAGTTGGCTTTTACGGTCTCAAAATATCAAACTACAAAGTAGAATATGATTTTGAAATTGAAGATAACAATACTGGAGGTGGAGATAATGAAGATGAGGAATTAGAAATCCGCTACGATGACTATGTTCTTAAAAATCAATTCGTTTTTCGAACAGGTATTGAATATCGCTTTTTACAAAATTGGTCAGTAGTAATGGATGCGTTTTATAGACAAAACATGAATCAGACTGGTTTATTTACTCCTAATAATTTAGGTCTCAAAACGGGAATTTATCGTAAATTTTAAAAATCGCTATTATTAAGCAACCATTTTGTCTATTAATTACGAATTAAGATTGTACACATAATAAACACTCAAACAAATATTTAAAAATAAATTAAACATGAAAAATAATTTTCTTTTTGTCGTTTTAGCAATATTCACGCTTGCTATTTTTTCTTGTGGTAAATCTGACGATCCGATTCCACAAAACAATACTTTGGCACCTCTAAGTGCTGGAGATTTTTCTCCATGTATGGAAGATGAGGACATCGATCTTGATAGCATCCCTGCCACAATTGCAGATTATATTGCCACTAATTATCCAAATGCAGTGCTAGATGAAGCAGAATTACTTGGTGAAATTGCAGGAGAATGGACACACGTAATAGTTGAGACTGAAGAAGGTCTTGAATATCTTTTTACTATTGATGGTACTTTCATAAGTGAAGGAATGGATGTGGATGATGTAGATGTTGCAGCAGTTGATTTATTAGCATCGATTACCGATTATATTTCGGCTAATCATCCTGGTGCAGTTATCGAGGAAGCTTCCTCAGAAGTAGAATTTGGAACCACTTTTTACGAAGTAGAATTGGAAGATGGAAATGAATTAATCTTCGATGTTGATGGCAATTTCCTTTGCTCTGAAGGAAATGAAGAAGAAGAAGATGATGATGATGACGATGACGATGACGACGATGACGACGACGACGATGAAGATGAAGATGAAGATGACAATGATGATGACGACAACGACAATGATGATGACGAAGATTTCGAAGTAGACCCAACTGTAGTGCAACTAATAATGGATTATTTAGCGGCAAATTATCCAGACAACACAGTTGAAGAAGTGGAAGTAGAGAACGAAGAAATCTTTGTTGAGTTGGATAATGGTGTATATGTAGTGTTTGACTTAGCAGGAAATTTTTTAAGAGAAGAATAAAATACTTTTTGTTGCTATATTAGCAAGTTTGCAAACATTTTCAAACACAATGTTTACAAAACCTCACTTTAATAATAATGTGCTTTATTATATAGGAGTGCACACATAGCCTTTTGTGTGTGCTCCTTAATTTTTTTTATCCCAACCAATTTTTGAAGTCTTTCACTCTTTCTCGAGCAACAATAAAATCTTGATTTTCTGCCAACGGAATTTTGATTTTTAATCGGCTATTTGAATAAGTAATGACATCACCTATAAAATCAATAGCAACTAATTGACCTCGATTGATACGGAAGAATTTTTTGGGATTTAATTCAGTTGCAATAGTCTCCAATGCGTAATCAATTGGATAACTACGACCTTCCGAAGTATGTATAAAGGTGATTTTATTTTCACTATAAAGATGCGTAATTTCAGTCATTGGAAAACTTTTGATTCGTTCTCCTATCTTTACACTGATCCTATCTCGAAAAGAAACCGTAGGCTTTTGATTGGTCATGATCAGCTGACTCAATACCTGTATATCAATTGCTGAAGTAGTTTGGTGTAATCTTTTGAATTTATCTATTGCCTTTTTTAATTCATCTTCTTGGATAGGTTTTAATAAATAGTCTACACTATTTTGCTTAAATGCTTTGATCGCATACTGATCATAAGCCGTTGTAAAGATAATCGGTGATTGCAACGCTCTTTTTTGCAACAATTCAAATACAATTCCATCATTGAGATGAATATCCATAAAATACAAGGCAGGCTCGGGATGTTGATCCAAATATTCAGCAATAGCTTGATTCGATTTGCAATGCACAACAACCTCTAATCCTTCAGCCTCCAATAACTTTTGGAGTCTTCTGGCAGCAATACCTTCATCTTCTACCAACATTACTTTCATAGGATGACTGGTAGTTTTACGGTGAATAAATTGGGTGTTTCATCAACTATAAAATCTTGCTTTGTCAATAATTGATAACGATCTCGAATATTTTGCAACCCCATCCCATTCCCTTCTGCCAATACAGTACGCTTTCTTTTATTGTTTTGGATAACAAGGTTCTCCCCTTCTTTAAATATGCGAATTTTTAGTGGTTGGTTTTCATCAAAAGCATTGTGTTTAATTGCATTTTCTAATAAAAGTTGAAGTGATAATGAAGGTAATTTTTGTTCCATTGAGTGCTCATCGACATTCACTTCTAGCTCAATACTATCTTCAAATCTAGTCTGTTGCAGTCCTAGATACTTTTTAGCAAATTCTAGCTCCGATTTAATGGTATTGGTATCTTCATCACGAGTCGCTAAGATATGTCGATAAATTCCAGACAATTCTCCCAGCATTTTTTGTGCTCTTTTAGGATCTTCATCAATCAAACCAGACAATGTATTAAAACTATTGAACAAAAAATGAGGATCAACATGTGCTTTCAAAGCACTCAATTCCATTTCAGCTTTTTCTTTTCTCAATTTTTCACTAATCAATTTTTCACTTTGTGCCCACTCAAAGAACCGCATTGAATGAATAATGGCACTTATAATAACCGTAATAATAAATGCAATAACATAAAACACCCGATTTCTATCAGTAAATAATACATCAGTCTCATTTCCCCAAATAATAACCCACAAAATATAATTGCAAAGAAAAATAGTCATCATTGTGAATAAAATCGAACCTATCACACCAACCCAAGCTCTAACTTTTGGATTTGTTTCCCAAGATATCCAGTCATCTAACTTGTCAAAATATATTCCATTCACCATACTTAATGGAATCCCATAATAGCAATTGTACAAAACTTGATTCTTAATAGCATCTAAACTAAAGTCGCCAATGAAAATCAAATACAACATACTAACAAGACAAAGAATCCCTGTTATTTTTAAACCAACAATGAAATTAGCTATAAAGTATTTCATTATTTACCACAATTTTCGATGATAGATTCAACTCTTTCCTTTCCATATTTTGGACAAAAAGGCACTTCTAAATTTTGTGCCTCAAACTTTGGAATTACTTTTTCCAAACGATCACAAAATGGTTGCAGGTCTTGTCCGAAGAATCTTGCCGTACCCATTTCATATTCAATTCTGTTGGCATGTGCTCGTGGATTTTCAGGATTTAACTCGATTGCCTTGTCATGCAACTCCATGATTTTTTGAGAATATTTCATTGCATAAACTTGTGGTTCCATTGCTACATATCCGGTGTATAACATTCCTTCCATCGTTAGCAATTCAGAATTATCAGGCGATCTTTCATGTGCACTTTTTATGGATGCCTTCGCTTTTTCGAGCATTGCCATTCTTTCTGTTTTATCTTTTGACCGGAAAGATTCGACAATTAAAACATTTGTCACATGATATAAAGGAATCCAATTTTCTGTCTCAGCTTGTGCAATTCGATCAAATAAGGCGATCGCTTCTGTTGGTTTTTTTTCGTCCCACAACTTGAAGGCTTGCGTCATCCCATCTGTGTATGGATCTTGCGCGTTTAATGTTAGAAATCCGAAAATTAAAACTATTGATGTTATTATTAAATTTTTCATTTTTTTATTTTTATGCTTTATTGAGCGAAATGAGCGGTTTAAAACTGGCATTTCGGATGTGTAAACATCAGACAGTGCGAAAAGTGCTTTTAGAAATTGAACAGCAGAATATCCAACCGCAGAATGTCCAATGTTGAAGTAGCATACGCGGACAACCAAACATGAATTCGTTAATATACGTGTGACTCGCGTACTCAACTTCGACATTCTGCGGTTCCGTGTTCGATATTCTGCGGTTCCGTTTCGTTTTCGCAAAGCCTGACACACTCCCACACGAGCCAAAGGTTTCCAACCTCTTGGCATAGTCGTCTAACCCAGCGTCAAAAAGAAAAGTAAATCTCCATATCAACCGTACCGACTTTAAATTTCGCATCTTCCCATCTTGGTGGTGCCATCATCCGTTTTGCATTATTAGATACTGCATAATCTTCAGTTGGAATTCCCCACATTCGATCAAAGTCATTATTTTTATTAGCATCATGATAAAGCGAAACGCCATATTCTCCTGGTGGAACATTATGAAATATAATCGTCGCTTTATTGTTATGAATTGTAGTTGTATATTTTCCAAATTCAGTTTTTATCCACGTTTCTGGAGAGTTGTACAACCCTGCCCGAGTTTGCCCATCATCTGAATCATATCCTGAGACATGACAAGTAACGGTGATTCCTGTTGTAAAATTATTAGGCGCGTTTCCAACTTGTCCAAATAACGAAGTACAAATCGCTGAAAGAATGAGAATAAAAAGTGAATTTTTCAAGTGTAATAAGATTGTGGTAAAAAGTCTCAAGTTAAAACTTTATCGTGATTTCTTTATCACTTCCTTCTACTGTAAATTTTGCATCGTTCCATTTTGGCGGACCAAACATTCCTTTTGCCCCCATCGAACTTGCATATGGCTCTGATGGGATCCCAAAATACCCAGTATCTAGCTTGTCGTTGTTATTTTCATCATGGAATATTGAGACTGCATAAACGCCTTGTGGTACATTTTTAAAAGTACAAGTAGCTGATTTATTGTCAATCGTAGTAATCTCACCCATGTAAGTATCTTTCAACCATTTGTCCGAACTAGCATACAAACCGACTTGCACCTTGCCATCATTTGATTTGAAATTTTCTATGACTACCGTAATTGATTTTCCTGCATCTCCTTGTGCAAATGCTACCAATTCTAAAAGCATTAAGATCAGAATAAAGAAAAATGACTTTTTCATAATTATAGATTTTTTAAGATTAACGAATTTAATTAATATAATATTTATTATAAATTATCTAACTGATTTTTTGTCTTATCCTTGCTCATTGTGATAAAGAATCCTACAAAGAAGAATCGATCTTCATTGGGTTTTATCAACTCACTTGGATAAATTCCATTTGTATTTGGATTGTTGGAATAACGATATCCATACTCATTTTTGAACCCTGGAAAATTAGAAACTGAGAAAAACAATATCTTTTGTTGCGAAATCAAATAAGCCCAACTCAAACTCATATTATGGAATGACTTTGATCTTTCATTTAGATATCCTACTGTATTCGGATTTTCATATGGACGTCCACTTGCAAATGAATAAGTAAAACTTACAGAAGATTTTAGAGGTTCGATCCACCTTTTTCCTACTACTGACAAATTGTGGGTCGTGCTAAAAGGAGTGGTTGCTTCTTCTAGATAATCTAAATAATCACGACGACTCACCAAGTAACTATAGGATATCCAACAATCAACATACTTAATCAAACTATTAGCTCTCCAAAAAATATCCGCTCCATATGCGTAGCCGTTTCCTGTGTGATTAAACCCATTTAATTCCGAGGTTGGATTGTTGTATTTTAATAATTGGTCGTACTTTTTATAATACGTCTCTAAACGAATCATTTGTTTATTTGTTTTGAAATTGTAGTTCAACAAATAATGTGTTGCTCTTTCATTTTCAAACTTATTGTTACTATAAAACAAAAATTGAGGATCTATTTCTTGTCTAAATTGACCAAACGCTGCACTTATTTGACCTCGCTTTCCTAATTTCTGCGCCAATGTAATTCTTGGAGACCATTCAAAACTATTGAAGATAGAATGATGCTCACCACGAAGTCCTATTTCGATAGCAGAATTTTTCGTAAAGAAATAATCTGTTTCTAAAAATGCACCAGATATAGTTCTATTAATTTCATCATTAAATTCAGTTCCAAATTCATTGGTTCCATAATCTAGTGCATCATTTTGATACATCACATCACTACCGTAGTTGATAACAAAGTGTTCGTTAATTAGTGTTTTAAAAGCAACTTTACCATGTGCACCCGTTAAATCAGAATTCAGATTTGCATCATCGATTCCTATTTTATCTTTATTGACACCAAGACTAATTCCTGTATTTAAAGATGTTTTGTCATCAAGAATAGAATGATAAGTAGAATTCACATAGTAATTGGAATTGTTAATATCAATCGCCTCATCTGCATTTGTATCCAAATTAAATTGATTGATATTAATTTTTTGATACTCACCAGCAATGTATAATTTGAACAAACCTTTTTTAGTTTTATTTCTATAAATCGCTTCACTTGACACACCTCTAAATGGATTTTTAAAATCTAATCTAGAATTCACCAACCAAAAATAAGGTGTCAAATCCGTGTAACTAGCACTAACTGAAATAGATTGATTATCCCATTTTTGCGTATGACCAATCCCAAGACCAATGGTCATCAATGAAATATTTGTTTCTGTATCATCCGCTTCATCAATTGTATTCATATCTAAAATTCCAGATAATGATTGTCCAAATTCCGCACTATAACCACCCGTACTAAAACTCACTCCTTTAAATAAAAATGGAGAATATCTTCCTCTTCTAGGTGTCCCACTGACGGTACGTGAATATGGTGTGAACACTTTCATCCCATCAATAAAAATTTGTGATTCACGAGCATCACCACCTCTTACAAACAATCTACCATCTTCTGCATTGGAAGAAGTTCCAGGCAAGGTTTGTAAAGATGCAATCACATCTCCCATCGATCCAGCAGTAGTTACCATATCCAATGGTTTCAACACCGCTAACTTCGAATTATCACCAGCCTTAAAAGTACTGGCAGTCACTTCTACGGCATCCAAAGACATAGCAGATTCTCGAATGTTGATTGTTATATTGTGAAATTTATCTACTGTATTTTCAATTGATTTTGTCTCGTAACCTAGATAAGTTACTTCTAAGATTTGAACTCCTTTTGTATTGGTATTAAAATCAAATTTTCCGTTTTCATCAGTTGTCGTTCCATCATAACTACCTTTAATAAAAATATTAGCTCCAATAATTGGTGTTCCATTTTTCTCGGTTACGATTCCATTAATATTCGTTTGAGCTCCAAGTTGACTAGCAAGCATCATCAGTAACTGACAAATTAAAATGAATTTAATGGAAGTAATTGTTTTCATACTTCAAATATGCGCTGATTTAAAGGTGTTTCCCAATAAGAGTTGACGAACTGTAGAATGAGGCGGATGAACTGTGTTTTGGGATCCATCCTCTAATCCGCCGGAGGCGGATAGGCCCTTGCCTTTTAAAAAAAGGAAGGGGAACACGTGTCCTTGTTTCGTGTGCATACGTCAGACTGTGCGAAAATGCTTTCGGAAACTGAACCGCAGAATATCCAACCGCAGAATATCGAATGTCGAAGTAGAGTACGTGGACAATTAAGCATGAAATTCGTTAATATACGTGGATACTCGCGTACTCAACTTCTACATTCTGCGGTTCCCTGT
>CALDGQ010000066.1 GCA_937941765.1 uncultured Saprospiraceae bacterium
GGTTTGGCACCTCGATGTCGGCTCGTCACATCCTGGGGCTGGAGAAGGTCCCAAGGGTTGGGCTGTTCGCCCATTAAAGTGGCACGCGAGCTGGGTTCAGAACGTCGCAAGACAGTTCGGTCCCTATCTGTTGCGGGCGTAAGAATATTGAAAAGATCTGACTCTAGTACGAGAGGACCGAGTTGGACGAATCTCTAGTGCACCTGTTGTGGCGCCAGCTGCATCGCAGGGTAGCTATATTCGGAATGGATAAGTGCTGAAAGCATCTAAGCACGAAGCCATCTTTAAGATGAATATTCTATTGCCTTCGGGCTAAAAGGGTCGTGGAAGATGACCACGTTGATAGGTTATAGGTGGAAGTACAGCGATGTATGGAGCCGAGTAATACTAATTACCCGAATGCTTTCTTTTTTTTTCTTCGATTTCTTTACTACCGATGATACATTCATTTATATCATCAGTAGTTTAAACTTAACTAAGAGTTTCCAAAATTAATTTTTTACTACTTTTTCAGTGTTGTCAAAAATATTGTCCCGAGTAACTCGGGATGCAAGAGTCGTTGGTGATTATAGCGAGGGTGTTCCACCTCTTACCTTTCCGAACAGAGAAGTTAAGCCCCTCAGCGCTGATGGTACTGCATTTATGTGGGAGAGTAAGTCGTTGCCAACCTATTTAAAAAAGCTCGTTAGTCTTTGGACTGTCGGGCTTTTTTTATTTTTACCCCATCAATTTAACTATGACTAAACAATCAAATCTTTTATTAAGTCTGGAAGCAGTTTGGTGGGTATTCACTCTCACTATACTTGGTGCTATTCTTTACCCAATAATATCAAACGTTGATGACTATCCTTTTTTAATTCCTAATATTATTTTTATTATTGCTTTCATAACTTTAACTAGACATTTGTTTTTTCTTAAACATTCGCTGATCGCTAGAAAACAAGTCATTAAAGTTGCACTCATTTTTATATCTATTCCTTTTATCTTTTTCTTAATTCATCAACTAAACATCTTTCAAACTTTTATCGATGAAAAAAGTATGGATGAATTTATGACAGGTGCCAATTTTACCAATAAACCTTGGTTGATTAGATTCATCAAAACTGAAATGATATTTTTTGGTGTTGGTAGTATTCTAACCGCTATTTTATTCCCACTAAGAATGATGATCTCAATTTGGAGAACTAAGAATAGGAATACTGTTTAAAAAATTATTTATGTCAATAGTCAAAGAATTTAACGAATACCGCTTAAAAATGAATGAGCGAATTCTAGCACAAGACAACAAAGTCCTTAAACGTTTTTTTAGTTTAGATAATCAAGCTTACCAAGAAGGTGCTTTGTCTGTAAAAACAAAAGAATTGTTAGGTTTGGTCGCATCAATGGTTTTGCGTTGTGATGATTGTATCAAATATCACATAGGAACGTGCTATGAACTTGGAGTTTCAAAAGATGAAGTCTACGAAGTTTTTTCAATTGCAAATTTAGTGGGAGGTTCTATCTGTATTCCTCATACGAGAAGGGCAGTTGAATATTGGGAAGCACTAGAAGCCGAAAACGCATAATATCTAAACAAAAAATAAATGTCAGAAGGGAAAACGTACTTAGATGAATTGAATGAAGTACAGCGCCAAGCTGTTACGCAAACCGAAGGGCCAGTGCTGGTGATTGCAGGACCAGGTTCAGGAAAAACTCGCGTACTCACTTACAGGATTGCACATCTAATCGAAACAGGTGTTGCACCCTGGAATATTCTCACACTTACCTTCACCAATAAGTCTGCTCGTGAAATGAAAGAACGTATCACCAAGGTCGTTGGTGAAAGCGGAAACAAAGTATGGGCAGGAACTTTTCACTCCATCTTTGCAAGAATCTTAAGATACGAAGCGGATAAAATTGGATACTCCTCTAATTTCACAATTTATGACACAGATGATTCTCGAAGTGTGATCAAAGGAATCATCAAGGAGATGAATTTGGATCCTCAACAATACAAAGTCAATGGAGTAGGAGCACGTATTTCAAAATGTAAGTCTAGTTTGATTCCACCTTCAACTTACGAAACCAATGAAAACATGATGGCAGCTGATCGGAAAAACAATCGACTGCATTTTCACGCCATCTACAAAAAGTATACAGCTAAATGTAAAAAGGCAGATGCAATGGATTTCGATGATCTATTATATCAGTTGTATCGTCTGTTGACCTCAGAACCAGAAATCAAAAAGAAATATCAAGAACGTTTCAAATACTTGATGGTTGATGAGTTTCAAGATACCAATACACTTCAATATGCAATTCTGAAAGAACTTGTAGTGTATGATAAAAGCCCGTGCAATGTTTGTGTAGTAGGAGATGATGCACAAAGTATCTATGCTTTCCGTGGAGCAACTATTCAAAATATTTTAAATTTTGAAACTGATTTTAAAAACTTAAGAACTTTCAAACTCGAACAAAATTATCGTTCAACCAATCACATTGTAGAAGCAGCAAACGATGTCATTACATTTAACAAAAAACAAATCAAGAAAAAAATCTGGACAGACAAGGTTGATGACGCTTCCAAAATTCGAGTGATACGAGCAATTTCAGACACCGAAGAAGGAAAAAGAATTGCCGACACCATTCTAGAACAAAAACATAGACGTCATATACATAACAAAGACATTGCAATTTTATATAGAACCAATGCACAGTCTAGAATTTTTGAAGAATCTCTTCGTAGATATAATTTGAGTTACAAAGTTTTTGGAGGACTTTCATTCTACAAAAGAAAAGAAGTAAAAGATTTACTCTCTTACCTAAGACTCGTTGTCAATCCAAAAGATGAAGAAGCATTAAAGCGAGTAATCAATTATCCAAAAAGAGGAATTGGAGGAACAACGGTTCAAAAAGTAGTGGACTTCGCAAACGCTGCTGGAGAAACTTTATGGACTGCATTTGGAAAAATAAATTTACCAACACGAACAAAGAATACCATTGTCGGGTTTCAAGAAATGATTTCAATTGCAGCAAAGAAAGCACAATCAGATGATGCGTATACGGTCGCAGTTGACGTGGCAAAAAAATCAGGTCTATTTGATATGCTCAAAAATGACAAGTCTCCAGAAGGACTCGGACGTTTTGAAAACTTGAATTCATTGTTAAATGGTATCAAAGATTTTGTTGAAAATGATGAAGTAAGTGAAGATGATACTGGTGACAAATTATTATCTTCTTACCTTCAAAATATTGCGTTGCTCACCGATTTTGACCAAGCAGAAGCAAGTACTGATTATATTACTTTGATGTCGGTTCATTCTGCAAAGGGGCTAGAATTTAAATCCATTTTTGTTGTTGGATTAGAAGAACAGTTATTTCCTTCTTTCATGTCAATGGAAAGTCAAGATGATATTGCTGAAGAACGAAGATTGTTTTATGTAGCAATAACAAGAGCTGAAGAATTTCTGACTTTGTCGTATGCTAATTCACGATACAAATTCGGAAAGATGGCTTACAATCAACCGAGTCGTTTCCTAGAAGAAATTTCATATGAGCATATAGATAGTGATATTCCGGTTCGTCAAAATACACAAGAAAAAGTAAGATCAGGTGTGATAGGGAATTTCAAAAAAAGAAGTGCAAGTGCAGGAGCAATTGGATTGATGGTAGATCCCGCAACTTTCAAGGCAAGCCCAATCGAAGACATTCAAGTAGGCATGAAAATAATGCACATGAAATTTGGTGAAGGAAAAGTATTGAGTATCGATGGTACACCAAGGAATAGAGTAGCAACCATATTTTTTAAAGGTGTTGAAAATCCGCAAAGAAAAATCATGCTTAAATTTGCCAAACTACAAATCGTAACTTGATTGTAAGATTCGCTATTCTATGTTCATTTCTTTTTTGTTCAAATTTTCTTTTTGCACAAAATGACTTTTATAGAATTGATTCCATTCAGATTTCCGGAAATAAAAAAACGAAAGACAAAATTCTGCTTCGTGAAATAGGATATGAAATTGGAGATTCTATTGCTGCATCTAATGTCAAGTCAGAAATAAACAGAATTCAAAAACGATTGTTTGATACTGGACTTTTTAATGACGTGAAAGTAGCGATTCAAACTGGAGTTACAACTTCAATTTCTATAGAAGTAATCGAGAACTGGTACATTTATCCAAAACCAATCTTTCAATTAGCAGATCGTAATTTTAATGTTTGGTGGAAAGAGCAGAATCGAGATTTGAAACGAGTTAACTATGGCGCGCGTTTAGCTCACATCAACTTCACCGGTAATAGAGATGCACTTAAATTATTTCTACAATGGGGATACACTCGTGCCGTCGAAGCTCAATACTCATTGCCTTCATTTGACAAAAACCAAAAAATTGGAGCTGCCATCTTTGTTTTTTATTCTGAGAAAAAAGAAACAGGCTATATTACTATCAACAACAAAACTGTTTTTGGTAGCAATGAAAATGAAGAAATAATTCTCAAAAGATTTAGAACAGGATTACGTTTTAATTATCGACCAGCTCTATTCGGATATCATTCTGGGAATATAGAATTTCATCACAATCGAGGAAGCGATTATCTTACTCAAAATTTAAATCCTGATTATTTTGGAGATGGCAAAAGTGGGATTCGCTTTTTTATGATTGACTATGATTTAAAATTTGACAAGCGAGTTTTTCAATTGTATCCTGAAAAAGGATATTTTTTCGAATGGAATATTAAGAAAGAAGGACTAGGTATTTTTAATGATTTCAACAATCTATCAACATTTGCAGAATTTCAATATTACTACCCAATTCTTCAAAAACTAACTACGGCAGTTCGTCTTAAAGCAAAAGTGAATCTAATTCGCAACCAAGTTTCATTTGCCAACAATACTGGTCTAGGATATTGGGATGATGCGATTCGTGGATATGAATTGTATGTACAAGATGGAACGGATTTTTTACTTTGGAAATCCTCTTTGCGATATCAGATTTATAAAAAGACTTTTAATTTTGAAAATTGGATGCCATTATATCAATATAAAAAAATGAGTGTTCAGATATCTTTAGCAGCCAACTTCGATGCTGGTTATGTGAATGAACCTACTTACAAAGAAACAAACACGTTTAATAACATTTTGCTTACAGGTGGAGGTCCGGGAATAGATATTATTCTCTTCAACAATTTCTTAATCAATTTAGAATACAGTTTTAACCATATTGGAGAAAGTGGATTTTATTTTCGGACGAGATCTTCGTTCTGAAACTACGGATTGATTGTTATTTCTGGAGATTGAAGTATATTACTTTGATTGCCTGCACGATCTACTATGTAAATTGAAAAGGTCGCAGTTTCAGCGCCCAATCCATCATCAATGAGAATAGTATTATTCAAAACGACATCTAGTTCTCCTTGAATAGCAATTTCCGAATCTAAAGGCGCTCTTGGAGACAAATGAAAATCAAAAATCAAATCATTTGGAGCGCGATTGTCAATTAAGAAAATAGATTTAATATCTGGATCTTGCTCGCCTAAATCTCCATTACCATCCAAGTATTTTATCTTAAATGAAATAGAATCTTCATATTGAAGAACACTTAATGGGGAGACCTCTAACAATTCAATTTCAGGAATTTCGGAAATATCATCTAAAGGATCTGAATCAATAATAGTGGTTTTCTTTTTACAACTTAATGCAAAAATTAGAATACAAATTATCGGTATGTATTTTAAAAATATTTTCATTAGTCTGTAAAAAATGCAAAGTGTGCTAAATAAATAAATTCTGTTTTGGAGGTTGGTAATTCAGTAGGTTCCTCATGATCTGCATCTTGAACATAAGTTCTCATCCAAACAACTCCAGTTTCAAACCCTAATGATGCTAAATTAAAGGTCACTTCATGATAATATAAAATAGGATCGGCTGATGGGATAGAACTATAATAGTAATTAGTAGTCAACGGATCCTCAATACTTAAATCTAATTCTACAGCATCTGAAAAGTCGAAAGCATTCGTTGACAATTTTAATTTATTGTAAGTCAAATTATTTCCGAAAATAGTATCGAGTTCTTCATTGATATCTTGAAAATAAAATCGCATTGTTACATCTTGATCCAATGGTACATAAAATGGACTGACTACATTTTCGCGAATGGTATCTAACCTATAATTTCCACTATCGGGTAACCATGCAATCACGCCGCGCCACCAAGGTTGAAAACTAGACTGAACGGGTTCTTGATCAAATATATCTTTTGCCCCATCCATGATCCAGGCTTCAATGTTATCGAGATCTTCTTGTGGGATTGGATTTCCACTAGATGGCATCCGCTCAAAGTTAGGAGGATTGTGTATCGTCAATCTATGCCATAACATGGACTCTTCTGTAGAACCGGGCTTTACTCGAAATTGCAATGGGTTGGTTGGATAGTTTTTTGTAATTGGATGATTAACCAATGAAGCATAAGCACTTTGTACTGTCCTGAAATCAGGCTCGAATGATCCATCGTGACAAGCAGGCTGGTTGCAACTGTTTGAAAATATATTGTTATGTAATCCTAGAAAAATTGCAGGCTCGATTGGAGTGTCTGCTACTTCATCACCTGTATAATCAATATCTGTGTATGGATTAAATTCAGGATCAGGAATTGGTAAATCATTTTCTATGGTTTCGTTTCCACAACCACAAATAATAAAAACCAATAAAATCCAACAATTAATTTTCATGATTCAATTTTAAATAAATGCTTCATTTAAAAATCTACCAGGTAACATGCCTGCAGGAATTTGATCATCAAAACCAAGTATCTTTGCAATCGTCGGTACGGCATCAATAGATTCTGCAACCGGATTATTTGGACTTCCTAATGATTGATCTTGTACCACTTTATCAGGAGGACCCACAACCAAAGTAAATACGCGTCTTGCATTATCTGTTCCAGTATGGTCGTATGCACCAAATCCATTTGCATCGGTCAATGTATTTTGTTCCAAATTTCTTCCATGCTCCGGCATACAAATCATAATCGTATCATTCGCCAGCACAGGATGATTCTGAATATTATTCCATAACCAACCAATCCCGAAATCGGCACGATGTAAATAGTCTAACGATAAACTAAATAAATCATGACAAATATCTGTATTGACCGTATTGATTACTGTCAACTCCGGTTGGAATTCTCGTAACACATGCCAAGCACTGGAAATGTTCAATAAATCTCCTGTCAATCCATCATAAGTATTTGTTGGTGTCGCCACATCATAATTGTTATTGACTGCATCTTCTAATTCTTGTAATAGAAAGTTTTTAATCCGTTCACGATCTTCTGGCGTGTTCTGAATGCCTGGAAGGTCATTTGCATCTTTATGGAAATTTTTATCCAACAATGATTTTACTTTTAAAATTCTTTGAACATCATCTGGTTGATAAGTTTCTGCATTGCCAAATTGTTCATATCCAGCTTGTCCAATAATACTTGCAGGTCTTAAATAATTCGCCCCATATTGTGCACCATAAAGTGGGTGTCGGCTATAGTTCAAAGACGGAAACGGTCCTAGTCCTTCTGATAACCACCAAGAATTAATAGCTGCTTTTGCTGGATCAGAATGTTTGCGATAATATTCAAAAATAGTTGGGAATTCTGGATTGGTTACCAAATTGATTCCAGTCTCTGTATAATTTCCTGTCATTGCAACAGTAGTACCATTGTAATGTCCAGTCGGTCCACTGACATATCTAACTTCTTTGAAAAGCGTTCCTTGTTTTGACAAAGGATTGCTAATGGCAGGAGTCCAAGGATCGAAAACCAAATTGGATGTAGGAATTGCACCTTCCAATATGTTTGGCATTATGTTTCCTTCTGTAGCTAATCCTTGATTGGCTAGATATTGTTGAGATACAGATTCTTGATTTCTAATACCGCCTCCAAACAATACAAACACAACATGATTGGCAATACGAGTTCCCGAAGCAGCAAATAGTCGACCACTTGGTAAAATGTAAGGTGCAACTATTCCAGTGGCAGCCGTTTTTATAAATTTACGTCGCTTCATATTTTAATAGAATTGATATTCATTTGATAATGCAAATCCTTGATATATTAATTCAGGAGTGAGGTCAAGATCTTCTTCGATTATTTTCTTCAGTTCAAATTTTTCATAAGCTGTTGGTGCTCGCAGAAAAAATCGTAGGTATGTTTCATCAATAAATTCATCCACATTATTACGCATTTCATTATTGGAAACGATCAACACATTTGGTTCATGAACAAACCCGTTTAAGATTAATTCGTTCGCCATTTGTTTATCTCCCAAAGCTACTCTTACTTCACCTAACACACCTAATACATCAACCGGAATGCTGGTCTGAAATAAATTAGCATATAAAATTGAAATGTATTGAGCTGGTGTTTTTTGTTTGTTTTTTTGAAGGGAAGATTGGTAAATAATTTCACCGTTTACATCATAAATATAATTGTCGACAACGGGGTTGGTAGTCAATGTCGTTTCTTTTCCACAACCAAATAATGTGATTGTAAAAACGAGTATCAGACTGTACAATAAATCGTTTCTCATTTTATTCATTTTTAGAATCCAGCATATTCATCAGTTTTCATCACCTTACTTTGAATGTTTTGAAAATTACTACCTTCTATAAATAGGGATGTGTTTTCAACCATCTCTTCAGAATTAGGATTTCGTGCTAGCAATTGATTATAAATATCAAAAGTTAATCCTTCATAAAAACCGGGACTTGTTGTCATGATTATTATAAAATCCAATTTGTTGATTCCATCTTGTAATAATAGTTGACTTGGAAATCCATCTACCATTGTAACTGCATTGTTAAGTTCTGTGTCAGTAGGGAATCTTTTGAAGAAATTTTCAAAACAACTCAGGACAAAGTTTTCAGAACCCATATTAATTTCATCATACACCAAATTAAAAGCAATACGTTGCATGTATTCGTTGATCGTAATAATGCCAGCTTGAAAATCAGGCAATAAGTTTTGGAGCAATTCTAATTTATCAATTTCGTATTGCTTGTATTGCCCAAGTGGTAAGTTGCCTCCAGCAAAAGCATTATCTCGTTCTAATTCTTGTTGCGCAATTTCTTCAGCAATATAAATCGAGTCCGCACCACCAATATATCGTATAGTAAAATCTCTATGCAAACGTTGGAAATAATCGCTAGCGTTTTGCAAATCATCAATAACCGATTGTCTAATTTCATCTGACAATTGATTTTCCTTAAATATAAAAGTGATGTCTTCCATTTCTTGATTCAAAGGTTCTCGACCGATGAGATCAATAAAAAGTTTGTTTATATAATTTTGAATTTGAATCGTTGTGATTTCATTGTAAGGCGGTGCAGTGTTGTCATCTACAATGACATTGGTATGTTCATTGGTTATTATTTCTTCCTTTTGTTTACATGAAAAAATGGAAAGAAAACAAATCAAAAATATAAGCGGAAAGCAACGAATCATTGAAATTTGGAATTGGTAACTAAATAACTAATTGATCGTCCAAAATATTGCAATTAAATTTACCAAAAATTAAGGGTTAACCATACGATTATTCCATTTTTAAAGGTTAACTAAGCTAATAAATGTCTATTTTCGACATCAGTTTATACAAATTAAAGTACGTTTTAGAATGAAAAAATCATTATTCACAATCCTCACTTTTCTTTTAGTGAATTCCATTTTTGCACAAAAAGAAATAACAATCGATGACATCTGGAAAGATTATACTTTTTATCCAAAGTCTGTTCCTGGATTTAATTTTCAAAATGATGGGAAGCATTATACGAGATTGGAGGAGAAAGACATCAATCAATATGATTTGACAACAGGGAAGTTGTCGAGGAATATTTTTAACGGAGATAAATATATTGCAAAAGATGGTTTCGATGGTGAATTTTCTGCGTACGAATTTTCTAAAGATGAAACAAAGTTATTAATCGAAACAGAACGAGAACAAATCTATCGCCGTTCTTCAAGAGCCAACTTTTATGTTTTTGATCGAGATAAAAAAACAATGACCCCAGTTTCGACTGATGGCAAACAACGATATGCAACTTTTTCTCCCGATGCAACCAAAGTAGCATTTGTCAGAGGTAATGATATGTATTACAAAGATTTGACCACCAATAAAGAAATTCGGATCACCAATGATGGTAAATCTAACAATATAATTAACGGTGCTACTGATTGGGTATATGAAGAAGAATTTTCTTTAGCTCGTGCATTTCAATGGTCACCTGATGGTCAAAGAATTGCTTTTATGCGTTTTGATGAGTCGGAAGTAAAAGAATTTACCATGACACTTTTTAATGCTGGCTTATATCCTGAATATGAAACATTCAAATATCCTAAAGTTGGAGAAACCAATTCAACAGTAACTGTACATTTATACGATATCAATTCTGGAAAAGTAATTGGTGCGCAAACAGGTGTTTCAAAAGATACTTATTTCCCAAGAATCAAATGGACCAAAAATCCAGAGATTCTTTGCATCTACAAAATGAATCGTCACCAAAACAAATTGGAGTTACTAATGACGAATGCTAAGTCTGGTAAATCTGCTGTTATATTAAAAGAAGAAAATCCATATTACATTGATATCACCGATGACCTTACCTTTTTGGACAATGGGAAAGAATTTATTTGGACAAGTGAAGTGGATGGCTATAACCACATTTACCTTTATAATGTAAAAGGAAAAAAAGTTCGCCAAATTACAAAAGGAAAATACGACGTAACTGCATTTTATGGGTATGATAAGGAACGAGATAGAATTTATTACCAGGCAGCTGAAGAATCTCCAATGCAAAGAGAAGTTTATTCTGTTGCACTTAGTGGGAAAAAGAAAACCATGATGTCGAAAGATGCTGGAACCAATCGAGGAGACTTTAGTAGTACTTTTGATTATTTCGTCAACGCCCATTCTAGTGTTGCAACACCTGGTAATTATATTGTTTATAAAAATGATGGTTCTAAGGTGAGAATGATAGAAGACAATGCAGATCTCAAGAATAAGAAAAAAGATTATGGAATTTCTGATAAAGAATTTTTTACCTGCAATGCAGCCGATGGAACTAAATTAAATGGATGGATGATCAAACCACCAAATATGAAGAAAGGGAAAAAATATCCTGTCTTTATGTATGTATATGGTGGCCCTGGTAGCCAGACCGTCAAAGATAATTGGGATGGCTTTAATGGAATCTGGTTTCAAATGTTGGCACAGAAAGGATACATCGTTGCTAGTGTCGATAATCGTGGAACTGGTGCTCGTGGACAAGAGTTTAAGAAAATGACTTACAAAGAATTAGGGAAATACGAAACAGAAGACCAAATTGCTGCTGCGAAATATTTAGGTAGTTTGGATTATGCTGATAAGGATCGTATTGGAATTTTTGGATGGAGTTATGGAGGTTATATGTCAAGTCTATGCATCTTTAAAGGAGCAGATGTTTTTAAATCAGCAATTGCTGTTGCACCGGTTGCTAATTGGAAATGGTATGACACAGTGTACACGGAACGGTACATGAGAACAGAGGAAGAAAACCCAAATGGGTATAAAGATAATTCTCCGGTCAATTTTACAGATGGTTTGGAAGGAAATTATTTGTTAGTACATGGTATGGGAGATGACAATGTCCATTGGCAAAATACAGTTGAAATGGCGAATGCTTTAATTGCTTCTGGCAAACAGTTTGATACCTACTTTTATCCAAACAGAAACCATGGTATCTATGGTGGCAATACTCGTCATCATCTATATACCGCTATGACCAATTTCATTTTAGAAAAATTATAATTGAAACTTTTTAATCAAATACTCAGTTATAAATCAGGAGTTATTCTTTTTGTGATGCTCTTAATTTGTAGTAGCTGTGCATCAGATTCTAGTGCTATCGATCCCCTGGTCAATATTCAAAAATTGACAGGTAAATGGAGAGTGAACAATGCACAAGAATTTGAAGAATGGTTGCCTTCAGAAACTTATCCTTTTAGAGGTATGGTCTATTCCGGAGAAGGAAATAAGAAAGAGCATATAACTATCGAAAAAGTCGGTGATGACGTTATTTACAAAGCAAAAGTTTTTGACCAAAATGGTGGAAAGATAATTGACTTTAAAATGATTAATTGCAACGAAAACGAAATAACTTTTCAGAATAAAGGACACGATTTTCCAAATACAATTTCCTATAAATTTAAATCTTCTAACAATATGGAAGCACTAGTCAGTGGGAAAAGAGACGATCAACCAATTGAGATGACTTTGAAGTTTGAAAGAGTACAATAATTATGGCAAAGAAGAAGAAAGCAGATAACCGAAAAATTGAAATCACGAATCGTAAAGCGAAATTCGAATATCAATTTATTGCAGAACATGATGCAGGCATTATTCTAACTGGAACAGAAATTAAATCAATAAGAGCTGGTAACGCCAATCTAAAAGAAGCATATTGCTTTTTTAAAAATGGAGAACTTTTTATCAATAATATGAATATTGCTGAGTATAAATTTGGCAATATTAATAACCATGAACCCAAAAGAACTAGAAAACTGTTACTTCAAAAGACAGAATTAAGAAAGCTCCTCAGAAAGGTGAAAGAAAAAGGAATGACCATTGTTCCATATAAGTTATTCATTAGCGAAAGAGGATTTGCCAAACTTACCATCGCCCTTGCTCAAGGGAAAAAGGCTTATGACAAGCGTGCATCCATAAAAGAAAAGGATAATAAACGTGAATTGGATCGAATGAAGCGGATAAAACTCTAATTTTTCTACTGAGTACAGTTATTTTCTTAGCTAATGTTGTGTTTTTGATGTTTTTATGCAGCATCTAAATTGTATTTTGTTAATTACCCTTAATATATTCTATATCCTTTTTATCTTTGTAAAACCTCCCTATATATATCATAAACACACCCCACCAACTTTTTCCCATTTACCGAAGTCCCATTTTCTTTTTTAACAATTTTTCAAAAACTTACGAAAATGAACTTCAAACAATTACAATATTGTTCTGCTATTATTTTGAGCTTTAAGGCTCAATTTTTATTCCTTTCTCTATTTTTTGCATCAATGAACGTTTTTGGTCAAATAGTGGATTGTCCAAATAATAACAATGATGAACCAAGCTATGCTGCGCCAGGCGAACAAATTGTCAATGGCCTACCTGTTTACTTATTGATTGATGTCAACGGGGTTAATTCAGCAAACAATGATTTCTGTATTGGAAATTCTGGAAACGAAGATACTGATAGCGGATGTGGAACTTTCATATTTACCAACTTAGATGGAGGGCAAGATGGATGTGGTGCTCAGTTTTGTTTCTCCCCAAGACAAGGTTGTGGTTCTGCACTTGGAAATACTTGTATCTTTCAAGAAGATCCTAACAATCCGGGCACTTGGGAAAATTTAGGTTCTCTAGATGCAGCTAATTTTACTGATCTTTGTATTGTTGCACCTCCTGGTGTTGATCAATATGCTATTACTATTTGTCGACCTGGCAATGGACCTGTTTCTGTTGTAGATGTTGAAATAATAGAACCTCCAACAATAGAACTAACACCTGCTAATTCAGTCTGTACTGCAGACTTGCCAAGTTCAATTAACCTTTTAACTTTTGAACCTGTGTCTCAAACCGGAGGAGTTTGGTCTTCTCCTGAAGGAGGTATTGTGACAAGCGCAGAAATTCCAGTAGATGCAATTGCTGGAGATACTTATACCTATTCTTATTGTTACGATACTTCAGTTGATCAAGGATATCAATGTATTATATGTGATGATCTTACTTTTACGGTTACTGATGATTGTTGTCAGCCGATTGTATGTGATGACAATGATTGTAATACTGAAGATGTATTTGATTTAGCATTGTGTGAGTGCATTTTTACACCTATAGAGGCTCCAAGTTGTGATGATCAGGATTGTACAACGATTGATAGTTATGATGCAGCAATTTGTAATTGTGTCAATACACCTATTGCAACACCGACATGCATCTATTCCCAGGATACACAAGTAGTTGAAGGTTGTAGTATAGCAGATATTCCAGCACCATTTGCAACTGCAGAAGAAGTGTTAGAAAATTTACCAACCGATTGTGAATTAATATTTGAAGTCAATGACTTTTCTACAGGAGAATTATGTAGTGCTGTAGTGCCATTGCAATTGACAAGAATATACACCTTGGCAAATGATGCAAATGGAAATGGAACAATTGATGATGGAGAAATACTTCAAGAATGTGAGCAGGTATTTGTTGTAATAGATACAACAGCCCCTACATTTGAAGTTACACCAGCAGATATAACGATTGCTTGTCTTGATGATACAGAACCAAGTGTTTTGCCAATTGCATTAGATGCATGTGATGAAGCACCAGTTGTTCTATATTTGGATGTCATTATGTTGCCAACTTGTATCGAATCCTACACAATAGAAAGAACTTGGACCGCAACAGATGCTTGTGGTAATGAATTGGAACATGTTCAAATTATAACAGTGGAAGCTTGTGAACCTCCAACTTGTGATGATAATGATTGTACAACAACGGATTCTTTTGATGCAGCAATTTGTAATTGTGTCAATACACCTATAGCAACACCGACATGCATCTATTCTCAGGATACACAAGTAGTTGAAGGTTGTAGTATAGCAGATATTCCAGCACCATTCGCAACTGCAGAAGAAGTGTTAGAAAATTTACCAACTGACTGTGAATTAATATTTGAAGTAAATGATTTTTCTACAGGAGAATTATGTAGTGCTGCCGTACCATTGCAATTGACAAGAATATACACTTTGGCAAATGATGCAAATGGAAATGGAACAATTGATGATGGAGAAATACTTCAAGAATGTGAGCAGGTATTTGTAGTTGTTGATTCAACAGATCCATTTTTTACAAATGCTCCAGCAGATATTACTGTAGTTTGTGGAGATGAACCAGATTCGTTTAATCCAATCGTAGATGATTGTGATCCAAATGTAATGATTGTTTTTGATGAAGTGGTAAACGAACCCGCTTGTATAGAATCTTATACAATTGAAAGAACATGGACCGCAACAGATGTTTGTGGAAATGAATCTATTCACCAGCAAATCATAACTGTTGAAACTTGTGAGCCACCTGTTTGTGATGATGGTAATTGTGCTACAATTGATACATTCGACGAAGCAGTATGTGATTGTGTTTATACTCCAGTACCAACACCAAACTGTATTGATCCACAATTAGAAACAGAAATATTAGAAGGATGTGGAGTCGAAGTAGTTCCAGCAGCAGAAACAGATATTTCAATAATATTTGCGGACCTACCAGTGGGATGCGATTTGCTTTTTGGGAATAATGACTTTACTTCAAGTACCATATGCAATGAAGTAGTACCATTATCTTTAACACGAGTATATTATGTTGGAATTGATGGGGATGGAGATGGTGTTATATCAGAAGATGAAATATTGCATACTTGCCAAGAGAGCTATATTATTTATGATACAACTGGCCCCGTACTAAGTGCAACACCTGCAGATTTAGTAATTGCGTGTGATGAAGTTGAAGAATTTCCACCAATGACAGTAACTGCTTCAGACGAATGTAGTGAATCGACAGTAGGATTTATAGAAGAATTCACAGGAGGCGGCTGCTTAGGCGGATATGATATTATTAGAACTTGGACAGCAACAGATGCTTGTGGAAATGAAACAGTACATACACAAACGATTACAGTTGAAACATGTGAAGCACCAAGTTGCGATGACAATGATTGCAACACAGCCGACGTATATAATACAGTTACCTGTGAATGTGAGAATAATCCAATCGAACCAGGATCGTGTGATGATATGGATTGTACAACAGAAGATGTATATAATACGGAAACTTGTGAGTGTGAGAACACACCAATCACGCCGCCAAATTGTGATGATGAAGATTGCACAACAGAAGATGTATACAATACGATGACCTGTGAGTGTGAGCATACACCAATTACGCCACCAAGTTGTGATGATGAAGATTGTACAACAGAAGACGTGTACAATACGACTATCTGTGAATGTGAGTACACACCAATCACACCGCCAAATTGTGATGATGAAGATTGTACAACAGAAGATGTTTACAATACGGAAACTTGTGAGTGTGAGAACACACCAATCACGCCACCAAGTTGTGATGACGAAGATTGTAATACAGCAGATGTATATAATACGGTTACTTGTGAATGTGAAAACAATCCAATCGAGCCAGGTTCATGTGATGATGAAGATTGTACAACAGAAGATGTTTACAATACGGAAACTTGTGAGTGTGAGAACACACCAATCACGCCACCAAGTTGTGATGACGAAGATTGTACAACAGAGGACGTGTACAATACGACAACTTGCGAATGTGAGTATACGCCAATTACACCACCGAGTTGTGATGATAACGATTGTACAACAGAAGATACTTATGATGTTGAAGAATGTGTTTGCGTCAATAAACCAATCGAAACGCCAAATTGTGACGACAATGATTGCAACACAGCTGATGTTTATAATACAATGACTTGCGAATGTGAAAACAATCCAATCGAACCAGGCTCATGTGATGATATGGATTGTACAACAGAAGATGTATATAACACGGTAACTTGTGAATGTGAAAACACACCAATTACACCACCAAGTTGTGATGACAATGATTGCACAACAATAGATAGCTACGATTCATCAAATTGTACTTGTGTTAATGAACCAATAGACATACCAAGTTGTGATGACCAGGATGAATGTACAGAAGATTTATTTGATACTGCATCTTGTGAATGTGTGAACGCACCAATTGCAAATTGTGGAGAATGCGATCCTCTGAAAATTGTTGTAGAAGAAATTGTGGAACCATCTTGTTATGGAGATAGTGATGGAGCTATTGATATAGATGTACCTTGCTTTGGTGGAGGTGGAAATGTTGAAGTGATCAACCTTGCTGTAAATAGATCCGCTACACAATCCAGCACTTGGAATGGTGCAGTTGCAGGTCTTGCTGTTGACGGGAATACAAACGGTGGTTGGTATCAAGCAAACTCAGTATCTGGTACTAATTGGTCGGTACAACCTTGGTGGCAAGTAGATCTTGGTAGTATTCACTCTATTGATTATATCGAAATTTGGGGACGTACCGATTGTTGTCAAGACTTCCTTTCTGATTATTATGTTTTCGTTTCTGATAATCCTTTCCCTGCTGGAAATGTCACGACACTTCTAAATACTTCAGGTGTTAGTAATTATTATTTTGCAGGACCTGGAGCAACTCCAGAAAGTACGGATGTATTCTCAACAGGAAGATATGTGCGTGTAATGTTAAACGGTAACCATTTATTGCAATTAGCCGAAGTGAAAGTATTTGGAAAATCTGTTGTAGGTAGTGGAGGATGTAATTTTACTTATGACTGGTCAGATGGCTTGCCATCAACTCAAGATCAAAGCGGATTGGCTGTAGGTACCTATTCTGTTACAGTAACAAATGAAGACACAGGTTGTGACGAAAGTTTGGAAATCACAATCGAAGATTCTGCACCGATGACTTGTTATATGGTTGAAAAAAGCCCAATTAGTGAATACGGAGGGAGCAACGGAGTGTTAGGAGCATGGGTTGATGGAGGAACCGGACCTTTTGAATTTAATTGGAATAATGGAGGAGATGAAGCAATTTTATACAATCTAAGTGCAGGTGATTATCAAGTTACGATAACGGATGCAAACGGATGTACTTGTGAAACGGATCATGTGTTGACCGAACCAGAACCTACCATCGGTGGTGGGAATTGTGAAAATCCAACAAACCTTGCACTTAATCAACCAGCAACGCAATCTAGTACTCAAATTGGAGCAGAAGCAAGCAGAGGAAATGATGGGAATACAGACGGAAACTTCTGGTCAACTAACAGTGTTACATTAACCAACTGGACACACCAACCTTGGTGGGAAGTTGAATTGCAAGACAATTGTAATATCGATGAAATTTACATCTACAACAGAACAGATGGTAATGAAGATCACTTCTCTAATTTCTGGGTGCTTATTTCAGATAGTCCAAATCCATCTTATGGCGATCCTGGAGTGACTGCTTTTGAACATACTGGTATTGCTGGAACACCAACTATCATTCAAGTAAACGGTACTGGTAAGTATGTAAGAATACAATTACAAGGCACCGCATTTTTAGCAATTGCAGAAGTTGAAGTTTATGGATGTTGTGAAGGAGGTCCTAGTGGACCAACCTGTACGGAAGGAGCTTATTGTGATGATTTGGATGCATGTACAACTGATGATGTATATGATGTAGATTGTAATTGTGCTGGAACATTTGCTGATGAAGACGGTGATGGTGTATGCGATGTTGAAGATGAATGTCCAGGTTATGATGATACGTTAGATGTCAATGAAAATGGAACCCCTGATGGTTGTGAAAACAACAACGAGTGCACAGTTGGAGCTTCATGTGATGATATGGACAACTGTACAACTAATGATGTATATGATGAAGATTGTAATTGTCTTGGAGAATTTGCAGATGAGGATCAAGATGGAGTTTGTGATGCAGAAGATCAATGTCCAGGTTATGATGATCTTTTAGATGTCAATGAAAATGGAATTGCAGATGATTGTGAAACATCAACAGGACCTTCTGAAACTTGTGATGTGACCATACAAGTAATTGGTAATTCAATTGTTATTGATAATGTTAATAATCCAATTAACTACATCAAAGTTTATGACATGGATGGTGGTTTAGTTGGAATTTGTAACAATGATTGCGATTTGACAGAAATATACTCAAACTTACCTGATGGTGAATACTTGGTTGATATTGAAACCTTCTCTAGTAGTTGGTCTGCCATTTGTAACATCGAAGAAGTAATAGTAGTCGGTGATACAGAAGGATATTGTGAGTCTTATGGATTGACAATTGATTACGAATGGATAGATAAAATTCAATTAGGAACCAACTTGAATGTATCTGGAAATGACAATGGTTATGGTGACTATACCAGTACTATTGTCCATAGTACAGCTGGTTCCAATGTTTCAATTGAATTAAGTCCAGGGTATTCTTCAAGTCCAGTACTACAATATTGGGCAGTATATGTTGATTGGAATAATGATTTCGATTTTAACGATTTAAATGAAGATGCTGCAACTGTTTCAGGAATAGGGTCTGTATCTACTAGTATTTCAGTTCCTTCTAATACTGTAAATGGGCACCACCGTGTTAGAATTGTGATGTCACCAGTTGATGATTTGTTACCTTGTGGTAGTATTAATTATGGAGAAGTCGAAGATTATACTATCAACATAAAGGGAGCATTACCGCTTATTGATGAAGATTCAGAATTTGCAAATCCTATATTCTTAGGAAAACAAACTACTGGCGACTTTACTGCTTATCCAAATCCAGCAACAGATGAATTATTCTTAAACCTTAAAGAATTTGAAGGATTGGATGTAACAATTGATATTTCAAATATCTTTGGTGAGACTAAATTCTCTTATCAAACTGATGACTTGGATCAAGAAATAATTAAAATTGACTTAAATGATTTCAGAAATGGAATGTTTACGGTTAGTATTAATTCATCTAAAAGAAAGCGTCAAAGCAAACAATTTGTAATTGCTAAAACCTACTAATTTAGGTAACTATTTATAGCTAAAGCTTACTAAAGAAAAGAGTTGTTGATTAATTTCAACAGCTCTTTTTTTATGTTTATTTACGCCTAAATTTTGTTAATAAGAAAAGAAATTAACTAAGTAAATATTCATATATCAACCAATCTTTATATCTTAGATGTGAATCTACTTAGTAAGAGAACATATTAAGTTAGTTTTTTAACAATAACATCCCACAATTATGAATCTACCTACACTAGCAGGTTTAGGGTATCTATGTACGCTAAATCAAAAAAAATCCCCCTTAATTATTATTTTTTTGTTACTCCTTTTTGGATCAAACAAGATACTTGCAGAAGGAACTCCTTCCTTTGCTCCTTCACCTTTAGATGAGGCAGCACTTTATATTGGTGCTGGTAACACAGGAGCCAGCGGAGGTGATTACGGTCAATTTGGTTGGCTGAATTCTCCTTCTAAACTTCATTTTAACATTCAGTCTACGTGCGAAACTGTTTACCTCGGATTTAGTATTCCTAAGACAGATAGAGATTTTGGAGCAACAGATGCATACGAAGATTTACTATTTCGAATTGTCGACCCTTCTGGAACACCTGTTGGTTGTTTCGGAAACACCATGTTTATGGGCGGTAATTGGCAATCTCTAAATAGTACCAACGCCAACATCCTTACAAGAGCGGAAGTAGATGCAGGTCCTACACAACTTGGAAACGCAGGAGGTTATGGAGCTTTTACTTTAGATCTCGCAGCTTGTGGAGCAACGCTAACTGGTGATTATTACATCGAATTTTTCAGTACAGATCCTACTTACGATACCGATACTCCTTTTTCAGGTTTTTATATTGAATACTTCGATATTACGGTAGCAGATTGTTCAAACACTGGATTGTCTGGTCGTGTCTGGTCCAACAATTGGGGAATCGGAATTAAAAGAGATGGCGCAGGTTCTTTTGATCGTGCTTTTAATGGCTCATTTTATGTTTGCTCTTTAGAAGGTTATGTAACAAAATTGGATTTCAATTCTGGAACGAACACAAGAGAAGGCCAAACAATGGATGATCAACGCTCCGGTTTTAGAGCTGGTTCATTCAACGTATCTTTTAATACAACTGGGCCCAATGAATCTGGAAATCTCATGACTGATCGACAATCTGTACCCGATGATAATTTAGGAAATGCAGTCCTACCAATTTTCTTAAATGAACCAGATGAAGCGATTTGTCCTGAAACAGAATTTGGAATGTACAAACCCAAAGATGATTTACTAACAGGTTGTGGCGATAATATTTGTGTCAATTTTGCAGCAACCAAACCAGGTCAAATAGAAATTACTATTGAAGGTGCAAATGGAAATGGAGTATACGACGGCCCTCCGGAAGTGAGATTCGTTTACCAAATTACAGAAGCAGATTTATCTCCGAATCCTGAAGATCCAATATATCCTTATGAGATTTGTATTCTATGGGATGGAAATGATGCCAATGGAAATCCACTGCCCCTTTCTGATATTACTTTGTCGGCAAATTTCTTTCAAGGTGTTTATCATTTTCCGGTTTATGATGCGGAATTTAATGATGATGGATTTTTAGTTGAAACCGTTCGTCCAGCATTGGGAATTCAAAAAATCTACTATGACGACACGTTGTTGACTGAAAACAGCAATACAACAGAACCTAAAGACGGTACCAATGGTTGTCTACCTCCTTGTCACAGATGGACTGGCGAATTTGTGTCTTCTATGGCTCAAGAAGTTTACGGAAATTTCAACACTATAAATACATGGTGGTTTGCATCAGATGATTTTGCAGATTATTCAAGTAATGTTTTAACACCTCAAGAACCATCTTGTGAGGGATATTGTGATGCCAATGATGGTGTCAAATATTCTGGGCTTTTTGATGTAGCAACCTGTAGTTGTGTTTATACTGCTGAACCGACTCCTAATTGTGATGACAAGCAATGCTCAACGATCGATAGTTATGATTTTACAAGTTGCGAATGTGTCAATGAACCACTGCCTCCCGACTTTTGTGATGATAGTGATTGCAGTACTTTAGATGTTTTTGATGATGTGAATTGCGAATGCGTATCCACACCAATCACTCCACCTGATTGCGATGATAATGATTGCAACACGATTGATACTTATGATCCAATAACCTGCGAATGTATAAACACACTAGATCCGAATCTTCCTTTAGTTTGTGATGATAATGATTGTAGTACAATAGATACATATGATTCTACAACCTGTGAATGTGTCTTTACACCAGATCCAAATCTTCCATTAGATTGTGATGATAACAATTGTCTGACAACAGATACTTATAATTCAACAACATGTTTGTGTGAAAACACACCGGTTACACCAACGGTTTGTGATGATGACGATTGTAATACGACAGATAGTTATGACGAATCAATTTGTGAATGCGTTTACACTCCAATTCCACCACCTAATTGCGATGACAACGATTGTAATACTTTAGATAGTTATAATGCTATTACTTGTTCGTGTGTCAATGAACCGATTACACCACCTGATTGTGATGATAACAATTGCAATACAGTCGATAGTTATGACAACGTCAATTGTGAATGTATCAATACAGTTATTCCTCCTCCAGATTGCGATGATGGCGACTGTACGACAAATGATTATTATAATGAGGCAATTTGCGAATGTATAAATGCACCATTGCCTCCGGTTAATTGCGATGATGGTAATTGTAACACGACAGATACATTTAATGAGGATACTTGCGAATGTGAATATACTGTAATTCCTCCACCAACTTGTGATGATTCGGATTGTAACACAACAGATACGTATGATGAAGCAATTTGTGAATGTGTTTATACCCCAATTCCACCACCTAATTGCGATGACAATGATTGCAATACAACAGATACATACAACACGTTCACCTGTATGTGTGAGTTTACGCCAATAACTCCAAATTCATGTGATGATGGAAATTGTAACACCACAGATACATATGATGCAAATATTTGTGAATGTGTTTACACGCAAATTCCGCCACCGAATTGTGATGATGGAGATTGTAATACAGCAGATTCATATGATAGTTCAACTTGTAACTGCGTCAATGAAATGATATCACCGCCGACCTGCGATGATGGAAATTGTAACACAACAGATACTTATGATGCAAATATTTGCGAATGTGTCTATACTCAAATTCCGCCACCAAATTGTGATGATAATGATTGCAACACAACAGATTACTACGATAATGGTTCTTGTAATTGTGTCAATGAAATGAATCCACCACCCAATTGCGATGATAATAATTGTGCAACAATCGATAGTTACGATGCTGTCAATTGTATGTGCGTCAATACTCCAGATCCAAATCTTCCATTAGATTGTGATGATGGTGATTGTGCAACAGATGATAGTTATGATGCGACAACGTGTTCTTGTATCCACATTTACAATCCACCAACTTGTGATGATGGAGATGAATGCACAACCGATAAATTTGATATGGAAACCTGCGAATGTATTTTTACAGAAATCGATGGCTGTATGGATTGCGATGATTTTATCATTTCATTTTCTGCGGTGAATGCTAGTTGTGATAGCGCGATGGATGGATCAATTGATATAACCGTTCCATGTATTAATCCACCAATGAGTGGTAGTGGAACCAATCTAGCATTGGGTCAACCAGCTACTCAATCTTCAACGGATCAAGGTGTTGCTTCAAATGCAGTAGATGGAAATACTAGCGGAAACTTTTATGCTGATAATTCGGTCACCGGAACTGGATGGGAATGTGAAGCTTGGTGGGAAGTTGACTTGGGAAGTGTTCAGTCTTTCAATACCATTGAAGTGTGGGGAAGAACCGATGCGAATCAAGATTTCTTATCCAATTATTATGTTTTAGTTTCTGATAATCCATTCGGCTCAAATGATTTGACAACCTTATTAAGCACCTCTGGAGTCAGTAGTGCGTTTATTGCTGGTCCAGCTGCTGCACCAGAATCAATCACTAGTTTAAGCTCAGGAAGATATGTACGAATAATGTTGTCACAATGTGCTCGATTAGAAATAGCTGAAGTAAAAGTGTTAAATGCCAATGGTCCTGGAGATTGTACCTTTATTTATAATTGGTCAAATGGACTTCCAGCAGTAAAAGATCAAACGGGTCTTGGAGCTGGAACTTACGCTGTAACAGTCACAGATCAAAATGGATGTTTTCATGTAGCAGCTATTTTGGTGACTGCTTCCGAAGCACCAGATTCTTGTGATGATGGCAATTGTAATACAGTGGATACCTACGATCCAGCAACTTGTCAATGTATCAATACACCAATTCCACCACTCAATTGTGATGATGGAGATTGTAGCACACAAGATGCATATGACACGAGTACTTGTGAATGTGTTTATACACCTATCACACCACCAAACTGCGATGATGGAAATTGTAACACAACAGATACGTATGATGCCAATACTTGCGAATGTGTCTACACGCAAATTCCACCACCGAACTGTGATGATAATGATTGTACCACAATTGACACTTATGATTCAGTAACTTGTAGTTGTATTAATTCCCTTGATCCAAATCTTCCACTAGATTGTGACGATGGTGATTGTGCAACTGATGATAGTTACGATGCGACAACGTGTTCCTGTATTCATGTTTATAATCCACCAACTTGTGACGATGGAGATGAGTGCACAACTGATAAATTTGATACGGAAACTTGTGAGTGTATTTTCACTGCAATTGATGGATGTGAAGGAGAATGTGATGATGTAATTATACAGTTAGATAGGATTACACCTCCAAGTTGCTTCGGATATTTGGATGGCTCTATAGAAATCAGTGCATTTTGTGGAGGCGGAAGTGGTGCAACTAATTTAGCGTTAAACCAACCTGCAACGCAATCAAGTGCAGGAGATGGTAGTGCATCCAATGCAGTTGATGGAAACACAAATGGAGAATGGTATCAAGATCTTTCAGTTTCAGGAACCAATTGGGAATGTGAAGCTTGGTGGGAAGTTGATTTAGGAAGTGTTCAGTCTTTTACAGATATTGAAATTTGGGGACGTACAGATTGTTGTCAACAATTTTTATCTAATTACTATGTCTTGGTTTCTGAAAATCCAATGTCAGGAGATTTAGCATCCTTAAATGCGGATCCAAATGTTACTAGTTATTTTGTCACAGGTCCTGCTGCAGCTCCAGAAACGGTGACGCTTAGTGAGTCTGCTCGTTATGTGCGTATTATGTTACAAGATTGCGCAAGATTGCAATTAGCAGAAGTCAAGGTAATGAATAATGTGATGACTGGCGATGGCTGCAATCTAACTTATGAATGGTCAAATGGTCTGCCAGCAACTGAAGATCAAATGGTTGTTGGTGCGGGAACTTATACTGTTACAGTGACCGATCAAGATGGTTGTAGTAATACAGCTACTTATGAAGTAATTGCTCCAGAAGACTTGATTTGTAATATCTTATTCAAATATGATCCTGTGAGTGACAATCCTGTAGACGGAATCCTAGCTGCACAAGGATTGGGTGGGGTAGCACCTTACACTTTTGAATGGTCAGACGGAACCATTGATCCTATGAACGATGATTTGGAAGCTGATATTTATAGTGTTACAATTACAGATGCAAATGGATGTAGTTGTGAAACTAGTTTCTTAGTAGTAGATGAAGCGGAACCTTGTGTTAATGTTACCTCCGGAGGAACGATTGGTTATGATCAGATTTTCTGTTCAGCTTCTGGTGATCCACAAGCGTTGGTTAGTTTATTATTACCAAGTGGAGGCGTTGGAGCGTTGGAATTCATGTGGATGTTTTCAACCACAACAATGGCATATCCAACTGGTCCAAACGATCCGAATTGGACATTGATACCTGGTGCAAATGGACCAACATATGATCCAGGCATCTTGACGGAAACAACTTATTTTGTTAGATGTGCAAGAGCGGAAGATTGTGTAGACTTTGTTGGAGAAACCAATATTGTTCAAATAGTAATCGACCCAAGTTGTGGCGACGAAACATTATGTGTTCCAGGAGGTACTTGTGATGATGGTGATGATTGTACTTTGAATGATGTCTTTGATGCAGAATGCAATTGTGAAGGTATCTTCGTTTGCGAAAAACCAGAATTGGTATTATTTCCAAATCCTGTGACGGATCAATTACAAGTTGATTTAGGTACTTATTTCTTAGGAAAAGATGTGAAGATGTCTATCAATAATTTGCTCGGTAAGCCATTAATACAACGAGAATACAAAGCACTTTCTGAAAAAGTGATTACCATAGATTTGACGAAGTATCAAAATGGCCTTTATTCTATAACAATACAAGCACAAGGGTTTGAAAAAACTGGAAAGCAATTTGTGATTGCCAAGACTTATTGATAGAGACATTTAGTCTTTTAAATATTTATTTAGATTTGTAGACACTTTTTGTTTAGAGGGAAATGCCGTTTTTAAATAGCATTTTCCTTTGGATGAAGAGTGTCTTTAGTACCTATTTTTGCTTGATCCCTTGGCATCTTGGCTGAAGCCAAAACTCGGGATGACAAGCAATGGGAGATGAAAATAATGATAAGAATATTAACAATGAAATTCCGATTTTTTTGTAAGACTCGATTTTCTAACCGTTTTAATTGAAATTAAATTTTCCATGATATCCTGAGTTACTATTTGAACTGTTTTCCCCGTACTTGTAGGGGGAAATGTCGATAAACAAAAGGGGGCCACTACTGCTCATTCAAAGTCCAACCATAATCCATATGCTCAATTGCAGCATCCCCATTTATCTTCACTGGACTATACTGATTAATATATTCAATCAAGTTCAATTTATCCGTAAAATCTCCTTTATACCACTTAAAAATTTTGGATAATTGAACCTTGTCAGCTTGGATAATATTTCGTTTCTCATCCGTAATGAAAGCAACCGCTTGCGCATCCAATTGTTCATCCAATCGATTGGCAACATATGCTTCATTCAATAACTTCGGACAAGAATATGATGCGCAATTAACAGCAAAATGCGCACGTGGATCCTTATACTTCGGTCGAATGATGCCATGCTCAAGATTATTCAAATCATATTCCTGACCTTCTATTTTAATAAACTTGATATCCCAAACCGTATTGACAAAAGGTACTCCATTTTTAATATCCTTGATGCTCTTAGTTGGATAGTTGTCCACAATTAATTGAACCGTAAAAGCATTGTAAGCATTGATCCAATAAGCGAAACTTTCTTGTTTGCTCCAATTCTTCTTGTTAGGATGATTGTTAGAAAGTAACGTCAAATATTTATCAAAAGCAGCTCGATCTTCAATAAAGCCTTTATAATTTACCCAACCATCTGCGGATACATGTTTTTGAAGTAAGGTGTCCCAAGTCGCGTGACTGATTGGTCTGGAGTTGGATTGTATGTCTTTTACCTTACAGCTGTGAAAAGATAGAGCAATGTAAAGCAAGGTAATGATGACAAATATATTTTTCATTTCATTTGAATTGTAAAGTCTGATAAATCAAACATAATACTATTCAAAAGGATTTGGAAAAATTTCAAAGAGTATAGTAGTTGTCTTTATAAAGACTTAATGCTATCAACTTTGATTAGAAGTAAAAATCTCTTCGGAAACCAAATTCAATAAAATTGCGAAATGAATCAGCATGTTCAATCCCATTGAGAAAGGTGGCTCCATCAATAAGATTTGGCTCAATTGTCCATTGAGTTAAAAGTGCAGTTTTTTTATTTAAGTTAAATATTAATCCGATTGTACCATGAGCAAAGAACAAATGTTTATCTTCAAAATTTCTGAGCTCATCTACAGTTGGTGAATTGAGGGCGAGCTGTTCTGATATCTTCATAGAACTGATTGCCACTTTAATAAAGCTGTTTACTCCTTTTTTAAAACTTCTTCTTTTTTGAAATCTCAAATTTTGTTGTACAAAGAGCAAAGGTCCAATTCGAGATTTTTTACGTTTCATATTTACTTTGTCAAAAACAAAAGAACAACTATTAATTTCACTTTTATCATATCGAATACCAATCCCAACTATTGTACTTTCACTAAAGTAAATACCACTTTCTATACTGAATTTTATATATCGCTTCAGTTCTTTTTCCTGAGGTTGAATAGTAGGATCCAATTCAAAGGCATCAATACCAGCACTTGTTTGAGTCAAGAATTTAAGCTTGCTATTTTCTTGTGCGTGCATATTGCTAATAAAAAATTGAAGCAATAAAATTGAAAAGAAAGAAAGGTGTTTCATCTTGCTGAGTTATAAACTAATATACATAGTTTTAGTTTAGTAATGCTGGAAAGGAGTGTGAAACATACTTGAAAATTACAATTGCGATTATAATTAACTGTATGATATTTATTTTCATTTTTTGTTTGGGAAAAAATCTATAGCACAAATAAGAGAGATTCATAAATAGTATTCCTAGTATTTATACAATAACTCCCTGAGAGCTATTCTTTTGTTTAATTTTTTGTTGAAGCTCAAAATTACAGCTTTGGATAAATAAATCTCAAAAGCTTTAGGAGAGTTGAAATACATTGCTAAACCCCATTCCAAAAAGTTTAAGTATCTGGTAAATAATTAAAATAACAATGATAAATTGAATGACATAGATAGTTGGTTTTTGTTTATGAAGAAATCGATAACATAAATATGAAACCACCATTAAAAATAACCCAAACAGGCCAACTGCAATCCCGATATAGACGCCCATTGGAGACATTTTAGATGGCTTAATGATATCACCAATCGATATAAATAATCCTAGAAGCAAAAGAAGAATACCGAAAAAATTGAAAGGCGTGTATCGGTAACTGGCAATAAAAGTGTTTTGTACTTTCTCAGATTCTTCATGGTCTAAAATGTCATCATTATGTTCATCCATTATTGAAATTAGCATCCAAAAAAAGGGAACACCCAAATGAGCATTCCCTTTTTTTACCAATGCATTGTTATTTAAAAAGTAACACGAGCTCCAGTCAATATGGATAATGTATTGATTCGATCTTTATTAGGTCCCAACCCTTGAGACAACAATTGATGTTGATAAGTTGGTTGTCCAAAAATACTCCAACGAGGATTGAATTTTCTTTCCACTCCAAAACCTAAATTCGCAGTGAAGTATCTATTCTCAATAAAACTCCCACCTTCAATGATACCATCTGCAAAACGTTTCTTAGTAGTTGTTTCACTTACCGCAACTGAACCGATTGGAAGTGGAACAAAACCACCAGTTGGATTGTCTCCACCAAAGAAATATTGTTTCTTGTCGTAGTTGGCTTGCATCGCCATATTTAAATTAGCACCACCATTTGCATACACATTCCATTTTCCTTTTTGGTAAAAATGATATTTCAAATTCAAAGGAATCTTAACCATGTTTAATTCTACATCATTGATACTTTCTCCAACATAACCACTTGATAAATTACCACTGAAAATTTCAATACGAGGTTTTGGAGCATATTGCTTATAGCTGTAAAGTGCACCCGTTTCAACTTCCCACTTATTATATCTAAACCCAATTGAAAATCCACCACCATATCCATATGCGTTTTGCGCGTAAGCACCGGCATCAAATACATTATCATAAGGGGTCATCACATAGTTCAAATCAAACGCTGAAAACATTCCAACACTGATACCCCATTTCTGAGTTAGTTCAGTACAAGTAGAACATCCAACTGCATCCGCTTCTTTATCAATATCGAGCAGAGAAGCTTGTAAGGTTTTAACTGCCTCTACTTGTGTCATTGCATCGATTACAGAACTTCCAGTTTCCATCGTTGCAGCAGCAGCTTTTGTTAGGATAGATTCGGCTATAGCAGAAGCGATTCCATTCGAAATCGGTTGATCCATTTTTGCAATAGGTGTATCTGTAAATGAAGTAGGTGGAGCAACTACAATTGCATCATGTTCAGCAGTTGTAGTAATATTGTTATCAACATTGTTACTAACAATGTTGGTAGCTAAAGATTTATTGATATTATAGGAGTTATTATTCACTACCTCATTTGAAGCAATTGAATAATTTTCGTTTTCAGTATTCGCATCTACAACAAATGCGTTTGTATCGTTTGCTGTACTATTGTGCTGCGTCTTATCTGTTTTTGAACTTATCGTATTTTCCGATGCATTTAAAACTTCAGTGGAAGGAGCTGATTTAGTTTCAGCAATTTGTTGATCTAAATTAGTTTGCTCAATTACGGAAGAATTTGCAAATACCTTATCCTTCATTTTCTTTTTGTGGATCGGTAAGTAGTGGAAAGCAGTAATGATAATCATCAAAATCAAAGCTACTTCAGCAACTTTGTAACGCACCATTTTCCCACGAATAGAAAATTCTGCATCAATTCTTTCTTTCATCAATTGCCAGTGTTCCTCATTGTATGGAACTTCCACGTTGCTTAAATGACCATAAGTAGATGCATCAAATAAGACATCATCTACTTGCATTGCATCTGCATGTGCTTCTGCATCTATTCTTTCTTTCAATGCATCCCAATGAGTCGGGTTGTATGCATATTCAATATTTTCTAGTTTACTTTTTAACAATTCATCTACAGGATCTAACTCCACGTTCATTCCTTCTGCACCCATCGCATCTTTCATCATTTCCCAATGAGTAGGATTTAATTCAGGTGTAATATTTTCCAGTCTTGTTTTTATTAATTCGTCGAAAGGATCTATCTCGGCATCAATGCCTTCCGTAAGTCCTTCTGCTGCAATCGCATCTTGCATCATTTCCCAATGCAATGGATTAAAGGCTGGCGCTAAATTTTCAAGTTTTCCTTTGATAGTAGCATCAAAAGCATCTGACGATGCATCCCCAGCGTCCATGCCCTCTATATTCATACGATCCTGCATCATCTTCCAATGCGCAGGATTGTAATCGAAGTTGAGTCCTTCGAGTTTCTCTCTTAATATTTTATCTAATTGTTCTTCGTGTTTCATAAGTCTATATGAACTTGGTACGGATGAATTCTTTTAGTTTCAAACGTGCCTTTACCAGATTCGATCTGGATGTACTTTCTGTAATACCGAGTATAGCGGCAATTTCTTTATGCGAGTAGCCTTCTATGATATAAAGATTGAAAACTGAACGATATGCCGGAGACAAATTTTGAACAGCTTCTAAAATTTCAGTTTCTGTACATTGACTAACTGCATCAGCATCCAACGACTGTACACTATACGCCGTATCCAAATTTTCGGTTCGTCTACGGACTCTTTTTCTATAGTAATCAATGGAGGTATTAACCATGATTCTTCTTATCCAAGCGGATAGGGAAGTGCCTGCTTGATACTTTTCAATGTTTTTGAAAACTTTGATAAACCCTTCATGAAGAATATCTAAAGCATCTTCACGAGTAGTAGAGTAGCGCATACATACGCCCATCATCTTACTGTAGTGATCTTCGTACAGTTTCTTTTGTGCCCAACTTTCCTTGGCAACACATGCAATGATGAAATCTTTTTCGTCGTGGTTTAACTTCAAGGCAATATCCATAGCTAGTTAATTTGTTAAAGTTAGGCCAATAAATTGGCATTTCAATGTTTAGGAAACCACTCATTTACAACGTTTAGGTCTCTCTTTTTGCTGCTTGAAATGCTAATATCAATTCACTGGTTTTCCAATGCGGAAACAAGCTAATACTTTTATTTCGTGTCAAAGATTATTTAATATACTAAAACGATAGCCATCTTACTAGCTGGTTAACAGAAAATTAACCGCAGAAGCGCATTCATTTAGGCGTATTTTAGCTTAAAAAGCTAATATTTAGTTAACGAAATATTTATGCAAAAATTCCATAATGCGTATCTTTAACCCAGATTAATGATTGTAGACCCGCCTATATTCTTAATTTATTAATCAACTTCTCACTAGAAACATACTTATCTATTTTATGGCTAAGAAAAAAAAGAAAGTGAGTGCCCCTTCAGTAGGGCATTCGGAAGATGGAGTAATTTCTCTATCAGGCATGTACCAAGAGTACTTTTTGGACTATGCATCCTACGTTATTCTCGAACGTGCAATTCCATTAATTAATGATGGACTTAAACCGGTACAACGTAGATTATTGCACGCAATCAAGGAAATGGACGATGGCCGTTTCAATAAAGTGGCGAATATCATCGGTCAAACCATGCAGTATCATCCACATGGAGACGCATCGATTGGTTCCGCTTTGGTCAAATTGGGCCAAAAAGATTTGCTGATTGATACTCAAGGAAACTGGGGTGATATGAGAACTGGTGATAGCGCAGCGGCTTCCAGATATATTGAAGCGCGTTTGACAAAGTTCGCAAGCGAAGTAGCTTTCAATAATCAAACAACGGATTGGCAAATTTCTTACGATGGTCGTAAAAAAGAACCGATTGCATTGCCAATGAAATTTCCTTTGTTGCTTGCACAAGGTGCTGAAGGAATCGCGGTTGGTCTGTCTACTAAAATTTTGCCACACAATTTTATCGAATTAATCAAAGCATCCATTAAAATTTTGGAAGGCAAACGTTTTAAAATCTTTCCCGATTTTATGACAGGTGGTATGATCGATGTCACCGATTACAACAAAGGAAAACGTGGGGGTAAGGTTAAAATTCGTGCAAAAATTAATACCATTGATAAAACTACTTTGTCAATTACCGAATTGCCCTATGGTGTCACGACTGCTTCATTGATTGATTCTGTTATCAAAGCGAATGATAAAGGAAAAATCAAAATCAAAAAAGTAACAGATAATACGGCTGAGCATGTCGAAATCATTATCGACTTAGTATCTGGTATCTCTACGGATCAAATGATTGATGCATTATATGCTTTCACCAATTGTGAAGTTTCTGTTTCTCCAAATGCTTGCGTTATTGTCGATGATAAACCTCATTTTTTAACTGTTGATGAAATTCTAACAAATAACACACAGTTGACCAAAGATTTGTTGTTGTTAGAATTGAAGATTAAGGAAGGAGAATTAGATGAAAAATGGCACTTTGCTAGTTTGGAAAAAATATTCATTGAAAAAAGAATCTATCGTGATATTGAAGAAGCAGAATCTTTTGAACAAGTAATTAAAATTATTGACAAAGGATTAAAGAAATATTTCACAACTCCAAAAGATAAAAAAGCTGCTGGAAAACGAATCAAGTTGCGTCGTGAAATTACAACAGAAGATATTGAACGTTTGACTGAAATTCGAATCAAAAGAATTTCGAAATACAATAAGTTCAAAGCAGATGAACTTATTGCGAAGTTGGAAGCTGACTTGAAAGAGGTGAAATTCAACATCAAAAATATTACGAAGTTTGCAATCAATTATTTCCAAAAATTATTGGACAAATACGGAAAAGGAAGAGAAAGAAGAACGGAGATAACTACTTTCGAAACGATCAAAGCGCAACAAGTTATCATCAACAATGCTAAGTTGTATGTCAATCGTAAAGATGGTTTTGTAGGTACCGGTTTGAAAAAAGATGAGTTCATTTCTGAATGTTCCAACATTGCTGACATTATCGCTATTAATAAGCAAGGTAAGTTGAAAGTAGTTCGTGCAGCGGATAAAGTTTTTGTTGGGAAAAATGTGTTGCATGCAGCTGTTTGGAAAAAAGCAGATGATCGTACCACTTATAATATGATCTATGTCGATGCCAAAACTGGTAAGTCTTTTGCCAAACGTTTTAATGTAACAGGAGTTACCCGTGATAAGGAATATGACTTGGCAAGTGCTGCAAAAGGTTCTAGAGTACACTATTTAACCATCAACCCGAATGGTGAATCTGAAAAAGTTACGGTCCAATTGTCTCAAGGTTGTAGCGCCAAGAAAAAAACATTCGAATTTGATTTTGGAGAATTAGAAATCAAAGGAAGAGGTTCTAAAGGAAATACAGTCACCAAATATCCAATCCGAAAAGTATCTCAATCTGAAGTAGGGATGTCTACTTTGGGTGCGATCAAATTGTGGATGGATGAAGTCAGTGGTAAATTAAATAGAGATGAACGTGGGAAGTATTTAGGTGAATTTGATACAGGTGATTATGTATTAACCATTTACAATGATGGTACTTACGAGCTGAATGAAATGGATTTCAATAAAAAATTCGATGCACCTAACATGTTGTTTTCAGGACGCTGGGATGAAGAAGTGGTTATCAATACCCTATACTTCGATGGAAATAAAAAGTGGACAATGGCAAAACGTTTTCAAATAGAAACGGGTTCTCTAAATCAACGTTTCAAGTTTGTAACCGACCACAAAAATTCCATGTTATTCTACGCAACTACGGATGAAGATCCTGCTGTAAAATATTCTTACAAAGAGAAAAAAGAAAAGATAGAAGAGATTCTCGATATCGCCGAGTTCATTGATGTAAAAGGTTGGAAAGCTTTAGGGAATAAAGTTTGTGATGGGAAGATTTCTCAGTTGACGGAGTATGTTGAAGAGGAGGAAGATGACGAAGATTAGAATTAACACATAGACCATGTAGAAACATAGAGGCACATAGAAAAGATCGGTTTCACGTGCTCCTATGTTATTCTATGTTCCTATGTGCACTATGTGTTAAAAAAAACTTTCTCTAGGTTCTAATCTTGCATGTAAAATATGTGTTAGAAAAAAATGACAGACGAAGATTACAAAAAAGTCGCTCACACTATTTCAACGGAACCCGGTGTCTATCGATTCAAAGACGTCGATGGGAAAATTCTCTACATCGGTAAAGCCAAAAATTTAAAGAAAAGACTAGCTTCCTATTTCGGTAGTACAACAGGGATGGCATATCGTACTCGTGTCATGGTCAAGAATGCCAACTACTTCGAATTTACAATTGTAGAAACAGAAGCAGATGCATTGTTATTAGAAAATACTTTAATCAAAAAATTCCAACCTCGTTATAATGTGTTATTGAAGGATGGGAAATCTTATTCCTATATCTGTATCAAAAAAGAGCGGTTTCCAAGAGTCATGATTGTTCGTCGTTCTATAAAAGACGGTTCTACTTATTTTGGTCCTTATACTTCTAGAACGAGAATGAAAACAATTCTAGAATTGATAAAAACTTTATTCCCATTAAGGAATTGTACTTATCATTTATCTGAAAAAAATATTGAGGCAGGAAAATTTAAAGTCTGTTTGCAATACCATATCAAAAATTGTTTAGGCGCCTGTGAAGGATTGGAAGATGAGGAACCTTACAATGAAAAGATAAGACAGATCAAAAATATTCTACGTGGAAATTTCGGTCCCGTAAAAACTCATTTCAAAGAATTGATGAAAGTCCATGCAGAAAACATGGAGTTCGAAAAAGCACAAGACATCAAAGAAAAATTGACTGCTTTTGAAGATTATCAAGGGAAGTCAACGGTGGTGAGCGTCAACATTTCTGATGTCGATGTTTTCTCAATTGAGAAGGATGAAAAATTCGCATTTGTCAATTACATCAAAGTGATCAATGGTGCATTCATCAATACGTATACGTTGGAGATGCAGCAAAATTTAGACAATGAAGAAGAAGATTTATTAGCAATAGCGATTCTTCATTTACGAGAGAAATTCAACTCCACAGCACCAGAAATTGTCGTCCCTTTCAAAGTTCCTTTCAAAGAAGAGGAGGTAAAAATTACGGTTCCTAAAATTGGTGAGAAAAAGAAACTCCTTGAACTTTCCGAAAAGAACGTGAAGTATTTTATGCTCCAAAAAAAGAAGGAAGCAATTGCACATGTTAACAAACAAACGACCACTGAGAAGGTCATGACCATCATGAAAGAAGATTTGCAAATGTCTGTGATGCCATTGCATATCGAGTGTTTTGATAATAGTAATTTGGGTGGGTCTTATCCGGTTGCTTCTTGTGTCGTTTTTAGAAATGGAAAGCCATATAAAAAAGATTATCGACACTATAATATCAAGACCGTTGTTGGACCAGATGATTTTGCATCCATGGAAGAGATTGTCCGTAGAAGATATACTCGACTTTTAAAAGAGGAAAAATCATTGCCCAATCTAATCATCATTGATGGTGGAAAAGGTCAGTTAAGTTCCGCTGCAAAAATCTTGAGAGAATTAGGAATCCTTGACAAGATTACGGTCATCGGTATTGCTAAAAAATTGGAAGAAATATTTTTTCCAGGAGATCCGGTGCCATTACATATCAATAAAAAGTCACCTAGCCTAAAAATTATCCAACAAGCAAGAAACGAGGCGCATCGATTTGCCATTACTTTCCATAGAAACAAACGGTCCAAAGATATTACCAAGTCTGAATTGCATGAAATCAAAGGAATTGGAGTGAAGACTGCTGATAAGTTGTTACGTCATTTTAAGTCTGTCAAGAAAATCAAAGAATCTTCTTTTATTGAAATTTCGGATGTGGTTGGAAGAAGTGCAGCAAAGAAAGTATTGGAGCATTTTAAGGGCTCGGCTTGATCGCTACTTACTTGGTGATGTTGAATTATTAGTTTTGAGTGGCTTCTTGTTTGTTTATAAATTCATCTAGGGTATTCAGAAGTAAGACAAAACATTGATAACCAATCCAGTTAGATTTTGGGGGGATAATGCATCAATTTTATGTAGAAACCCAATAAAACGAGGTAATTACGTTAAAATTAAACAACGTATTCAAATTGTTGCAAATTCAGTTAAAACAAACATATACTTGGATTTTGTTGCGGGAGGCCGATTTTATATGTTCGACTGAGGAGTTTATAAAATCTAGACTTTTTGTTTCTTTTTTGGCAATGAAAAAAGAAAAAGAAATAGATTTCTCGAAAAATCAAATTAGAAAAAGCAGGGATATTGATGATTATTCAGATTAAATGTAAATCGTATTTAGTGCATCTAAAATGATTCAGAAAGACGGAATTTGTTACTCCTGAGTATCCCTTTTTAGACGATGAATTTTCAAAACGTCTTTCTAAATTAATTATAGCTTTTACAGCTTTATTAATTTTTGAATTGTACTTTTTTGAGATTTCTCATCGTAAATTTCCAAGAAATAAATTCCGTTCGTTAATTGATCTAACTCAATTGCTTGTTGGTTTGAGTTTAATTCACCAATTTTTAATATTTGCCCAATTTGGTCTATGATTTTAAATTGCAATGTAATTGTATTAGACTGTTCGATGATTAGGAAATCGGTAAAAGGATTTGGGAATACCATTATTTGATTATCTCCTAAAAAGGTTGTTGAGGTAGTCAATAATTCTCCATCACAATCTTCATCAATATCATTGTTTGCTATTTCGGTAGCGTTAGGGTTTATACTTGAATCGTTGTCATTGCAATCTTCCCATAATGGCGAATTATCTCCGTCATTGTCAAAAGTAGTAACCATGTTGTTTTCAGTTGTGTTGGTAATGATTGCTGGATTGTCGTCAAAAAATATTTCAGCTGTATTCTCAACAATTGTAAAGTCTTCAATATCAGGATTTGTTCGGATTTGATATAATACATATCCTTGGCTTGCTTCCAAATTTGTGGTACTGTCAGGAAGATTAATGTTATTGAATTCAAATGTAACTAAATTGTTATTAATTGAGGTGCTCAGTACTTCTTCATGGCTACTATGGACGACTCTGAAAGTGGATATATCCAAATTAGGATCTAATGTATCAGTAATTTTAACATCATATGCTTCTGCATTTCCTGTATTTTGGAAACGGATTGTATAAAATAAATCATTACCAATTAATGCATAATTTTCTGGATACTTGGGTTGAACTGCTTTGTCATTGGGATCATAAGAACACAGTACTTCGATATGTAAAGAATCCATAGTAGCTACTTGGTCTTGACCATTGATATCGTTAAAAATGATTTCAGAATAAAAAGAAAGAAATGCTCCTACTCCTACTTCCGGTGGGCCAGGAAATTCTAAATTAATTTGCCTAATTGTAGATTGAAATGGAAGTAAATTATTGAAATTCCAACCATATCGATTTGTTTCAACAAAATCCAAAGAATCTATTGGACTAAAATGCTCTATTAATTCATCCGTATTTAACCAAATTACGCCGTCTGCTGTAGTAGTTCCTAAATTAGTGGCAATTAAATTAAATGTAACATTGGTATTACATCTAGAAGGCCCAAATGCGATTAATGGTTCGATAGCAGTAAAGTTTTCTATTGGTCGAAGTCCAAAGTAAACAGATTTTGTGAATTCACCTTCAGCCAAGGTAATTTGTTGAGTTGCCACATTAGGAAAGTTTGATTCCCAGCCTGGCGTTGAAGATGAATCGTGAGAAAAAGTATAATCTCCTGAAGGCAAATTTTTCGACATCCCGTAACTATTTCCAACAACCGTAAATCCTCCCGGTTCAATATTTATTTTGGAGTACGGCATAAGCGGTTCTTCATTGTCTAACAATCCGTTTTCATTCATATCGTTGAAAACATGAAAATCAACTTTGGTAGTAGTGCTACAAAAATAAAGAGAATAATCACATACATCTGAAGCCCAACCGTCAATCAATAAATAATAAGTGTTGCCGGCAATTAAACTATCAGCAACCAAATGACCGCTTAAATCTTGACCAGGGCCAGGATTGAAACAGGAAGAGGCGACTGTGAAATTTTGACAGTCAGTTGATTCAAATAGTTGGGCCTGAATGCCAAAATCAAAGGCACAATTTGTAACATCAAAAAAGATACTCAATGTATCAGATTCAGCAACAAAAGAAAGCCATGAAGTGTTTTCCATTACTGCACAAAAAGGAAGGTCTTCATCACCTAATGAAGTATATTCTGTGGCGGTAGTGCCGCAAAACCGATCTAAATCACAAACTGGAAGAGTCACGGCATTACAACAAGCATCGGTAGGTGGAGAAAATCCATTGCACCCTGGAACAGGATCTATGGCAATTTTTTCTATACACATATCGAATGTCAAGATGTTGTTATTATTTTCCCAAACCCTAATCCAGTAGGAGTTATTTAGAGATGGGTCGCAACTATTTCCTACTGGAAATTGATCACTGTGTCCAACAACAACTTTACAGGATATTTCTGTAAGATTGTTGCAATCAACACCTTGATAAATAGTCACTGCGCCATCTAGGATACCCGAATTGTCATCAAAAAAAACTTTGGCTAAATATACATCCGATGGTATTTCAAATCTGAACCAAACATCTGACCCGAAATAATTTCCGCAGCTAGGATCAGCAATCCCTACACTAGCCGTTGCATCTTCATTTGTAAAAGACAGAAATGAACAGGTATCCAATACCATTAGTTGAATCGCATTGCATGGATCATCATTGATAGGTTGTGAATAAAGCGCCATACTTGTCACCAAAAATAGAATAGATGTGCAAAAATTTCTCATTATTTATGTTTGTAGGAGTAATTTGAAATTATATTTAGGCAGATAATATTAGAATTTATACACATAACATACCAAACTACCTTTAATTATGAAAAAAGCATAACTAAATTAAAATATATTGTTAGAAAAATTCATATGAAAAAGAATTGTTATTTATAACAAACAGAGAATTATCCGAAAAAGTGTTTAAACAATATAAAAACATAATTTAGAACAATGAAGTCTAAGCTATTCTACTTCTAAAAAAGACTACCCTGATCCATAGAATCATCCCGAACCTTTAAAAGCAAACTAGGATCATTATTCCGAACATTCCCAACCGCCTTCGAAACAGGATACGCCACCAACTCCTCATCTGGATAAGGAATGATCATTTGTAAAACATCTTTAGCGGGCAACTCATTGTCTAACCATATTTTTTCCTGATTAGGTAATAAAATAGCAGGCATGCGGTCATGAATGTTTGCCATTAGTTTGTTAGGTTCTTGAGTCAATAAGGAGAACGAATAGACAATCTCACCAGCTGGATTTTTCCACTTTTCCCAAATTGCTGCAACAGAAAATAAACCGCCATCTTTCAATGTAATTCGATAAGGTTGCTTTCCATCTTTCAATTTTTTCCATTCATAAAAACCATCAAAAGGGACAATGCATCTTCTTTTTTCAACTGCTTTTTTGAAAGCATTTTTTTCTAGCACCGTTTCCTTACGTGCATTAATCATTTTGTAACCAATCTTGTGATCCTTTGCCCAAGACGGAATAAGTCCCCATCGAAATGGTTGAAAATGAGTCGGATCTTGATTGGTGATAACAGGATGCATGTGTGAGGGGGCAACATTGAAATTGGGTAGTGGATTGTAGCGTTCCAAATTCTCAGAATAAAAAGTAGCATTGAATCGCATTTCTAGTTCTTTTTCTGTTTTTGTCAGTGAGGAGCGTCCACACATATTTTAGGAATTTAAATGAGTCAAAATTATTATCTTTAGTCAAATAAAATTAAACCAAATAAAATGAAGTATCCATTTCTCTTCCTTTTTTTCGTATTAAATTTTCAAATACTTTCAGCTCAAGTATCCATTATTTCGAGTAGTCCTGCCAAACACAAAACGGATGTAGATGAACTTGCAATGATTTCAATTACTTTTTCAGAAAACATTGTTCATGCATCAGTGGACAATCTTTGTTTTAAAGTAATGGGTAGGTGGTCAGGACCGATGACCGGAACTTTCTTTTTGCCACCTGATTATAAGTCAATCAACTTCCTGCCTGATGAACCTTTTTTTGCTGGTGAGTACGTGACAGTGACGGTCAATAAGAGGCTAGAATTTGAATTGGGATATGAACTAGATCCGTATTATAGTTGGAGTTTTTGGATAGAAACGGAAGCTGGAGAATTGGATCAAGAAAATATCGGTGTTCAAGAATTGAGAACGGGTGTTGAGAGTTGGTTACAAACTTACGGTGCTTATGCTGGTGATATGGATAATGATGGATATTCCGATTTGTTGGTCATCAATGAAAATTCAGATGATGTAAGAATATTGTTAAATGATGGAACCGGAGCTTACCCAACAATGGAAATAAAAGAAATGGGATTTAGTAAACCAAGTCCAAATGAAGGAGCAGATTTTAATAATGATGGAGAATTGGATTTTATTGTGACTACTGCTCATGGAAACGAAGCGCGAGTCTGGTGGGGCGATGGAAGTGGTGATCTCTTCAATATGGATACGTACAATGTTGGTACGTGGGCACGTGGTTTAGGGATTGGAGATTTCAATGGAGATGGATATGATGATGCCTTAATTGCCAATCGTGGAAGTGATAATTTGACTTGTATGACCAACCAAGGTTCATCAGAGACTTTTGATGTCATGACCTATGATGCAGACAATACAGGAAATGGTGAAACAGCACTTTCTATTTGTGATATCAATAATGATGGGGTCATGGATGCATTTGTCGGTTACTATGACACCCAAGAAGTAGGTATCTTGTTAGGTAATGGAACGCCACAATTTGATTTCCATCAAAAGGTTGCAGTCGATGGTGCGCCTTGGATGATTGCACATGGTGATATCAATGGCGATGGTTGGGTGGATGTTGTTTCTGCCAATTCCAATTCTCACAAAGTGGCAGTGATTTTAAATGATGGTGCTGGAAATTTATTGCCACCAACTAATTTAGTTTCCAATTCTCAATTTCCGCTAGCGATCGACTTAGGAGATTTAGATGGTGACGATGATTTGGATATGGTCGTGAGTTATTATAGTTCAGCTAATTTCCTCGTTTTTGAAAACAACGGTCAAGGACAATTTACACAAGCAGCCAATCTTTGGTCTCCTGCCAATGCCTCTTGTGCTATCTTACATGATCGAGATAATGATGGGGATTTGGATATCACTTGCACAGATGAAACAGATGATGTACTCATTTTTTATGAGAATAAATTGCCAGTTGCAACCAATGATATCGATAAAAATAACAATTTAATTACTTATCCGAATCCTTTTACTTCTCAACTTCAAATCAAGTTGAATGGTAAAGCTTCGAATATTTCATTAGTAGATATGCAAGGCAGAGCAGTCGGTTTTGAAGTGCTTGAAAATACAGATGATTTGTTGCGAATTAAATTGAATGATGAGTTGGTTGCTGGGATATATATGATTTCTTTGGAATCGGGTGGGGTGGTTTGGAATGAGCGTGTGGGTTGTGTTGGGGAATAAATGAAAGTTTTCAATTCTTCATGCAAAAAACAAATGAAAAAAATAAGTCAATTTGAATTTAAATGTTCCTCTTGTGATGAAATTCATAAAGGTATGCCAAGCCTTGGTTCTCGTGCACCAATTAACTATTATTCAATACAAAAGAATGAATTAGAGGAAAGAGTATTTTTAACATCAGATACATGTGTTATCGATGATAAGGATTTTTTCGTTAGAGGATGTCTTGAATTTCCAGTATTAAATTATGATGACAAGTTTAGTTTTGGAGCTTGGGTGTCTCTTAGCCAAGAAAACTTTGAGAAATTTGAAACGCTTTTTGATGAACCGAAGCGTAACCATCAATCGCCAATGTTTGGTTGGTTTTCTTCTTGGATTTGGCCATATTATGAAGACACAGAAAATATAAAATCAAGAATTCATTTCAGAAATGATGGAATTCGTCCTTTCATAGAGCTGGAACCAACAAACCATCCTTTGGCAATTGCTCAAACAAATGGAATTACTTGTAATGAATTAATAAAAATTTATGAATATTATGTTCATGGGAAAAAAGATACTGCATCATAAATTATAACACTATATTTACATGAATCTAAAAACCCAACTAACCCTCCCATGCGGCGCAACACTCCAAAATCGAATCGCAAAATCCGCCATGAGTGAAAACATGTCTCCCAAGCATAATGCGCCAACAAAAGCTTTAATTCATGCCTACAAACGTTGGGTCTATGGAGGATATGGTTTGTTGATAACAGGAGATGTAATGATCGACAGAAAAGCAATCGGAGAACCAGGAAATGTAATCGTTGAAGACAAAAGGGATTTTAAAAAATTGCAAGAATGGGCGAGTATTGTTAAAGACACTGGCATACACCTTTGGCCTCAAATTAATCATCCAGGTCGACAAGCGATTGGGTTTTTGAATAAAGAAGTGGTAGCACCTTCTGCAGTCATGACCAATCTCAAAGGCATGTCATCCTTTTTTAAAAAACCTAGAGCATTAACGGAACTAGAAATTCTAGATATTATTGAGCGTTTTGGAAATACGGCTGCGATACTTAAAGAAGCAGGTTTTACAGGCGTTCAGATACATGGTGCACATGGTTATTTGGTGAGTCAATTCTTGTCACCACTTGTCAATCAACGAAACGATCAATGGGGCGGAAGTCTAGAAAATCGGGCGCGATTTGTTATTGAAACTTACAGAAACATACGTGCTAAGGTTGGCAAGGACTTTCCTATCGGAATCAAAATCAACTCTGCCGATTTTCAACGAGGCGGTTTTACGGAAGAAGAATCCATGGAAGTTGTTCAATTATTAGATGCAGAAGGTATCGATTTGATTGAAGTGAGTGGTGGCTCGTATGAACGACCAGCAATGATTGGCTCTGAACAAAAAAAGAGTACCCAAGAAAGAGAAGCCTATTTCTTAGATTATATTGTTAAAGTGCGCAAATTGTTAAAAACACCTTTAATGTTGACTGGTGGTTTTAGAACGGTGACAACAATGGAAAGTGCAATTGCAAATGGTGAGTTAGATATAGTCGGTATTGCTCGACCTTTTACACTTCATCCAGATCTGCCAAACCGTATCTTTGATGGTACAATTAAACAACTTGAAGTCCCTACACCTAAATTTGGAATCAAAATGTTAGATAGTAGTGGTTTTGTGGATATCATGTGGCATGAAATTCACATTCAACGATTAGGTGATGGTAAAAAACCAAATCCGAAGTTGAGTGCTTATTCTGTGATTGGACATAATTTATCCGGTACCATGAAGAAAATGATTGCTGGAATGAATCTTTTCAAAAAACCAGCCTAATGAGTTCCAACGGAATGACATAAACCTAAGAGATAGGAAAATCTCATATCAACTTAATCAAAACCAACCATTCCACACAAATGGCCGTTTCTAAATTAAATGTAATAGGTGAAAATCCCATCTCGCTTCCAAAAAAAGGTTTAATTATGAAAACAGCATTACAAAAAAGTCTATTCTTCCTAATTTTTTTCATTTCCCCATTTTTCTTAGTTGCACAAAATACTTATGTAGTCAAAAGAGTCAATGGTGAAGCTATCTATGAGATTTATCAACTCAATCTTACCCCTGAACCTACCTTAACTTTTCAATTCCAATTCAATCCCAATACAACTGATTGTAATGATATTGCGATCTCACCAAGTGGCAAATTTTATGGTGTGGGGTATGGTGGGATTTATGAAATTAGTCAAACAAATGGTGGTGTCACTTTCTTACAAGAGATTCCACTTACTGGAATTAACACCACTTTAGTTTGTAGTAATGAGGATATACTTTACGTACTCAATTCCGCAGGATATTTGTATCAATATGATATTGAAAATGGATTGTTAGAAGAAATTGCTCAACTCGAAGGAGGCTCTCCTGGTGATATCACTTTTTATAAAGGGAATCTGGTTTTTCCAAGCTCAGTGGATGGAAATATAAAAGCTTATAATTTAGCTAACCAAAGTTTGGTCACCATCCATTGTATGGCGCATCCACTAAATAATTCTGGTCAAGGATATTTCGGATTTTCTAACAATGAAGAGACATGTGAGTCCTTATCGTTTATCGGAGCTACAACTGCAAATGAATTATATGAAATTGACATTGCCAATAATACCATCAGCCACATAGAACTAACCAATCCATTTTTAGAACTCAAAACTTTATTTTTAGGAACGGCATCTACAACTGAACATTTCTCCTCAAATTGTAGTCATCAATTTTCTAACATTGATTGCGCACCAAAAGATACTTCCAGTTTTTTTGTATTAGGAAAAACGACAACTGAAAATATTTTTCACATCTATTCTTTGAATCCAGACCAAACATTGACCTTTAAATATGAGTTTTATTCTGAATTTGGTTGCAGCGATATCGCATATGTACCTACTGGAATTATCTATGGTATTGGTACGGATGATCCAGCAACACTTTTTAAAATAAATCCGATTTCTGGAAAAGTCCAAGAACTGGTAAAATATCCAGCCGGAAAAACAATTGAATCGATTGTTTCAGATTATTATACTTCCATTTATAGTATCGACCAAGAAGGACGTCTACATATTTATGATATTTATTGCAACAGTCTAAATACATTTTTTTCTCCTTTTGGTCATGCTCCTGCAACTGACTTAGCATTTCAAAACAAGAACATCATTTTTCAAAGTAAAGTGGATGGCAATATCAAAGCCATTAATGTTGATGTAGGAAGTTTTGCCAATATTTTGTGCTTAAACCCACCTTATAACGATACAGCTAACGGAGGTTTTATTGGTTTAGGCAATGATTTTACCAATTGTGAATTAAATAAATTGACGGCATTTAATCATGAAAATACAATGTATGAAATAAATTTTGATTCAGAAATGGTTTTCCAACTCCCACTAAACCTCACTGGCTTAGCAGAAGATGCCACTATTCAAGGAACTGCTTATAACAACTTGTGTAGTCAAGCAGAAAGTGAAGTTTTACCAAATATTATATGTGAAACAGCTGTAGTCGACCTTGTTGAAAACATCCAACTTACATTATTTCCAAATCCCGTAAAAGACGTGTTGCAGATTAGAACCGATATTGAAATCAATCAAATCAGTGTCTATGATGTAAAGGGTCGACTTTGTAAAGATATTTCGGATTTATCTGATAAAGTCAATTTGGAATGGTTGTCTAGCGGAGTTTATTTGTTGGAAATTCATACAGAATTAGGAAGGGTTGTTAAGAAAGTAGTTAAGGAATAAATTAACTAAAAATCATTAACAAATATCAGAATAAGCACCAATCATTGGAACTGTTTTTACTAATTTTGCTTTATGTTAGAGATTTGACAATAGGACAATAAAACAGGATACGATGCAAGGAGATCATAAAAAAATGTTTTGGGAAGAATTTGATCAGGAGTTTAAACTTGATTACTCAATTGTCCTTTCTGGGATGACAGACTAATTATTTAAATTTGATATTGCCGAATCAACATTCGCCGTCAATCAGTTTTTTAATAAGGATCAATCGGTAATTGATTTTTACATTGAAATTGCGAGTTTGTTGTTGGAAGAAGAAGGAATTGAAAATGATATTAAGTCAACGAAAGATGGATTAGATTGTTATATCAATTCCATTTTTCTAAATAAATATTTATCGAATAACAAGCCATTTAACAAACATTTTGATTCTTTTGATGCAATTTCTTCTATTAAATATGAAGAGATGGAGAATCGAAAAAATATTCAATTCTCATACATTCTCGGAAATTATGTCAGGTATTATATGAATGATAAGTTTGTCTCCAACGAACTTACAAGGCTATATGTGCTAACTAGTGTTTTGGAGAATTTCTCTTATCGAGAAAATTCTGTACGGCTTACTATTGGTTATGGATTAGGCAACTCATTTGTAGAATTTCAAAATCAAGATCTCTTATCAAGATTAAAACAATCCCACAAGAAGTTTATTATTTGATTACATTGCGATTCAATTAGTAATAATATTTACGTTCAATTGTAATGAAGAGACTAGCGATTATTGGGGGAGGTCCGGCAGCACTTATGTTGGCGACACAACTAGACACAAAGAAGTATGAGGTTACTTTATTTGAAAAGAATAAAACCGTCGGGAGAAAATTCTTAGTGGCTGGTGATGGTGGTTTAAACTTAACTTATAATGCTCCTTTAAAACAATTGTTAGCTCAGTATGTTCCAAGTAATTTTACAGATTCAATTCTTACTCAATTTTCCAATAAAGATTTAATCAACTGGTTAAATAAACTCGGAGTCCCAACTTTTATAGGATCTAGTAATCGGGTATTTCCAAATCCCAACTTGAAACCAATTGAAGTTCTCAACAAGATAGTTGCAGAAGTACGAAAGAATAATGTGAACTTACAACTAAATAAAAAATGGATAGGATGGAATGAAAAAGGAGATTTGCGAATTGAAGAATCTGAAAATATTAAGTTTGACATTGTCGTCTTTGCACTTGGAGGAGCTAGTTGGAAAGTAACAGGTTCCGATGGAATGTGGCAATCAGCTTTTGAAGAACGAGGAGTTATTGTCAACCCATTTCGATCCGCCAACTGTTCTTTTGAAGTGGCATGGAAAAAAGATTTTATCAAAACACATGCTGGCAAACCATTGAAAAATATATCACTGCAATTTAACAATCAAGTTGCGAAAGGAGAGTTGGTCATTACAGCGTTTGGTCTAGAGGGAAATGCCATTTATGCTTTAAGCCAAAAAATCCAGGATGCATTACTCAGTGAAAAAAGTGTTGTTGTCAATTTAGATTTAAAACCACAAATGACTGTTGATCAAGTCAAGTCAAAATATAAGAAATCTAACTATGCAAAAGTAACTCAAATTTTAAGTGAAACTTTAAATTTGAATCGTGCTGCTATCGGGCTATTAAAGCAATTTTCAGATAAAGCAACTTTTTTAGATATAGAAAAATTAGCCGAAGTAATTAAGTGTGTACCTATTGTTGTAAATTCTGCAGGTGAGCTGGAAAAAGCGATTTCTAGTTTGGGTGGAATTGATTTGAAAGCGTTAGATTCGAATTTCCAATTAAATCAAATACCCAATACTTATGTAATAGGAGAGATGTTGGATTGGTTTGCGCCTACGGGAGGTTATTTGTTGCAAGCTTGTTTTAGCATGGGTTTTGTTTTGGCGGCACATTTGAATTCGGGGGAAGTGAATAGAAATTGATATTTCACTTAAAAAATAGTTTGTGATAAAAAAAAAATGGATTGAGTTTTGAACTATTGCGATTTAACACGCGTTGAGTATAGAATCCAAACACGAATATTTGCCAAAAACGATACGTAATGAATACGAAGTTGACATTGACAATCGAAAAAGAAGTGATTCAAGTTGCAAAAGAGTATGCAAAAGAACAGGGGCAAAGTCTTTCTGATCTCGTTGAAAACTATTTCAAACTCTTAACGAATGAAAGACAGCCATTAAAAACGAACAAGCTATCACCGCGAGTTAAAAGATTACGCGGAATTATTAAATCGGAAAAAGATTTAGACTACAAACAAATGCTAACTGAAGAGTTATTAAAAAAATATGGCAAGTAAAATTTAAAGACAAAAGAAAAAAATATATTGTAAAATAAAAAGGCCGCTAATCCTAAGATCAACAGCCTTTCTACTCTAATGTTCTATAAGCCTACTGATTACTTCAAATCAAATCGATCCAAGTCCATCACTTTAGTCCAAACTTTGATAAAGTCATTTACAAATTTCTCATTCGAATCCGAACTTGCATAAACTTCTGCAATACTTCTCAGTACAGAATTAGAACCAAAAACTAAATCTGCTCTAGTGGCTGTCCAACAAACCTTACCCGTTTTTCTAGAAGTACCTTCAAATATTTCTTGCTCATCATTGATCGACTTCCAAGCAATATCCATATCTAGTAGGTTGACAAAAAAGTCATTGGATAAAACACCAACTTTATCAGTCAAAACACCATGTGCTCTTCCATGTGCATTAGCGCCTAAAACTCTTAAACCTCCAATTAATACGGTCATTTCTGGAGCAGTCAATGTCAACAATTGTGCTTTATCAATCAACATATTTTCAGTAGCAACCGCTAATTTAGTTTTGAGATAATTCCTAAATCCATCTGCAATCGGTTCCAAAACATTGAATGAATCAATATCAGTTTGAGCTTGTGTGGCATCCACACGACCAGGTGTAAATCCTACCTTTTTTGCAAAACCACCTTCAGAGATTGCTTTTTCAATAGCAGCTGAACCTCCTAAAACAATTAAATCGGCAATGGATACATGCTGATTATCTGCTTGTATTTTTTCGTAAGCAGTCAACACTTTTTGGAGCTGTACAGGGTTGTTTACGTCCCAATTTTTTTGAGGTTCCAGTCTAATTCTTGCACCGTTCGCACCGCCACGCATGTCTGATCCTCTGTAAGTGGACGCAGAAGCCCAAGCAGTAGATACCAATTCCGAAACACTTAATCCTGAATTTAGAATGTCTGTTTTTAGTTTGGTGATCTCTGATGCTGAAACTGTTTTTGACGGTGCAGCTGGTAAAGGATCTTGCCAAATTAATTCCTCGGCAGGTACTTCTGGACCTTGATATCTAATTTTTGGTCCCATGTCTCTATGAGTCAATTTAAACCAAGCTCTTGCAAAAGCATCTTCAAATTCTTTCGGGTTTTCGTAAAATCTTCTTGAAATCTTTTCATAGCTAGGATCCATTCTTAATGATAGATCTGTTGTCAACATACCAGGCAACTGCATCTTGTTAGCATCTTCAGGATGGGGAACATTGGCATCCGCATTTTTCGCTACCCATTGGTTAGCACCTGCTGGACTTTTTGTTAATTCCCACTCATGCTCAAAAAGATTTTTAAAGAAAAGATGTGTCCACTCTGTTGGTTTTTGAGTCCAAGTAACTTCCAATCCGCTCGTAATTGCATCACCCGCTTTGCCAGATCCATGCGCATTTTTCCAACCAAGACCTTGTTGTTCAATTGGGGCAGCTTCAGGTTCGGCGGCCACCAAGGCTGCATCACCGGCACCATGTGTTTTTCCAAAAGTATGACCTCCCGCAATCAATGCCACTGTTTCTTCATCATTCATTGCCATTCTTGCAAACGTTTCTCGGATATCTTTGGCTGCGGCAATTGGATCAGGATTTCCTTCTGATCCTTCTGGATTTACATATATCAATCCCATTTGGACAGCTGCCAATGGATTTTCCAAATCTCTCTCTCCAGAATAACGTTTATCACCTGCTTCCCATTCTGTTTCGGATCCCCAGTACACATCCTCTTCAGGTTCCCATACATCTGCTCTTCCTCCAGCGAATCCAAAAGTTTGAAAACCCATTGATTCTAACGCTACATTTCCGGTTAAAATCATCAAGTCCGCCCAAGATATTTTGTTGCCATATTTTTGTTTAATTGGCCATAACAATCTTCTTGCTTTATCGAGATTTCCATTATCCGGCCAACTATTCAATGGTGCAAATCGTTGCTGTCCAGTACCACCTCCGCCTCTGCCATCACCAGTACGGTAGGTACCCGCACTATGCCACGCCATTCGAATGAAGAATGGTCCATAATGACCAAAATCTGCTGGCCACCATTCTTGAGAATCTGTCATTAATGCAGTCAGATCTTTTTTCAATCCATCATAATCCAGACTATTAAAGGCTTTGACATAGTCAAAGTCAGGATCCATTGGATTTGTTTTTTCAGAATGTTGTTTTAAAATATTGAGTTTTAGCGAGCCAGGCCACCATTGGTTGTTGGTGGTACCTCCTCCTGCTGTTTTGTCTTGTGACATACTCCCATTATGAAATGGGCATTTACTGATGTCTCCTTCATGTTGATCCATACGATGTTTAGATTTTTTTAGTTTTTAAATTGGAATTGCATAAAATTAGATATATTTATGTATTCACAAAATCTAAATAATCTATATCAGTATCGATGCTATCAATATCAAAAAGTCAAATAAAGTATGTACTTGCACTGGATAAAACAGGTAGTTTTAGTGAAGCTGCTGGTCAATGTTTTGTAACTCAAAGTACGTTAAGTACAATGATTAAGAAGTTAGAAAATCAATTTGATTTTAAAATTTTTGATCGTAAATCAAAACCAATTAAATTAACAATTGAAGGACAAAATTTAATCAGTCAATTCAAATTGATTCATCATCAGTTTGAAACTTTGGAGGAACTAGTGCAAGAAACCAAGGATGTAATGCATGGAAATTTGTCAGTAGGAATCATTCCGACTTTGGCACCATTCTTATTGCCGTTGTTTTTGGATCGATTGGTTTCAAATTATCCCAACATCAAATTTTCAATTTATGAAATTACTACCAATGAAATAATTAGTCGACTTAAATCAAGAGACCTAGATATTGGGTTGTTGTCAATTCCACTTGTCGAGAAACAATTAATTCAAAAGAAATTATTCACAGAAGAATTTCTTATTTATGATGCATCAGATTTTAAAAATTCAAAAAAGAAATATAAAATTGAAGATATTGATTTGTCCAGATTATGGTTGCTCGAAGAAAGTCATTGCTTAACTTATCAAATTGGGCAAATTTGCCATCTAAAAAAGAAACGGTCAATTAGTAATAATTTAGTTTATAACAGTGGATCAATTCTCTCTTTATTGGAATTGGTGAATATCAATAAAGGATTGACATTACTACCTAAGTTGGCGATCGGCAATGAAAAGCTAATCGATAGGAGCCGAGTTTATAACATGACAAATCCGATTCCAGCAAGAGAAATTGGATTTGTAACTCATCCTGATTTTGTAAAAAAAAGAATATTAAAAGTATTGGAGCGGGAAATTAAAGATTCTGTAAAACCCTTATTAAAGAAATCAAAAAATGTGTTTATTGTTAAGCCGAATTGACATTTTTGTAACAAATTATATATTGACAAGAACAACTAAAAATGACGGGAAATTTTATTGACCATATCTATTACAAAAATACACTCAAGCAAAAGAACTCGCATGAGCATATGTATTTTTTAGAGACCGATTTTGGAAAAATAAGAATGCTGGATACTGGTGGAAACAAGCCCGTGATTATCAATGTACCAGATGGACCAAATGTGATTGAACATCAATTGGAATTAGTCAAGGAATTATCGAAAAACTATAGAATAATTTGTTTTGAGTATCCAGGAATAGGTTTTTCATATCCAAATGCTAAGTACAATTATTCATTTGATGATGGTACCCAACTACTCATTCAAATAATGCAGCTATTAAAACTAGAAACCGTGTCTTTGTTGTTTTCTTGTTCGAATAGTTTTTATGCATTAAATGCAGCAATGAATTTTCCAGATCGATTTAATTATATTTTTATTTCGCAATCAGCGTGCATTGATTCGATGGTTGATTGGACAAAAAGATCAATTCCTAAATTGCTAAAGATTCCAATAATTGGTCAGTTATCAAATATATTATTGGATAAAAAATTAGCGAACATCTGGTATCAATATTCCTTGCCAAAAGTTTCGGATAAAAAGGAAATCTTCAGAAAAAAGGCAAACAGTTCATTGCAACGTGGAGGGTGTTTTTGTTTGTCAAGTTTAGTGCAATCGCTAAAGAAAGAAAGAAACACTTCACTTTTTGTTGAGGATGCAAAGGTGACTTTGGTTTGGGGAAGCAAAGATTTTACCCACAGAAAAACGAATAAAGATTCTATTCAAAAACATGTGAAGTCTTGTGAAATTATTGAGTTTGAAAATTGTGGACATTTCCCAGAATTAGAAGACCATAAATCATATGCAAAATTGATCAGTGAGAGATTGGGGTGATAATTATTAAAGACATTGATGTTGTCTATTATAACAATACTTACCCAAAACACTTTGTCAGCTCAGCAGATTTCGCGGATCACCTGAAATTTAATAAATTCTTCTTACTTCTGGGTACCTCCATATGAAGACCCAATAAATAATTATAACAATATAATTATATATCATTCATGTCTTTTTTCGAAGCTTTTTTTCGATTAAATCGATATCCAACATGAAGCTTGCCATATGGAACCGTTATATCTACTCCACGTCCGATTCCTAGCCCAAATTCAAAAAGAATCCCTTTGTTAGAAATTAGCTTGTAACCTCCTAAAAATCCACCACCGAGACCTATATCTGAGCCAGCACCAGTAAATAAACCGATGTGAAAACCATCTGCTCTAGTTTTAGGTTTGAGATAATATTTACCTGCAAGGGTTCCGTAAAATCCCCCCTCTCCAGCAAACATGTCTATATCAACTCCCCAGTCTTCACTGAGTACTTGTTCTACTCCAAAACTTAATGTTGTAAATAACCAAGCAGCTGGACTTCCTTTAATTTCTGTTTGTGCATTTGTAAAAGTAGCTAATAAGCAAAAAGATAGGATGCAAATATATTTTTTCATAATTTTTGTTTTCAAAATATTAATAAGGAATTATGTAAATGCATTACCAAAGTAACTAAATAAACTTATAATTATTTTAATATTTTCTTAAAATTGAATAAACTACATCATTGGGTAGTAAGTGATTTGATAGGGAATAACATGGAAACATTGGCAACACAGTTTAGTGTGATTTTATTATCTTGGAAGCAATTACTTATAATAAAAGGGTAGATTATATATTGAAATTAGAGCTAAAGTCTAAGGTATAAATGATAAAATCAGCTTACATTCACGAATATGGCAATGGCAAACTCGAACCAGAGCATTCGGACGTAAAAACTGTACTGGAGGCTAGAGGGATTTCATGTGAATTATTTACTACCAAAAAACTGCAACGCAATCAACTAGATTTAAATGTATCAACATTAGTAGTCGGTGACCACCCAACCATTTCAACGGTATTTAAAAGAATTGGATATAATATTTCAACTGATTCTTATCCTCAAAGCTTGCGACCTTATTTAAAAAGACGAATTTGGGAAAGTAATGTTAGGAAAATGCTAATGGAAAGTAGTCAACAAGATTATTCAAATATATTTGTCAAGCCTAAAAGGCGAACTAAATTATTTACAGGCTTCGTGATTAATTCGAACACGGAATTATTTAAACTAGATCAAATTTCAAAGAAAACGGAATTGTACTGTTCAGAGCTTGTAGAATGGGAATCAGAATTCCGTGTTTTTGTAAATCGATCAAAAATTGTAGGTATCAAATGTTATGAAGGAGCTGAAACTATACAACTCGATATGACCGAAGTTGAAGCCGCTATTAATGATTTTGAAAAATCTACCAACAGCACTGCTGCTTATGGAATTGATTTTGGAGTTCTTAAAAATGGAGCAACAGCATTGGTTGAATGGAATGATGGGTTTTCTTTGGGTGCTTATGGGCTTGATAAGGAAGTTTATACAGATTTGATAATATCGCGCTGGGAAGAAATTCTGAAATCCGCTTTTTCTAAGTTCTAAAATTAATCTCTAACTTACATGAGGTTCATTTTTTTCTGCAATAAATTATTCATCTATTCTTAAAATGGTAAATACTTCCTGCAACATATTCTACCAAATTCGGAAATTATTTCTGGCAAAGATGACTTTGCTATTTGTTTTATATGCTATCTCGGTGACCGCTCAACCAGGATGGCAGGATCACACCAGTCGTTATTTCTACAAAATTTTGGATGATGCAGGTAATGAAATCTCATTTAATAAAAGTAAAATCTATCAAATTGAAATTGCTGGAAAATTATATGAAGCACCTAACATCCCAAACGATTCAGTTCCTTTCGCTATAGAAAATGTGACGGATGAATTTTGTAATTATTTTCGGATAAATGATCTATCACTTTGCCTTTCTAAAAGAAATCAAGTTAATAAATTGGAAATAAAAATTATTTCTAACAAAGATACGATGTACCTCAATCAGCCATCAGGTATTGGCTTGAGTCGTTTTTATCCTGGTGTTGATACGCATAAAAAATTGAATGAAGATTATATTTTACAATTCATTCCAGGACATTATTTTTTCCCAAGATGGATGTCAAAAATCAAAAATGATTTACCAAAAGGAAATGGGAATGTAAAAATTGTAAATCTAGATCAACGTAATTTTATAATTCCTAAAAACCTTTACAACTTACTTGCTATTACTCGAAGCGGACGAAGTGATGTAGTTCGGCGAGCAGAGGAATCGGTCATTGATAATTTCACCAAAGAACACTTTATGGTAAAGAAAACATCAGTATCTCCGACTGCTAATAAATCTTTTCATCCTTACACCAATCCTTACTGGGATCACAACATATATCCAACAAGAGATGCTAATATTTATGTTGGAGTCGTTACATTTAAACTAGAAACACATCAGCAAAGAGGCGGAAGAGGGGTCGCTGCTATTTTTGATAACAACAAAAATACAATTGATTATTGGTCACCTATTGAAAGTAGTTTGTACGCTTCCACTTTTAAGATTTATCAAGATTCATTTAATGAGGTGTTCTATAATGCTACAATACTTCGAGATTCTACTTCATGTGAATCGATTCCATATGGCTGTCCTTTTACAACACAATATTACCGTTCGGAAAATGATGGGCAAAGTTGGAAAGCGGATGATTATTTCTCTTTCTTATTTCGCCAGTATGCGTTTAGAAAATTTTCGTTTTTAGATAAAAATTTTGCAGTGGGATTTACACTCAGAACCGTAAAGCACTCAAAGAAAAATTACACTTATCAACAAGGCATCTATTATCTGTTGAAAAATAAAGTAGTAGTCGACTCCTTGAAAACACCGATCGACCTGCATTATAATAGCAATTACAATCGATATGCATTTTCGATAAAGAATGATACTATATTCCTTGGACCATGGAGTATGGATGGATTTAAAACAGTTGGAAATCCATTTTATAAACCGATGATTGTACAAGAAGAAAATCATTGGGAATTTAAGGTAAATGAGGAAATTTATAAAAGAACGCCTCCTGTTATTCCTGATGACTCCATTATTGAGTATCAAAATTTAATAGTGGTTAATAAACACGAATTAGTATTCAAAAACGGATTAGGAAGTTTATTGTTAAATAATAGTGTAACTGACGACCCAATGAGTAATGGAATTTACATTCTTGAAAAGGAAAATCAAATTTATCTCCTAGATTATAAAACCGGTTTTACTTATCTGTCTTTTGATGCTGGAAATTCATGGTATATTTATCCCAAGCCATTAGAAGAACGAGCCAACTACTGGTTTCTAGAAATTGATGATACAAATACTATTTCTTTCTTTGATAAACGAACTATGCAAAAAGTATTTTATAACTTCTCATTAAAGGATTAAATTGGGAGTGATTATTTGCAATTTGACTTCATGAATGATTACATCAAAAAATTATAAAACGAAAAATGCTACAATTTCCAAAAGACTTTTTATGGGGAACCGCCACCTCATCTTATCAAATTGAAGGTGCGAATAAAACCGATGGAAAAGGACCATCTATTTGGGATGCATTTTGCCAAATTCCAGGAAAAATTTCCAATAATGAAAATGGAGATACCGCTTGTGATCATTATCATAAAGTAGTAGAAGATGTGCAAATGATGAAAGCACTCAACATCAAAGCATATCGATTTTCCATTTCTTGGCCTCGAATTTTACCTGATGGAAAAGTTACTAAGATCAATGAAAAAGGAATTGATTTTTACAATCATCTGATTGATACGTTATTGAAAAATGAGATTACACCTTGGGTGACTTTGTATCATTGGGATCTACCGCTTGCTTTGCAACTTGAATACGATGGTTGGACAGGAGAAAAAATTTCAGATTTATTTGCTGATTACGCGGACCTTTGTTTTTCAAGATTTGGAGACCGAGTAAAAAACTGGATCACGATCAACGAACCATGGGTAGTTGCCATACTTGGATACGGACAAGGTGTGTTTGCACCAGGAAGAATTTCGAATATCGAACCATATGTAGCCGGTCATCAATTGCTATTAGCACATGCCAAAGCAGTTCAAGTTTTTCGAACAAAATATCAACCAACACAAGGTGGGCAAATAGGGATAACCAACAATTGTGATTGGAGAGAACCTGCTTCTGATAGTGATGCCGATAAAAAAGCTGCAACAAGAGCATTGGAATTTTTTCTGGGTTGGTTTGCTGATCCAATTTACAAAGGAGATTATCCCAAGTGTATGAAAGAGCGATTAGGAGAACGATTGCCAGCATTTACACCAGAAGAAAAAACAATGCTTTTACACTCTTCTGATTTCTTTGGACTCAATCACTACACCACCATGTATGCTGCAGAAGCATCTGGAAATTTAGGAAAAACCAATACCTATGGCAATGGAGGCATGTCTGAAGATCAAGATGTGATACTTTCTTCCGATCCGAAATGGGAGTACACCTCCATGAGATGGGCAGTGGTTCCTTGGGGTTGTCGAAAACTGCTACAATGGATTGCAAATCGATATGATAATCCACCAATCTATATTACCGAAAATGGTTGTAGTTACAATGATAATTTGGAAAATGGAATTTGTGCGGATGAAAAACGAACTGCTTTTTTTAAAGGATATCTAACTGAATGTAATGCTGCAATCCAACAAGGTGTAAACTTGAAAGGTTATTTCATTTGGTCATTAATGGATAATTTTGAATGGGCATCTGGTTATTCCAAAAGATTTGGGATTCATTATGTTGATTTTGAAACACTGGAAAGAACCCCAAAGGATTCTGCTCGTTGGTATGCTGAATTGATTGCGAATCAATAATATAATGAACTATTCCCATTAACAACTCATTGTGAAATCGTTGTGAATCTATTTGAAAAAAATCTACTCAAATAAATTTATGTTTGTAAAAACATAAATCACACGATGAATAAATTATTTTCCTTTGTCTTGCTTTGCATCATCACTTCTTGTCAAGCACAACCAACTACCAACGGCATCTTGTTGGAAAATGAAAAAATTGTAAACCTTATTGACTCCATTCAAAGTCCAAAAGCGGTTGTCGAAATAAATGGCGTAAAAAAATGGAAAGGAATCTATCAATTCAATGATAATGTCGAAGTCAGCAAGATTACTTATTTGAGTGATGGATTGAAAATAAAAGGATATGTCGTTCAACCCAAAAAGGACGGAAAGTATCCATGTATCATTTATAATCGTGGTGGGAATCGAGATTTTGGGGCAGCTGGAAATCGGCAAGTTACTGGGAGATTAGCCAAAATTGCTAATGAAGGTTATGTCGTTATTGTTTCCAATCTACGAGGTGGCGGTGGTAGTGAAGGTCAGGATGAATTTGGTGGAGCAGACATCAACGACGTTTTGAACCTCTTTCCATTGTTAGAAAAATTTGAAAAAGCGGACACAGAAAGAATCGGTATGTACGGAGGAAGTAGAGGAGGAATGATGACTTATAAATTACTGACGTTGACCGACAAAATAAAAGCAGCAGCAGTGTTAGGTGCGCCTGCAGATAAGTTCAATGGTTTCAAAGAACGACCTGCTATGGAAGAAATGATTGCCGATATGGTACCAGGTTTTAGAGAAAATAGAGCAGCTGAAGTTACAAAACGATCCGCAGTAAAATGGGCCAATAAATTCCCCAAAGATGTCCCTATTCTTATTATGCATGGCAATGCGGATTGGCGAGTGAAGTCTATCGAAAGTATTATGTTAGCAGCGGAACTAGATAAACATCGGGTCCCATATCGATTGATGATTTTCGAAGGTGGTGATCATGGTGTTACAGAATTTCGAGATGAATATTATGAAGCACTTTTTGCTTGGTTTGATAAGTATTTGAGAAAGGATACACCGCTTCCTGATATGGAATTTCATGGTAGGTGATGGAAACTCGGGATGAAAAAGCGATAAAGAAAATAGTTATAATTTTCATTATCAAACAGTAATCATCAAGCACCAACCCGATCCAACAACCACTGCTTATCTGTTAATAATTCTTCGTCTTCCACTTTTTTCCGAAATGTGGAAATAGCATTTTTATCAGAACTCGGTAAGGAAAGCATTCGCTTTGTATATTTAATCAAATTTCGATAGTGCGTCCGATGATAACCCAATCCTGATTTTCTTCTCAAATAAGAACTAAAAGCATCCAAATGACTTTGCAATAAATCAATTTCCTCTATTTCGTAATAAATTTTAAGCAACAAGGTCCTAGCACTTAAGTTCAATAATTGATCATGATAATTCGCTCTTTGTAACAATGATATCGCAGCATCGTAATCTTTCAAATGATAAGCAATTTTTGCTTGACTAAAACTCACCATCCTTTCTCGATATCTTTTTTCAAGTAGGATAGATTTGGTATCTACAAATGTTTCTACCCAATTTGTTTCGTCCACATACAATGCAAATGAGACGATATTGTGATAAGTAAATCTTGACAAGATACCATTTTGTAATAGGTAATCTTTCTCAAGCCCTTCCTTGTAAAAATCCATGATGTCATAACAATAATTAAGAAACCCATCATTCACTTTTCGAATTCCTCTATTGATGGCCATGAGGTACAAATCCTTCGTTTCATCTTTTTCAAATAAATGACCATGCTCTAAAAGTGATTTCTTAAATGTTTGAAAATAAGATTCTTCTTCTGGAAATTGTAGCATTTTGTAACAATGATAATACATACTAATGGCTGGTGTACTAAGCAATTCCTTTTCTTTGACATATTCAAATACCTTGTCCAAAAAACCAGCATCAAATCCCCATTTGTAAATTTGATCATGCGCCAACAACAGACAGCTATCTCTCAATTTAATCGCCAAAAAAGCAAGATCGCAACTATCGACTACTTGTTGGAAATTAGCATCTTCGTCAGGTTTGAGTCTAGAAGCAGATTTGTACTTTTCTAATTCCAAATGATAGGATTGATAAAAGTAATCTGTATTTCGAAATGGCTGCTTTTCCAAACGCGTTTTTGCATCCTTTAAAATTGAGTTATATAGTTTTTCATTTCCCACATTTCGAAACCAGGAAGCATTGGTTAATTTTATTTGTATCTTATCCAGCATTAGATTTTCAACAGCGATAAATTGTTCAAACAACTTTTGCAGATAACTCATCAACAATCGTAAATTTTGAGCAGAATACTTTTTGTCTGAAAATGTAGCAGCCCAAATTTCCGCTTTCGAAACTTCTTTTTCCGAATCCATAGCTTGATGTATGGATTCATAAAGTTGACACAAATCTTCTCGTTGATTGAAATAAGGAGATTTTAAAAACTTCCCAAAACTATTTTTTTTCGGTGCTGGAAGACTTTTTAGGCTTTGCCAAATACGAGTTTGTAACATTATTAAAGAATTTATACTCAATAGATTCTTTCTAAAAATACCTATTTTACAGCAAAATTGACATAAACTCTTCCAAAAACTACTCTACAAATGGCTTTATTTGTTTTTGCAATAAGCTGGATTAGTTCGCATCTTTGATATATCGAAAGGAAAATATTAGATATCACGATATTTCTGGCTTTACTAAATTTCGATTCAATTTGTATTCTTTGTCAAACGCATACTATCAAATGAGTTTGAAAAGCCATTAAAAAAAATTTCCATTAACGGAAAACAAAAATTTATATCATGAACATTTTAAAATATATCCGAATAACATTGTTGCTCATTTTGAGTTTCTTAGCTATCGAAATAAATGCGCAATGTTCGCTATCATGTGTTTTGACAAACATCTCCTTGGCAGAGGACGAATCACTCACAATTGAGCCAACAACACTTATACAATTTAATCCAGATTGTATGAATCTTCGAGTTAGTTTTAATAATGGACCTTTTTTGGCGACGATTGAAATTCCAGCAGGGACAGTTGGTACCTTTCCTTTTGAAGTAGCTGATATTGATGCAGTAGGAAATGTAATTCAATCTTGTGAGAGCGAACTTATTATTCAATCTGGTGGTGGTAATGAGTGTTTTTTACAATGCAATGCCATTACAACATTTGAAGTGCCAGCTGGTGAATCAATTGTTATTTACCCTGAACAAATTCTAACGGAAATTCCAGAATGTGATCATTTTGGTATTAGTTTAGATAATGGTGGACCCTATCTTGACTCACTTGTTTGGCCAGCGGATACCTATGGAGCATTTCCAATAAACGTAGCAGGTACCAATCCAAACGGAATTGCAGTAGGCGTTTGTTGGGGGCAAATTTTTGTTACAAACCCTGCTGCTTGCACTAATGATGTGACGCCACCATTAGCTTTATGTGACGCCTTCGTTACCGTCAACTTGTTCGCTGGAGAAGAATATGATCTTTCAGCTGGATTTGTAAATGATGGTTCTTATGATGATTGTTCTGGACCCAATGAAGTGAATTATTTTATTACAACAGATGAGAATCTAACTGTAATTCCAACAACAGAAACAATATCGATTCAAAGTGGAACAAATGATATAATCACAGCCTATATGTGGGTAGAGGATGAGGCAGGAAATGCAAGTAGTTGTGCTGTTGACATTTTAGTTGTTACTAGGCAACAAATTGTTGGAAACGTATTTTTGGATGAAATTCAGGACTGCACTTTTGATTCTGATGTTGAAAATTCAATTGGCGGATATACCCTTCAGTATTCGCTTGATCAAGGAGCAAACTTTTTTCAACTCCCTGTTAATACAAATGGTGCTTATTCATTTGCCTTAGAAGGTCAACCTGGAATGGAAATTATTTTGGAAGTATTATTACCAAATGGACAAGCCAGTAATTGTCCTACCAGTGTAAACATGACCTTGCCATTCACAGGTCTTATCGTTCAAGATTTTTCAGTGGATTTGGCAGAAGACTGTGACAACATGGTCGTGGATATTACAACAAATAGATTACGTCCATGCTTCAATAGTATTTATGTTGTCAATTATTGCAATCATTCTACTTACGATATCGAGGATGTTGAATTGATAGTAAATTTTCCAGATGATATTGTAATTATTGACGCTGAAATACCGTACATAGATTTAGGGAATAATCAAGTACTATTCAATCTTGGTACGGTTGCTTCTCAAGACTGCCAACAATTTGAAATATATGTAAATCTCGATTGCAATACACCAATGGGTGCGACCAGATGTATCGAAGCAACTATTAGCCCCAATGACTGTCAGGAAGGACTTAGTAACTGGGATGGCGCAACACTACGAGTGACAGGAGCATGCGATGAAATAGAAAGTTTGGTCCGATTCAATATTGAAAATATCGGAGCTGGAGATATGATCAACAGTGTCAATTACATCGTTGTAGAGGACGTTGTTATGTTGATGACAGAACCAATTCAATTAACAGCAGGACAAATGGAATCCATCGAGTTGCCTGCCAATGGATCTACCTGGAGAGTTGAAATACCACAAGAGGCAGGTCATCCGAATCTAAGTATTCCATCGGCTGCGGTTGAAGGTTGTTTGGAATATGGAAGTATGGGTTTTATTACACAATTTAGTACACCAGATGTGGAGCCGTTTGTTGCAATTGACTGTCAAGAAGTGATTGCTTCTTATGATCCCAATGATAAACAAGCGTATCCAACTGGCTATGCTGAAGAACAATTTATAGAATCGAATACCTCTATTGAATATAAAATCCGTTTTCAAAACACCGGTACCGACACCGCTTATTATGTCAGAATAGAAGATCGTATCAGTGCGCATCTTGATGTGTCAAGTATTGAGCCAGGTGCTTCCAGTCATCCATATCGTTTTGAATTGAAAGCAGATGGAACGATTAATTTCCATTTTGAAAACATATTGTTGGTAGACAGCACTACCAATGTGGATGCATCACAAGGTTTTGTTCAATTCCGTATTCATCAAAACTTGGACAACCCAATTGGAACTGTCATAGAAAACACCGCAGCTATTTATTTTGACACCAATGACCCGATTTTGACAAACACCGTTTTTCATACCATCGGTAGCAATTTTATTTCTACAGAAACTGTGCAGACTTTCATCCCTAATTTAAAAATAGGAATTGCCCCAAATCCATTCACCCATTTCACCAATCTTACTTTGGAAGGAATTGAATCCACCTCTGGAGCTTTTGAGGTGTATGATTTGATGGGTCGATTGGTGCATTCAGACAACTTCTCCGACAATCACTATCAATTAGATCGTGCTGATCTGACAAGTGGTACTTACATCTTCCGTTTTTTAAATGGAAGTGAGTTGTTGGCAAATGGAAAGTTGATTATCCAATAAGTCTTATTTAATTATATTTGAACAGTATGTAAAATCCTCTTTCCTTTTTGTGAAGGGGATTTTTTTGGTTTAGTACAAGTCTTAAAACGTTAGATCAAATTAAAGGAAATGTAAGCAAAGTCACTTCAAGCATTGCAAAATTTACTATAATTCAATGTATTCAAGAAATGAATACTGCTAGCAATGGAACACTTGTCGTAGAAATAAATAAAAAGGAAAATATCTAACAATACATATTCGATCATAACAACCTAAGGACGTGCTACGCTCGATATATCTATCGCTAGATTCAATTAAGAATGGAAAATATATCAGATACAATAATTACGAAAGCAAAATTAATATTGATATTTTTAATTTAAAACCCACAAAACCAACAAAACCCATTCAACAATTCCCCCGTTTCAACAACTGATACTCACCTTGTTTTTTAAACTCACGAATAGACATACCCGTATACTTTTTAAAAGTCTTAGAGAGATGACTGACATCCGTAAAACTCAATTCATTCGCAATTTCGGTAAGGTTGTAATTCGAATTGAGTAAGCGGATTTCTACCAACTTTAGTTTGGCTTTGATGATATATTCTCGTAACGACATCTTTACTTTTTTTCGGAAAAACTCACTAAGGTAGGTTGGTGATATTAAAAAGGTTTTTGCTAGCTGGTCAACTTTCAAAAGTTGAGGTTCATTAATGTTTTCATTGATGTAGGCTAACAATTTAGTTACTCGATCATCTTTTTGGGTATTGGTTATTAGGTCGTAGGCAGAACTGTTTTTACTATTTCGCAAAAGGATTTCTAAAATACTTGTCATAAAGCTTTTTATCAAAGTGGGAGAACTAGATTGATGATTGCTATTTTCTTTTAAAATCAAATCAACCAATGCGTAAATATGTTGTTTGTCTAACTGATTGTGAATTACATCTCCCGGCAATTGATTGTAATTGGATAAAATATAAGCGGCTTCTTTAAACCAATCTGCTTGGTTTGAATCAGCGCGTTCGCCCACATTAAAAAAGTCAGAAGTGAATTTTACAAAAACAAATTTGGTCGGTTCTTCGATCTGAAAAGAATGGCACTTTAGCGGTGGAAGTAAAAACAAACTTCCCTTACCATAATCATGAAAATTGTAATTAATGCATTGGGTTCCTTTTCCTTCTTTAATGAGTACCAATTCGAAAAAATTGTTTTTTACAGGGCGTTGTTGCCAGGTTTCTAACTCCAATTCTTGTATTTCAAAAGGTTTATAGGCTTGTAAAACTTGCATTTTTGAATGATTTTGTATCAAAACTAAGCTAAAATCGAGATAAATTCCAATCACAAACCCATAATACCTTGATTTATACCAAACGAACCTTTTTTTATACTAAATTTTAAGAGAGATATAAATGCATCTTTACATTGAAATAAAATATTCACTCAATAAAAATAAATAACAATGAAAGGAATGTTGATTAATGAATATGGCGAGAATGCGGTATTTGAATTATCAGAAATAGAAAAGCCAACGGTAAAAGCGGGTCATGTTTTAGTCAAAATCGCAGCGTCAAGTGTCAACACAGTAGACACGATGATTCGCAAAATGGGAAAGGATTTGCCGTTGTCTCCTGATGCGCCTGCTATTTTGGGGATGGACTTCGCGGGAACAATTGAAGCTGTCGGAGAAAATGTAGCAGGCTATGCAGTCGGTGATGAAGTGTATGGTTGTGCAGGTGGTTTGGCTGATTTGCCTGGAACATTAGCGGAGTACATCGTCGCTGATAACAACTTGTTAGCGCATAAACCAAAAAATTTATCAATGCGAGAAGTTGCTGCTTTACCTTTGGTGGCGATTACCGCATATGAAGGATTGATGCGCGCAGGAATCAAGAAGGGACAAAAGGTATTGGTGCAAGGAGGTGCAGGAGGTGTAGGTCATGTTGCATTACAATTGGCAAAGCATTTTGGAGCGGAAGTATTTGCAACTGGATCTGGTGCGGAGAAAATGCAAGTCATTGAAAAACTCGGTGGCACCGCAATTAATTACAAAACAGAAACAATTGAACAATTTGTAGCCGCTCATACCGATGGTGCAGGTTTTGATATTGTATATGATTCAGTAGGTGGACCGAACATGGTTAAATCTTTTGAAGCAGCCAGGCTAAATGGTCATGTTGTAAGTACCGTTTCTTTGTGCGAATTGGATTTGACACTTGCGCACTTCAAGGGTTTGTCGCTACATGTAGTCTTTATGTTAATCCCAATGTTGCATAATTATAAGCGAGCAGAACATGCCAATATTCTTAAAAATATTGCTCAAATTGCTGAAGCAGGTGCTTTGAAACCTTTATTGGATGTGGAACGATTCTCTTTGGAAGAAGCAGGAAAAGCACATGCTCGTTTGGAAAGTGGAAAAGCTATCGGGAAGGTTGTTATTGAAAATTAAATTTTTGAATGAAAGAATTTGAGCAAATAAGCAAAGGTTACAACAGCGTATTTCAATCCAACCAATTAAGTGTAGGTCTTGTTGTACCGATTGAAAATTATAGCCAAAGTTCTGTTCCTACAATGAAGCATCATGTGGAAAGAGTGCAATTAGCGGAGCAGTTGGGTTTCAAATCAATCTGGATTCGGGATGTACCTTTTCACATGCCTTCATTTGGTGATGCAGGTCAGACGTTTGATCCTTTCACCTACTTAGGGTTTTTGGCAGGACAAACTTCTGACATTGCATTGGGTATTTCAAGTATTGCTTTGCCTTTGCATCATCCAGTTAATATCGCCAAATCTGCTGCAACGATTGATCAATTATCTGACGGCCGATTGATAATGGGTGTTGCATCAGGTGATCGTCCTACGGAGTATCCTGCGATGCATATTGAGTTTGAAAAGCGAGGTGAATTGTTTCGAGATACGTTTGATTATATTCGCAAAGCACAAGAAGATTTCCCTGTTTTGAAGGACAATCATCATGGTCACTTGAAAGGACAAATGGATATTTTGCCCAAAGCTAAGGGAGCAAAAATTCCAATGTTGATAACTGGTTCCAGTCGGCAAACGATGACTTGGAATGCCGAACATGGCGACGGTTGGATGTATTATCCAAGACCTACGATGCAACAGGCATACACCATTGCAGAGTGGCGTCGGGAGATTGCGAAATATCACGATTTCGACAAACCTTTTATGCAACCTTTGTATGTGATTTTAGAAAAAGATGATGATTTTAAACCACAGCCTATTCAATTGGGTTTTAGAATTGGCGCAAATTATTTGGTTGAATACTTGAATCAAATTCAAGAAATTGGAGTGAACCATGTAGCTATCAATCTTAGATTCAATTTAAGAAGTATAGAAACAACGTTAGATGATTTAGCGGAAAAAGTATTACCCCATTTTCATTTAAAAGAAGAAATAATATGAAAAAGACAATTTTAATAACAGGCAGTACCGACGGTATCGGAAAATTGACGGCTCTAAAACTTGCCAAGGACGGTCATGAAATTTATCTACATGGTAGAAATGCAGATAAATTGAAAGTAGTTATTTCAGAAATTAAAACGGCTTCAAACAATGATACTATAAAAGGTTTTGTAGCAGATTTTTCTGATTTGGAAGCTGTCAAGAATATGGCAACACAAATCAATAAGGAATTATCAAAACTGGATATCCTCATCAATAATGCTGGGGTTTACAAAAGCCGTGTAGCCAAAACAAAAGATGGTTTCGATATTCGTTTTGCTGTCAATTACCTTGCTCCTTATCTATTAACAAAAGCGATATTACCCTTACTTAAAAAAGGAAATGCTTCGAGAATTATCAATTTAAGTTCAGCTGCACAAGCACAAGTTTCCATAGAAGCATTGGAAGGGGAAAAAACGCTTTCAGAAATGGAAGCCTATTCTCAAAGTAAATTGGCTTTGACAATGTGGAGTTTATATTTAGCAGAAAACGAACCTGATTTAATTGTAATTCCAGTAAACCCAGGTTCTTTATTGAATACGAATATGGTAAAAGAAGGCTGGGGATTTCATAGGTCATCTGCCGACAAAGGAAGAGATATATTGTATGATTTGGCAGTAGCAGAGAAATTTGGAAATGCTTCAGGTAAATATTTTGATAATGATAGAGGTGGTTTTGGTGCAATTCATCCTGCTGGGGACAATGAAGAAGCAATTCATACACTTATCAAAAAAACTAATGAACTGATGAATTAGTTGTATCTTCATAACTAAATAAAAGGAAGGAAGAGCATAAATAAAATTACGTAGAAAAAGAAGTCAGTCGATAACAATGCATACCCGACAATCAGCCCTATGCGGACTGACTGCGGGTATGCGAGACCGTTCGCTACCATTAAAAAATGAAAATGAAAAAGAAAATCCTTCCATTAATATTCTTTAATCTAATTTTTTTACTTAAAATTTACTCACAAGTAGATTTGGTAAATGGTATTGAATGGGAATATGAAATGTATCATGTTTTTGGCTCAAATTATACCTCAAATAATGTAAGCATAACTGGTGATACAATTATCAATGGTCAGGACTGTAAAATACTTGAAAGAGAATTTACCAATTGTAATCTAAGACCAAAACAAGATTTTATTTACCAAGAGGATAACCAAATTTTTTATTACCATTTTGAAGACTCTCTTTTTCATATATTATATGATTTTAATGTCGAAATAGGAGATACAATAAAAATTAGAAATTGGGGAACATATGCTAATACTAATGACTATTTTTTCTTAAGAGTTGATTCAATTGGTATCATAAATATTGGATTAAACCAAAGGAAAAAATTCAAGATGGCTTATGGAGCAGAAAATGATATAGGAGAAATAGAATTCATCAACTATTATTTTGAGATAATTGAAGGAATTGGTTGTACAATTAATTTTTTCTATTGGTACGATACTGGGTGGTGTGATGGATTTCATGTTAACCAATTAAGATGTTATTATCATCCTCAACTTGGTAATTTTGGAAATTTAAGTGAATGCAATCTAACCACAAATACAAAGGAGACTTTAAATATTAATTCTCCATCAATCTTTCCAAATCCGTTTTCAAATGAAATAAATATTTCTTTCTCAGAATCAATTCCAATAACAAATCTTAAACTTTATGATGGTCAAGGCAACCTTGTTTTAACAAAAAAAATCAAGTTTAACAATCTAAATATTTTTACTTTAAATTCATTATCAGGTCTTCAAAACGGAATATATTTCTTACTAATTGAAGACCTCGAAAATCAAAAAACATTGTCAAGAAAACTCTTAAAAATAAATAAAAAACGGTAGCCAACAAAGGATACAACAGCAATAAGCCCTATGCGGGCTTACTGCGTGTATGCAGGGACGTTCGCTTCCACCCAACCCAACCCAAGTAATAAATTAATACGTCTATAAGATTGACAAAAATCATTAACAAAAAAATAATAAAATGAACCATTTAAAATTCAGTACTGCCTTGGTCTTCCTCATGACTGTGCTGATGTCCTGTAATACAAATGAGGATAAAGAAATTATTGATAATAGCCTTGATTGCTTTTTTGTTCAAAATGATGATAATATGGATGGTCTAATTGATGATACAGAAAGGATGATAATGAACGAATGTATGGGAAATTCATTGCCGTCAAAGAGTGGTATTGAAAGCAATTTAATCGGTGAATGGGAACTTACTGGACATGGTGAAGGATGGCTTCCGACTATTTCTCAACCATGTGGATATATTATAATTTCTGAAGATGAATTGATTTTTGAATTCAAGAATGAATATACTGATACAATTTCAACACATCTATGGGAAATTGAAGAGGTCAATTGGAGTGGAGGGCAATATTTTAGATTAAATGTTATTCCTGAGGATGTGGAAGGTTTATTTATTAATCAATTTTGCGAAAACTATATGTATGGTGATGGCACTCCTTCTGACGGAAACATGTATTTATATAGGAAAGTGAAATAAAAAATGAAGGCGAGAAGCTAACAGCATGTATGTTGAACAATTGACTGATAACAAATTCAGAATGATTGATAATGATTTATTCAATTGCAGATTAACTTTAGAGACTGAATCTTCAGCCACGAATTAATACGAATTTTCTCAAAAATTTCTTGGACTAGATTTGAGAGAATAGAATTTAATGCGCTCGAATTCTAAAATATGCTCTGCATTTTTATTGCTAATTCGAGCTAATTCGTGGCTATAACTTCAGATTAAAAAAGTATACGGTAAAGAGAAATAAAGCAAATGAAATTTAATAGTAGAGATTTTAGCTACCTTACAAAGTAAAATAATAACATGAAAAAAATAATAATTTGCGGAATTACATGGTGTCTTATTTCCTGTTCTGTGTCAAAGAATATAGTTAAGACAGACCTCCTTAATAATCAAACTTTTGCTTTAACAGAAGTCTCTGAAGATCCAACTTATGGCCTTTCAGAAAAAAATCCTATTGAAGTTGGTGGAGTAGATAAAAATGAAGGCCCTATAAACGAAAGAAGATTTTTAAATGCATTGGCAGGACCCAATGGAGAAGCAATTAGTTATCGTAGATCAAATAGTTGTTGTCCCGTAAAAAGTAAAAATGGATTAATGGGATATGCCATGTTGGATAATTATAGGGTGACATGGGAAGGTGCAAAAGATACTATTTCAATTTATATCAACATGTATGATTCTGGAACGTTAAAAGTACCAGTTGGCTTTACTATTAAAAAATAAAGGGACTAAACTGTAAAATCTCTTGACAATATTTTTGAAGAAATTTTTATAAAAAAAACAATACAATTACATTTAGGAAATTGAGGTTTAGTTTTTTCACAGACTGCTATTGAAAACCATTAAAACGAAATAAACAGAATGACAAAAAAATCAATTCTTTTCTTTTTTTTAATTTCCTCCTTTGTTGGTTTTTGCCAATCTATTGATGAGCCTTTTTCAAAAGAAAAAATGAAAAAGGATTTAGACGTATTTAAAGACATAAGACAAAAAGCTAACTCCGGACTTTACAAATACCGTACAAAAAAACAAATTGACAGCGTATACAATTGGGCAGATAATGAAATTCAAAATCTCTCTACCTACAGGGA
>CALDGQ010000067.1 GCA_937941765.1 uncultured Saprospiraceae bacterium
TATGTTCGACATGAACGAAATCAAAAGTCCCAGAGGACATTTGATTCAAGTGAACCGTGAAACGGCTTATTCCTTTTAGCCAACCAAAATTCAAAAAAAGAAAAAGAACTAGATTCCTCGAAAAATCAAATTAGAAAAAGCGGGGATATTGATGATTATTCAGATTAAATGTAAATCGTATTTAGTGCATCCAAAATGATTCAGAAAGACGGAATTTGTTACTCCTGAATATCCCTTTTTATCGACCTTAAAAAAATAATTTTAAAAAAAGGAAGGGAACAAGTGAATACGAGTACACATCTAAAGAAATGGTTAGTCTAGGAAAGCCTATGATCTCATGTGCTCACGTCCTCACGAACGAGCCCTCCTTCAAAAAAAGGAGGGTCGAACCAAAGGTTCGGGGTGGATCAAATCCTAAACCAACCGCTTCATACTCATCATATTCCCCAAATGAATTCCCTCATGCACATTGTTAAAAGAAATTGCATCTTTCAAACTTTCAAGTGTGATTCCGAAACTAGTAGTATATGCTCGAAAGCCCGTAAATATTTGATTTTTGAAATCCTTTTCAAATTGAGGAACTAGTTTAGCATCTAATTCCTGTAATTGTTGATATTCTTCCATCGTGAACATCCTTTCGGGCTTAGTTCCGATTTTATATAAATTGACTAAAGCTTCATCCATACGCATCGGTGCACCCGCTAACGAGTAGCAAAGCCTTTGCTGAGTTGAAAGGACATGTCCATAATGCCAGATCAAATTATTGTTGTAACCTTCTGGAATTTTATTTAATTGGTCGATAGATAAATCAGCAAGTGTTTTTTGAATATTATTTCGAACTTGCTTAAGAGATTCAATTTGGAAATCGAAATTCATGATAATGATGATTTGTTATTTGATAGGACGTTGATACATGGGATGATGTATGATTAATGATGTATGATCAATGATATGACGTTGATACGTCAGACTGTGTGAAAATTCCCAAAGCAAAGAGGTTAGAAACCTTTTGCTCGAATACCGTGTGTGTTACGAGATGAAGGTTTCTAACCTCTCATCTCGAACGAGTATTTTCGCACAGTCTGACGTGTGCACACGAAACAACGTCATATCATACATCATACATTATAAAATCATAAATCAATTTTTACTTAACAGTAACTTTAAACATCTGGTCGCCACCTTCAATCTTATTCACGACTTCTTGATCTGCATCCGATTTTACTTTTCCAAAAACAGTATGCTTTCCATCCAACCATGCTGTCTCAACATGTGTGATGAAAAACTGGCTTCCATTTGTTCCAGGACCCGCGTTGGCCATTGACAAAATTCCAGGACCATCATGTTTTAAATCTGGGTGTATCTCATCACCAAATTTGTAACCAGGACTTCCGTTTCCGACACCATTAGGACAACCTCCTTGAATCATGAAATCAGGAATAACTCGGTGGAAAAATAAGTTATCATAATATCCTGCTTTGGCAAGAGAGATAAAATTCATTACTGTTTTAGGTGCTTTGGTCGCATATAAGTCTAATGAAATATTACCTTTTGTAGTTTCAATAGTGACTTCAATATCCTTATCAAAGCTTGCAGTTTCCATTGCTGCTAAAATTTCTTCTGGATTAATTTTTTCTATCGCAGACATAGTTTTTATTTAGTGATTAAATATTTTTTAAATTGTGGTGCGAAGGTAATATAAAGGAAAAGGAATATCGAATTTCGAACAAAGAATGTCGAATTTTGAATAGGAGGATGTAAGGATAATCATTCTAAACTTCTGAAGTGTCTCCGTAATTATCTGGACTTCGAGCAATCACGTTAAATCAAATCAAATGACCTTAACAGAAAAAATTGTAACGGGAGCTGCATTATTCATCAGTTGCTTAGCATTGTTTGTATCCATTATGCAAACCAAAATAATGAGTCAACAAAAAGACGCGAGTGTGTGGCCGTACTTACAATTGTCAACGAACATGATGCCAACTGAATTTTCAGTTGATTTAGATAATGTTGGTGTTGGTCCAGCAAAAATAAAGGAAATGCATTATGAGCTCGAAGGAAAACGATTTGGTCAAATCCAAGAATTGGTAAGATACATTTTGAAGAAAGAAAACTTGACAACTGAATTTAGATTCTCAAATTTGGAAAGCGGAAATAGAGTGTTGTTGCAAGGTGATTCTAGACGTATTGTAGGGATTGCAGATTCAACTAGTACATCGATCAATAGTTTTAGAAAATATGCATCGACTGTAAAAATTTATATTAAGTATTGCTCAATCTATGATAAGTGTTGGGTGATTGATGGGGAGGAGTATTATGAGGTTGATTGAAATGTGAAGTTGATCCATCCTCTAATTCGCTCCGATAGCTATCTGAGCGAATAGGTCCTTCCTTGAAAAGGAAGGAAAGTACGTCAGACTGTGCGAATATGCTTTCGGAAACTGAACCGCAGAATATCCAACCGCAGAATATCGAATGTCGAAGTAGAGTACGTGGACAATTAAGCATGAAATTCGTTAATATACGTGTATACTCGCGTGCTCAACCTTCTACATTCTGCGGTTCCTTGTTCGATATTTTGCGGTTCAATTTTGTTTTCGCACAGCCTGACGTGAGCTCGCGTCGTATGCGCGAGCTCACGCCACACCCTTCCTTTTCAAGGAAGGGCCTATCCGCCTTAGCGGATTAGAGGATGGATCCTACGAAACAGGTCCATCTCAAATATCAAAAAAAAACGGCTACCCAATTAAGAATAGCCGCTTTCATATTGTTACAATATCTGTTATATCAATTAACTCTCTTCAAGAAAGACTTCATCCCTCTACTTGTCAATTCACCTTTTACACGATTACCTTCCGACTTAGAACTGAACTCTTGAACACCAACGGTAATCAGTCCATCCACAATGTTGTAAAACTGAGCACTTCCATAACCATAGCTTCTGATTTCAGCTAAACGTTTTTCAGCATTCGATCTATTTCTAAAAGAACCTGCGACCAATAAATAAGGGCTTCCTATATTATTGATATCATAAACCTCATTTGATCCAGTATAAGAAGGGGTGCTATTAGTGTTCCCTGTATAAGTAGTACTTGGTTCACCAAAATTTGAATTGATGTCATTAATATTAATTGGAGCAGTGTTGTTAACATTAACTACACTTACACTTGCATTACTCTTCGTTACTTTTACTTCCGTACGACGATTGAATTGATGCTCATTTTCATCACAGGTAACACCGTCGGTACAATGATTTCTAATCACCTCTTCACCATAACCAACTGGCTTCAAGCGATAAGATTCAATTCCTTGATTGATTAAATATTGAACTGCATTTTCAGCACGACCTTGAGACAGTTTTTTATTGTATCTCGACCCACCTCTTGAATCTGTGTGTGATGCCAATTCCAATTCAATATCTGGATATTGCTTCAATATAGAAACCAATGCATCTAAAGACTGTGTCGCATCTGGACGAAGATTGTCATCATTAAAGTTGTAGTAAATATCTGTCAACTCAATACGAGTACCTGTTGTTAACGTATTACGAATACTAGGGGAGGAGGTGATTTTTGTTTCTCCAGGTACATCGAAAGTTACATTGATTGGTGCATCACCAGTTTGGTTTTCAGTAGAAATGGAAGAGCGAGTTACTTCCTTTCCATTATTGATAACTTTGACATCATATTTCTTTCCTGGCTTCAGACAAGATTCAAACTTACCTTGAAGATCAGAAGTCAACTCATATTTTTCACCATTAGGGTTGGAGATGACAACCGTTGCACCAGAAAGCGTTGCTTTATTCGCTTCATCCAACAACGTACCGCTCAATGAAATACAATCAACTGGTTTTTCCAAATACACAACAACTTCTTCTGCATCTAAACCAACGGTATTCAAAGTCAATTGTTGAGAAACATAATCCTCTTTGGAAATATTTAAAATGTATTCTCCGTCTTTTAATTTCATTGGGAATTTTCCATTGTAGTCACTTTCCCCGTTAATGGAGTTTTGTTGTGGCGCACCTAGCACCATTGTCTCTCCGTTGCCGCTCAAAATAATTTCATTTCCTTTTTCATCAGTTGTGATCGAAAGATTTTCCATGTTCATAGCAATCACCTTTGCTTCAGGAATTACTTTGTTGGTTGCTCTGTCGATAACTTGTACCCACATTTTCTTTTCTGGAATTCCACCATCAATGATTCCAAATTTTTCGGTATCACCAGTCATGAAAAAACTATAGATATCATCTTCCCCTTTTCCTTCATCACGATTGGAAGAGAAGTATCCGTTTTTCTTATCACGGTCAATGATGAAACCAAGATCATCACTTGGTGAGTTGTAAGGTGTTCCTGCATTTTCTGGACTTACCCAAACCGAATCAATCAAGTTGGAATAAAGGATATCTAAATTTCCTTCACCACCATGTCCGTCTGAAGCGAAAAACAAAATACCTGTTGCGTGGATGTAAGGAAAAATTTCATCGTTGGCCGTATTTACATTTGGACCTAGGTTGATTGGATCTCCCCATCCTTTAGATTCTTTAAGTGAGTAGTACAAATCCATTCCACCAAATCCACCAGGACGATCAGAAGAAAAATAAAGAATATCATCATCTACACCGATAGAAGGGTGTGTCGTGTTATATTCACTACTATTGAAAGAAAGTTCTTGTTCATTTATCCATGCTTCTCCATTTTTTTGAGCAGAATAAATTTTCAATTTCATGATTCCATCTTTCTTTGCACGACCGATTTTTCCTTTCATATAATCGTTACGAGTGAAATACATTGTACTTCCTGTTTTGTCAAAAGTCATCGGACCTTCGTGAACGGTGGTCATCAATTGTTCTGCAAATGGGACTGGTTCTTTCAACGTACCATCTTCATCACGTTGACTTTGGAAAGTAGACATGATATTTTTGTTGATACGCTTGTCCAAAACTTTGAATTTATTAGAAGCAGGTTTCGTTGTAACAAATACAATCCCATCTTCACGGAAAGCCGGACTAAATTCCAAGAATTCAGTATTGATGGTTTGTTCATTGTTAATAAAAACATCCCACTCTTTTGCGGTTTCATCAACAACACGATCATTCACTTCGTCTACAACTTCTTCTACTACCTCTTCAACTACTTTTTCTATATCCTCTTGACAAAAAGCGGTAGTCGCTAGGCAACTGAGGAAAAATACAGCGCAAAAAATGATGCTATTTTTATAAGTCATTTTTAGAAATTTTAATAGTTCAAATAGGATCGATTAAAAGAAGAATCTTGGGTTTGCCATATTCTCTTTTTCTTTCTTGAAGTCATATCTAATTAACGCTTCAATACTTCCGTTGTTATAGTCATTAAGATCAGATAACGTATAATCATACGCTACTCCTATACCAAACTTGTCAAATTGGTAAAATAAATTGAAATCAATGGATTCTCCACCTCCAGATCCGCCTAAACGATAGGCAACTCCGGCAATAAATGCATAATTAAAAACACCACTTAAGTTGATATCCATATCTAATGGTGCATTATTTACATATTTAACTAACACAGAAGGACGGATTGCAAATTTCTTACTGAATGGAATTAAAGCTCCAGCCATCCCGTATATATGTGGCAATTCTGTTGCAATTTCAGTAGTCGAAGTGTTGGTATTGAAAGTGATTTCATTTTTCAATAAGTGAGGAACAGATACTCCGATATAAAAATCTTTAACGTCCAGATAAGCACCTATTCCGACATCTCCTTTCGTTTGATTTTCTTCAGAATTGTCTATAATCGATCCATCATTTTGATGACGTATAATTACTGTTGGATCACTAAAGTCAACCGTGAAATATCTGACGACTCCTTGAAGGCCAATTCTCAAATTGACTTCTTCTTGAATAGGAATGTTGTAATTATAAGCCAGTGATCCATAAAAGTTATTCATGATCCCAATGGTATGTTGAGATAAATTAACGCCTAACCCAGCTCTTCCGCTAGCCATTGGTGTGTCAAAAGTAATTACTTTCGAAATGGGTGCTCCTTCGAATCCCAACCATTGGTTTCGATACAAAGCGGTAACAGAAGCAAGTCCTCTAGTTCCTGCATAACCGGGGTTGAGGTGCATCTTGTTATAATAAAATTGTGTAAACTGACTCTCTTGTTGCGCGCTCAAAAAGCAGGCAGGCAAAAGAAACATAATAAGGAGAAATATATTTTTCATCTTAAATTCTTTTTAAAAATTCTATCTTAAAATTGTGATGTACCCTTTGGTGTGTTCAGCGGTATCGTTTATTCTAAAAATGTAGAAGTAAGTTCCGTCTGGTACAGGTTCACCATTGTAAGTTCCAAACCAATCATTCGTGTAAGGAGAAGCTTTATAAATTTCATCACCCCATTCATTGAAAATGACGAGTTGATTATTTGGATTTTCGTTTCCTTCAACACAAGGGATAAATAATTCATCATTTAATCCATCGCCATTCGGTGTTAAAACGGTCGGGATTGGACAATTGCCTTCAGGGAATAAAACATTAATTGTAACAATTGCAAAATCACAAACATCATCACCACATGCAGTATAGCATATTTCATAAATGAATTGATCCATTCCTATATAACCTTGGTCAGGCGTGTAATCAAATGTACCATCACCATTGTTGACAAGTGTACCGTTTGTTACATCTTGAGTAATTCCGACCGTATAAGCACTTGGATTGACAGGTAAATCATCATTCAAAGTTACATCAAAACCAAATAGGGTAGATTCAAAATCTGCATCATAGCTATCATCTTCAGGTGACGGAGCTCCTAGGACTGTAATACTAATTTGTTCTAAGGTAGATAAACAACCATCAATCAAAACAGATGAGTAATAAATATAAGTACCTGGACAAGTTGGTAGGATATCAACACAAGGTGTATCTGTTTGAGTAGGTAAGCCGGCACAAGGATCTATTGGCTCTGAGGCCCAATTAAAGTGATCATCTGGACCCAAAATAGCATCTGTAGTTGCACAAAGCGTAAAACCTTGTCCTAAACAAATGGCATTATTTGTTGGAATACCACTAACCGTTGGTGAATCTGGTACTGTTGAAATATAAATATTTTGTGTTGCAGTTGCGGAACAACCTGAACTAGTTTCTGCTACTGCTGTATAAATTCCGGAGTCTGCATTTTCAACACCTATTAATTGTAGTTCTTCTGTTGTAATCATCGTTCCATCTGGTGTAATCCAAAATAGATTCGTGTATTGAGAGCTATCTAAATTAGTTGTAAAGGTTAATGATTCTGTTGGGAATGCACAAATCAAACTATCACTTGGCGAAACAGATATATCAAATTGAATTGGATTTTCATCAACTCCTGTAAGTGTAATGTTGCCCATTCCGGTACATCCATTCAGATAAGTGATCAACAAATTATAGACTCCTTCGTTATTTGCTTGGAAGTCAGTAATGGTGGGAGCAGCATCTGATGACATGTATCCATCTGGTCCAGTCCAAGCATAAGTATCAACTGAAGCACCACCAACTTGCGGTAATAAGGTCACCAAAGTACCAAAACAAATAGAGTCATTTGGAGTAGCGATTATAGCAATGTTGCTCATCCCACCATTTACGGTAACATCCCAAGTACAGGATGCGGCATTGCCATCATCATCCACACCAGAGTAAGTAATCGTAGTCGTTCCTACATCCAAGGTATCTCCAGGAGAAATATTATTGGTGATCAATAAATTATTGTCGCAATTGTCAGTGAAAGTTGGTTCGGTAAATGAAACAACCGCACCACAAAGACCACTATTTGGGTCAATAGTTATATCACTTGGGCAATCAGCAATAGTAGGTATTTCATTATCTTCCACACTAACCGTGAATGAACAACTTTCTGTCAATCCATTGTTATCAGTTGCCAAGTAAGTAATGGTAACTGTATTTCCAGCAGTGAAAATATCTCCAGAATTTGCATTGGATTGGAAACTAGCAATTCCACATCCGTCGGAAGCATTTGGTGTTGACCAATTCACTGCAGCCGTACAAGTACCAGGATCATTATTTACGGTAATATTATTTGGACAACCTGTTATGACAGGATTGGTAATATCGTTGACCATAACTTCAAAAGTACAAGCATCGATAGTAGTTCCATTGCTATCTTGCAAAGTACAACTTACTGCAGTTGGGCCAACAGGAAATTCATCTCCAGAATTGTGAGAACAAATTAGTGTTACGTTGTCGCTACAATCACCTCCGTCTACTACACTAGCCCAGGTTACAAATGCTGAACAGTTTCCATCTGTGTCATTTCTAACAATATCAACACAAGATAAAGAAACAGTACCGCTATTGATGACCGTAACCATAAATGAGCATGTTTCAACATTTCCAAAATTATCAGAAGCAGTATAAGTAACAGTGGTAGATCCAATTTCGAAAGTATCACCGGAATCATGACTTGACGTTATAGAACTCAATCCACAATTATCCATAACAACTGGATCAGGCCAAGTGTAAACCGCATTACAATCAACACCACTTGCACTTAAAGTAACATCAGCAGGACAAGTATTAAATACGGGAGGAGAATTATCTTCTACTGTAACTGTAAATTGACAAAAATCAATATTGTTGTTAGCATCACGGATAGCATAATTTACAGGCGTTGTACCGATTGGGAAAGCATCTCCTGAATTATGACTACTAATCGTATCAGTTACTGCACAATTATCAGTCGTATTTGGATGATTCCATGAAACAATGGCATTACAATCTGTTGCATCAACAGTAATATCAGTAGGGCAGCTAGTAAATAATGGCTCTTCAACATCTTCTACTGTAACATTGAATACACATGCGACGGTGTTGCCGGTAACATCTTCCGCCGTACAATTTACTTGAGTAACACCTACAGGGAAAAAGTCGCCAGGGTTATGAGAACAATTTAAGTTGCCCGCTGAGCAAGCAGCATTTAATACAATTGGGTCCCAAGTTGCGACCGCACCACAAACACCAGCATCATTGGTTAAACTAATATCTGCTGGACAATTTGTGAAAATAGGTTCGTTGCAATCTGTAATAGTAATCGTGAAGTTACATGAATTAGAATTTCCGTTCGCATCCATGATGTTACACATAACCACTGTTGTTCCTGGAGCAAAAAAGTCTCCTGGATTTGAAGTACAGCTTAAGTCAAAAGGACAATTATCACTTCCAATTGCAGGATCCCAAGTAACAACTGCACCATTCATCCCTGGGTCGATTGCTTGCTCAATATTTGGAGGGCAAGCAATAGCAGGAGTGGTGTCATCTATAATTGAAACGGTAAATGAGCAAGAAGTTGAAATGCCATCTGTATCTGTAGCAGTATAGGTAACCAATGTTGTTCCTATTGGAAAGAAGTCGGCGCTATTATGGGTACTTGTAACAGAGGCGATACTAGAACTACCACAATTATCAGAAACCGTAACATCTGGCCATGTGACGAAATTTCCACAAAGTACATTATTAGGATCTTCATCTGCATCAATATTTCCTGGGCAAATGATTTGTGGCGCTTGATTATCTGTAATTGTAACATTAAAACTACATGATGAAGTATTTCCAAAACCATCAGTTGCTGTATAAGTTACCATGGTCGTTCCGACAGGGAATATATCACCAGGACTGTGTGTTTGTGTTACATTAAGAATTGAACATTCATCAGTAACAGTTGGTTCTACCCATGAGACTGGTGTTTGGCAAGTACCTTGTAAAGCAGTGTCGGAAATGTCAGTTGGGCAATTGGTGAAAATTGGAGCACCACTATCATTAAAATTAATAGTACCATCAATTGTATTGATGGTAACGGGCACATTCCCAGGTCCACTAGCTTCTATAGGTGTTAAAGTACCAGTCAATTGAACATCAGTTGTATTGAAAGTTCCGAGGACATTAAAATTAAGTGAATAAATATTTCCGTTAGGTAGTGATTCACCATTCACATTTGCACTTGTCCAACTATGGGTTAGTAAACCGTTTGTTATTTGGGAAGTACCAAATGATGAACTTGGCGGTAAATTGTTTCCAAGGATTCCATTAAAAGAAAGTAAGGAAGCATCCCATTCAATCGTGTATTGGAAATCTGTAATATTTGTAAAATCAGTTACTGAAATATCTACAGTAACAGAAGTAATACCACAATCTATCATATTATCTTCAATAGTAAATGTTGGTGTTCCAGGAGGAAACAATTCTACCACTTCTATATCAAAATCACATGAAATCGTGTTGCCACTATCATCAACAATTGTATAAGTTACGGTAGTTACTCCAACATTAAATGTTTCTCCACTTGCATCGGAATTTCCGAAACTAGAAGTAGCTCCAGTCAAAGTATAAGATATCGTTGAAACCGTACAATTATCTCCAAGGCCTGTTGGTGGAATTCCTGATACTACTGTTGAGCTTATTCCATTATTGATATTGATAGTTTGACCAGCAGGACATGAAATCGTTGGGTTTTGATTATCAATTACGGTAACTTGGAAAGAACAAAGCGAAACATTACCGATATCGTCACCAGCTGTGCAAGAAACGAAAGTAGAACCAAGTGGGAAAGTATCTCCAGGACTATTGCTACAATTAAAGTTAACGTTGCCACAATTATCAGTTGCAGATGCTGAAGTCCAATTAACCACTGCTGTACAAGCATCTTGGTCGGTATTGACTTGAATATTATTTGGACAATTATTTATTACTGGTGCTTCATCATCTGATACTGTAACATTAAAACTACAAGTTGCGATCCCTCCGAATTGGTCAGAAAATTCATACAATACGGTTGTCATACCTACTGGGAAAACATCCCCAGGAACATGTGAAGAAGTAGTTGTTACAGATGAGCATTCATCAGAAGCAGTAGGAGGAGTCCAAGTAACCGCTGCTTCACAAGCACCTAAATCATTGGATACTGCTATATCATTAGGACATCCAGTTATAAAAGGTCCTGTCAGATCTGTTAATACAAAAGAGCCATCGGTTGTGAATACTGGCACTTGTGTACCATTAAAAGTACTTGCTTCTACAGGAGTCGTGTTATCGTTTATGAAGATGATAGAATTACTATTTATAGGACCAATAATAGCAAAGTTGGCAGTAAAAATAATCGTTCCATCTGCTAATGTCTCTGTACTTAAGTCTGAATCAAACCAAGAAAAAGTAAGGATTCCGTTAGCAGATTGAGAGACACCCACACCAGTATTTGGAGGTAAATTACTAATTGAATTTCCAGTGTATTGCAAAACATTTTGATTCCAATTTATAGAAAATTGTAACGAAGCAATGTCTGTGAAATTTTCTACTGTAAAATCTATGGAAACAAATTGAGCATCACAATTCAGCGTATCGTTTTCAGCGATTACTGTTAATGTATTTCCTGGGTTTTGTTCTATAACAATAACATTGAAATCACAACTGGAAGCATTTCCTGATTCATCCATAGCTGTATAAGTAACCAATGTTGTTCCTTCGTTAAAAGTAAGGCCACTTGCATCATTTCCACCTATCCCTACGGTTGCACCTGTCAAAGCATAACTAATGGTATCGACGCCACAATTGTCAATAAAAGTTTCTGGTTGAATCGTATTTACGATTGAAGATGTCATACCAAATGGAACAATGATAGTAGTATCCATCATACAAGTAATCATAGGATTATCATTATCAGTTACGGTTACATCAAAAGAGCAAACTGCCGTATTATTGCTTTGAGGCTCAGTTGCAGTATAGGTTACTGTTGTTGTTCCAAGAGGAAAAATAAAACCTGGTGAATGTGTGGATGTAGAGATTGAGTTGCTACAGTTGTCATTCAAAATAAGAGATGGCCAAAAAACAGATGCAGCACAAATTCCAGGATCATTTACTTGTGTAATGTTTGCTGGGCAGTTCATAAAAATCGGCAATTCATTATCGGTTACAGTTACTATAAAGTCACAAGTAGATACATTGTTAAAATCATCAGTGAAAGTATAAGTAACAGTTGTTGTACCGACTGGTAAGAAGTCACCTGGTTGGTGTGTACTTGTTGTTGTAAAATTCGAACAAGCATCTACAGCAGTAGGCGCTGTCCAAGTTGCATTCGCACCACAAAGTCCAACATCATTTGAAATAGAAAAATCAGTAGGACAGCCAGAGATAACTGGTGGTGTAAAGTCGGATACTACAAAAGAACCATCCATTGTAAATACTGGTATTGAAACCCCATTAAACGTACCTGCTTCAATTGGGGTAGTGTTGTCATTTATAAAAATGATTGAACTACTATTTAAACTACCGATGACATTAAAATCAATAGAAAATATGGTCGTCCCATCAGGAAGCATTTCAGTAGTTCCGTCTGAATCAAACCAGGAGTAGGTAAGAATTCCATTTGCTATTTGAGTGACACCTATTCCGTATGTTGGAGGCAATGCAGATGTAGTGTTAGCAACATATTGCAATACATTGGTATCCCAGTTGACTGAAAACTGAAGAGACCCAACATCATCGAATTCCTCAACAATAAAGTCTATTGTAACTGTTTGATCTGCACAATCTATCGTGTCATTTTCTGCTATTACGGTTAATACGCCACCAGGATTTTGTTCAAAAATACTGACGTTAAAACTACAATCAGCACTGTTGTTATTGTTGTCGACAGTAGTGTAAGTAACTAAAGTAGTTCCTAGGTCAAAGGTAGTTCCACTTGCGTCGTTATTTCCAGAACCAGTAGTTGCACCAGTTAAAACATAAGTTTCCATTAAATTGACACAATTGTCTGAAAATGAAACGGGCGCTAGTCCACTAACAGCAGTAGTAGAAGAGCCAAAAGGAATTAGAATAGTTGTGTCTTGAATACAAGTGATTGTTGGAAGCTCATTGTCAGCAACTGTAACATTAAAATTACAATTTAAAGCTCCATTTCCTGCTGCATCATTGGCAGAATAAGAAACAGTAGTTGTTCCAACAGGAAATACATCACCAGGAGTATGTGTTCCTAGAATTGTGTTTCCAGAAGTACAATTGTCGTTTACTGTTGGCGGAGTCCAGGTAGCTATAGCAGTACAAATTCCTGGATCAGTTGACAGACTAATATTGGCTGGACAATTAATGATAGAAGGATTTTGATTGTCGAGTACTTCCACTTCAAAAGAACAGTTGACAGCATTGTTTGCATCATCTGTTGCTGTATAAACTACCGTTGTTGTTCCAACAGGAAAAGTATCTCCCGAATTATGAGAACTTGTTATCGAAATATTATTGTCGCAATTATCTGCAGCAGTAGGAGCTTGCCAATTTGCTGTGCCACTACATAAGGTAGCAGTTGCATTTACTTGAACATTACCTGGACAAAAAGTAAAAGTTGGTGCGGTAGAATCAGTAATTGTGATTCCTGTTCCAGAAACATTAACTGGAATTGGAACGCCACCGATAGTACCAGCTTCGATTGGCGTAATTCCACCTGTTATATCAATTGATGAAACAACACCGAGGCCAGCGAGTAATGATAAATCAAGGTTGACAATTAAAGTACTATCAGGATAGTTGACAGCAACATTTGGCCCACCAAACCATGAAAAGGTTACTCTACCATTCGCAGTTTGAGTTACACCAAAATTAGTCGTTGGTGGAAAGATCAAACTGGTTGCATTATTATATTGAAAAACTGCTGGATCCCATTCGACTGTGAATTGTAATGAAGTAAGATCTTCTACATTATTTAAAGCAATGTCAATTGAAACATTGGAATCATCACATGCTACCTCTAGAGGATTTATATAAATTTCTAACGTGTCACCAGTTGGCGGCATGTCTTCAACAATAATCACATTGAAAGAACAAGTACCAGAATTATTGGATGCATCGTTTACAACGTAGGCGACATTTGTGATACCTACATTAAATGCGTTACCACTTGCATCATTATTTCCATTTATTGAAGTAGCACCTGATAGGGTATATGTTGTTGAAGTTACGCCACAATTATCATTAGTACTTACTGGAGCAATATTGTTAATCACGGTAGTTCCTGTTCCAGTTGGGACGGTCATATTGACATCCATAGGACAAACAACTGTTGGATTTTCTCCTTCCAAAACAGTAATGTCAAAAGTACAAGGTGTTGTATTTCCAGAATTATCGGTTGCTGTATAAGTCACGGTTGTAACACCAATCGGGAATGGATCTCCAGCATCATGTGTTCCAGTAATGGCAACATTGTTATCGCAGTTATCAGTGGCAGCTGGGTTTAACCAATTAGGAAAACCAATACAGTTACCTGGATCATTATTTATTGTCTGAGAACTTGGACATGAAGTGAAAGTAGGGGAGGTGTAATCTCCAACGATATAGGTTGCGCTTTCTACATTAAATGGTATGGCGCTACCAAATGAAGATTCAGCTAATATAGGTGTTGTGTTGTTATTAATAGCAATTGTTGAGGTCGTACCTGTTGAACCTAACAATGTAAAGTCAATATTGATAATTAGTGTACTATCCGGGTAGTTTTGAGGAGTTGTCGTTGTTTCGTCCCAGATATAAGTTAGGATACCAGCACCAGTTTGAGCTGTTCCGAATCCGAAAACGTTGGGTAAAATTAAGTTAGTAGCTCCATTAAATTGAAGAACTGCAGGATCCCAATTAATTGAAAATTGAACTTTGGTAATATCTTCAATATCATCAAGACCTATATTAATTGAGACGTTGGTATCATCACATTCGATAATAAATGGATCTACATATGCGGTTAGTGTATCTGCTGGAGGAACTACATTTTGAGAAACAGTAACATTAGAAGAACAAGTACCGCTATTACCAGAATTATCCATAACGGTATAAGTAAGTACGGTTGTTCCTAAATTAAATGTATTTCCACTTGCATCATTGACACCAGAATTCGTAGTTGCATTCGTAAGTGCATAAGTTGTTGAGCTAACACCACAATTGTCATTAGAACTAGTTGGTGCAATCCCAGAGACCGTTGCAGTCGTAGTACCGACAGGAACCGTCATGTTTACATTCGCCGGACAAGTAACCGTTGGATCTTCGTTATCTACAACACTAATTATAAATGAGCAGGTAGCTGAGTTATTAGCAGGATCTGTTGCTGTGTAGGTAACTGTTGTATTTCCAAAAGGGAAGCTAGCTCCTGAATTGTGAGAATTTGTAAAAGAAGCGATGCTACAATTATCTGTTGCTGTTGGAACTGCCCATGAAGCCACACCGGTACAAACACCAGTTGAAGCATTTACCGTTGCATCTGTTGGACAACCTGTAATGACAGGATTTTGTGTGTCCGTAGCACTGACCGTTCCGAAATTATTATTTACAGTTACTTGCGCTCCTGCTGTATCTTCTGCATAAATTCCAAGCGTATTATTAGCAATGGTCACTGCCGCAGTATTAAAAGTATTGATAACATTGAAGTCAATACTGAACAGTGTGCTTCCGTTTGGTAAGATCTCCCCGTTCCCCATGTTATCTACCCAAGAAAAAGTAAGGATTCCGCTGCCTGTACTACTAGTTCCAAAAGTTGCATTAGGAAGTTGGGAGGATAAATTAGCAGTGTTATTGAATTGTAAAATTGATTGGTCCCAATTGACAGAAAATTGAAGGACATTGATATTTGTAAAATTGTCAGCTAAAATATCAAGAGTGAAACTTGTTCCTGTACAACCTGCTGATTCATCAGTAGCTGTAATAGTTATAGGAGCTTGTCCTGTAGAGTTAACCGTGATATTAAAACTGCATGTTTCAGAATTACCGACATAATCGGTTGCAGTATAAGTAACATTCGTAACTCCAGTATTAAAAGCAGTACCACTCGCATCTGTTCCAGTACCACTAGTTGCGCCTGTAAGATTATAGGTTAGTGTATTGACTTCACAATTATCAGAAGCAATTGCAGTAATGAAATTAACAACAGCTGAATTTGAACCACTTGGTGCATTGACGGTTTGGCTACCTGGGCACTGAGAAAAAGTAGGTTTAAATGTATCTAGAATTGTAAAAGTACCAGGGTTATAAGTAAAAGGTAAAACAGCTCCACCGAATCCACCGAATTCTGTATTGGTTGGAATATTTCCAAAAGTCAATGTTGAGCCACTGCCACCTCCTAAAACCGTAAAGTTTATCATGAATAGGGTATCACCATTCATTAAGGTTTCTCCACTGACATTGCTATCAAACCATGAAAATCCTAATCTTCCATTTGACAATTGTGAATAACCAAAATTGTAAATTTGAGGAAGTCCAACAATTGTTTCACTATTATATTGAAGTACATCGGTATCCCATTCTACTGAAAACTGAGCACCAATGACATCTGTGAAATTATCTACAGTTACTGGAATATCGATTGTAGATCCACAGGTACCACTTAAATTGGGGAAGTTTACTTCAATTTGTGCATTCGATAAATTGCAAAGAAGAAGGGCAACTGTAAGAGGGATAAAATATTTAAACATTGCTTATAAATTTCTTATGAATATGAACCTATATATATAATGAGAAATGATACGTTACTAAAGAGTAACGTATGAAATTCATCATTATGAATAATGACGATTAAAAAAAAGTTATTTAGTAAGGTTTTTAGCCAAATGAATTTTGGCAATATCGGTATAGGAATTGGGACCAATATATAATTGCTTATTGAAGGCTAATTGGTGTAAATAGCCTAATATGGATAGCAGGGAGTCTATCTTTTTCATAAACGGTTTTTGTGATGAACAAACTAAATCAATGTAAATATAAAACAAAATCAAAGAGCGGCATTTAAGTGCCTCTCTTCGATTTTGTTATATATCGCAATTTAGTCCATAAAACCGACTATTTCAATAGTATCATCCTGCCAGTTGCAGTATTTTTATTCGTTTTTACTTCATAGTATAGAATGCCAGAACCATCTAGTTCTGAGGCATTTATAGTCATTTCGTTGTATCCTTGGAAGCATTCTTTATTGACTTGCATCAATATTTTTCCGGATACATCGAATACAGTAATCAGTGTTTCTGCATCTTCAGGTAGCATAAATCCTATTATTGTTTCATGCTTAAATGGATTTGGCTTATTGTCAAATAGAGCGAAATCTGTAGATACAGTAGTGTTTTCATTGAAAGAAAGATTCACATTTAAATACTCCAATTGATTATTAGTCATCTTGTAAGCTTCTGCGTTTGTTACAGAAGAAGTACTTCTTAATAATCCTTGTAAAGATTCAATATCTTCTAAGGCAGTGAATTTCAAACTGAATAATGCTTCTCCATCTTTGAAGTTTCTAGTTTGCATACCATACCAGTTCAGTGAAATGATACCATTACTAGCTCCGTTCAATGCGAAGTTATTTTCTTTCAAATTATCAATATGTAATTTTTCAACAGCATCAAATTGAATTGATTCATTTGCGAATTCCAAAGTCATTTGGTAACCTGCAATGTCAGCATATTCACTAGCGTTGAAAGTAACTTCAAAAGTTTCACCTTTCTTAACTGTTTGATCATCCAATAAGAAATCAAATGAATGCTCAGCTCTTACATCAGTAGCACCATCTGTCATTTGTACATTTGCGGTTCCGTTGACATCACCGATTGCAACAGCGATGAAATCGTTATCCAACATACTTGAATTGACAGGTCCTAAATTGATTTTTTCATCAAAAGGGAATGGAGACAAAACATTGTTGAAAGTTTGATTTGCGTCCACAAATCTCCAGAAATCATTACTTGGTAAAGTAGTGTAGTTTCCAAGGATTAAAAATTGAAGATCAACTAAATCAAGTGTAGAAACACTTCCACTATTGTTAGCATCTGCTGCAATTACCTGGTAAGGTGAAGTGAATAGTGTATTTCCGAGTACGTGTTGTTGGATTAAGTATAGGTCAATTGATGAAGAACCAAAGTGATTGTAATTTTTATATGGTTCTAAACATACTGGTGTGCCAGGACCGACTTCAATGCAGTAATCACCATTTACATCAGTAGTATCAGAAAGGCCGGTTCCACCAGTTTCAAATACTTCAACATTTTCTACAGGTGTTCCATTTTCTAAAGTAATATTACCACATACTTGTGCTAATGACAAACTTGTATTGACAGCAACGTTTCCTCCTGGATCATTGGTACAACCTGGCACTGAAACCACATTACCATTAAGGAATTGTCCTATTTCATAATTAACAGGTGTACTATTAATGTATACCAATGAAGAATTACCAGGAGCTCCATTAATAAATAATTGAAGATCAAAAAGGCTCGTTCCGCTTGGCAAAGTTGTACCTGGTGCACCTCCTGGATCAATCCAAGAAACAGTAATTACACTTCCACCAGACATAGGCGTAGAAAAATTACTAACTGTAAGTCCAGGTAAGTTGAAATTACTAGCAACTCCTGTAAACTGTGCGACTGTAGTGTTTACATTGATAGTATATTGAAATGAAACTATATTGTTAAAGTTGTCAACTGTGAAAGGAATGGAGACAAAATCACCGAATCCTCCTGCTATTTGACCAATATTAAATGTCGGGCATAAGCTAGCAACAACAATTTCTTCAGTGTGTACACATCCAGTATTATCGTCAGTGATAACCACCATATAAAGGCCTGGCAATAACCCAGTTGCAGTTGCTGTTGTTTGAGCATTTGCATCATCCCATAAGTAGCTTGACGAACCTGAGCCGCCAGTCACTACTACGGTAGCTGTACCGTCTGCTGCTAATAAATTAGAAGCAGGAGTTGATGAAGTACTTGCACTGAATCCAATATTAATAAATGTAGACAATACATTTACAGTAACCGTACAAGTGTTTTGGTTTCCAAATTGATCCGTAGCCGTAAGTGTCGTACTATTTAATGGGCCAATATCTGTACAATTAAAACTTGAATTTGACAATGAGAAAGTAAAATTAGAATTACCACAATTGTCAACAATGTTACCGTTCAAGATTTGAGCTTCCGTAATCGTTGCATTTCCAGTGTTATCTAAATTTACATCAATAAATGTAAAGCATGTTAAAGCCACGTTTTCATTATCTTCAATTACTAGGTGAAGCGTTTCTGTAGCCACATTTCCGCATGGGTCTTCTACCGTAAATTCGATATCATGACTTCCAACAGGATAAAATCCATCTATATCATTGATTTGATTTCCATTATTGAACATGCTGTTGTGTGTTATATCTAAGCAGCTAAATGGAGCTTCATCTGAAATATAATCAGCAATTGTCAAATCAACTTGTGCTCCACATACTCCAGCGTCATTAGAAATAACTAAAGGATCAGGGAATGTGATTCTTGGAATAGAGTCATCTACAATTGTAATAATTTGAGCAACTGAATCTTGATTTCCACAAGCATCTATTGCGAGCCAATATCTTACAAGGTCATAATTATAGTGATTACAAACACATGGATCTGGATCTCTATTTGAATCATCGTCTGTTGAAGTTACAGAGCCATCAGCAAGACAATTGTCCGTAAAGTTTAAAGATATTGCTAAGTTTGGATCCAAGAAAGTAAGTGTGGTATCAGCAGGAGCTTCTTCTAAAACTGGGTCCATTGTATCTTCAACAGTAATGGTTTGTGTACAGGTATTAGTACCATCAGACCAAACTCTATCGAATACAAAGCAAGTTGGAAAATCACCACTGATGAAAGTATTGCTAATAATTACTGGTGCTGCGTTTCCACAAATACCACCAGCTGTAGCAGTACCATAATCTCCTGTCAACCCAGTGAAAGCACTACAATCAACTGTTACATCAGCAGGGCAAGTTAGGGTAGAAGAATTAGAAGAGGAAGCAACAACGCTAACATTAAGGTTACACGAGTTGGTATTACCACTTCCATCTGTTACAGTAAGGGTAACATTTGGAACGGTTCCTAAATCAGTACAGTCAAAATTAACTGGTGTTACATCAACACTAGCAATTCCACAATCGTCATATGCACTATATAAATTTGGAGTCGTCAATAATGCACCTTGTCCTGCAGAGTTTAAAAATACTGTTTGTTGACTATTCGTACAAGTCAAGAAAGGAGAGGTGTCATCAATAACTGTAATCGTTACCCCATGAGTTTCAGGAGTGAAACATCCTAAAGAACTTGAAACCGTAAACGTAATTGAATCGACCCCAACAGGGTAGTTTCCAGAAGCATCAGCTAAACCATCACCTACACCATATTTAGTTAGTGCATCATTTGTTATAACAATTCCACCACAGTTTCCAGTAACTGCATTTGAAAAATCAACTACTGCCGCACCAGAGCACAATCCAGCACCACTTGATACAACTTGCATATTATCAGCAAATGTAATTGTTGGAGCATTCGTAATATCTAGAGTAATTAATTGATCTTGCATATTAATGTTACCACAGTCATCAAACACACCCCAAGTTCTAACGAAAGAAGAAGTACATCCTTCTGGTCCTCTGAAGTTTTTGATAGTAGTGGTTGCACTACCGCAACTTGAAGTATTGGATTGTTGAGAGAATGCAAACATATCACCTGCTTCAACTGTAATATTGATAGTTCCGTTTGAAATAGTGTCCACACCGCTTAATTGTGTAAACTCGCCGTTTAACATGTAGCCAAAAGGATCATCCGATCCACCTGTCACATCAAATGATCGGTAACAGAAATCAAACTTTAAATTCCCATCAAAAGGAATCGCAATTGAATAATTATTTATCATCGTATCTGGTCCAGGCATAAGCGAACAAGGATGAATGTTAGGGCCTACTATTTGTACGGAATCCGTACCAAATAAATTGACAGCCCCGGATGCATTCCAATTTCCAGTAACATAAGACATTACAAAACCAGCATCGTGAATCCCTCCACCTACACGTGGATCACAATTATCAGCAGCATCTGCAACAAATCCAGTTATAAGCAGATCACTAGGGTCTTCACAATTTTCTAAAGTAATATCTGCAGGTACAGTGAATGTAGGAGCGATGTTATCTTCAATGGTTATTTCCTGAACACAAACACTTTGATTTCCACTTAAATCAGTCGCTGTCCAAGTTCTCATAATGGTAGTACATGCGATTGATCCTGTGAAAACATCTGCATAAGTTGTATCAACACTTGCGGAACAAGCATCCATTACAGTAATAGGGAAACCAACATTTGATGGATCAACTGATTCACTACAATCGATGGTCACATCAGGAGAACAATGAATTTTAGGTGGTTGATTTTCTTGAACGGTAATGGTAGTAGCACAGAATGCTTGATTTCCAGAACAATCTTCAACTAGCAATGAGATTGGGAATACCCCAATACTATCACAATCAAAAGTCAATTCATCTTGATAAATCCCATCAGCTGGTCTAGCGATTGCATATCTTGAAGGACTCATCAGTCCGCACTCATCATAACTTCCATCGTTGAATAAAGCTGCAGGTACATTAACAGCACCTGTACTTAAGCTTATTGTTTTTGATTCACAAACAGGTACAGGTGGTTGTTTGTCAATAAATGTAACATTAGCTACACATGTAGCTGATACATTGTTGTTGATATCGAAGGCGCGTAGTTCGAATTGTTTATTCTGAGGTCCACATATCGGTCCTCCGAACATTGTTGCAAGATCATCACAGTCATAACTTAATGATTCAGACCAAGTAAGGTCTCCTATACAACGGATTTCGTAGCGATCAACACCACAAGCATCATTAAAAAATATACTTCCATTTGAATTAAAAGAGGTAGGTGAATCCCAATTTGAAATTGCGAAGTCTCCTAATAATCCAGCGCTGAAATTGTAGACTTCCACTGTGCTACTTGCTAAGTTGTCTAGTGTTCTAATACGGTAGCAAAAATTATCACCAGCATTCAAAGATACAGTGACTGGGTTTCCTTGTATTAAAATACCAGTATAATCACCATTAATTAAATATCCAAACCAAGTATTCATTGTACCATTAGAAACGAATGTGTAATCAAAAGAAAAAGTAGTTGCATTGGCAGCAGTAATGCATATTTCGTCCCATCCATCAGTCCCACTTCCGTTGTCGCCACTTTGAAAAAAGATACTTCCTGCAAGCAAATCTTCAGGATTAAGTACAACATCTCCTGAACCATCAACTGAGAGCGTAACATCTGCACAATCAATAAGAGGTGCTGTATTATCTAAGATCGTAACATTAACTTCACAAGCAATAGAATCTCCATTCATATCAAAAATGGCATTACCGCTATCATCTACAACAGCAACTGTCAATAATGTAGTCCCCGTTGGATCTACATCACTACAATCAAAACTGGTTACGTCAAGTCCAATATTTAAATCACAGTTGTCAGTAAATAAAGAATTGAAGTTGGTGCTATCAGCTAACGTGAAATTGTACATTCCATCCGCATTTAATAAAACTTGGTAGGTAGTAAAACCACATGCTGCAATAGCATCGGTGTTATCTTCCACTGTGATATTTGCGTAACATACTGAACTCAATCCAGCTGGATCAGTAACTTCTAACACAGCAGCTACGGTTCCTATATCTGAACAATCTAAAGGCAATGTAGCAGCAAAAGTCGTACTGTCAATTGAAATTTCATAAGATGCAATTCCATCACATTGATCCATGCTCATATTGTCGATATCTTGAGCCGCAACAGTATAGTTACCAGTTCCATCTAGTTCAACTGTAATGTCTTGGCAGAAAGGAGCAGGAGGACTATTTAAAATAGTGATATCCGTCATACATGTTGCACTCAATGTGCCATCACTAACAGTCATCATTACTGTAACAGTAGATCCAATAGGGTCAACAGTACAATCCAAATTTGGGATATCAACTGAGTAAGTTAGCTGAGAAGCACAATTATCAGTACTGTTGTTATTTAAATCATTTTCAGGATCAATAACATAGACACCTACAGAAGGAACTGCAATATTAATATTGCTGAGACAATTAGCAGTAGGAGGCAAGTTGTCTTCTATTGTTACAACTACCGTATGAGTAGTCGTGTTTCCACAAAAATCTGTTGCTGAAAAATTAGCGTTATAAACACCAACACCCAAACATTCTGAATTAACAATTAAGTTAGGTCCAGAGTAAACGGTTGCGCCAGCTGCGTCTACTACTGCAAAACTCGTGTTTTGTAGTTGAGATCCTGCAAGTCCGCAATTGTACATTAAATCATTAGTTAAATCTAAATTGACTTCAGCAGAACAAGAACTAGGACAATTAGCCGTAGAGTTAGCTGATAGATTCAAAGTAGTTGGTGCTGCTGTAAATAAAGGGTCGTTTTCTACAGAAATTATCTGTGTATGTGTAGCCGTTTTACCACAATTATCAGTAGCGGTCCAAGTTCTTTCAATCGTGTAATTATAAAAATCACAAGCAAGAGAGTTACCGCCTCGATTATTTTGATCTACTGCATTCACAGTACTTTGAGGTGTACAATCATCTGTCATAGTTGCAGTTGGAGCAGTAGGAACTGGATCACTACACGTAATAGTAATATCTTCAGGAGGATCAATACCCATTCCAAAATCCAATTCTGGATCTTCATTGTCTTCAACCTCAATTGTCTGTACACAAGTGTTTGAATTTCCAGCACCATCCGTTGCAGTAAATGTTCTCTCAATTGTAAGGCAATTTCCACTAGTTGCACTAACGTTTACATCTTGTGGAGCACCAATGAAAATTGACGCAGTAGGTGTACAATTGTCAATTGCAGTTGCGTCACCGATTGCAGTTGTTGTCGTTGGATCACCACAATCTACCGATACGTCAGCAGGACAAATAATGGTAGGTCCAAGTTCATCAACAATAATTAGGTTGGTAGTACAAGTGTTGCTATTTCCAGCACCATCTGTAACTGTCAAAACAGTAGTACCGCCTCCTAAGTCATCACAATTAAACGAAGATTGAGACAAAGCATAAGTGGCAATACCGCATGCATCTGTACTTCCTGCATCAATGTCTTGCGGTATTAAAATCCCATTTCCATCTGTATCAAGGGCTACAGTAACAAACAAAGTGTTACAAACAGCCACCGGAGATGTGTTATCTGGGTTGCACTGCGAATAAGCTTCATTGTTGAATCCAATAAAGCTTATCAAAAGGATAAGTAAAATTTGTGAGAATTTACCTCCGGATTGGGAGTTAAGAGGTCTTGATTTTCTAACAACTGCATAGCTATAAGCTGTACGGTTTTTGGATAAAATCAGACACATCTCTCCTAAGAGTTGTGTTAATTTTGAAATCATAATTTGTTGTTTTGGTTAATTAAATGAACAAGACTTATTGAATAACTTGCTCAAATTATTTTCATATAAAAAACAGCCTAAAAATTAAAATAATAGCTCATGACATACAAATGTCTTGAGTTGGTTGGTTTGTTCTCGGTTAAGTGTTGCCCATGCAAATACATTGCATAGAAATACTATATTATTTAGTGATGCTAAATCGGGTATTTGGATTAGAATTATGGATATTCTAATTGCTAAATGGGATGTTCAATAAGGGATCGGTCCAAATAACCAAGTTAAAAATAGTAAATAATTTAAACTTGGACACAATGAAAACGATCTAATTGCCACCAAATTCTAGCAAATAAAATGTAATTATATGAAAATCAATGAATTAGCTCTTGACTTCTATAAATTACTTCAAGGGGTAAATTATATGTAGGTGTAATCAAGTATATTAAACAAACTTACGAATAGAGTGGGATGTATTCAATGACTAATTACGGGTATATTATATATATATGAATTAACAAATATAAAGCACAACAATTTATTCACGATCTAGTAAGTCAGGTCTTCTTGTCTTAGTACGTGCAATAGATTGCTCATATCTCCATGCTTCGATTTTGCCATCATTGCCGGAAAGTAGGATGTCAGGAACTTTCATTCCATCAAATTCAGAAGGCCTGGTATAAACAGGAGGAGCTAGTAAATCATCTTGAAAAGAATCTGTAAGTGCGGAGGAGCCATCGTTTAAAACTCCTGGGATAAGTCGACCAATACTATCTACCAAAACGGCTGCTGCTAATTCACCACCTGATAATACAAAGTCGCCAATTGAAATTTCGCGTGTTACATATTTATCACGAATACGTTCGTCTATACCTTTATAATGTCCACAAATGATTAACAAATTCTCATATAAAGACAATTCATTTGAAATGGTTTGACTTAATGTTGCTCCATCAGGAGTCATAAAGATTACTTCATCATAATTACGTTGAGCTTGCAGTGATTTAATGCAGGCCGCCATTGGTTCAATCATCATGACGAGTCCCGCACCACCACCATATTGATAGTCATCTACTTGTCTGTGTTTTCCCAATCCAAAATCTCTAAGCTGATGCAAATGCACTTGCAACAATCCTTTTTCATTGGCTCTTTTTAGAATTGAGTGTTGAAAAGGACTTTCCAACAACTCAGGCATTACTGTAATGATATCAATACGCATTGTTAGCATTTAAATTATTTGCTTTTCAATTCAGCATAATATTTAAAATAGTAAGGAATCGTTTCAATCCCTTTGTAAAAATTGAACAAGCCATAACTTTCATCTGGAGAATGGATATTATCTTCATCCAATCCAAATCCCATTAATACACTTTTACTGCCCAATACTTTTTCAAATAATGCAACGATCGGAATACTTCCACCAGATCTTTGGGGAATTGGTTCTTTCTTAAATGTTTTTTTCATTGCCATTGCTGCAGCCTTGTATTCAATCGAGTCTGTAGGAGTGACCACTGGTGATCCACCATGATGGGGTGTTACTTTTACAGTGACTGATTTTGGAGCAATCTTTTTGAAATGCTTTTCGAATAATTTAGTGATTTTGTCTGGATGTTGATTGGGTACCAAACGCATACTGATTTTTGCAAATGCTTTTGACGGCAATACCGTTTTTGCTCCTTCACCTATATATCCTCCCCAAATTCCATTGACGTCCAGAGTAGGGCGGATGGAAGTTCTTTCCAAAGTAGTGTAACCCGTTTCACCATGAATATCTTTTATCTTCAATCCTTTTTTGTATTTCGCTATACTAAAAGGAGCTTTGTTCATTTGTTTCCGTTCTGCTTTTTTTACAGTTTCAACATCTTTATAGAACCCAGGAATAGTGATGTGATTGTTCTTATCTTGTAATGAAGCAATCATTTTTGATAAGACATTAATTGGATTCGCAACAGCTCCACCGTAAACACCAGAATGTAAATCTCTGTTGGCACCAGTCACTTCTACTTCAATATAACTCAATCCTCTAAGACCTGTCGTGATTGAAGGAGTCTTGTTATCAATGATAGAAGTATCAGAAATTAAAATGACATCATTGGCCAGCATCTTTTTGTATTTTTTACAAAACGGACCTAGATTCATAGAACCAACTTCTTCTTCTCCTTCAATCATGAATTTTACATTACAAGGAAGTTCACCTTGTTTCAACATCCCTTCAAAAGCTTTGATGTGCATGTAGACTTGACCTTTGTCGTCGCAAGCACCACGTGCGTAGATTCTTCCTTTTTTGATAACTGGTTTGAATGGAGGAGAAGTCCACAATTCTATAGGATCAGCTGGTTGAACATCATAATGTCCATATACTAAAATGGTAGGTGCTTTTGTATCAATTATTTTTTCGCCGTAAACAATAGGATGTCCTTTGGTTGGATAAACTTTTACTTTATCGGCTCCGGCAGCTTTCAATTTATCAGCAACAAACTTTGCAGTTTTCTGAACCTCTTTTTTGTATTTCGGATCAGCACTTACGGATGGAATTTTGAGAAATTCAATTAATTCATCTAATTGCTTTTTCTTATTAGCGACCAAATATTTCTGAACTTTTTGCATAGTCAATTATTCTTTAAAATGGAATTGTAAAGTTGCTAAAAGTAGGAATTTTTTTTACTTCAAAGGGAAAAAGATGGCTCAATAATAGAATCTTTTGAGCTTCGAGTAGAATAGATGACTTTAAAAAATATGCCCCATTAAATCTAGCATACCATCCTCCCATTTTTTATTTGAAAATGATTTGATTAAAATGGACTTACCAAGTTTGCGTTGAGAAACTCCAAGTGTATGGTGGTCATTAATAAAGACCCATCGACAGACATTGTCTACGATTGAGAATCCATTCTTTTTGTAAAAAGTTTGTTGATTGGTAAATAGCACGATAAAGTCGATACCAGATTCTTGGGCCAGTTTATCCAAACGCTGAAGCATTTGAGATGCAACATTTTTAGATTGAAATGCTTCATCAACACAAAGATCAGCTAATCCAAAAATTCTAAAAGTATTGGTACCAACATTGATTAAGCGATGATCGACTGCAACGTGTCCAATTAATTCAGATTCATTTTTTACCAACAACCTAAAATGTGGCAATTGCTTAAAGTAACTTTGGTCTTTTGGATAACCTGAAAAGCACTTAGCAAGTAATTGACTGATTTGGTTATGAACAGCTGGTTGAATATTGATCTCAAAGATTTGCTCAATCTTAGTAGCTATGAAATTCGGGGTGATATGTCCTGCGTGTTTCATGTTACAAAATTACGACTATTTATTACAACTAATTATAATGAATTGTTAATAAACGTTCTAATTCTTCAGGGTTGATGTTTTGACTCAATTTTCCTTGATGCGCATATGAGATATTTCCACTTTCCTCAGAAACTACAAAAGAAGCGACATCTGAATTTTCAGTAATCCCTACAGCGGCTCTATGTCTTAACCCGGCACGTCTTGGCAAATTGGGGTTGTCAGAAACAGGGAGTACACAACTAGCAGATAAGATTTTTTGATTATAAATGATAACAGCGCCATCATGCAAAGGAGTTTCTTTGTTGAAAATGGTCAATAATAAAGGTTCTGTCAAATGCGCATCCATTCTAGTTCCAGAATTTACCAGACTACCTAAGTTCGGATTTTTGGTTACAACAATCAGGGCACCTGTTTTTTCCTTACTCAATTTCACCATTGCAGATTTAATGGCAGTGATTTGAGCTTGATTACTTCCTTCGTCTTCTTCATTTCTTTGGAGCAGTTTGCTGAAAAAATTAGATCGTTGTTTGATAGTAGTATCTCCTAGCAACAATAAAAATCTTCGTATTTCGGGTTGGAAAATGATAATTAGGATAATAAATCCGACACTTACAAATTGTCCTAAAACCTGATGGAGCAAATTCATATCAGAAATTCCTACCAACCAATAAACAAAATAAAGTAAAATTACCCCTATGAAGATATTGAAAGCAACACTACCACGAAGTAATTTGTATACCAAAAAAGCTAAATATCCAACAATAGCGATATCCAATAGATCTAGGAATCTAATAGGTAAAAAGCCAATGTCGAATAGGAAAATCATCTATGAAAATGGTGTGTTTTTGGAATTTTAATGTGTCAAATAATAATATTAAGACGTAATAAAAGCAAAATGGTCATAAGTTATAGGTAAGTTGATTGAAGAATCGACAATTTGAGCTTAAAAATTAGCAAATTGATTGATATCAAATATGTACTTTTACACCTTCTCAAACGTTCTTTCCATAGAACTTTTTCAGATACTAAAATTATCTAATATTATGCAAGTTAGAAATTTTTTCATTTTAATCTTGATCTGCTTTTTCGGCTGTATTTTCGAAGCCAATGCACAACGTGTTATTGAAAATGAAAATGGCGATCGAATTATTGTTTATAGCGATGGCTCGTGGAAATATTTTGATGAAAATGATCCTTTAGACACCGAGTTATTAAAACGGTTAGCCAATGCTCAAAGTAATCCAGCTCCGTCTCCTGCTCCGGAACCTCCAGTCTCCAGAAAAAAGACGAAGAAGGTGAAAACTAAGAAAACAAAATCTTCAAAGTCGGTAGCTAAAACTAAAAGTAAGAAGCCGCAGACAACCAGGTCCAAAAAAACGAAAATACCTTCTCCTGCGATTGCCGGCGTGATTCCGAGAATCAAAAAGGTTCAGAAAGTAAGTCAACAAAAAGTTTCTCAAGCGGAATATCTTGAAAAGCAATTGACTAATAACCGAGACAAATTGAAAAAGCAATTGCAAATAGCAATGAATACCGATAATGTTTCAGAAAACCAGATAGAATCGTTGCAAAGAAATTTATCGATTTCAACATCTAAACTTAAAAAAGCAAAAAAGGCTAGAAAAAATGTTGTCAAGTATGCAAAGATGGCGGATGCTTTAAATACAAAAAAGGGAACGGAACAAGTCCAATCACTTTTGTTATTGGAAGGTGCGATGGGGATTAAAAGAAATACTGCAGTTGCAAGTACGACTCAACCGACGATTACTCAACCTGGCGTTACAGGCAGTATTCCTGCAACATCCTCGAATCCAATATCCGTACCTACAACTCCCGCAACACCAAATCCAAATCCTGGAACAACCCAGCCTGTTGGAAATGTATCTACAGAATCGGCATTGTATAACACGGAGAACACGACTCAGCCGTATGTGAACTATACAAGAAAAAAGCCAATTAAAAAACTGGTAAAATATAACCCTAAAGAAGATGCTTTTTTAAATCCGAAAATGACAAAGAGCAAATTAGCTCATGATGGTGTTGACGAATTTACGGGGAAAAAGATAAGAGAAGTTGGAAAGGAAACTTTTTTCACACATACAAGTGAAAACTTAAGAGCGGTGTTGAAAGGAAGAGATTATCTTACCTGTGTTGGATACATATCTTCTCAAACAGGTGGTATCAAAATTCTTAATCTAAAATTTGATATAGCCTCTGATCTAGCTCAGCAAGAATTTGGAATTATTGACAAAGGAAGTGTGCTTACTGTTAAGTTATTGGATGGTTCAGCAATTCGTTTGCTCAATAAGAAAACAGATATTGGTGTTATTGATCCAGTTAATAAATCTACGACTTACTCTGGACAATATATTATCACGAATAAAGATGAAAAAGCATTGTCAAAATCAGAAGTTGATAAAGTTAGAGTAGTGTGGAGCACCGGTTATGAAGATTACGATATTTATGAAATGGATTTTCTAATCAAACAATTGAATTGCATCAATTCGAAAAAGTAAAAATGTTAGGACTCAAATTACCAACAGATCCAAGATGGGTCAATTTAGCAGAAAAAGATCTGGAAGAAATATTGACGGATCATGCTTATTGTGAACAAAAAGCTGCGACCACTTGTATTTCGCTCATTACTAGATATCCGGAAGCTAAATTGATGGTTAAAGAATTAGCTCCAATTGTTACGGAAGAATGGGGACATTTCAGAATGGTATTAGCAGAACTTGATAAACGGGAATTGGCCCTCGGACCTCAACGCAAAGACATCTATGTAAATAAGCTGATGGATTTTGTTAGAAAAGGAGGATCACGTGAGGACCAGATTGTAGAACGATTGTTATTTTCAGCTTTAATTGAGGCTAGAAGTTGCGAACGATTTAGGCTATTGTCTTTGCATATTAGTGACGATGATTTAAAAGAATTTTATCATAAATTGATGATTTCTGAAGCAGGTCATTATCGCTTGTTCATCGATTTGGCCAAGCATTATGGGGAAGAAAAAAAAGTAATGGCGCGATGGCAAGAATTTTTAGATTACGAAAAAGAAGTGTTAGAAAATTTGGAAGTTAGAGGAGACCGGATGCATTAGGATAAGCCAAGAGGTTAAAAACCTTTGGCTCGCAATTGTAAGAAATTCGATAACAATTCAATTCAATTTCAAATCAAAGCTTATTGTGCAAGAACATACTACCGAAGTTAAAAAGAAAGCTCACTATTACACAACCGGAACACCTTCCGCTTCTACCAAATATTTCTGGATTGTTTGTCACGGGTATGGCCATTTGGCATCTGATTTTTTAAAAGATTTTGCGATGCTTGATACGGACGAACACTTTGTCTTAGCTCCCGAAGGATTATCTCGATTTTATTGGAAAGGTTTTTCTGGAAGAATTGCTGCTTCATGGATGACTAGTAAAGATCGGTTGGATGAGATTGATGATTACACCAATTTGATACGAGGATTGTATGACGAATATCGAAGTCAGATGAAAAACGCAAAGATCATCTTACTTGGTTTTTCTCAAGGATGTGCGACACAGATGAGATGGATTATCAATGAATTGCCAGCATTTGACGCATTGGTGATGTGGGCAGGTTTGTTTCCTGAAGATATTGATTACACACCACATCTAGATTATTTAAATGACAAAGAGATGTACTTTTACTATGGTGACGAAGATCAATTTCTAAATGAAGCTTATATCATTGCGCAAAAAGAATTCATGAAAAATAAAGGTTTGAATGTGCAAACGATTCCATTTGAAGGGAAGCATAAAGTGGAGGAGAAGGCTTTGGAGGATTTGGTTAAGAAGTTGATGTATGATTGATGATAATTTTCTCAATCTTCGTTAACACGAAATTCGAATGTATGATATGACGACTTTTTCGTGTGCTAACGTCAAAAGGTTACACCGTTTCTTATACGTTTGTTATTTGTTAGAAAAAAAACTAATTTCCAAAAATATCCTTCTTAGCTTTACCAAGCACAGGTTTAGGCATTGGCGGTTCATTTAATTCATATTTATGATCGAATAATTTTTCCTTATAAACCAACAATCCTTTCTTGATTTCATATCCTTCATAAGTACCATCAGAAATATAAACAGGTCTTCCATTATTACCACTCACCAATTCCAAATGATCGAAAATGATGATGTCCAATGCTTCATCATAATTGCAAGTAATTGATCCTTGATCTGAATAATCCAAAATAAATCTTGACATCGTACTAGCTGCTCTTGGATCTCCATTTTTTGTAAAAACAGAAGCGCCAAATTTTGGTTTTCCATCTTCAAAATGAAGGACATCTACTAATTTTCGATTGGTGTATTCGTCCATACCATCAAAACCAAAAAGTAAATATTTACGATTTTTCTTATTACCAATTTGTTTTAGATTATAAACCAAACAACCGAACCAATTTTTTTCATCCAAGACATCATAGATTGGTTCATCCACTTCATCTGCACGATCCATTAATGGAAATAATTTCAAATCTGGTTCATTCATTTGGATGGCACCGAAGTACCGATGTTCACTTTCACTTACCTTCAATTGAAATGTAAAAATCCTAAAAGTACTATCAGCAGGATATTGAATCGAAACAGACTTCAAACGAGAGAAAGGATGGTCAAATGAATTTTTAATTTTTAAAGCGTTGACCAATGTTGGAATGAATTGTCTACAAGCTGCAAATCTGAAAAAATTGAGGGAATCACGGACTTCAGGATCTGCATTAATCATAATCGTGTCAGCACCAATCACTTTTTTTTGCATTGGATAATTGACAATTGATTTTCCTAAAACCACCAAAGTGTCTTCATACAGATCCATTGGTTTTCTATTGTCAACCACCGGTTCTCTAGGAATCATGGAAAGTGAATCTTGAGCTGAGATAGAATTTGCAACTATAAAAAATGCAAAGAAAATTAAAAAGTGTTTCATTGTAATTAGGCTTACTATTTCTGTGAAAAGAACGTACCAATATTACGATTAATTGCCTGATTCGTGAGTTGAGAAAGGGATTTAAAAATGGAAGATGAAAAGATGTTAATCGATAGTGCTTAAAATGAATCTAATTTGAGTGATTTTGCTAGTGTTAAATAAAGTATAAGAAGAGGTTATTTCAGTTTTAGCCTGTATAGCGAAACTGAAACACGACCTATGGTTATTAAAAGTGTTCAAAAAGTTATATGTCAATCCTTGGTAGCGAGAATTATTAAATTCCATAAATAAAGTTGAATGAATATCCGCTTTGCGGGAGGCCTCAATATGAAATAATGAGGTTCCTGTCAATTTACAGAGGGTGGAGCGAGCGGCGTTCTTCGTTGGGCATTTAAATCGACTTGATTTTTTGGATACTTTTTCATCTAAGGAAAAAGTATCGCCAGTCCGGCGAGGACAATGTAAAAATTAGAAAAGAGAGATTAATTGCTGGCTAGCATTTGCAGAAAATTAAAAGATATTATATTTTAATCTTTTGCTAAATACGACTTTGCCTGGTCTAACAATAGTCAGTCAGACTTGTTCGAAATTCAAATTACCTCTTACTTTTTCTTATTATTCTTATAATCCCTAAAAATAAATTCACCCAAACCTTTCAAAGAAGAGTAGTATGCTTTGCCATTATTGGCACGAGTAAAGTGATCAACAAATCGGACAAGATGTGGATCTTGCGCAATCATGAAAGTTGTAATTGGTATGTTACTTTTGCGGCATTTGGTGGCCAAATTCAAACAACGATTGACGATTTTTCTGTCTAGTCCAAAACTATTTTTGTAATATTCTTTTCCTTTTTTGATACATGACGGTTTTCCATCCGTGATCATAAAAATTTGTTTATTTGGATTGCGTCGGCGCTTCAACATATCCAATGCCAACTCAAGACCAGCAACGGTATTCGTATGATAAGGACCGACTTGTAAATAGGGGAGGTCTTTGATATTGATTCGCCAAGCATCATTTCCAAAAACGAGAATATCTAAAGTATCTTTTGGATATCGAGTGGTGATTAATTCAGCCAATGCCATCGCCACTTTTTTGGCGGGTGTAATTCGGTCTTCACCATACAAGATCATGGAGTGCGAAATATCAATCATCAATACGGTCGACATTTGACTTTGATAGTAAGTCTCGTGAACTTCTAAATCTTTACCAGTCAATTTGAAATCATCAATTCCATGATTGATCTGTGCGTTTCGAAGTGATTCTGAAACCGCTAGATTTTCGATGTTGTCACCAAATTCATAAGGACGCACATCGGAAGTGAATTCATCACCTTTGCCGCTAAATTTCGTATCGTGTTTTCCTTTTTTTGACTTTTTCAGTTGTCCAAAAATATCTTCCAATGCTTGTTGACGAATGGAGATTTCCATCTTTGCAGTGATGGTGAAATTGCCAGGTTGATCGCCCGGTTCAATTAGATAACCTTTCTTTTTTAAGTCTTCAATAAAGTCAGCAATTCCGTAATCATCTGTGGTTAGATTATACTCTTTGTCCAATTCGGTCAACCAACTCAACGCTTCAGAAACATCTCCTGACGTATGAACCAGCAACTCCTTAAACACTTTAAAGAGTCGTTCGAATGGAGTACCTTCTCCATCTTTAGGAATGTATTCTGAAAAACGAAGTCCTAACATTGAAATTTTAATTTAAAATAATTTACGCTCCTTCTAAAGTCGGTTCGAATGTATAATGTAAAATATGATCTTGTTTCGTATTCTTACTAATTTTTAATAACAAATATGCTACATGAAAATGAAAAATGATTATAAAACGCTTTGTGTTCTATGTTTACTTCGTTTTCGCCCGGCACAAGCCTTGTGTGCTCATCGTGTTATAATTATGCAAGCTTGCGTAACACCGTCCTATTTTACATTATAAATTTTACATTTTACATTCTAAAAAATGTAAAGCATTTTGAAGATTAACTTACACAACACTTTATCATCGCAAAATAATCAGGTCTCTGGGAGATAGATTGATGAACAAAATGTTCCTTAATTTTATTTTCGTGTAGGAGAAATACGCCGGGCATTTGCAAGCCATCCCCAATTTGTTTTTGCGGTAAAATCCCTTTTTCCACGCCGACTTTAAATCCTCTGACCCAAGTTTGCAATCCAAAAAGTTGTTGAAAATTTCCTTTGACCAAACCAAAAACTTTATAAAACTGTTGTTCAGAATCACTTACATAAACTGGATTTGGTAAATTGTATTCGTCAAAATATTTTTCTGCAGTCTCTTTGTCAGACATGTGTATGAAGACGATTTGAGTACCAAGTGCCTCAATTCTTTTTCTTTCACGTGAGATTTCGGATAAAGACTCTCTGCAAAAAATACATCCGAATTGCCTTAAAAAAACAAGCATCACTGGTCGGTCTCCAAATTCATTAACCGTTTTTCCCAGATTTGTTTTCATCTTGTCGAGAATCCCTGTCTCAAAAATTTTTTCAAACATAGTTTTTCTTGCTTAGTTCAAATTTTCTTGCTTAGTTCAAATAGGTAAACAAGATAATCAATTGTTTGTTCAATTTGGATAGGATTTACCACTAAGGCACTAAGAAAACACAAAGCAGATGCGTGAGGCAATTTACGAAACAAGTGCTATGTGTTTTCTATGTTTCTAATGTGCACTATGTGGTAAAATACGCCCTACACGTCCTCAAGCTTTGTAAAAAATACTCAAGTGTTAAACAAAAAAAGCCACTCAGATCTCTCCAAGCGGCTTTTCAAAATATCATAAATAAAAGTCTGTTTAAACAACCTTCATTTTATTAAAAGTCTTCATTACATCTTTAACGTGATCCGCAGAATTCTTCAACAACTTCATTTCTGACTTATTCAATTTCAATTTCAAGATTTCCTTGATACCGCCTTTACCTAATTTCACAGGAACACCGATGAACATATTTCTCAAACCATATTGTCCACTAACACGTGCACAGCATGGGAAAATACGATCTTCATCTCTAACGATTGAAGCAACCATTTGAGCAGCTGCAGCACCTGGTGCATACCAAGCAGAAGTACCCATTAGCTTCACCAATTCACCACCACCTTTCTTAGTACGTTCAACAATTGCGTTTAATTTCTTAGTAGTGATCATTTCAGTTACAGGAATTCCAGCAACCGTTGTGTATCTTGGAAGTGGGACCATTGTGTCACCGTGACCTCCCATTAAGATAGCAGAAATATCTTTTGGAGAAACTTTCAATTCTGTAGCAAGGAATGCACGGTATCTAGCAGTATCCAAAATTCCAGCCATACCAAACACTTGGTTTGCAGGCAACTTAGAAACTTTGTGAGCAGCATAAGTCATCACATCCAATGGATTTGAAACCACAATGATGATAGGACTTTTGGAGTGTTTCATAATGGACTTGGTCACAGAAGAAACAATCTTTGCGTTGGTAGAAATTAAATCATCTCTACTCATTCCAGGACGACGTGGAACACCTGCAGTGATTACTACAATATCAGAATTCGCAGTCTTTTTATAATCATCCGTACCAATCATGCGGGTACTATAGGAATCGATTGGGGCTTGTTGCCAAGAATCAAGAGCTTTTCCTTTTGCAAAATTGCCTCTAATATCAAGAAGAACAACTTCGCGTACGATGTCTTTGTGTGCTAAAACGTTGGCAACCGTAGCTCCAACATTACCAGCACCTACAACCGTTACTTTACTCATAAAAAAATAATATTAATTGGTTTAACAATAGTGATTTTACACGTTTTTAAGAAACAGCTGCAAAAGTATGGATTTTTTAATCATATATTACCTTTTAACAATAGTGTTTTGACTCTCTTCAGACACAAACAAGCCGTAAAAATTCGTATTTTTGTTCAGAGATTTAGAGATTTAAATCCCACATTAATTTTTACTCATCAATAATTCCTTTTCATGAAGTTAAATTACGCGATAGCTTTGATGGCTTGCTTATTTATTTGCACGACCGTTTTTGCTCAAAACCCAATGCCTTGTGGTCTGCATGATCATGATATATTAATCGATAGATTACTACTCAACAAAAAGTATCTTAAAGAAATTGGTACTCAACAAAAAGATGGTACGGTCAGTTACGTTCCAGTAAAATATCACATCATTGGAAAATCTGATGGTTCTGCAAGACAGTCTCCAAAGAAAGTATTGGATATGCATTGTGCATTGAATAACTTTTATGCAGATGGAGATGATGGAATTCAATTTTATATCAAAGATGGATTCAACTATATTGACAACAACACGGCTTATGACAATCATTCTAGTGTTGGAGGTCAATTCCAATTATCAAACAATAGAGTCAGTAACGCAATCAATATTTTTATTCCAAAAGATGCGAACACAGGTAATCAAAGTGTTGGAGTAACTTTAGGATATTATAGTCCACAACAAGATTGGATTGTGATTAGAAAAGCTGATGCTAATGGATCTTCATTAACTGCACCACATGAATTGGGGCACTTCTTTTCATTGCCACATCCTTTCAATGGTTGGGATTTTGATCCATATGATTCATCTATCCACGGTGTAACGGTAGGCAACTGGTCACCAGATGGCGTACCAAATGAAAAAATGGACGGATCGAATTGTGAAACAGCTGGTGATTTTATTTGTGATACACCACCATGTTATTTATTTTTCCCTTGGGGAAGTTGTAACTACAATGGAGGAGCCAAAGATCCAGATGGTACATTAGTCGATCCTGATGAAATGAATATTATGGATTACTTCGATGATGATTGTTCTCCTAAATATTTTTCTGAAGGTCAAAAAGCAATTATTCAAGCGGATTACGACAATCGTCCTGCACTGCATGCACCTTGGAATCCAATCGCAACTACGATTACTGGACCTCCAATGGGTATTGTCCCTGCTGATAATGCTACAACTTCAGGTTATGATCTAGTTTCTTTTGATTGGGAACCAGTAAATGGAGCAGATAGATATTTATTAGAAATTGATCGTTTATCTGATTTCTCATTGAATCCTACGATACAAGTTGTTTTCCAATCGAATGCAGATATATATGGAATTTTTGAAGCAGATAAGTCTTATCACTGGAGAGTAACACCATTCAATCCATATAACACTTGTGCAGCTGCTACTGCAATCAATAAGTTTACAACAGGAACTACATTAAGTGCTAACAATACATTAGCAGTTGATAATTTGACAGTAGAACCAAATCCGGTTGCTCAAAATTATGTAGTTGTTTCATTGGATACTGAAAATGCTTTTGATTCAGAGATTTCCATTGTTTCAACAACAGGTCAAACATTACAAGTAACAACTCAATATTTCAATGCTGGTCATTCTGATATTGAATTGTCAATCGAAAATATTCCTAATGGAATGTACATGGTTAACATTACATCAGGTAAAAAATTAGTTACGAAGAAAATTATTGTAGCTAAGTAATACAGGTTTATTTTCTTTTTAAAATTGCTCAATCGATGAATTTCGGTTGAGCAATTTTTTTGTAAACGTTAAAATATGGTGGTGAATAGGGATTATCGTGTTATAAATAAGGTTTACGCTCAAATTGTTCAATTTAAATTGTTACTTTATTACGTCTTTGTAACAATCCAATTTTAAGAAGATGAGCTATTTTAAATTATTTACAACGATATTGTTAACATTGTTTGCAACAGTTGTGATGGGTCAACAACATGTTTGTGGTTTGCATGATCATGCATTACTTACAGAACGTTTATTAGCGAATAAAAAATATTTAAATGAACATAATATCCATTCACGAGACGCTACTACCTACGTACCGATCAAGTATCACTTAATCGGAAAAACAGACGGTTCTGGAAGACCAGCTATTAGTGACGTTTTAGATATGCATTGCGAATTAAATAATTTTTACTTTGAAGAAGAAGATGGATTTCAATTCTATATCAAAGATGGATTTAATTTTATCGATAATACCTTTGCATATGAAGATGCTACTTCGCTAGATGGAGAAGTTATTTTAGCTGAAAATAAAGTTGCAAATGCCATCAATGTTTTCATACCTAAGACAGCGTTTTCAAATGGAAACAGCGTTCCTTGGAATGGGAACTACGATCCCGTTAATGATTGGATAAGGATCGAAAAAGCAAATGCAAATGGAACATCTTTAAATCTTAATCACCAAGTAGGACACTACTTTTCATTACTACATCCTTTTAACGGGTGGGATTTTGATCCATATAATGTAAATATTCATGGTGAGATAGTTGGTGAATGGTCACCTACAGGTAATATCCCAAATGAATTGATGGATGGCTCTAATTGTGAAACGGCTGGCGATTATATTTGTGATACACCACCTAGTTATTTGTTTTGGCCATGGATTGGTTGCGACTATGATGGTGGAGCAAGAGATCCCAATGGCGAGTTGGTAGATCCAGATGAATATAACATGATGGGGTTTTTCGATATTGATTGCAGTCCGAAATATCTTTCCGAAATGCAAAAAGCAATTATTGAAGTTGACTATATCAATCGTCCAGAAATACATTCGCCGTGGAGTCCATCTGCAACTTCAATTGGAGCTGCTCCAGTGATTGTAGAACCTGTTGATGATTCTACTACCTCTGGCTACGACCATGTCATTTTTGATTGGGAACCAGTGGCTGGTGCGACAAGTTATCTTTTGGAAATTGATAGAACCTCTAATTTTTCATTGAACCCAACTTCTCAAATTGTTTTCGAATCATATGCAGACGTCTATGGAATTTTTGAAGCAGATAAAACATATCATTGGCGCGTAACTGCTTTCAATCCCTATACAACTTGTGGTGGTGCTATTACTACTGTTAATAAATTCAAAACAGGTTTAGGTTTAAATAATAACAATGTATTTTCGATTTCTGATTTTAAAGTCGAACCGAATCCAGTCTCACAAAATTATGTTTTGGTCACATTGGATGAAAAAGATGCTTTAGATGCTGAAATTTCGATTGTTTCAATTGATGGACAAATTTTACAAAATACAATCCAATATTTCTCTTCTGGACATACTAGCATTGAATTATCAGTTGAAGCAATTCCAAATGGAATCTATTTTGTAAATATTAAAACCAAAGATCAAATTATAGCTAAAAAAGTTATTGTAGCGAAGTAAAAATTAGTTGGTTATCCTATGAATATTTATTAAACGATGAAAACATTTAGTTTCTTCATTTCAATCTACACTATGATAATTTAGACGCAAATATTATTAGAAGGTTGTCAGCTTTTAAATGAAATGATAATTAAATGTCAATTTGCAATAAGAAATTTTGCTATTTTTAAAAACATTTTCTCAATCCTTAAACTCTAAAAATGAAATATTTCAAATTAATTACTACAACATTTTGTTTGTTGATTACGATGACCTTATTCGCGCAACAGCATGTTTGTGGGCTTCATGATCACGAGATTTTAATCGAGCGTTTGCTTGCTAACAAACAACATTTGCTTGAAATGGGCATTCAAACTAGAGATGCTGTCAGTTATGTTCCTGTCAAATACCATATCATTGGTAAAGCGGATGGTTCATCTAGACAATCTCCAAAGAAAGTGCTAGATATGCATTGTGCATTGAATGAATTTTATGCAGCAGATGAAGATGGGATTCAATTCTATATCAAAGATGGATTTAATTACATAGACAATACAACTGCATATGACAATCATGCAAGTGTTGGTGGAACTTTTCAGTTGTCTAACAATAGAGTTGCAGATGCCGTCAATATATATATTCCGAAAGATGCAACCCCTCAAACTAGCTCTGGCATTGGGATTACTTTAGGCTATTACAGCCCATCAAACGATTGGATTGTTATTAGAAAAGCAGATGCCAATGGAAGTTCATTGACTGCGCCGCATGAGTTGGGGCATTATTTCTCATTACCTCATCCGTTTAATGGTTGGGAATCTACGCCGTGGGCGGAATGGTCGGCTGCCAACAATACAGATATAGCACCTAATATTTCTCCAGGAGGAATTCCAACTGAAAAAATGGATGGCTCGAATTGTGAAACAGCCGGTGATTTCATTTGTGATACACCACCATCTTATTTATTTTTTGGTTGGAACGGTTGTGATTACTCTGGAGGAGCCAAAGACCCGAATGAAGTACTAGTAGATCCTGATGAAAAAAACATTATGGATTATTTTGACGACTCTTGTGCACCAAAATATTTTTCACAAGAACAAAAAGACATAATTTTTGCGGACTATCAACAAAGAACTCAAATTCAAACCAATTGGACACCAAGTTCTTTAACTGTTGATGGACCTGTTGCTATTATTCAACCAGCAGATGATTCCAATACTTCTGGTTACGATCATGTAATTTTTGAATGGGAAGCAGCAGCAGGTGCAGATAGATATTTGCTAGAAATTGATCGATTGTCAGATTTTTCATTGGATCCATGGATACAAGTAGTATTTGGAACTCAAAAAGATCTTTGGGGAATTTTTGAACCTAATAAATCTTACCACTGGAGAGTAACACCTTTTAATCCATACAACTCTTGTGCACCTGCAACGGGTATCAATAAATTCACAACCGGTACTACAACTAGCAATAAAAATGTCTTAGAAGTTAGTAGTTGGTCAATTGATCCTAATCCAGTAACTCAGAATAACATGATGATTACATTAGAAACGGCAAATAGTTTTGATGCTGAAATATCAATTATTTCTACAACTGGTCAGTCATTGCAAACAAGATTACATCATTTCGCTGCGGGTAATTCAACATTTGAAATGTCTACTGATCATATTCCAAACGGAATGTATTTAATAAACATAAAGTCAGGAGAAAAGCTGATCAATAAGAAAATTGTAATAGCGAAGTAATTGAAATTGTTTTAAGTAATTGACATTGCTCAGTCGATTCTTTCGACTGAGCAATTTTTTTATGTTTAAGGGTATGTATTTTTAAAAAGTGCTAAAAATATTGTCGATTTCTTGTCCCAATTCAATTTCAATTCTACATTGTACAAAATAGTACTTATTTTGATTTCGGAAAAACACCACAATATTAAAAACCATCTGAATTATGAAAAGATACTTATCGTTCACTTATATCTTTGTATTTGTAACTGCTTTGGCTTTTGGGCAAGAACCAATTCATCGATGTGGAACACAACCTTATAAATCTCCATTTTTAAAAAAATATCAAGCGAATCCAACAGCTTATGCCACTCGTGCTGGTGATCTCTTGATGGTTCCTTTAACGATACATAGTGTCGGGCTTGACAATGGTTTTGGATATTACAACTTCAATAAATTGTTGGATGCGATGTGTGCTTTGAATGCCGATTTTGAAGGAACAGATATTCAGTTTTATTTAGAAGGAGATATAATCTATCATCCAAATTCTGCTTACAACAATCATGAAACCTTTGTCGAAGGTGCCAATATGATGTTTGATAATAACATTGAAAATACGATAAACAATTATATTGTTACCAATCCTGCTGGAGCAGCTGGATACAACCTTCCATATGCAGGAATTGCATTGGGTAGAACCTATATCAGTCCTGGAAATCATACGTGGGCGCATGAGATTGGTCATAATTTATCTTTGCCACATCCTTTTATCGGTTGGGAAGGAGGAGTGAGTCACGATGGCAGTGTAGATCACGATTTCGATAATCCAGCACCATCGTTTGTTACTTATAATTACACTGTTTTTCAAAGTGAGTTTTTCAATGATGCGGATACTTTAATTATTGACACTGCTTTTGTAGAATACGTTGATGGATCCAATTGCAATGTTGCCGCAGATGGATTTTGTGATACCTCACCAAATTATGCGGACTTTACAATTGATTGTGATGGGACTATTTTTACAAATCCTACTCAAACCGATCCTGCTGGTGCAACTTTTCAATCGGATGGTTCATTGTTTATGGGCTATGCGTTGGATGAATGTCAAAATCGATTTACACCAGAACAAATTGCAGCTATGCGAGCAACCTTAATAAATGAAAAGCCGGAGTTATTGTACGACCAAGTTCCTCCAGCCTTAGTAGATGCGGTAGCAGTTCAAACAATGCCTTTACAGGATGAAATAGTACCTTACGATGAGGTAATATTTGAGTGGGAAGCAGTTCCTAATGCGACCACTTACTTTATAGAAGTCAGTCGTTTGTCAGATTTTAGTTTGATTGCTCATGAAGAAGTGACCACCAATACTTATGCAACCGCAATAGATTTGCAAATTGATAAAAATTACTACTGGAGAGTTCGAGGCTATAATAAAAAATCTTTTTGTGTGCCTCCATCTGAAACGATTAAATTCAAGACCGGAGATTTTGTTGCTAATGAAAATGTAGTGTTGGAAAAATTTAATCTGTACCCTACGTTACTAAGGGCAGGAACCGATTTAAATATCAACTGGAGTGATGCAACAGCAAATGGAAAATTAGAAATTCAAATTTTCAATAGTGCGGGTTTATTAGTGAAAGAAGAAATGACAAAGGATGTTGTCAGTCGATCGAATATTCAAATCAATACTACAACCTTTATTCCTGGTGTATATTTTGTTGACTTAAAATTAGCAGGTAAGACGGAAAGAGGGAAGTTTGTGATTTATTGAGAGCTTTTAGTTCTTACTTTTTATAAAAAATAAAACAGAAGCCCTCAAAGTGATACCGATAAGAATCACTAAAAGGGCTTCTCACTCTCAAAACTGTTTGCTCTTGAAAGGGCTTACTATTTTGTTCACAATAATTTGAAGTCTGTATATAAGACTAGTTTCATAGAAAACTTACAGCCCTTTTAAGATTTGTAAAT
>CALDGQ010000068.1 GCA_937941765.1 uncultured Saprospiraceae bacterium
TCCGATTGGATCTATTGTTATTTCATTTGTATTTAATCCCGTAATATTTGCGGTGACGCCAGCTGGAGTTGTCCAAGTATACGTAACATTCGTGCCTGCATATTGTGGAATCGATAAGGTCACTTGCCCTTGATCACACGCTTGTCCTGAATACAACATTGTTGGTTCTTCTATTCCTTCGTCTATACTTACTTCTACTGATGCTACTTCTGATTCACATCCGTTCGCATCCATCACTTGGAAGGTGTACGTTCCACTCATTGTAGATGTAATGTTGGATAACATCGGATCTTCTAAGGTGGAAGTGAATCCGTTTGGTCCATTCCATTCATAAGTATAGCCTGCTAATCCTGCACTTGCTGTTCCGGCAAATTGAATATTGTCCGAACCTGTTGTACAGGCTACATTTGTTACTGGTGCTATTGCTACTACTGGTTGTTCGTATACATCTACAAAATACCCGACACTCTGAACCGTACAAGCATCTACCGTTATGACTACTGAGTATGTTCCTTCATGTAATGCATCATTCGCATTGTTGATGATTAATTCACTTGTCCCCATTCCACTGATGTCCGTCACTCCATTTGGGGTTGTCCAAGTGTACGTCACATTCGCACCGGTATAATCTGGAACAGATAAGGTGATTTGTTCGCCTTCACATGCAGGACCTGAACTTGCGATATCTGGATCAATGATGCTGTCTTGTACATCTGTTACTTCTACTTGTTGTTGAGTGGTACAGCCATTCGCATCCGTTACTACTACTGTGTAGGTGCCGTTATTTGCAGCTTGCACATTTGGCAAGGTTGGATCTGCTATTGTACTCGTGAAGCCATTTGGTCCAGTCCATTCATATTCTAACACACCACTTCCTGTAGCGCTTGATGTTAAGGATAAATCTTGTGGTGAACAATCTGCAGCTACACTGTAGCTTGCTAATGGTGCTACGACTGGCGCTGCTGTCATTACTACTTCGGTCGTTGCTATAGCCGATCCGCATCCTGCACTTTCTACTAACAACTCATAAGTCGTTGTGGCATTTACTACTGGGATGATTGGATTTTGCTCATTGGATATTACTACTGTGGAACCAGTTTCTGTCCAAGTGTACGTTGCGCCGTCTATTGGATTGGCGAATAATTGTACGGATTCTCCTGGACATACGCTGCCGTTGTTTGTCGCTATGGCTTGTGGGACTTCGTTTATTGCTAATTCAACTGAGGCGCCAGATTCTGACTCGCAGCCATTTGCATCTACACATATCAATGACCAACTTCCTGCATCATAGGCAACATCACCCATTGGGATTGTGGTTATTGGAGTTGCTGTTGATAACAATGGATTTGCCAAAGTAGAAGCACTTGCTCCATCTGGACCTATCCACTTGTAATTGGCACATATTGACGATGTTGTTAAAATTATATCATCACCTTCACAAATTGGACCATTTGTCGTAATACTTGTTGGTTCAACTGGTGGTAAAATTGTATTTACAGTTACATTTCCGATTGCCATACATCCACTTTCACTTGTTACTGTAACTGTATACAAACCATTCAACACTTCACTTACATTTGTTAAAGTTGCAGTAGCTTGTGTTCCTGTAAATCCATTTGGTCCAGCCCATTGATAAGATACAGCATCTGTTGCATTTGACTGAATCTCTAATACACTTCCGTCACAAAGCAATGAGGCTGCTACCACTGGAGCAACAGTTGGGTCTTCATAGACTTGTACTGCAAAATCCGCTGAATTCAAAATACATCCATCCACGTCAATCATAACACTGTAATTCCCTTCATGGATTGCATCGTCAACTGGAGAGATCATGATTTCATTTGTTCCTTGTCCAGAAATATTTGTAGTAATTCCTGCTGGAGTTGTCCAGGTGTAGGTCACATTTGTACCAACCTGTAATTGAGTTGTTAATGTAATAACATCACCGTTGCAAGCAACTCCTGAACTATTAATAATTGGCGTTGCCGCAACTGCATCTACAATTCCACTAACTTCTAAAGATCCAGTAGAAACACATCCAAAGTCATCTGTTATTTCAAAAGTATAAGAACCATTATTGGAGCTGTTAACAGCAGGGATTACTGGATCTTCTAAGGTTGAAGTAAAACCATTTGGTCCGCTCCAAACAATTGAAGCGATATTGGTTCCAACTGTTGTTACTGTTCCATCTAATGTCAAACTGGATGCAGAACAATCCGTATTTGGTGAATAAGTAAATGCCGTTGCAACCACAGGAGGATCTAAAATCTGTGCACTTGTTTGGATTACACCAGATAGGCAACCATCTGTTTCTACCTGCAAATAATAATCATAAGTACCTGCAGCCAATCCAGAAACTGTGAATGTTGATGCCGTTGAGACCAATGCCCCACCCAAAGCAGGATCATTGTCATACCAAGCATAATTACTACCTGTACCTGTTGCATCCATAACAATATCCTCACCTTCACAAACAGGTCCATTGTTTTCGGCAAAAACTTGTGGCTCCTCAATGATGTCGATATCAATCTCATTTGACATCGCAACACATCCATTTGCATCTGTCACTTGAACAGACCAACTACCTGGCAGATAGGCAGCATTTGCTGGATTCAAAGTAGTTGCACCACTTGTTGTTGTCAAACCTGGCATTGCTAACGTTGCTGCACTGGCGCCTAACGGTCCAACCCATTCAAAATTAGCACCTGGTGTACTTGTTGTTATAATAATATCTTCACCATCACAGATTGGACCATTATAAGCAATCGTTGGTGTTTCTGCTGGTGGCAATATATTTGAGATCGTTACGTCAGCACTTGTTGAACATCCTTGTGCATTGGTTACTACTAAAGTATAAACTCCATTTGAAGAACTATTTATATTAGTCAACATAGGGTTTTCTTGTGTAGATGTATATCCATTTGGTCCAGCCCATGCAAACGTTACATCTGCAGGTGCATTACCAAATAATTGAACATTATCACCTTCACAAATTGATCCTATAGTTGAAGTTGGAATGAATGCAACTGGTTCTTCAAAAACATCTACCATAAAATCGGCTGAATTCACGGTACATCCATCTACCATCACTTCTACTGAGTACATCCCTTCATGAACGGTGTCGTCTACAGGCGAAATAATCAATTGATTTGATCCTTGACCTACAATTCCGGTAGTCACACCTGCTGGTGTTGTCCATGTGTAAATTACATTTGTTCCAGATTGTATTTGTGTTGTTAATATAATTTCTCCACCATCACAAACTGGGCCAGTACTATTAACCACTGGTGTTATTGCTACTCCGTCAACGATATCGTTTACTTGTAAGGTAGTTGTTGAACTACATCCATAAATATCTTCAACTGTAAATGTGTAAGTTCCATTTGCCAAAGTACTTGCATTCGGAATTACAGGAATTAGCATAGTTGAAGTAAAACCATTTGGTCCGGTCCATGAGTAATTATTCAATGTTCCTGGTCCTGGAATTATCGTTGCTTCTAATCGTAGATCAGAACTTGAACAATCCACAGCAGGAATATAAGTATGAGCTAAAGTAGCTGTAGGAGGCGCACTAATTCTAACATTTGTACTTACGACTGTTGATGGACAGTTGTCTTTTTCAACTACTAAATAATATCTATAAGTACCAGTTGTCAATCCTGATATCACGGGATTTTGAAGCCCTGAAATTAATACTCCACCTGCGGTTGGGATGTCGTCATACCAACTATAAGTTCCTCCTTCCAAACTATTAGCAAACAATTGAGCATCCTCACCTTCGCAGATAGGTCCATTATTTGAAGCTACTGCTGTTGGTACAGGATTTATGATAACATCTATTGGAGCTGACATTGCTATACAACCATTCGCATCCGTAATTCTGACAGTCATTGGTCCATCTTGATATGCAGGATCACCAGGTCCAAAAGAGGTGGTTCCAGTTGAGGTCGTTTGACCTGGATTAGACAAAGTAGTTTGACTATCTCCGTCCGGTCCTATCCATTCAAAAGTAACACCATCTGTGCTTGAGGAAAGTTCTAAGGTTTCACCTTCACATATTGGTCCATTCGTAGCAATAGTTGGAGGTGTCGGCGGAGGTAAAATATTATTAACCAACACCGTACTTGTGGATATGCATCCTGCACCACTAGTAATTTCAACTGTGTATTGTCCATTATTTGCGACGGTCGTATTTGAAATATTTGGATTTTGTAAAGAAGAAGTAAATCCATTTGGTCCACTCCATGCGTAAGAAATAGGTGCTGCACCTGTCCCTGTTGCAGACAATTCTAATGAACCACCATCACAAGGATCGATCGTCATCATCGATGCAGTAACGATTGGAGATTCTTCAATGACTACATCATAAGTCGCATTTAAGGTACAACCATCTACTTCAATTTCAACTGTATAGGTTCCATCGTGTGAAGGGTCAGTTGGACTAATATAGATTTGAGGTGTACCAAATCCTGAAACATTGTTGGTCACACCACCTGGAGTTGTCCAAGTATATGCAACTGATGATCCTGTATATTGCGAAACATCCAACACTACTTCTCCGCCTTCACAGGCTGGTCCAGTACTGCTGATAAAAGGTTGCGCTATTGGATCTACCACCGTTAGGATTTCTAAATCTGCTTCAGCTGTGCATCCATTCGCATCTGTTACAACTAAATGATAAGAACCATTTGAAGTAGCATCCGCATTTGTAATCGTTGGATTTTGTTGACCTGAAGTATACCCATTTGGTCCAGTCCAATTATAAGAAACAATTGCACCATCTCCTTGTGTATCTCCTGCAACCAACATTAAGTCAGTCGGAGAGCAGTCTGTATTCAACATATAATTTCCTGCAACACTTAAAGTTGGTGGATCAAATACGTTAATAGAAAAAGTATCTATATTGTTATAAGAACAAACACCTGTTGGAATAATTACTTCCACTTCATAATCTGTATCTGCTGTTATATTCATTAAAGTTGTAGCAGTTGTAGTTGCGATAATCGTTGAATTCCCTAATTCTCTCCAATGATAAATCGCTCCAGGTAAATCGCTAGAAACATTTAGCATCACATCATCTCCTGGACAAATTCCGGTTGGCTCCCCTGTAACAATAATGTTAGCAGGTGCACAAGTAAATTCTGTAGGATCGTCTGGTGTTCCATTGTCACCAGGTTCTCCTGGATTTGTTCCACCGTAATTGGAACCTGAATCAGAAGGATCAGTTACTGTAATTGGGTTTCCATTTCCATCTTCTAAAGGATTTCCGTTTGGATCTAATCCATCACCACCCGCTTCTGTTTGGTTCATTAATGGCCAAGCGGCTAGGTTAGGATCAATTTCAACTTTAGTTTCGATTCTAATTTCTTGACCAGGTTCTAACATATCCGTTGGTGCTTGTGACAAGATATTGATATCACTACCACCATTGAAACCGGCATTTAACGCAGGGGTTGTAGTTGCAGTAGATGAAATTAGATACGTATTTGGAATTGCTGGTGACATTCCGACCCATGCAGCTCCAAGTTGAGTAGCCAAATCATCCGTTAATGTAATGTTGGTCAAATCAATTGCACCTGTATTTTTGACACCGATTAAGAAAGTTACTTCTAGATTTCCATTACTCAAAAGTTCTGTTCCCGTTATTTGCTTTGTATTTCCAATCATAGGCGTTGGAACAATACCAGCATCACAAGTTAACTTATCTCCTTGAGTTGGATCGAAATTAAAAGCACCTGTTGTTCCAGTTCCATCTGCATCACTGTCATCTCCATCAGAGGTTCCATTATTTTGTTGTGTAAAATTAAAGTCTGGGCTACAATCATTATTGGTTGCATCGAACACCATGTAATAATCACCGGCTGAAACATTTTCTATTAAATAACTGCCCGTTGGTGTTGTCGTTGCTGAATCTACAACAGCACCAGTAACTGCATCATATAAATAAACGACCACTCCACCCACTCCAGCTTCTCCTGGATCTTGGATTCCATCACCATTTGTATCTTTCCAAACGAAATTTCCAATATTTGCAGTAACTACTTCAAAACTTGCATTGTCTTCGTCGTCTTCACTTTGGTCGCCATCATCATTATCTTCGAATGAGTCAACATCTTCATGATCTTGGGATGTTATTTCAGCAACATTATTAAATGTACCTGACGTCGTAATTTCTCCTCTCAAAAATAAAGTATCGCATTGACCAGCAGCAAGAGATGGAATTTCCCATTTACTTATAGGATTATTTTCAAAATAAGTACCTTGAGTAGCTGTCCAATCTATATAAGTTAGATTCGCTGGCCAATCTTCTTCTACTTCGATTAATGAACTTCTATAAATTAAACCTTTTGTTGGATCAAGGATATTACATACCTCAACACAGTAAGTGACAACATCACCAATTCCTGGTGGAGTTTCCAAATCACAAATTGTTTTCTTTAATTCCAAATCAACACATTCTTTTGTTGTAACCGTCCAAGGTCCTGAAACCGCTGGACATTTTTCTGCAGAAGAAAATCCTTTAACAATATAATCACCAGGTGTTGTAGGTCCTGCCCAAGCATTTGTAAACGTAACTGCTTGAATAATTTCAAATCCTCCTGCAAGTTGATACCATTCGTAATAATCGTAACCTGCGGTTGCATCTAAATTTGCTGGTGCATAGCCATTACAGAATTCTGTATCTCCAGAAATGACTAATGTTGGCGTTGGTAAAACATTTAATTGAACTGTATCTGTAACTAAACAACCATTGCCGAAGTCCAAGATAATTTCATAATCATAAACACCTGCTGTCGGTACATTGACAATTGGGTCTTGTCTTGTTGGATTATCCAAGAAAGTGGATGGATTCCATTCGATTGATACCCATTCAGCATATTGTGCAGGGATTGTTAAGTTGATTAATGTAGGTTGATTTTCACATACTTCATCATTTTCTAAATCAAGCGGAAAAGTTTCCAATCCTCTAATAAATCTTAAATCACTAACACCACATTCTCCTGCTGTACCCGAGACTTGAATCATGGTCAATATCGATGGGTCCACAATTTTGATGTACAAACTATCGTCTGTAGACCTAGTTGCAACATTAGATGCAGGTGAATAAGTAAAATTATAATTACCACAAGTATCTAACCCCATTTCTTCACCCGGACACAAGACTGTTGTCCCAGGTATATCCGCTAAGAATCCTGGAGATATTGTATTGAATGGAGTTGCAATGTTATCACATTCACATGAAGAATCATAAACCATGTTTAAAATAACAGGACATGAGTTGATTTCATCTACATTAAAACATCCAGTTAAAGTAATAGTATCGCCAGATGCAATAAACTGACCAGAAAACGAATCACTATCCAAAACAGGATCGAAGTAATCTAATACTTGAGTAGCTAAAAGATCATCATGCAAATCGATTCTCAAATCTCCAGTAAAATCAGGTCCTGGATTGTGTAACTTCACTTCATAACAAAGTTCTACCGGGTCATTTGAACCATTACAACTTCTTGTTAATTGAACATCTGTTGTTTCGATTGGACCTTTTAGGGTCATTGTAAATTCTGGGTTTACAGAACTTTGAACGAAAACATCGCATTCTGCAGGTGGTCCAGGAACACAAGAAACTGAAGGCACTACTTCTTTAATATCAACACCAACTTTATAATCTCCACATGCTGCCAATTCATCGAAGTTTGCTTCAAAATTTAAAGTAAATGCACCACCGATCGGCATGTTTTCATATCCTTGAAAACAAATGTTGGTTTGTCCATTTATCATAGTCACTACCTCCGTTCCAACCGGTATTCCATCAGGGATTATAAATCTCATCGAACCTGGTACATAAGAAACAACAGATGGTAATGTAACACACATAATCACACTATCGCCTGATGGTTTTTCAGAAATATTTTGACCTGTAATAGTAAAAGTTGGTGTGTCTTGTCCACAGAATGCATCTGAAGGTTTTGCTGTTACAAGTATTTGTGCAAAGTCTGCTGGATTGGCTCCGTTGACAATCAACTGTGGACTACCTACACCACCTGATGTTAATATTTCAGGGCTACAAGGATCAGAAGCTGTTGCTTCAAAATTTGCTCTAGATCCAGATAAGAACTCATCACAAATTGTGATCATATTAAATTTAATCGCAATTTTATTACTGTCACCACTTGCTATGACTCCTGGAAATCCATTTTGATGAATATAGGTGCTAAAATCTGCATCTTCCGTGTAAATCATGTTATTACCATTAAATGTTGGGTCGGTAATTGGTACCCAGTTGGTTGCACCAAGTCCTCCAGTATTTGGATAAGATGCCATAAAAGTACCTGGAACTGCTTGAGCTCCTGCAATTGGAAGATTAATATCAGCAGTAAGGTCTAATACAGTTGCTTCTTTTACATTTTTGATAAATACACCCAATTCAACCTCAGAACATAAATCAAAACCACCTGGAGGCGGTAAGAAATCTGCTTGAATTCCTGCTTCCTCTGTTACATATCTATAGCATTGTTCATTTCCATTACAAGAACCAGTTCCTCCTGCCAATGCAGCCGCTACCGCTGGATCCATACATCCAGACGTTACGGTCGTACAAATCTCAGCGATCTCTGGTTCTTCAGGACAATATAACAATGTTGTCCCGACTTTAAATTCGGTACATTCTCCTGGTGCAAGATCTGGAAGTGATACGGCGTAGGTCGTTTCTGTAGGTGAAACAGATGCAACCGTATAAGTAATCGGATTGTTGGAGGCATCATAAATATTTACTAACTGAACGCTGTTCACTAATGTAACTGAAGCTAAAACTCCAATATGTGTCAATGTAGAAGTCGAAGTACTATTGTCAGAACAAACTGTAAACGTGTTTATTTCTTCTGTAATTCCAGGAGAGCCACTAGCTAATAAATTTACATCTTGCACTTGTGTTAAAGGTGGAAATCCTGTGCTGTTGTCAACCGCATTTATATCTCCAGATGTTGCTGTGTTTATAAACAATTTATCCATCCCAAAGAAATCATAATAGGATGCGCTTCTTGGGACGATAGTCTCACAAAATAACGGTAATTCATTACTCGTATTTGTTGCAGTTTGATTACAACGGAAGCAATTTCCATTCAGTGGGTCACAAGTTTTATAACCGTAAGAAATTTCATACGTTGAAAGATCTGCTAATGGAGATGGACATACTTTGCATAAATCATATTCAATTCTAAAAGAGTCAATAATTCCTCCCATTCCTACACCTATTCCTGGATAACCAGCAGCACTTGGATTGAAGACAACGGTTCCTAAGTCTCCAGTGGTCACAGAACAATATTCCTGTCCTGCAACAGTTTGGCAAGTATGATTGGTATAACTTTCTGGTGTCAAAGGATATTCTACTCCACTTGGTGTGACTATTTTTGCATTGCCACAATAAATCATTGGCGAATAAACGGGTACTTCCACATTTGTAAAATTAAAATATGGTCGATATTCATTTAGGTACCAATCTACAGGTGTCGTCATTGTATTGTTGAAAGAATGAGATACTGAACCTCCACAATTGTCAATTTCTAATTCTGAAACCGCATTAATTCCGGAAGGACAATGTGTAAAAAATGGTGAATTTTCTCTACAATTTGATAGCGCTACCAAACAATCTGCATCAAATGGATCTAAGAAATGTCCAGCGGCAACATTCAGCATTTGAGGTGTCTGAAAAGTAAAAGTAGGATCCGCTTCTTTATTGGCATAAGCCTTTACGTTTTTTACGAGTGGTAATTTCCACTTCATAATAATACTATCTCCAACTTCAATATTGAAATAATTTTTTATTTCCGAGATACAATTTCCTTCTTCCCATCCAGCAACTTCTGTATTTCTACAATCTTCTAATGAATTAAAATCTCTAAAGTAAATTCCGAACAAATTGCCATCGTGATATTCGTAAGTGCTATTACACATGGGTGCATCGTAAATGATAGCGGGATCCCACGGATGTTTTGCTCCGTATGTAAAAAATCCAGCTGCACCAGTTTGATTTGGGTCATCCATACAACCTGCAAAGTCAGGGATATTTATCACTTGCCTTGCACCACCACCTCCGAGCTTGGAAAATTCAATTGCTAACAATTCAGTTCCTGAAGCATCAATCATTAATTCAGTATCATCATTTCCTGCCCAACTATTGTAACCGAGATTTGTGATATTTGCAAGAAAATACCATTGGTACAAATCGCCAACTGCCTCTGGTGTATTGAATTTCATCCAGCCTTCATAATACATCGTGTCACATGGCAAGTATCGATTCAAATCTGCAGGATCGGCAGTTGTATGATCTAATTTGGTAGTCATGGTCCCATCAGCATATCCATAATTCCAACGTCTAATGTTGGCACCACTAGCTATATCACATGTGCAACCACAATCGGTTGGATTCACCCTAAACAATGCATCTGCACATCCTTTTACAATATCACAATCGCATGTTCCTGTGTTGCAATTTTCGATAACTTGATGTGTACCGACCATATATTGATATGGAGAACAACTTGCAGAATCCATTTCAATTTGATACTTATAGCAGACTTCTGTTCCTACTGCCAAATCACCCATTTCAATGGTAAGTACTCTAGTGGAAGGATCAACATCTGTAAATGTACCATTTCCGCCTGATGCAACTGTAGTTCCTCCAACAGTAACTTCACCAGAACCTGGTACCATTACCATATCATAAACCATCCGAGGGCTACCAGAAAAAGTAGCTTGTAATTTGTTTGTTGTAAAAGCATCTGGACAAGGATCAACATTTTCTCTTTCATAGATATAACAAAATTCTACATCAGTTGTGGTGACTGGTCTAGGATTACAATTTGTATAATTACCTGTTACCCCCATATTATATCCCACAGTAGAAGCATTCAGCGCAGTTGTACCCTTCATTTCAACATAGGTAGACCCATTGACGATATTAAAACCTGTAATGGTTGGACTATAATTAAAGGTTTGTCCACAATCTCTAGCCGCTTTTACAAAAAATTGAGCAAATGAACAATCTACACTTGAGCATGCAATTGAACCTCCATCTATAGGTTCTGCACAGACAAATCCCAATTCAACTTGTATATCAACCGTTTGACCTCCTGGTAAATCATCATAAAATCCATCCCCATCAAAATCATCTAACCCACCAGCTCCATCAGGATCGGTGGTCAAGCTAGTAAAGTCTACAATTAAATCTCCACCCAACCAGTAAAAATGAGCGGTATCAATTGGCGTTCCACCAACAGTTACATTGACAATATCAAGAGATGATTTTTCACAAGTTTCAAATCCTAAAGTAAGATCTGTAAACAATCCTGTTTTGGGATCTGTACTAGGTGTTGTTGTTCCATTTAAGACAGAATACAATTCCATTTCGATAATTCCAGGGTCTCCACAAACTGCTGGATTTGATAACTTGGTTACGTTTGCAAAAGGTTCAGGTCTAACATTTGGTTGGATTCTGATTTCTGAATCTTTTAATATTTCTTGGCAGACTTCTGTATCATGACATCCATATCTTGCTTTGTAGGTTACAAATTGTATACTTTCTAGCGGACACTCATCAGCATGAAAGCAAATTTCGAAATTAACGATTTCGTCTTCATCCATTTGTCCTCCTGACAAAAATGTAGGATCAACTGTTGCAGTCAATGTTGAATCTGCGGCATTATAAGTCGTAGGTATTGGATTTCCATCAATTGTTAATCCATCATATATCAAATCACCAGATAGGTCTAAATTACAAACCTCAAATTCCCAATCTGTTAAGTAAGCTCCAATACCATCTTGAGATACTTGTATGCTTGTACAAAATTGAGTACTCAGTGCTGACAATGTTGTAATTGGACTGTTACGAAAATTAAGTACAGGTTCTTTAATGACCGTATTGTATTGCCTAACTGGAATTAATGATTGACGACATTGCATGAAATTACCCAAAGTATCTTCATAGATAAAATCGAAATCAATTTCAATTTCGTAATCTATTAATCCGATATTCGCATCACAAGTTGACTCAACTCCAATGTATCCTACAAAAATACCTTCTGTAATTCCTTCTAAAAGAAATTTCGGTTTGATTGAACTTGGGTCTAAATTAGTAATGGTTCCTGTTGGATAGTGGGTCGTCTCAAACCCTGCATATTGCATTCCTGGCTGAAAATTTAGTGTCATTTGAGTACCAGAAACATTACCTGGTTCTTCAATAAATACCAAAAAAGAGAGGGTATCTGATCCACCACAAATAACTAGTTCGTCGGTTTGGGCAAATCCTGGCACATCAATCAGCTCTGTAACTTGCATGGTTGGACATTGCGCGTACAGATTGTTGATGCCAGTTAGATAGAAACAAATTACGATTATAAATGACATAATCAGTTTGCTTCTACTAAATCGATTCGTAGAAAATTGCATAGGTTTGTGTTTTTGTTCGAGTGTTTTTGTTATTGTTACCTTCATGCGTTCAATTCGGTATTGCGATTTTGATTGCTCAAAATACGCGGTGTTTTTTGGTAGTTAATATCAATAAATTGATTATCAGTATTTTATAGATTACATATAATCTAAATACCAACATGTCACAAACAAACAATAACAGTACCAGTAATATCGGCCCTATTGATAATCAATTGATTACACATTAAATTTTAACACTTTTCTTTTAATATTTAAGGGATAACTAGAAAGGAATTCTAATAAATCAATGGATTAATTGCCTAATTAGATAAGATTAGGTGTCACTAAAATCGATTTTACAACAAGATACACGCTGACATCTTATTGAATCGAAACTGAAATAAATAGGAAGGAACTTAGGTAGTAATAAAGGCGATTTCTTTTGCTGGATAATGAACAGCATCATAGATTAAAAGATCAAGAATCTCGTTTTCTTTTTTTAAGCGAGCATCATCCCAACCTAAGCAATTTTTAAAATCGTTTGCCACTATTTCGCGGAGTTCTGGAATACTACCAATATCAAAATACAACTTTCCAGATCTACGAACAAAGTAGTCACTCAATGTATTCACCATTTCATGATGAATACAGAACCAGACTTCTGCCCTAGCAAGTGCAATCAAAGGTTCATCAGCAAATGAATTCATTTTGCTGATAATAAACTCCGCTTGTTTACCATAATTGGTAACTAAATACCAACTTTGATAATCGTCAAAATTGTATTGGTTTAATTTTGTCTTAATTGTTTGGATATATTTTTCAACAGCTTTTGAGTTTGCCAGCGCATCTTGGACGATTGTTATTTCTCGAGTTTTACATTTTGCAAATGAATCTGGCAATCTATCTTCTACTAAGTCAACAATTCGTTGCGCCATTTTACGGTATCCAGTTAATTTCCCACCTGCAATAGAAATCAGTCCGGTTGGTGACTCAAAAATTTCATCTTTTCGGGATAGTTCTGACGGAGACTTTCCTTCCTCATGAATCAATGGACGGAGACCTGCCCAATTTGAAATAATATCTTTTTGACTTAATTTAATTTTAGGAAATGCTTGATTGGTTGCTGCTAAGATATAATCTGCATCCGCTTTTGTTGCTACCACTCTGTCCAATGAACCAGTATAAGTCGTATCAGTCGTACCGACATAAGTAATTTTACCTCTTGGAATTGCGAAAATCATTCGGCCATCAGAATTATCGAAATAGACGGAGTGCGTTAATGGAAATTTATGATGCGGAAAAACAATGTGCACCCCTTTTGTAAGATGTAGTTGAGCACCTTTCTTAGATTTATCAACAGTTCTCAATTTATCAACCCAAGGTCCACCTGCGGAAACAATTTGTTTAGCATTTATAGTAAATACTTCATTCGTTAATTCATCATTACATATAACACCCTCAACGCTTTTATTCTTGTAAACAAAATCTGTTGCTTTGCAATAATTAAGTGCAATAGCGTCATATGAATTCGCTCTTTTAATCAACTCGATCGTCAGTCGTGCATCATCTGTTCGATATTCTGAATAGAGGCAACTTCCTTTTAATTTTTTTTCATCAAGCAAAGGTTCCTCTTTCAAAGTAGCTTCCTTGGTTAACATTTTTCTACGATCTTCTTTTTCAACTCCTGCTACTAAATCATATACCATAACACCAAACGAAGCGGCCCATTTTCCATAAGTACCATTTTCAATTATTGGTAGCAACATCTTTTCGGGCAACACTAAATGGGGTGCTAATTTATGTACAATGGCTCTTTCTGTTCCAGTCTCTCTTACCAATCCAATTTCTAATTGTTTAAGATAGCGAAGTCCTCCATGAATTAATTTTGTAGATTTTGAACTGGTGCCTGAGGCAAAATCAACTTTTTCAATTAATGCTACTTTCATACCTCTAGAAGCTGCATCTAGTGCAATACCACATCCAGTTGCACCACCACCAATAATCAGCAGGTCAAAGTGTTGTGTTTTTAATTGTTGGATGTCCTCTACTCTATTTAAGGACGAAAAAGTTGATGATTGATTATTCATGTTTGCGTTTAGGAGTGCAAATTATTTTTAATAAGTGTGAATTGCAAGGAATTAGGAAATCAAATTGATTAAATGAAAACTACTGCCTAAATATAAGACAGTAGTTAACGATAAACCACTTTGTGTTATTATTTTGTAAACGAAATCTCTTTAAAACTGATACTTAATATTTCCTTTTAAAAAGAATGGCACTCCTGGTGTAAAATGGATCTCTTCAACTGGAATTGATTCATTTCGCAATCTGGATTCTGTTGCAAATTGAGCTTCATTCCATTCTTGATTGAATATATTTTCAATATTGATTCCGAAAGTAAATTTCTTAAAACTATAACTTGCGTTGGTATCCACAACAAAATAACCATCCGCAATAATCGTGTTATTTTCATTAGCTGGTCGATCATTGAGATATCGATAACTAAGATTCGCAGAAAATCCTTTTGGATGCTGAAAAGATAAACGTCCAACGGTGGTTAATTCAGGAGCCAAGGGAATTCGATTGCTAGTCGGATCCACATTGATAAATCTAGCATAGGTGTAATTGAAATCAATATCGGTAAATAAATATTGATTGAGTTGATATCGTAGTCCAATATCAATTCCTCGCCGATGAGTTGATCCACTAGGTTCGACAATTCCTGCATCGCCAACATAGATAAATTCTTGTTTCAAATACAAATTCCATAAAGCAACATTCAACCATAATCTGGAAAATGGTTTCCAAACTAAACCCAAATCTGCACCGAGTGCACCCGGCAAAATTTCTTCTCCGTTTTGTGCTACAACTACTCTACTGTCATTGGAATGAAATCCTCTTCCTGATTTCAAAAAGAATTGCCAACGATTATTAGGGTTATAAATGAGGTTGAATTTGGGTGCTAGAAAAAATTTAGAAACAGTATGTTTACGATTCTCAACACTTAGTTGATCTTCATAAATAAAATTGAATGCATCTAGTCGGATACTTGGATTGAATGTCCATTTCCCAATGCTCCAATTAGCATTGACAAAGCTATAAATATTCGATTCGTTGACATTTCCAAGTGCGATTTGAGACAATACATTTTCACGATTTAAAGTTCGAGATAACCCGACATCTTGAATCACATCATGCCTTAGTCCCACTCCATAATTCATTTCCAAATCAGTATTTTTCCAATCGGTATTTTGAAAAAGCGTTGTATTAAAGCCTACAATATTACGTTCTTCTTTTTGTCGTATTTGATCTCCATTAATTGGATCTTCTAGAAAAAATGTGAAGTTAGAAAAGAGCTCAAAATCATAGTAGGAATAAAAGGCGTTTGACTTGACAAACAGCTTTTCATTTAAAGATTTGGTATGAGCAATCGAAAAATTATTTCTGCTTGTATTTCCTCCTTCTGTATCATCTACACTTCCCCATCTTGTAATCGTTCCATTATCAACCAATCGTTGAGGAATCTGACCTGATGCACGCCAATTACTTTGAAAATGAGAAAATAAAATTGATAATCGATCTTTATTCTTTAAGTTAATTGTGTATTTACCCATCACATTAATTCTTTGAAAATTTTGCGGTGATTCAACTGGTCCATCAGATTGTAAAAATTCTGCTGCTAAATAAGCATCCTGGTTTTCTACCTTTTCTAATAAATTAATCGCTCCAAAACCCCGATAGGTATTAAATCGTCCAAATTCTAATCCAAATGTGTTATTATCTAATCGATCTTTTGTTTTAAAATCAACATAACCAGCAGTTGTAAAATTACCATGGCTTGCATCGTATGGCCCTTTTGCAAAATCAATGTTATGGATTGTTTCTGGTATTAAAAAATGGAGATCCGCATAACCTTGTCCATGTGCATGTGAGACCATATTGACTGGCATCCCATCAACTGTAATTGCAATGTCTGTTCCATGATCGATATCAAAACCACGTAGAAATATTTGTTCCGCTTTGCCTCCACCTGCATGTTGTGCTATAAATAAACCAGGTACTTTCCTCAATACTTCTTGAGAAGAATTGACAGGATTTGTTTTCAAGTCTAAGGCTAAAATAGTACTAACTGCACGTACTGAGTTGGTTACTGAAACTTGCTCTAAATCAATCGGTTCATCTTCTAATATTAAGATCAGTTCTTTTAGTAAATCTTTTTCTTTAATGACATAGTGGATTGTTTTAAAACCTAGAAAACTGACGTTTAAAACGTCTCCTACCTTTACATTTCCTAACTCAAATTTTCCAATAAGATTACTTAAAGTATAATCATTACTTGTGTTGATATAAACAAAAGCACTTTCAATCGGAGTTTTAGATTTATCAAGAATGACTCCTTTTAAACTTTGACTAAAAACGGTATCCCCTAAAAATATTAGTAAGGAAATCAAAATATATTTTTTCATTGTTCCACATTATTCTAAAGCTCATAACACCTTTCTATATGATTTCAGCTTTCCTTTTCAACATAGAAAGCCAAGTCAATAGGTACTTGATAGCATTTCGAAATTTATTCTATCGAAAATAAAGAATGATTACGAACTAGGTTTTTCAACCTATTTTAAATAAATTTTCAAAAAATGTAACATTATAGCTACAACTATGATTGAAAAATGTGAAGCCGAGGTGGTGGTTTGGGTACTTGTTTAAAATTTTCCAATCTAGAAAATGTATAGGCTGGATAAGTTGGTTTTAAACTTAATTTTTTAACCAAGTAGAAATTTCTAATTTCACTAATCTCTACTTTCTTTTTGAGGTCGTTCGTATTCGGAGAACAGGGAGCTTCCTCATTATTGTCTGTAATGTCATTAATTTTTTCAAGCGCATTATGCTGATGCGTATCTTGGCTATGTGCTTCGAAACTGTGAATAACTTCTTTAGCGAATAGGATATCTGGTATATGCGAAATCAAGTGGAGTACTTCTACCGTATTTTTACCAATACTACTCGACATATAAGTCAACAAAAGCAATCCAAATACCCAATGTCGATATGGTTGAAGTCTGATAAGCATAAATTAAGCAATGATCTTTGGGTAAAAATTAATTGAAGCTATAAAGATTATTTGTATTTTATAAAAACCGAACTACTAAAAGAAGTAAAAGTTTTAGCAAAGACATTTATTTATTTGTGTCAATTCAATCTTCAAGGACGAAAATCTTTATTTTGGCCAAGTTTTATTTCAACTCTTCCCATAAAAAAAAACCTTCCAGAAGTAAATCTGAAAGGTCTTATGTAGCCCCTAGGGGAATCCCTGCCTGACTGCGTCTTGCAGACAGGGAACCCAACTCTTTCCAGAATGAAAACCGTCCTAACTAATTATACCTTCTTTTCTAAGCCAGTTTTTTCCTGCTGTACTTTTCAAATATTTTTCACGCTTTCTACCTAATTCCCAATTAGGCACTTCTTCTTCATATACTATTTTCCAAGGACAATAACTTTTTGTGTATTTTGACTTGCCTGCATTATGTTCCTTTAATCTATTCGATATCTCTTTTGTCATGCCGACATATAGTGATTCGTTCTTTTCACTTTGTATTACATAGACGTAAATCATAATTGGGTTTAATTTATACACGATATTCCCATAAAAAAAAACCTTCCAGAAGTAAATCTGAAAGGTCTTATGTAGCCCCTAGGGGAATCGAACCCCTCTTTCCAGGATGAAAACCTGGCGTCCTAACCGATAGACGAAGGGGCCATTACGCCAATTGAATATCGGATCTTATAGATTATAGGAATCTTTCAAAACTATGTGCTTACTAGGTATTCTTAATCACCTTTCTGTTAAGCCGTGCAAATATATAATCTATACATTACAAACCCAAAATTTGTTTTTATTTTTTCAAACTAATTATACTTTCTTTTATAGAACAATATGTCAGATTATTTAGTTTTATTTGGGGTCATTTTATATTACGATAATAAATTATTGTTATTTTTACACTAAGTTTTATCATAAATCTTTAAAAAAAAGCATATGGCATATAAGGTAGCAATTAACGGTTTCGGAAGAATTGGAAGACTTACATTGAGAAATCTATTGAAATCAAGAGATATCGATGTAGTTGCAATCAATGATTTAACGGACAACGCAACATTGGCGCATTTATTTAAATACGATACTGCGCACGGAATCTATGAAGGTAAGGTTACTTCTTCAAAAGATTCAATCACGATTGGTCGAAAATCAATAAAGTCATTTACAGAAAGAGATCCGTCTAAATTGCCTTGGAAAAAATTGAAAGTGGATGTTGTATTGGAATGTACTGGTATTTTCACCACCAAGGAAAAAGCAAGTTTCCATTTAAAAGCAGGTGCAAAGAAAGTCATCTTATCAGCTCCAGCAAAAAGTACTGGAATTTCAACTGTTGTTTTGGGTGTGAATGATGAAGCGATTAATGCGAAAACCAAGATATATAGTAATGCTTCTTGTACGACTAACTGTTTGGCTCCAATCGTAAAATTGATTGACGAAAACTGGGGTATCAAGCAAGGAAATATTACCACAACACATGCATACACTGCTGCACAAAAAATCCAAGATGCACCCCATAAAGATTTGAGACGTGGTCGCGCTGCAGCAATGAACATTGTACCTACGAGTACTGGAGCAGCTGTTGCAACTAGTTTGGTTTATCCTCCGATTAAGGATAAGTTGACCGCACTTTCATTAAGAGTTCCAATTATCACTGGTTCTATTATCGAGTTGATTGTTTGGACTAACAAAAAATCAACTACTGCTAAAGTGAATGCCGCATTTAAAAAAGCTGCTGGGAAAAAATTGAAAGGAATTGTTGAATATGAAACAGCACCAATTGTGTCTAGCGATATTGTTGGAAATAAGCATTCTTGTATTTTCGATTCTTTATTAACAGTAGCTGATGGAAACATGTTAAAAGTAGTCGCTTGGTATGATAATGAGGCTGGCTATTCTGCACGTCTTGCAGATTTAACCATGAGAGTTGCTAAAGCTAAAAAGTAAGTAATACCTTTTACATATAGAATTAATTAAACACTATTGGAAGGATTCCGATAGTGTTTTTTTATTTTCGTGTTCGCTAAAATTTACAACAATATGAATTTAGAATTTAAAAATAAGAAAGCATTGGTCCGTGTTGATTTCAATGTGCCTTTGGATGAAGCTAACAAAATACTTGATGATACTCGTATGAGAGCTGCAATGCCAACTGTTCAGCACATTCTAAAAGATGGTGGCGCTGTTATTTTGATGTCTCACTTAGGAAGACCTCAAAAGAAAAAGAAAGAGGATGGAACCATCAACGTTGAAAAATTTACTTTGAACCACGTTGTTGCTCATCTTTCTGAATTGACAGGCGTTACTGTAAAATTCTGTCCTGAAACGGTGGGACCAACGGCGACCAAAATGGCTAGTGAGCTTCATATGGGCGAAATTTTATTGTTGGAAAATACCCGTTTTCAAAAAGAAGAAAGCGCAGGTGATGAAGGTTTTGCAAAAAAACTAGCAGCATTCGCAGATCTTTATGTTAATGATGCATTTGGAACTGCACACCGTGCACACGCCTCTACCACAACTGTTGCGAAATTTTTTCCGTTCACCAACACTTCATTTGGTTTCTTAATGGAAAACGAAATCAAGAATGCTACCCGTGTTTTGAATAATCCTAACAAACCAGTTACTGCCATTGTAGGAGGCGCTAAAGTTTCAGATAAAATCATGTTGTTAGAAAAATTGCTTGACCTTGCTGACAACATTGTTATTGGTGGCGGAATGGCTTATACGTTTATTCTTGCTCAAGGAGGCAAAATTGGAAACTCTCTTGTCGAAAAAGACAAAGTCGATATGGCATTAAATATTTTGAAACTAGCAAAAGAAAAAGATACCGTCATATTTCTCCCAGAAGATTCTGTCATCGCAGACGGTTTTTCTAATGATGCCAATTTTAAAACAGTGGATAGTACCAACATTCCAGATGGATGGATGGGATTGGATATTGGCGAAAAAGCAAGACGTAAATTTGAAGCAGTTGTTTTAATGTCAAAAACCATTTTGTGGAACGGACCTATGGGCGTTTTTGAAATGGAAAATTTTGCCAACGGCACAAAGTCAATTGCATTTGGTGTCGCACAAGCTACTTCACTTGGTGCCTTTTCTTTAATTGGTGGTGGTGATTCTGTTTCTGCAATTAATCAAACTGGTTTAGCGGATAAAGTGAGTTATGTTTCAACTGGCGGAGGTGCTATGTTGGAATTTTTGGAGGGGAAAGAGTTACCTGGGATTAAGGCGATTACTGTTGGCTAGTAAAACTCTTGAAAGGGCTGAATTGAAATCATGTTTTAAACTATAATTTTTGTTAAGCCCTTTTAAGGTTGTAGATTATGTACAAATAAAAACGGCTGTTATCATTAAGATACAGCCGTTTACTATTTGTTTAAAGTCGACAACAACTCCAAAAGCTAAACTCTTTGGAGAAAATTATACCCGATTCGTATATTGTTGTTCGTAGTATTTTTGATAATCACCAGATGTAATATTTTCCATCCACTTTTCATTTTCTAGATACCATTTGACTGTTTTTTCCATTCCTTCTTGCGTTTGTAAAGTTGGTTTCCAACCTAACTCACGCATTAGCTTTGCTGAATCAATTGCATATCTGCGATCATGACCTGCACGATCTTTTACATAAGTGATTAAAGCTTTTGAAGTTCCTGGCGCACGGCCTAATTGCTTATCCGTAATGTCGATCATCAAATGAATTAAGTCCATATTGGTCCATTCATTTTCACCACCGATATTATAAGTATCCCCTAACTTTCCTTTGTGATAAATGACATCAATTGCAGTGGCATGATCCATTACCCATAACCAGTCACGAGTATATTTTCCATCACCGTAAACAGGAAGTGGCTTGTTATTTTTAATGTTATTGACAAATAATGGGATCAATTTTTCTGGAAATTGATTTGGTCCATAATTATTTGAACAATTAGAAATCACAACAGGTAATCCATAAGTATGGAAATATGCTCTTACTAAATGATCAGAAGATGCTTTGGAAGAGGAATATGGAGAACGTGGATCGTAAGGTGTTTCTTCCGTAAATAATCCAGTTTCACCTAAAGTTCCATAAACTTCATCCGTTGAAACATGATAGAATAATTTTCCATCAAAATTTCCATCCCAAGATTTTCTAGCAGCATTCAATAAGTTAACAGTACCAACAATATTGGTATTTATGAAACTCATCGGATCTGAAATCGAACGATCTACATGAGATTCTGCAGCTAAATGAATAACACCATCTGGTTTGTATTGAGCAAATACTTTATCCATTTCTGCTGCATCGGTAATACAACCTTTTACAAACGTATAATTGTCTGCTTTTTCGACATCAGTCAAATTTTCTAAGTTACCAGCATAAGTCAATTTATCTAGATTGACGATTTTATAGTTTGGATACTTGTTGACCAATAACCTTACTAAGTGGCTTCCGATAAATCCGGCACCACCAGTTACAAGTATTGTTTTATCAAAATTCATGATTCCTTCTGTTTATGAATTTACAGGCTTGTCTACTTTGACAACTGTTTTGAAATATTCGTATGTTTTTAACATTCCATCACGACGAGATACTCTTGGTTCCCAGTCCAAAATTTCTTTTGCCTTCGTGATATCTGGACGACGTCTCTTTGGATCATCCGTAGGAAGTGGTCTGTAAACAATCTTAGCTTCAGGATTACCAACCATTTCTAACACTTCTTCTGCAAATTCTTTGATAGTCATTTCAGCAGGGTTTCCAATATTAACTGGTTGTGCATAATCACTCTTCAACAATCGGTAGATACCTTCCACCAAATCATCAACATAACAGAAAGCACGCGTTTGTGATCCATCACCGAAGATTGTCAACCCTTCTCCTCTCATCGCTTGAGAGAAAAATGCTGGCAAAACTCTACCATCATCTACACGCATACGTGGACCGTAGGTGTTGAAAATACGAACCATTCTTGTTTCCAAACCATGGTAAGTATGATAAGCCATTGTAATTGCCTCTTGATAACGTTTTGCTTCGTCATAAACTCCACGAGGTCCGATTGGATTTACATTACCCCAATACTCTTCCGTTTGTGGGTGTACCAATGGATCACCATAAACTTCAGAAGTCGATGCAATCAACATACGTGCACCTTTTGCTTTGGCCAATCCTAAAAGATTGTGTGTTCCCATTGCTCCAACTTTCAAAGTTTGGATAGGCATTTTTAAATAATCAATCGGACTTGCAGGTGATGCAAAGTGCATGATATAATCTAAACGACCTGGAACGTGCACAAATTTTGAAACGTCATGGTAGTAAAATTCGAAATGCTTTTCTGGCATTAAATGATCGAGGTTGGCAAGATTCCCCGTTATTAAATTGTCCATGCCAATTACATGGCATCCTTCGGCAAGGAAACGGTCACATAAGTGTGAACCTAAAAATCCAGCCGCTCCTGTTATTAATACTGTCTTCACGATAAAGATTTTATTTGTTAATTATTGATGTTGTACTAGTTGTGTTACGTTATAATCTCGAAGTTGTTCTAAATCTTCGTATGCAATTGGTAAGGAAAAACACCTTTTTTTGCTAAATTTTGGAATTGGGGACAGCAGATCTGGCAAATTGGGGCAAATCGATCATGGCGAACACCATTTGGAGGCATAAAGATACAGGAATTATACACCTTCTGAAACCCCTTCACTTGTTAATTTATGATTTAACTTATATATCTCAAGTTCAAGCTGTTAAATATTGCTTTTAAGTCCCACTTATTGGCTTTCGTTACTTGAAACACCTCCGCTTCAGATGTTTAGCAAAGATTTGCTTCTGAAGCGGAGATGCTTCAAGCAACAATTTGGAGAAGTTTCAAGCAACAATTCGAGACGTTTATGAAACCATCTTCCAATTTTAAACAAGTTATCAGACAAACCACTAAATCTTTTTTAAAATCTATAGCTATGAAGCAATCATTGCTTAATTTTACTACTTAAATCACTACTTCATGAGAATATTATTCACCTTCCTCACATTCTTCTTTTTTTATAGTCAAGTGGATGCGCAACAATATGAAAAGCGTGGAAATGAATCCAATGTACTTCTAGCTAACATTTATTATGGAGCTTTTGTACCTGGAGGAGATTTGAAAGATCGATTTGGGACTAGTTTTGATATAGGGGTCGGTGCAGAATATATGCTTGCTAAGTCAAATTTTTTATTTGGTGCAGGTGGTTCCATTATATTCGGGAATGAAGTAAAAGAAGATGTGCTCGCTAATCTTAGAAATAGTAACGGTGAAATTTTGAGTTCAGGTGGTTTGTCAAATGTGACATTAAGAGAACGTGGTTATCAGGCAAGAGTTTATGGTGGAAAATTATTCGGAATTCATCCAAGAAATAAAAGATCAGGAATTCGTGTTGTGGTTGGTGTTGGTTTTTTACAACATAAAATACGCGTACAAGATAATGGAAATACAGTCACCCAATTATTTGGAGAATATGTAAAGGGTTATGATCGACTTTCCAACGGCTTGTCAGTGCACCAATATATCGGCTACCAATTGTTAAGTAAAAATAGATTAATTAATATTCATGCAGGTTTTGAATTCACTCAAGCTTTCACGAAAAATAGAAGAAGCTACAATTGGGACACCATGTCCAGAGATGATACTAAAAAAACAGATCTGCTATCTGGATTTAGTATTGGTTGGGCATTGCCTTTTTATGTCGGTGAAGACGAAGAAACTATTTTTTATTGATTTTGTTGCTAGGCCAACTGATGATTCTACTCTACAACATCTTCATAAAATTATATTCATTTGGAATTTGGTTCACCTCATTTTTCAACCCTAAGTCCAAAAAACTAAAGGAAGGACGTCGGTCTATCTTTACAAATCAATTCCCGCAAAAGAAAAATAAAAGAGTTTGGGTTCATTGTGCTTCTTTGGGTGAATTTGAACAAGGTCGTCCAATCATCGAGTTGATAAAATCAAAAGATCCATCTCTTGAAATTTTCTTGACCTTCTTCTCCCCTTCTGGATATGAAATTCGAAAAAATTATCAACATGCTGATTTCATTTCTTATTTACCTGCTGATTCAAAATCAAATGCAGCAAAATTTGTAGATCAAGTCAATCCTGATTTGGTTATTTTTATTAAGTATGAATTCTGGCATCACTTTTTATCAACATTGAATACCCGCAACATTCCTACTTATCTTTGTTCGGCAATTTTCAGGAAAGAACATTTTGAGAAATTCTTGTACGGCAGTTTATTTAAAAAAATGGTCCATTCATTTGACAAAATTTTTGTTCAAAATAAAGCTTCTCTAAATATACTTACTTCCAATAATATCCATTCTGGAATCTTAAATGGGGATACGAGAATCGATCGAGTTTTGCAAATTCAAAATGAAAAGAAATATTTTCCAATCGTTGAAAAATTTGCACGTAATAATAAGGTCTTTATAGTCGGTAGTTCTTGGCCAAAGGATGAGGCTATTGTAATTCCATTTATCAATCAACTGAAAAACGAAAGTTGGAAATTCATTATTGCACCTCATAATATTGATGATAAATATGTTAGCTCCATTCAAACAAATTTGACGAAAAAAAATATCTGCTTTTCAATAGCAACCGAGGCTAACATTTCTGATTTTGATGTTTTGATTATTGACAATATCGGGATGCTTTCTAGCAGCTATCAATATGGTGATCTCGCTTATATTGGTGGAGGTTTCGGAACAGGTATTCACAATACGTTGGAACCGGCAGCTTTTCATCTTCCAATTCTTATCGGTCCCAATTACCAGAAATTTGAAGAAGCCAATGTCTTGGTAAATAAAGGAGGAATTTTTATCGTCAATTCAATAAATGATATCCAATCAATTTTCGATCAACTGCTGAATCCTACTGATTATCAATCTGCTGTTGAAGCAACCAAAAATTACATTGACAATAATAAAGGCGCAACAACTGAAATCGTTGAGGAGGTAATGAAGGAATTATTGTAAATTTGTATTTTTTATCAAATATCATTGGACCCAAAAATCCAAACGTACTTTTAAAATGCTAAACAACCCACATCTTATTTTTGAACAGTTTGAAAAGACGACAGTACTGATCGTTGGAGATGTCATGATGGATCGATATCTAACTGGTCAAATTAATCGGATTTCACCAGAGGCACCCGTTCCTGTAGTGTTGCATCAGCACACAGACAACCGACTTGGTGGAGCTGCCAATGTTGCATTAAATGTCAAAGCATTGGGTGGGAAACCAATCCTTTGTAGTGTCATAGGGAAGGATGAAAATGCAACCCTTTTCAAAAGCTTGTTACCCCAAAACAATATTTCATCAGAAGGAATTATTGAAATTGATGACAGAATTACAACAGTAAAAACACGTGTCATCGCAAGCAACCAACATATCCTCCGTGTAGATCGAGAAACAACAGATGACCTCAAAAACGAAGAAGCATTTTTGTTTTTAGAAATGATCAAAAATATTTTAAATGAAAATGACATTGATGTTATTCTATTGCAAGATTACAACAAAGGCGTATTGACACCTTTTGTCATAAGAGGAATTTTGAAAGAAGCAAAAAAACGAAAAATTCCAACTGCTGTAGATCCCAAATTGAAAAACTTTTTTGAATACAAAGCAGTTACTTTATTCAAACCAAATTTGAAAGAAGTCAATGATGCATTACCGATGCACGTGAAGGCTGAACCAGCTTCTCTACAATATGCTGCTCAATCGATTAGAAGTATACTTAACAATAAAATGACATTGATAACCTTATCGGAAAAAGGAATATTTGTCGATAATGATTTGGAACAAAAAATTATTGGAACCCAACCGAGAAATATTGCGGATGTTTGTGGTGCAGGAGATACCGTAATTAGTTTAGCAGCAATGATGTTGCCCTTTACGTTAGACATGAGAGACATTGCTGTTTTATCAAATTTAGCTGGTGGACAAGTCTGCGAAAAAGTAGGAGTTGTACCAGTTGATGTTGATCAGCTACGGAGAGAATATGCCAATTATTTGAAATTGCAAGATTGATTTTCAAAATGAAAGTGAAGTTGGAATTGATATTTCCGATTTCAGTTTGAACTATTTTCCCATTTTCAAAGGGGAAAATGTCGATAGACAAAAGGGGACATCCTGCGTCTCCCGATAGACAAAAAGGGTGAAATCCTATCCAAAACTGACTTTTAACCTACACATAGCAAATCTTGATTGCCATTCGACGACTCTTATTGGATTTTGATAACTATTAATTTCCTAAAATCTTATATTTGAACGCTATTTAAAAAATTTGAATTAACTTAAATATTACGCATGAATTATTTTACAAAAAATGTTTTTTTATTGAGTTTGTCTTTATTCATGACAAATGCACTTACAGCTCAGTTCTACACTGAAGATTTTGGCGATCAAGCTGCGGCTGAAGCCAATTGGATTGGTGGTGGAACCAATCCGGGAGCTGAAGTATGGACTTGGACTACTGATGCTGGAAATCCTACATTTGGTTCTCAACCAGACTTTGCTTCACCAACTGCAGCCAATGGATTTTTTCAATTTAACTCTGATGCAAATGGAGAAAATGCACACGATATTACTTTGACAGGACCTGCAATTGATTGTAGTGGACAATCTATTGTTTTGGCAAGTTTTCAAAATCAATATGCATTCTTCACACAAGGTGGTGGCTCAGCTGTTTCATTAGGTGTTAGTACGGATGGAACTAATTTTAATTATTATCCAGTATTGGAAAATGTTGAGCAAAACGATTTGTCTGATGCTGTTCAAACTGCAGTAGTTGATATCACAGCTGATGCTGCTGGTCAAGCAACAGTATACTTACAATTTAAGTGGGTTGGAAATTATGAGTACGCTTGGAAAATTGATGACATTGCATTATCTGCTGAAGACCCTACTCCTCCACACGAATTAGTTGTTGATGGATCACAATTTGCTCCTAATTATTTGCAACCAAGTAGCCAATTAGATACAATTGGTTTTCAACTTTTTGTTGATAACATGGGTTCTATGCCTCAAACTGGTGTAAACGCAACTGGTGAGATTTTAATTAATGGTGCAAGCGTATTTTCTACATCTGCTGGACTAGATGAAATACTTCTTGAAGCAAATGATACTTTAATTGAAATGCCAGAAAGATATATCATTGAAGGTGATGGTGTTCACACGATTCGTTATACTGTTACTCAAGATTCTACTGATATAAATGCTTCTAACAATATAACTTCAAGAGAATTTGAAGTTGCTCCTGGACTTTTCTCTAAGGATGATGGACAAATTGTAAGTGCTACTCAACCTGGATCAGTTGCTGATGTTTGGGAAATTGGAAACTACTACTATGTTTTAAATGGTGGATTCACTGCAACAGAAATATTTTTCTCTGTAGCTTCTAATGATAATGCGCACCAAGGACAAACGGTTACTATTAAATTATATCAAATAACGGAAGATTCTGACCCTAGTGATTTCACGGATGATGATGTTTCTTTGGTTGGAATTGGTCAATATGAATTTACGAATGAAGCTAACTTCGATGTTGTTTCAGTAGTTCCAGAAAGTTTGTTAACTGGTGAAGAAGGTGTAGTACTTGAAGCAGATACAGAGTATTTCGTAATGATTGCTTATACTGCAGATATGTTTGCTCCATACAGTGCCATTCCATATTACTTCCAAGTAGGTACCGTTATCAATGACGGTGATTGGTTCTTAGGTGGTTTTGGTGTTGATAACACGGTACTTGCAAGAATGGCTATTTCTGCTGATGGTGTTGCTATCGAAGAAACTCAATTGAGTGATGATAACAAAATTGAAGTTTATCCAAACCCTGCAACTGAAATGTTGACTTTGGATATTGATTTGACAACAAATGCTTTCCAATCAACTATCAGAATTGTAGATGCTGCTGGAAAAATGACTTACAAAAATGTATTAGAAAATATCCAAACAGAAAAGCTTGATATCGATGTATCTCAATATCCTGCTGGTGCTTATATGTTACACTTTACAACTGAGAATGGTGTAAAAACTAAGCGTTTTGTTGTAGCTAAATAAGCTCTTAACGAACTAAGGCTATCGCTTTTGGCTCCCGTTTACCGGACACCAAAAAAGCCAAGTTTAAAAAATAAATTATGGAGAGATGTCTGAAAAGATATGTCTCCATTTTTTTTTACTCAAATTTGTAACACCAAAATTACTATATGAAATATTTTATTGAATTTGCATTGTGCTTGATCCTATTCTTTTTAGTGCACCATCCAATTAACGGACAAGATTTTGACTCTGAAGATTTTGGGAACCAAGCTGCAATCGACAATTGGACATCAGGTGGCACCAATGGCGGATCGACCGTTTGGGAATGGTCTGACAATCCAAGTGTTGCCATCTTTAATCAACAACCTCCATTTGCATCTACTAGTGCATCTAATGGTTTCTTCTATTTTGATTCTGATGAGAATGGAGAATATCCACATAACGTAACCTTGACCAGTCCAGCTTTTGATTGTAGTAATCAAAGTGTTGTATATGCACAATTTCAAAATCAATATACCATTTTCAATTCTAGTTCAGCCGCCTTTCTTGGTGTTAGTACAGATGGAATCAATTTTACTGATTATCCAATATTGTCAACTACAGAACCTGGAGACTTTAATGTTGCGGTTCAATATGTAGTCGTAGACATTACCGAGCAAGCGGCAGGTGAAGCGGAAGTTTATTTACAATTTAGATGGGAAGGAAATTATGAGTATGCTTGGAAAATAGACGATCTGGTTTTGACTTCATCAGATCCAAATCCTCCTTATGATTTATCTATTACAGAAATTCAATTGCCACCAAATTTTCAACAACCAGTTTCTCAACTAGATATTGTTAGATTCAAAATGGAAGTTGAAAATAATGGCAACATGCCGCAAACCAATACCTTTGGAATAGTTGAAGTAATCAGAAATGAGACTACGATATTCGCAGCAACTTCTGAAATGATTCCGAATATGGAACCTGGTTCCACTGAAATTTTGGAATTCTCAGAAGTTTGGGTCCAAGAAGGAAGTGGTTCTTACATAGTCAAATATAGTGTCCAAGGAGATAATCCAGAAACTAATCCTTTTGACAATACCATTTCAAAAGAATTTTTTATTGCTAGTAATGTATTTTCAAAAGATGATAACAATGGCAACTTTCCAATTCAACCTGATAATGTTGAAGAAAATTGGGAAACTGGGAATTTCTACTACATGGTCAATGATGGCTATTTTGCAACGCGTGTTTTCTTTTCAGCAGTTTCCGATGAAGACTTGGAAGGAAAAAAGGTTGTTGTCAATTTATATCAAGTTACTGAAGATTCAGATTTTAATAACTTTACTGACAATGATATTACTTTAATAGGCAATCGAGAATTCACTTTCACAACTCAACTTAGTTATAATATTGTTGGTGTTGAATTTGACAATGGTCCGATTCCGCTTGAAGGAGGTTCTGAATATATTGTTACCATTATATATCCACCAGAATTGAGTGCCGTTTTTAGTCCGATCACCTATCCTTACCAAGTGGCTTCAGTAATTCGCACAGACGAGTGGTATTTAGGTGGTTTTGGTGATGATGTTACGGTTGTTGCAAGGTTGGAAGTACTTTTAGCAGATGCAATCCAAGAACAACAGCTATCTGATAACAATAAGATTTCAATTTATCCAAATCCGTCCACTACTACTTTGCATGTTGATATTGAACTGGAACAAAAGTCTAATCAATCAATAATTCGAATTTTCAATGCAACTGGACAATTGAAGTACCAAAAAGTATTGGACAATATTCAAATGGAAAACATGGAAATTGATGTTTCAAAATATCCGGTTGGTGTTTATATGATTCGTTTTGATTCGGACAATGGGGTTCGGACGCTGCAGTTTTTGAAAAGTGAATAGTGTATAGTTTATGGTGAAAAGTGGCGCTCGTCAGACTTTGCGAAAATGCACGAAAGTTGGTTGCCAAACACCGAGAGGTTAGAAACCTTCGGCTCGCTTTTGTTTAACCGAGCCAAAGGTTTCTAACCTCTTGGTGTTTGTATTCTATTTTCGCACAGTCTGACGTGCCCAAACGCAAAAAAGAGATGCTTGTCTTCGACAAGCATCTCTTTTTTCTGCGAGCTCCACTTTTCACTATACACATTACACTATTAACTCCTCTACCCTAACTTAGCCAACTGCTCTTCCAAAATCTTAATCTTCGCCAAACCATCTGCCAATTTCTTTCGCTCATTTTCTACAACAGCAGGAGGCGCATTATCAACGAATCGTTTATTGTCTAATTTCTTTTGTACAGATTTTACAAACCCTTTAAGATATTCCAATTCTTCTTCCCACTTCTTTTTCTCAGCGGCAACATCAATCGTCTTATTCAATTCTAAAAAATAATTATCTGTTCCAGCAATGAAAGAAACGGAGTTTTCAACTTCCTTATCTGTAAAAGTTAAACTCTTCAAATAAGCCATATTGATAATCATATCATTCAGACCACCGATGTTGTGCAATGCTTTTGAAGTCGGTGCATTTTGAATAAATAAATTCAATGGCTCCACTTTTTTAACGCCGTTGGCTTCACGTGCATTTCTTACTTTAGAAATGATGTCCATTCCGATTTCTACGTTTTTAACTAATGCTTCATCATAAGCTTCTACCTTTGGGTATTTACTTACGACACAATCATCCCCTTCTTTTCGGTCCTTTAGTTGGTGCCAAATTTCTTCTGTAACAAAAGGCATAAATGGATGCAACAACGTCATCAATTTTTCGAATAAACCTAGTGTCGTATCATAGGTTTCTTTGTCAATTGGTTGTTGGTATTCCGGTTTTACAATTTCCAAATACCAAGAAAAGAAATCATTCCAGATAAAACTATACGTTGTTATCAATGCTTCTGACAAACGATAGGTTTTGAATTGTTCTTCTAATTCAGCCACCACTTTTTTGTATTTATTTTCAAACCAGTTGGCCGCTAGTTGATTTACTGCTTTTGTTTCAGCAGCAGCCATTCCATCTTTTACTTCGAGTCCTTTTAAGTAGTTTAATGCATTCCAAATCTTGTTACAAAATTTCAAACCTTGACCACAAAGTTCTGACTCACTTAATGTCGTTTTTGTTTTGGCATCATAAGGTGCATCAAATACAATATCATTTCCTGCTGCACTACTTGACAACATTCCGAAACGAACACCATCCGCACCATATTTATCAATCAATTTTAAAGCGTCTGGAGAATTCCCCAAAGACTTACTCATCTTCTTCCGATTCTTATCACGTACCATTCCTGTGAAATAAACATCTTTGAAAGGCTGAATTCCTTTTTGCTTTACCAATTCTTCACCTAACAAATCACCTGACCATTCATAACCCGCCATGACCATTCTTGCTACCCAGAAAAAGATAATATCCCATCCCGTAACTAAAGTGTTAGTTGGATAGTAATATTTTAATTCAGTTGCATCTTCAAATCCATCAAAAACAGAAATTGGCCATAACCAACTTGAAAACCAAGTATCCACTACATCTTCTTCTTGACGTAAATCACTCATTGAAATAGATTCATCATCAAACTTTTTGCGAGCCGCATTTAATGCCGCTTCTTTGGTTTCTTCAACAAAAATTTCATCTTTATAGAAATAGGCAGGAATTCGTTGTCCCCACCAAAGTTGACGAGAAACACACCAATCTCTAACATTCTCTTCTTTCAACCAACTGTTGTACATGTTGAAAAAACGTTCAGGATAAAAAGTAACATCACCACTTTCAACTGCTTTTAGTGCCGTAGAAGCCATGTCTTTCATTTCCAAAAACCACTGATGAGTTAAACGAGGCTCGATAATCGCTTTGGTTCTTTCGGAGCGACCTACTTTATTTCTATAGTCTTTGATTTCAACAATATGCCCTTTCGCTTCCAATTCTTTAACAATCTTCTTACGAACTGCAAATCGATCTTCCCCAATATAAAACTGAGCCTTCTCTCCTAGCGTGCCATCTTCATTAAAAATATCGATTACCTCTAAATTGTGTCGCTTTCCAATCTCATAATCATTCATGTCATGAGCAGGTGTTACTTTCAAACAACCCGTTCCAAATTCAACATCTACATATTCATCTGTGATAATTGGAACTGATCTATTCACCATCGGAATGATTACTTTTTTACCATGCAAATGTGTATATCGTTCATCCGTTGGATTGATCGCAACTGCCGAATCACCCAATATAGTTTCTGGACGAGTAGTTGCAATCGTTACCCATTCATCCGTTCCTTCTACTTGATATTTAACAAAAAATAGCCGTGAATTTTCTTCTGTGTGAATTACTTCTTCATTGGACAAAGCAGTCTTTGCTTCTGGGTCCCAATTGGTCATCCGAAGTCCTTGATAGATTTTTCCTTTTTTGTATAAATCAACAAATACTTTTACAACTGCTTGTGACAATTTATCCTCCATGGTGAAACGAGTACGATCCCAATCACAAGAACAACCTAATTTTTTCAGCTGATCTAAAATGATTCCACCATATTTGTCCTTCCATTCGAAGGCATATTTTAGAAATTCTTCGCGCGTAATATCAGATTTCTTAATCCCTTTTTCTGCCAACATTTTCACCACCTTTGCTTCTGTTGCAATTGATGCGTGATCCGTTCCAGGAACCCAACAAGCATTCTTCCCTTCCAATCTTGCTTTACGAATTAAAATATCTTGAATCGTATTGTTCAACATATGCCCCATATGCAAGACACCTGTAACGTTGGGAGGTGGAATGACAATCGTATATGGCTCTCGCTCATCTGGTGTGGATTTGAAATATTTTTTGTCCATCCAGTAGTTGTACCACTTTTCTTCGATTCCGTCTGGGCTATATCTATTATCTGCGCTCATATTTATTATGAAATTTAAAAGTCCGTTTTGTCTACTTGTTATGTGTATTTGTGTGCAAAGATAAGTTATTTGGTTGTTTGAAGTTCAAAAACATCAACTTCTATTTGATTCTTCATTAAGTCTTCCATCGTTTCTCGATTTCTTATCAAATAATCCTTTCCTTGATGAACCATCACTTCTGCAGGTCGAAATCTTGAATTGTAGTTCGATGACATCATGTAGCAATAGGCACCTGAATTATAAATCGCCAATACATCTCCTTCTTGCACTTCTTTTAATCGTCGGTTGATTCCAAAAGTATCTGTCTCACAAATATATCCAACAACATTATAGATACGAGTAGTTCCAGTAGGTTTGGAAATATTTTCAATTCTGTGATAGGCATCATACAACATTGGACGGATGAGATGATTCATTCCAGAGTCTACTCCAGCAAAAACTGTGGAGGTTGTTTGTTTGATAACATTCACTTTTACAAAAAGAAATCCTGATTCACTCACCAAAAATTTTCCTGGTTCGAAAATCAGTTGAAGATCTCTACCATAATTTTTGCAAAATTCTTTGAAACGTGCTGATAATTTTTCTCCTAAAGATTCAATGTCTGTTTCAATTCCATCATTCTTGTAAGGTACTTTGAAACCACTTCCGAAATCAATAGAGGTAAGTTGATCAAATTCTTTAGCCACATTGAATAATATCTCTGCACCATTTAAAAACACTTCCGAATCTAATATTTCAGATCCTGTATGCATGTGCAATCCAGTCACTTTGATACCAGTCGCTTTTACAATTCTTTTCAACAATGGAACTTGATGAATGGAAATTCCAAATTTCGAATCAATATGTCCAGTAGAAATTTTGTAACTCCCACCAGCTAAAATATGTGGATTAATTCGAACACAAACTGGCACCTCTGGATATACGTGTCCAAATTGTTCTAAAATTGAAATATTGTCGATATTAATATTTACACCAGCTTCTACTGCAAACTTTATTTCTTCCATAGAAACACAATTCGGAGTATAAATAATATCTGATGCCGCAAACCCAGCTTCCAAACCCATCCATACTTCTTGGATAGAAACCGTATCCAAACCTGCTCCCAAACTTTTCATAAACTTGAGAATATTAATATTGGTCAGTGCTTTGCAAGCATAATGTATTTTCAAATTTGGAACATCAAAAGCATTGGTCAATCGATTGTATTGCCTTTCAATAATTGCGGTATCATAAACATAAAGCGGACATCCATATTTTTCGCAAAGATCTAATGCGTTGACTCCATTTGATAGCTGATAAGAGTTGTTAATTATTTCCATTTTGGTGATTCGGTTTTCTCTTAAAAGATTCAAAGATATAATTCGAATAAAAAAAACCCCAATTCAACCCACCAAAACCTAATTATTCAGCATCTATTGAGTAAGTATCCGTACTTTATGTGCGAATTAGCTTAATTTAGAAACAATTATCGTAAAAAAACTGCCGAAACTTGACTGAGAAAGAACTCATAGATGGTGTCAGAAAGGAAAACCGTAAAGCTCAAAAAGCGCTTTATGACCGGTATGCTCCGAAAATGCTCGGTGTTTGCAGACGATATATTAAGGATAGCGATGATGCGGAAGATGTGATGATTGAAGCGATGTATAAGGTGATGACCAAAATTCATCAATATACAGGACAAGGAAATTTTGAAGGATGGATTAGAAGAATTATGGTGAATCAATCATTGATGGAATTGAGAAAAAAACACAATTTTCATTTGTCCTTAGAAACTAGTAATGTCGAAATAAAATCTGCCGTCACTATCGAAAATGAATTGGCTGCACAAGATATTTTAGATTTGTTAGAGAAACTCCCGACAGGATATAGAACTGTTTTCAATCTTTATGTCATTGAAGGTTATAAACATAGAGAGATTGCTGAAGAATTAGGTATCAGTATCAATACTTCAAAATCTCAATTGATTCTTGCTAAGAAGAGAATGAGAAGTTTGATAAAGGAGAATCAAATTCCGGATGTGGGATGAAAACAATGAGTGTTGAGTGTAAAATTAAGAGTGTAGAGTGGATCTTGTTTCGCAGGTGTTGCTTGGAGGACGTGAGATTGCGAAACAAGATCAGTCATAATACTAACTACTAAATACTATTTACTAAATAAAGTAATGAAAAATAAAAAAGATTTATTCGATCTCTTCAGAGAGAGTGAGCACAAGCTGGAGCCAACTCCTTCGCGTCATGCGTGGGATAAGTTGGAAAGGAAATTGGATGCTCGTAAGGATATTAATCAAACTTCTAAGTATCGGTCTATTGCAATGGTTGCTGCTGTCGTTGCAGTTGTTTCTATTGCATCTGTAATTGTGTTGTTAAATTTTGACGACAACAAAAACAATGCGATGGCTGGAAAGATCATGAAGGACACGAATACTTGGGAAGAAATAGCTTTGGAAAAATCCGCCAAAAACGGAGACGACTTAGTTGCTTTCAATAAATCTGTTGAAAAAAAACAAGTATTAATGAATGAAGGTTCGGCTGATAAAAAATTGGTACCAACAGTAAATAGAGGTAAATCAGCAACTAATAAAATTCAAAATTATAAGCAAGAAGATCTAGCAGGTACTATCGACTTAGCTACCAATACCTATGAAATGCATGAATCACCTTTGGAAAGAGAAATGCTTTTAGGTGAAGTGACTATCAATAAAAATACAACCGCAGACGAAATCGCTGAAAAAGCATTTGGAAAAAATAACAATACAAATGGAGAACAATCGCAGATCGCTGAAGTTGAAGATGAAGTTGAATCAACACCTGCTACTATCGTGATGGCAGATATGACGACAGATGATATGGAAGGAAATTATGCAGAAAATGTGGTCGTTCCTACTATGCCTATGCCCACGACTCCAGCTTCAAGCGTTCCTAAATATAAGATAACCGAAATCAATGCGCCTTCTGCCAAAACGGATGTCGTAGTCGGAGAAGCAGATAATGAGTTTTTCAGAGATCGTATGGATCAAATCAGTGCTGCAGATAGAAGATTGGAAGAAAGTGTTGCTGAAGCTTCAACGAAAGTTACTAAGAAGAAAAAGTCCAGAGATATTTTCAAAAGAGATAAAGCCAGTCGTCAATCTTCTTCACCTATTGCTCCAAGTAGTGTTGGGATTGCTGCTAATGCAACTGCTGCTAAGGAAAGTAATGGGAAGGATATGGATGCTATCCCAAATTTAACCTGGCTAATGGGACAGTGGAAAGATGTGGATAATGATGTAAAAAAAGAATGGACACTTGTTGGAAGGAAAGATATGGCATTTCAAAATTTAGGAACGACCAATCAAGCTGATTTTAAAATATCTATGCATGAACCGATCGCTCTTTTGACAGATAAACACTCGAAACGTAGTTATCGCTATCTCAATACTGTTGGCGAAAAACGCATTTTCATTAATCGTAACGATGATGTTACGTACGTGATTGAAATTTTAAAATCAGACAATCAATTTATATTGTCAAGCTACCAAACTTCATCTGAAGAATCTGTTGTTATTGAGGGAACTGATGTTGAGAAATTGGACTTGGAGGAACGGGTTTTTGTTAAACTATAGAAATTATACTCTTTAATTTTCCTCCATTGTTTAAAAATTGAAGAAGTGTTTTGTCACAATTTTTGAAACAAAAATATGCGCCAAAACACTCGAAGCGAAATCAAAAAGCCTAGTGCGATTGCACTAGGCTTTTTGATTTCGCTCCTTTGGAGCTTTTTGAGTTAATATCATCTTTTTTGTGCTACTTAGTGTCTTTGAACTACATGCTTGTAAAAGTTTGCTAAAAAAACAAAGTTTAGGATTTTGGGCATAAAAATTTAAAGCATAACACATTCTCCTTCTCCGATTTCTTCACGTCCCTTTGTAGTAAAACCTGCCAGCTATTTCCACTCAGCCATCTCCGCATTTTCAAAAAGCAATGTTCGATTATTTCCATCGATATCCATTACCCAAATATTTTTCGGAGAAATGCCATCATTATTAGTATTGGTAAAAATAACTCTACTTCCATCAGGAGAGAAACGAGGATCTAAATCATTGGTACCAGCTGGTTTATTGATTGACAAATCTACTGTGAGAAAAGTATCTACATTTTTTGTAAAGATACGTGCATCCAATTGCCTACCATCTGGCGCTTCAAACTCAGAAACATCATGCGTAAATAACACAACACTTCCATCAATCGAAAATGAAGGGCCACCTGTTCTACCTGCAATATCAAATTGTAAAACATCCCAAGAACTTCCAGGTAAATCTAAAAGAACTAAATGTGAATTATAAGGCGTTGTTCCTACTGTTCTCGCCACAATTTTATTGCCTAGTCCTACCCAATCGCAAGCTCCAAAAGTAAATCCAAAAAATGGTGTTTCCGCTACTTCTGTTAATCCCGTCCCATCCAGTAAAATACTATACAACTTTGAATTAATCATATACAAAATACGAGATCCATCAGGTGACCATGAATAATCAAGTTCAGTTTGATTTGCAGCACCACTTATTGGAATCGTAGTTACTTGCGTTACATTCGACCCATCACGGTCCATGATATAAATTTGTGGGTTCACTTCAATGTTTGAAATAAATGCAATTTTAGTTCGCAACGGATTCATTCTTGGTCGCCAATTGCTTGCTGAATTATTAGTTAACCTGGATGAATTGCCAGCCTCATCCGAAGAATAAATATCATAGACACCATCAATTTCTTTGGCAAAAACGAAGCGATGATTAGGAATAGGTTGTGTACTGAAACTCCACACTTCACTATATACTGGCTCATTGGAACCATCATTGACAATTACTTGCCAAAAATAATTGGTATTAAAATCAAGGTTGGTTAGTTCATAAGTAGTATCAACTGAATTGATCAAAAGTTCTGTCGTTTCCGTTTGATCTGAATTAAACAAAAGCAAATCATATTGCAATTCATCATCCGTGTCCATATCAGATCCAGACCATTGTAAAGTAATATTAACTTCATTGTCAACCGTTCCATCTTGTGGAAACACATTAACAGGAACTCCAGGAGCAGTATTTTCAAGAGAATCTTTTGTCATTCTAACAATAACATTCGCATCTTGATCCGCAAAGATTGCAACAGAAGTTACTGCTGATAAAAAATCACTTTTTTCCGCTCTCAAAGAATAAGTCCCCACTGGAATATTCTCCAATTGAAATCGTCCTTGCAAATCTGTTTCGACGGTACTTGTAGGTGGATTGGTCGAAATGATAACCCCTTCAATGGCAATATTATCATCTGTCTCTAATACTTCACCAAATAGAGTTCCAAACAATGCCGGCTCAAATGGTTCTTCTTCACACGAAAAAAATCCAAGCAATGAGCAACATAAAAAGAGTAATATATATTTGTTTCTAGTTTCCATAAGGACTCCCATTAAAATTAAACTTTCGGGAACTCTCAATTTTTTTCCCTAAATAAAAATTAAACCCAGCATTAAATCGCCAGTAAAAATCATTGTACTTTCCATGCTCCACTGCATCCAATTCATCACTAAAAATATAGTTGTAATCAATACTTGACATCACTCCTACCCGATTATTTAATAAATATTCAACTCCAATACCTCCATGTACTTTCGGATAAATCTTGTTAGAAAAATCAAATCTTGAATTTAAATTATTCGTTATAAATCCAGCACCAGCAGATAGTATCGGTGTGATTCTATCATAAGGCATTAATCTGAAATTTGCATGTAAATCTAAATAGCTGACATCTGATTTATAATATTGCTCGGTTGCCAATTGACTCAACCCAAAAGACATCCCTAGACCAAATTTTGCATTTGGAGAATACATCACACCACCTTCAATTCCAGTTTTGAGCACTGGGTTTGCATAATCGCCTTTGTATTGTAAAGTAGTAGATTTTAAATTTACTGAAAGCGCAGTTCGTCTGTTATCCAACTGGTTTCCGAAAATATCAGTTTGTGGGATGAGCTCTTTTTCTTTTTTGTAGTTCATGATTTCTTCATCGACAATCATTCTCGGCTCTTTCAATTCCCAAAGGTCATCCAATACTCCTTCGATTACTAAACTTTGTACTGCTTTTTCGATTGCTTCTGTTACTGCTATTTCGGATGGTTCATTGTAGGTAAAACCCATCTCCGCTTCTAGCAATCTACCAAATCGAACAAAACGAAATATCCCAGCATCCACAGCTTGAGAAAGAATCGTTTTGGAAGTATAAACTGTTTTTAAAATTTTTCCATTACTAGTTGAAACCGCTCTTAAATAAACGGTCACTCGATCTTGTCGATATTGGCTTCCAGCACCGGTTCCAAAATATCGAAGTCCGGCACCTCCAGTAATTACATTTGCATCATAAGAAATAATTCCGCCTTCTAAAATAACACCAGCATACAAAAGCGGTGGTAGCAATTGTTGATTCTCACTTTCCTTGTTGTATTGTGTTCGGCTAGAACGAATGATTTTTCGCTCATTTAAAAGATTCCCAACATTTTCACGTTCAATTGGAATAAACCAATCACTATCTTCAAGAGATTTGAGCAAAATAGTAGTGGCTCCTTGTGTCACTGCGGTAGACCAACTAGAGCCGTTTTCGGATGGTTTATATTGCCCTGTTTGATCTCTAAATTTATAGACCGCAACAACGATTTTTTCTTTTGGTGGTGGCAACCTTCTTAAATCCTCAGTTGTAGAAGTAACTTCACCCAATCGTGCTTTCGAGACACGAGGGGTATGTAGCAATTTACCACAAGAGCAAACATTAAAAATCACCAACAATATAATTACATAACCAAATAAATTTTTCATTTGTTTTCTCTTCCTAATATGTTATTAGCTAAATGTGAATAGGTACATTCACGTGTCAATTTAATATTTGACTTTAAAAAACCTTAAATTTTTGAATTCTTGGATCGAAGACAGGGAGGGAACTACGAAGTTAATACTAATTCAAGGAGATAGTAAAGACTTACTAGCAAAAACTATAGTGAAACGGACAATAATACCATTTTAGTGGTACACCTTTTCAGTTAAAAATATGGGATTACTACTTGTGTTTGTTCTCCAGCGACGAGGTCCAAGATCGTAACAACCAAGCCTTCTAAGTTATTGGTGACATCTACCTGAAAGTTTCCGACTGTATAACTTCCTTCTGTCAATCCATCTTCACCAAATTGATTCGTTACCAATTGACGAGACAGCTGAGTCAATAATTGTCGATTCAAACTTTCCGAAAAGTCTTCTAATGTACTATCTGAATTTGCATCTTCAAGTTCTGGATCATCAATTAAATTCTGCGCTTGCGCACTACTCAACAACCAATTGTAGTTAAAAGTATCTCCTCCAAATGCTGGATTTTTAGGCTTGTAAACCATGTCTTGCGCATTACAAAAACATGACACTGCGAATACAAAAAATAGAAGTACACTGATCCTTTTCATTTTTTTCAATTATAATATGTTCATTAATTCTTGTTATGTTTCTTTTTATCAGCTAGAAAATTCCACTACCACTTTGATCTTCACTTTCTAGTTCTTTATTCAATTGCTTTTTCTTAGAAAGATAGTTCTTGACAATTGCTACAGATTGTTCTGCAAGTAATTCTATTACGTCTTGACGAGGCTGAACCATTCTCTGGATAATAACATTTCCATCTACTTCTATCGCTACTCTCGATGCTCTCCCACGTGCCGGTAGTTCTTTTATCGTAATTGAAAAATCAGAACCATCAGCTGGGTCTGTCCATTTTCCATAAAATACATCATAAAAATCACGCCCTATTTTTGATCGGGTATCATCCAAAATAAGTCCGCCGATTTCAATATCGCTACTTTGTTTTTTCTGTACTTTCTTGTTAAGTTGATCTTCGTTTGGAACTGGATTGGATCCGTTTGTTGGTTTTTGAGAAGCAGTAATTCCTAATTTTTTATAAGTATCAAAAAATATAGGATCACTTTTTAAAATACGTTCAGCAACCATTTTATCTGCTTGGAATATTTTCAGATGAACTTCAAATTGAGTTACAGCTGAAAGATTAATTTGAACACTAGATAATTCAATTTTTTCTTTTAGGTTTTGGGTAGCAAAATTTCCAGATTGCTTGCTATTGGTTTTATTTCCTTGTGCTGCTTTTGTCAGATGCATCGTATACGAATATGCCTGAGACTGGTCTGACAAACTGTGTGCTTTTCCAAAAATGGTCACGTGACCTTCACGTTCTTTTTCAAAATCTATTATAGCTTCGACTGTTTGAACTTGAGCAGAACAAACTGTCAACACACCAAAATAAACTGCGAAAAGTAAGAAACGTTTTTTCATAGCAACAGTTTTTGTAATACGTGGGAGTTAGTATATAAATTGCTCAAAAAAATGAACAGTTACAACTAATTTGTAATCGTAATCGGAGTTTGTGTAACGATTACTTTCATTCCATCTCCGACTTGATAAATTTTGTAGTCTTTTGACGTTAGCCCTTCCACTACATGTTCTATTTCGTTTCCATTTCCTTGTTGAAGAAATTCAACAGAGATATCATCTGCATTGAGCAATTTTTGAATGATCGCATTATTATCTCCATTTTGGATGACTCCAACTCCATTGTTGGTTCCAGATAAATCTAATTGATACAAATTATCATTTCCAGATTGAATGACTGCAACTTGATTATTTCCACCCGCTTGTACGATATTAATGAGATTGTAATTTCCTGATTGCAAAACCCTTGTCAAGTTGGAAGCATCTATTTCACGGATTTGATCAATTACAAGATCATTTTCATTTCCAACTTGCTGAATTAAGACACTATTTTTTTTGCCTATCAACTCCTCTTCTATCAACTCTCCTGGAGTTAATAACAAATCACTTTCTGTCAGTCCTTGTTGTGCCCAAAGCGAAGTAACAAATATCAAAGTCAAAAATGTGAATACTATTTTCTTATAAAAAAACATATGTTTTCTTTTTTAAACATTAACCTGATGCCCGAAAGACGTATCTATTAAAGATACATCTTTCGAACAATAAATTCAGTATTTGAATTCAGGTTATGCTTGTTTAATAACAATCAATTACTGGTTGCTTTGCTTAACAAAAGCATCATTACTGTTTCCAGTCTGAGTAATAATTGAAGTATTTTCATCACTAGTTTGAGTATTAGTTGCAGTGTTTGCATCTCCTACCTGATAAATTGAACTAGCGTTTTGAGTTCCATCTTGAGAAAGAACTAAAGTGTTGTCATTTCCAGTTTGAGTCAACTGAGGATCATCATTTCCACCAGCAAAGTTTCCATTACCATTCTGTGCAACAAAAGCAGCGTTTCCGTCACCCAATTCTTGAAGTACATTTATGTTGTTAGAAACTCCATTTTGCTCAGTAGTAACAATTGCATCACTTGAGCTAGAAGTGATATAAGAACGTGAGTTCTCACCATCAATAGCTTGAGTCATAGTTGAGTTACTTCCTGTTAATCTGATATCACTGATATTGTTACCAGTTCCAGATCCATTCTGAGTTTGGATAGTAAGGTTGTTACTTCCAGCTACTTCAATAATTGCTTGAGAACCAGCAGAGTTTAATTCTTGTCTTGAAGTATTTGCATTACCATCTTGTAATACAGTTGAAACAACATTAGATTCAGTAACAAAACTTGCAGAAGCATTTTGGTCTCCAATTTGAGCAATTTCTACTAAGTTGTCAGAACCAGTGATCTGAAGATCAGAGTTGTTAGAAGCTCCAAGTTGATTAACAGAAGAAATGTTTCTGTCTTCATTTTGAATTACTAAAGATTGGTTAACTCTACCAATTTGTTCTACAGAAATATCGTTTTCATTTCCTGTCTGTGTAACGTTGCTCTGGTTTTGTTGAGCAAATGTCATAGTTACTGCAAAACATGCAGCGATCATAGTTAAGAACGTTTTTTTCATTGCGTTTCAGATTTTATTGTTTATTAAAAATTTTTAAATACAAGTATAGATAGCAGATGGAAATCTACTAAAATCGGAATGGGATGATTTTAAAATGAGGAAAGGCTGTATTGTTTGTGGAATGGTTCAAAGAGGGACCTTTGTGAGTGCAAGATATTTCAAACACAGAAATAAAGTACTAATGAAATCCCTGATTTAGACTACGGGATTCCCGTAAATCTCTTTTAGCCAATTAACATTTTTAAAATAAAATTTTGCAAGACCAATGACGTTTTTGACATCCAATTTATGAATGAGATTGCGTTTATGGGTCTCTACAGTTCTGGGACTTATGAATAATTTTTCTGCAATTTCTTTATTGCCAAGTTCTTCTTCTATTATATAATTTAATATTTCAAATTCTCTATGTGTCAATTTCTTTTTCACTTCAACTACTTTGTCACTATACAAGCTGGTACTCGAATAAGTTTGCCCAGAAATTGATGAAGAAAAATACAGCTTACCTTCGTTTACAAAACTCAAAGCAATTTTCAATTCATCTAGGTCCGCATCTTTGAGAACAAATCCACTCGCTTTTGCTTCCATCATTTTCCGAATTATCTGCTCATCATTAGAAGCCGAAAAACCTATTACTTTAATTTCAGCGAAGTCAGTTCTAATTTTTTGAGTTATTTCAACACCACTCATGTTTCCTAGATGGATGTCCATCAAGATTATATCAATCTTGTTTTTCTCGCATATTTTGTAAGCCGAACCGTAATCATTGGCAATAAAAATATTAGCGATTCCTTGATCTTTTTGTAGGTAAGATTTAAGGCCTTTTAAAAACAGTGGATGATCATCAACAATGAGTAAGTTCATTTCTCTCACGAAAATAACTGTTCAATTAGTTACATTGAAAATATCTATGAAGTCTGAATAAAAAAGTTTTGTGATGCAGCAAAGAGGGGGGGGACAAAAATTGCAAAGCATTAGTATAACTTATTGTAAAGATAAGCAAAATATCTTTCTGTTTGTGCTTGAGAAATAAAAAATTGCAAACGCAAAGACAAATGAAAATTTCCTAAATATCTAACTCTTTGAATGGATGCCTTGGAACTAACTTTGCCTCTGGTCTCAAATAAGATAATAAAGGATTTAAAAACTTATTAGTGAATGAATTACTATGTCTAAAATAACAATACATTTCCACAGCCTTCGCTCCTACCGAACTTTTTATTTCTAAAGCAGTCCTGGCAAATACAATTTTATGAACTTGTTTTTCAATCCCTAGTTCTACAAGGTTGTAGAGGATATTGAGGTAAATTTGATTGGTTCTATTTAATTCTCTTTTGAAACCTAAGAAGTGTGCTTCTAATTCATCATGATTTAGGAAAGCAGTATAAAAACCGACCATTTTGCCTTCTTCAAATATTCCAAAAATCATCATGTCTTCTCCCAACCCATCTTTCATGGCTGGTAAATAATTGACGTTTAAGTTTAATACATTAAATCCCGAATTATCAGCGATACTTTTATACAGTTCGTGCATTTCTAATTTATGACTCGTCACTTCATCCGCAGATAGTTCGCGAATTTCCAAAGCTCCTAGCTTCTTTCGTGCACGTCTTGTTCTTGTTCTATACTTAGACAGCAACGCATTCAGGTAATCATCAAAATTTTTCCATTCACTTTTCAACTCCATTATCATATTGGGTTGAATAGTGAATTCATTATAAGATTGCTTTACAAGATGTGGGCTTCTGTTTTCTTCAAAAAAGTCTTTAAGTAAAATAGTGGAAATCTTTAATCCTTTATCACCTAAATGTTTGACCATCTTATTCAACCCTTCTTCTATCAATTTGAAATGTAAAGAAGATTCAACTCGGGAAGTAAAATGATAAGCATGCTCTCCTGTCAACAACAAACTTCCGCAAAGCAGTGTATAGAACTCAACCTTACTTGCAACGAAGCCTTTCATATACTTTGCCATCGTATCAAAAAATCCTGGAGTCCTATTCGTATTCTGACCATTTTGCCCACTGACTGCTCTATCCGCTTCAAAATGCTCGATTTGACATTGTGCAAATCCAACAGGTTCATCTTTGAGACAAAAGACCATGTATTGAAACTGCATACCTTCGGGTGGATTGGATTCTAAAATTTGTAAATAGGATGTATTTAAAAACAAATTGTGCTTCGGTAGCAGCATAGACAATTCCACCGTATTGATATCATTGATTGAATCATAAAACCTTACACAATACCCATCAATTGAGAGCGAGTTTCGTTCTGATTTGATGGCTTTTCCCGACTTATTCTTACAAGGTTTCAACATATATTTTTTATCTATTCTAAAGCAGACAGCAAGTTAATTTATATTTAGAAATTAAGTTGATTGTTTAACTAGCCTTTAACAAGCCTGAGATTTTCTATAATGTTTACAAGTTGGCCGAATTATTCTTCTTTTTCAACTTGCCATTTAATAATCTCTGCCATTGCCTTTTTTTCATCTTCCCAATTAATCAATTCCATTTGTCCTAATCCTTTATAATTCAAAAACCATTTTTCAATAATCTGAAAAGCAGCATTGTATTTCATAAAGAAAGTACTAAAATCTTCAGCATCAATTATCTGCAAAGAACGATCACTTGGTACTGCAATTATTTTCGTATCAATTTCTCCATTATCTTTTAACAATAAGGTTGCAATAGGAATCACTTCAATATGAGTACCGGTTTCTAAATTTTCAGCAATGACTAGAACATCTAAAGCATCACCATCTCCTCCACTTTCTTTATCCATCAACGTATTATGAATATATCCATAATTGCCAGGATATGGAAGAAATTCAATGATCCGATCAGCACCTTTTTCTTGATTGATTTCAAATTTTCCTGAACTTTTATTGACTTCAATCTTTTTATTAGTACCTGCAGGAATTTCAATCACTACATGTACGCCATGTTCTGTTATGGTCGTATCAGGTAAGTTATTCGAAATTGATGTGTCATTATTACAGGAATTCAAAAAAAGGATTGCTATAACGCAATAATAAAGGTTACTTTGCAAAGTGTTCATAATGTCGGTTTCAGCACGATTTTAAAATACTAAATTACTTATTTTTGCGCGATGTATACAAAAAGAAATCAATCATGAAAAAAGAATTTTACTACAATCCTGATGACCTTAAAAAATTTGGTGAAATCACGGAATTTCAAAAGGTTATGGGCGACAAATTCTTCGATTACTACGGGGAAGTTATGAAAGATGGTGCATTAACTGCACGTGAAAAGGCATTAATCGCTCTAGCAGTTGCACATAGTGAATCTTGCCCTTACTGCATTGACGCTTATTCTCACGATTGCCTGAAAAAAGGAGCGGATGAGGAACAGATGATGGAGGCAGTTCATGTTGCTGCAGCTATAAAAAGTGGTGCTACCTTAGTTAACAGTGTACAAATGATGAATCATGTTAAAAAAGTAAGCATGTAATTCAATCAATAATTTTTGAAAATAAAAACTTTCTGAGCTAAAAATCGTTATAGCCCAAAGACAATAATTTTATGGGAGTCAAACAAAAAAGTAAATCACTAAAGTCTAGAAATAGTGATCTAAATAATACTTTCTTTCAGCTAAATGTGTTGAATGGAAAAGAGGTAGTTGATGCAAAGTTTCCACTTTTTGTCGATAAATTGAGTGAATTGAATCATCAACCATTCAAACCGGTAGAACCAAATGTTTTCCAATTGAATATCGGCAAGCTATGCAACCAAACGTGTGCACATTGTCATGTCGATGCGGGACCAGACCGTAAGGAGGAACAAATGTCCAGAGCTCATTTAGAAAAATGTTTAGAAATTATCGGCAACACTCCATCCTTTACTACTGTCGATATTACAGGTGGCGCTCCTGAAATGAATGAGCACTTCAAATGGTTTGTAGAAGAATGTACAAAGCTAGGTAAAGAAGTAATTAATCGTTGCAATTTGACCATTATCATGGCCAATAAAAAGTATCAAGATTTACCTCATTTTTTTGCCAAACATAAAGTACACTTGATTTCTTCGCTACCCTACTTTAGCAAATCAAGAACAGATTCTCAACGTGGAGATGGTGTTTTTGAAGATTCAATAAAAGCACTGCAATTGTTGAATGAAGTTGGTTATGGAAAAGAAGGAACTGATTTAAAATTAGATCTTGTTTTCAATCCTTCAGGTGCATTTCTACCAGGTGATCAAGCTACTTTGGAATTGGAATTCAAACGCCAATTAAAAAGAAAATATGACATCATTTTCAACAATCTGTTTGCAATCACCAATTTACCGATCAGTCGTTTCCTAGATTATTTAATTGAGTCTGGAAATTATGAAGATTATATGGACCAATTGGTCAATGCTTTCAACCCAATGACGGTTGAAAGTTTGATGTGTAGAAATACTTTATCCGTTAGTTGGGATGGTTACATTTATGATTGCGATTTTAATCAAATGCTCGATCTTAAAGTGGCGACGAAAAATTCTCAACATATAGATGATTTCAATTTGGAAGTTTTAAAAAATCGAAATATTGTTATCAATCAACACTGTTATGGATGTACAGCCGGTGCTGGTAGTAGTTGTGGTGGTGAGGTTGCATAAAATTGAACCGCAGAATATTGAACCGCAGAATATCGAATGTCGAAGTGGAGCTTTGTGGACAAATATACGTGAGATATTTAGCACGTTTGATCTAACGTCCTCAACTTCGACATTCAAAGTTAGTTCGATATTCGATACTCATGTTTGCTATAGACTATACAAGTCACAAGGTACATACACAAATGAGCATCCAAAACTCAAAATCCACTATTCACTTTAAACTTTTTACTATACACTTCTCTATTCAAAAACTTTCCCTATTTTTAGTCAGTTCAAGAATCAGCAAAACAAAAATTTCCAGATCATGAATCGACTCATCTTATTATCCATCTTATCAATTTTCTTTTTTAGTAGCTGCGTTTCTACGCAAAAATATAACGAGCTTTCTGAGTCTAGTAAAGCCTATCAAAAGGAATTGCGTGCATTGAAAAAAACGAAAGGAAAAATGCTTTCAATGACAGATGATTTGAAAACAAAAGAAAATAGTTTAGCAGCATCTCAACGGGATATCGAAACTTTACAACAAATTAATAACGGATTGGAAATTACCAACCAAGATTTATTAAAACGGTACAATGATTTGTTGGCTCAAAATAGAGCATTACTCTCTTCTACTTCTGACGAGTCTATTCGTTTGAGATCTCAATCAACTTCTGTCCAGACAGAATTAGATCAACAATACAGGGAAAATGCAAGACTCAAAAGAGAAATTGATCGTATAAAAAAAGAGGTAGAAATGGTAAGAGCAGCAGATCAAGACCGTGTCCGTGAATACCAAGATTTAGGAAACAAATATACTGCACAACAAAAAAAGACTATGGAAGTGCAAATGCATTTGGACTCCAAAGAAGCACAACTGAAAGCACTACGTAGCCGTATGAATCGTGCACTTGTTGGTTTCTCTGACGAAGAGATGCAAATCAGTGAGTCGAATGGAAAATTATATTTGTCTTTGAGTCAAAATTTAATGTTTGCTCAAAATAGCAATCAACTAGATGCCAACGGGAAAAACGCACTATATAAAATTGCACAAGCACTTGGAACCGGTGATGATTTTGAAATTATAATCGAAGGTCACACAGATGCAGATGTAGAAGCACAACATACTTGGGAGCTAAGTGTTCAACGTGCAACCAATGTTACAAAACAGCTTATTGAAGTAGGTGTTGATCCAACACGCATCATCGCTTCTGGAAGAGGTTATCATGCTCCTATCGCAGACAATCGACATGAAATCGGAAAGTCAAGAAATCGAAGAACGGAAATTATATTAGCTCCGAGATTGGATGAGCTGTATAATATTATAAATAACGGGGAACGGTAGACGGGGAACGGTTAACGGGGAGTACGTCAGACTGTGCGAATATGCTTTCGGAAACTGAACCGTAGAATATCCAACCGCAGAATATCGAATGTCGAAGTAGAGTACGTGGACAATTAAGCATGAAATTCGTTAATATACGCGTATACTCGCGTACTCAACTTCTACATTCTGCGGTTCCCTGTCTGCTTTGACGGCAGTCAGGCAGCTTGTTCGATATTTTGCGGTTCAATTTCGTTTTCGCACAGTCTGTCGCGTGCACACAAGCTCCACGCGTACTCCCCGTTAACCGTCAACCGAAAACCGCAGGACTGTTAAGTTCTAATTTATTAAGAAAAATAGTAATTTGTTGCAAAACAATATTCTGCCATGACATTTATTTCTTCTTTTTCCAAAATAAAAGATCCGAGACGAGGGCAAGGCCTTCGAACAAGTTTAGATCAAGTATTAATAATGGTAGTGTTGAGCTACTTATGTGGTCATTTTGGTTATCGTGGAGTTCATAGATTTTGCAAGCTGAACGAGCAATTTTTTATAGATGAATTAAAGTTACTTCATGGGATTCCAAGCCATGTAACTATTAGAGATGTTTTAATCAGAATAGATGATAATGAATTAAAAAAGGCATTTAAAAAGTGGAGCAAAGTTTACATACCACTACAGGAAAAAGACTGGTTAAGCACAGATGGTAAAGTATTAAGATCTACTTCGAAAGATACTCAAACGAGTAAGCAGAATTTCGAATCCGTTGTGAGTTTGTTTTGCCATAAGAGTGGTTTGGTACATTCCATAGCCCATTACAAAAGAAAATCAAAAGAAGAAGGAGAAGCCTCTTTGGCTCGCCAGTTAATGTCAGACTTGAAAGAAATGGGATTGATTTTTACAATGGATGCTGGAATTACCCAAAAAAAACGATAAGCACGATTGTGGAATCGGGTAATTATTATGTAGCTCAGGTAAAAGGAAACCAACCTAAATTACTTAATAGAATTCATCAAATTATAACGACTCAAGATCACTTAGATTTTTTTGAACATAAGGAAAGACAAAAGGGAAAGGCAGTAACATGGTCTGTATTTGTTTATGAGGCGCATGTAGGAATATTACATAAAGAATGGGCAGATTTAAGACGAATTATTCAAGTACATAAAATAGTTGAAGGGGCAGAATCGAAGCACAATGACAGGTATTATATTTCAAATTTAAAAAATACTGATGCTTCATTTTATCACCAAGGAATTAGAGGACATTGGGGCATAGAAAATAAATTACACTGGGTAAAAGATGTCATACATAAGGAAGATAAAAATCGAATAAGAACTGGTAACGGCCCATTAAATATGTCTATTATGAGCAGCATTGCAATCAACATTCATAGGAATAACGGAAGTGACTCAATACTTAATAGCCAAATAAAATGTTGTTGCGATATCCGAGCAACATTGAATATGATTAGAACTTAACAGCCCTGCCGTCAACCGTTCACCGTTCTGACCGTTTACCGTATTAAAAATTGAACCACAAAAAATGCAAGTAATGCTACCACTAATCCAATCATAAAAATATTGAGTGACCTTCTAATAAATTTATACTTTGTATTTAATTGGGTCCCTAAAAAATAAATGTCTCGCATCATAGAACTATATAGATAGTCACTATCATTAAGCATTTGCAGCATACCCCATTCAAAATCACGTTGATGCATATTATGGAAATTCCCAAAATACAATAGATTACCTTGTTTGCTACGAATTTCTTCTTCCGTAAATTCCCCGTGGGTATCCACCGGTCGAATTGCTAACACTGCGTAAACGACAGAAAAGAAACAAGCAATACTTAACAATAAAGAGGGGATTGCAGCTATACTAATTTGATCATCTACAATCACACCGCTGACAACAACAGACAAAATAATTGAATTCACAGTAATCATAATACTTGCTTTGCGATCAACCATTTCGTTTAGCGTATAATGATTTTTGGAAGTAGTTCTAAACAATGTTTGAATGGCTCGCTCATCTCTTCCTTTAGTTGATTTTAAGCCCTTTTTTAATTTCTTTAATTCATCATCACTGATGTCCAACTCTTTCTTTAAAACAAGATCTTCCCGTTTTTCAATATTTTTCTTTTCCTTTTGCATGGTCATGATGAGATTCATGACCTTGGGTTGGATTTCCATATGTCCATATTCCGTATAACATTGATGATTTGATAAAATACTAATCATCATATCATACCAACCTTTTTTACTTAAACTTACATCTCTCATCAACAATTCTTCATAAGCCAATTTCAAATGCTTCTTTCCATTTTTATGTGCGAAATCAGCGACTCTAGCATCGGCATAAATTTTTTCTTTTAAAGTTTGTGGCTTGCTAGGAAGTGAGTAGGCTACATTGTCTAGAATGCCACAGACTTCTTTTATTCTTTCTGGTGGGTAATTTATCTTTTCAAGGAATGCCATATTTGCTTTAAGTGCAGTCCCCAATCCTTTAAAAGCAGATTCTTTTTTCTCAATGTTTACTTCTGCATCTTGAACACCAACATTATGTAGCCAAGAAGCAATATGGAGTATCTCTAATTCAATTTTTGAAGTGACTCCTGAATTTTTAGCAACTTTGTTAATGTATTTACGGATTCGGTTGAAGTAACCGATATCTTGGTAGACAATTTTTTCAGAAGGTTCACTTATCGTTTTGATTACCTCCAATTTGACTTCATCCAAGAAATCTATTTTCGATGCTTCCATGCTTTGGTTTTGTATTGTTTAAATTAGGATTAACAATTAGGAATACCAAATTGAGTGGAAACAAAAAAAAGAGCTTATTCCGATTTGGAATAAGCTCTTTTGATATAAGCAAATACGAAGTTATTTCTTTTTCTTCTTTGCCTTAGGTTTGATATCGTTTACAAATTTGTCTCCGATAGATTCACCTAATATAACAACGTCTTTATTACGTTCATAATTTTTTGCACATAGCAACATTTCTGCTTCTGTGTTTCTTCTTATTTTGATTCCGTTTTTGGCTCCTTTATTACGGACTTCAATATACCATCCGTCTTTCAGTTCTTTTGCCTTAGTTGGAGGTCTACCCATATTATTTATAAATTTTTGTGAATGATAGAATTTACTTCATCTAGATAGTAAATTCAAAATAGATAAAATTGTTCAGAAATTGAACGAATTTGAGCGCAATATTAGTATAAATTGCTCAAAATCAAACACATTTAAGACGATTTATAAGTAAAAAGTCACTAAATACCTGAATTTCAATGCTTTCTGAATGAAAAATACCTTTTTTAAGGTAAAATTTACTTGTATCCTACCTTTAATGATCGCAATTCAATTGATCGCTTCCAATATTTGCTAATATTATTATGCTCAATTCGACTAGTACTGAAGCATGTTTATGATCTTGAATTGGACCTTTTAGGCCGAATTACGCCTAATTTATTATTTTGCCAAAGTTTTTTGAAAAAACTTAACCCAACTTGTCCAATACGCGAAAACTCGATCGTCAAGGGGTGTAAATACAAATTGAAATATAAAATTGCGGATTTCTATGAGAAAAAATTATCGATATCTACGTTGAAAAGCCTCACCGTAACTAAGGCTATGCTTACGTTTTTCGCCTTGATCTCAATAATTTTTTCATCCATATAAATTCCGCAGTTCCATAGTTCAGTTTGTAATAATTTATTTAACCTTTTTTAAAATTTGAAATTATGAAAGAATTTATGTTGATTTTCAGACACATCCCAAATCCTGCTTACCAACCATCTCCAGAAGAAATGCAAGAAGGATTAAAGCATTGGCAAACTTGGATCGGTAATATTGCTGGTCAAGGCAAATTTATTGGTACCAATGAATTATCTGAAGAAGGAAAAACATTTAACAAACAAGGTGTTATTTCTGACGGTCCTTATGCTGAAGTAAAAGAAATTGTCGGTGGATATTTTTTGTTAAAGGCAGAAAGCTTAGATGAAGCGATTGAGTTGTCTCAAGGTTGCCCTATCCTTGAATATGGAGGAAGCGTTGAAGTTAGAACAATTGTGCAACGAGATTACGAGTAGTCCACTAATTTTTAAAACTTTTAAAAATAACTTCGTGCAAGCATAGTTATGAAGATTTCAAACCCTGAGTTGACTGCTCAGGGTTTTTCTTTTTATTAGGAATTCATGTTTTCAAACACAACAAATTTTGTAAATTGGACCATGAAGGAAAATCAACTCATCTCAAATCTATTCAGAAATGAGTTCAGTAAAATCGTGTCCGTATTGGTCAAGCATTTCGGTTTTCGACATATGGAAAATGCGGAAGATATTGTCAGCGAGACTTTTTTATCGGCAGCTCAGCAATGGGGAGTGCATGGCATTCCAGACAATCCTACTGGCTGGTTATATACGGTTGCTAAAAATAAATCAAAAGACTTTTTCAAAAGAGATCATTTATTCCAAGAAAAAATATCCAAAGAAATTCAACGGACTTCAGATCATCAATATGAGTTGGAAATTGATTTGTCAGAAAAAAATATAACAGATAGTCAGTTGCAAATGATGTTTGCAATTTGCCATCCTTCTTTAGCGCCAGAAGCACAAGTTGGACTAGCACTTCGAATTTTGTGTGGATTCGGAATTGAAGAAATTGCCAATGCCTTCCTTAGCAACAAAGAAACCATCAACAAAAGATTATTAAGAGCAAAAAACAAACTGAGGGATAACAATATTCAGATGGAATTTCCACCAGAAGATGAAATAAAAAGCCGACTTAAATCTGTACTTTCAACAATATATTTACTTTTTAATGAAGGTTATCATTCTTCTACTCAAAAGACAGCCATTCGAAAAGAATTGTGTGCGGAAGCAATGCGTCTGAATCTATTATTATTGGAAGTAGAATTGACAAATCAACCAATGTGTAATGGCTTAATGTCACTGATGTGTTTTCATGCATCCCGATTTGATGCTAGGCAAAATGCGGACGGAGAAATTATATTATATGAGGATCAAGACCGCTCTTTGTGGAATTCAGATTTAATTAAGCGAGGAGAATTTTATCTCCAAAATGCAGCAAAAGGAAGTCATTTATCTAAATACCATTTGGAAGCTGCAATCGCTTATTGGCATTGTCAAAAAGAAGTGGGGGAAGAAAAATGGGAGCATATTTTGCAAAATTACAACCTACTCTTACAGCTCGAATATTCTCCTATCGCTGCTTTGAATCGAACCTATGCGCTTTCAAAATCTGGTCACTCTAAAAAAGCGATCGAAGAAGCCGAAAAATTGAAATTGAATAACAATCATTTTTATTTTTCTTTGTTAGGGGAGTTGTACTTGAAGGTTAGTAAAAAGAAGGCAAAAGAGAATTTTGAAAAAGCATTGTTATTGGTAAAGACTGAGCAGGATAGGAAGGTGATTGAAGAGAAAATTCGAGTGTTGAATTGAGTGCGAAGCCTTTAAGGATATGTAAGTTTGCGAAGCCTCTGAGGATTCGTAAACTTGATGTTATAATCAAAGTTGTAAATAAAAAAAACGTTTAAGAATCCTTAAAGGCTTCTCAAACGGGGAGAATTGAGGATTTGTAAGTTTGCGAAGCCTTTGAGGATTCGTAAACTTGATGTAGGATCGAAGTTGTAAATTAAAAAAAACGTTTAAGAATCCTTAAAGGCTTCTCAGACGAGGAGAACATTTAAAAATCTTTAGGCTTCTCAAACGGATACCATTTCAATAGGCAATTCCAAAAGCTTATCTACAATTTTATAAAACAGCTCAGTCGTTTCATCTTGATCATGTAACAACACAATTTCAGGGCTATTAGATTGAAGCCATATTTTTTCAGTACCTGTTTTTCCTCTTGTATCTAAAGGAGTATTTTCCTCCATTCTAGCTAATACACTTTTCAAATCTTTAACCCCAAAAGTAGGTTTATTTTCAAGCGTAGCCCATTCCATAATATCAAATGTCCAATGCCAATCAATATCATTAAATAATTGATTGTCGCGCATAAATGCATATTGTATGTTAGAAAAATCGGGTTGCGAATATCCCAATTGCTTCAAATGATCTTGAATAGCGCTTTTCCTTTTTAAATCAGGTTTTCTAAACCAATCACCATAGAATTTTGGTGAAGGTAAAACATAGCCATTCAATTTATCTCCTTTGTCTCCATAAGGGAATCTGAACCAATAATGTTTTCTTTCTACTCCTGCTAATAAGTATATTTCATTGATCAGGTCATCGGTTTTGGAGATTTCTTGTTTAGCTTGCTCGATTGTTATTTTCGAAAAATGTGGATGCGAATAACTATGATTAGCAATAACATATCCTTTGTGAATGGCTGCTACAACTTCTTCTTTTCTTTTAGCCATTAAATTTCCGATACAAAAAAAGATTGCTGGGATATTATGTTGTTTTAAATAATCTACTTTGGACGTGAAGTGCATTCCTGGAGCGTCGTCGATGGTTAGGTAGATTGTTTTTTTTGACATTGTACGTTTGAACTATCAAAGTTTAATTATTGCTGTTCCCATTGAGGGTAGAGCTGTTAAGTTCTAAAAAACTCCAACGGAGCTGAAGCCCTGAAAATGAGCAACGCCGGCAACACCCATTTATTAAACACGTTCTTCAGATTAGCGCCAAGGTGCGAAAGTATTTCAAAGGGGATAATCTTAGGACGAGCCTATAAGAAAGCACCTTGTTACACTTGTGGTACTGCTTCTTTCTTTTTCTCAAAATTCAATTTCATACCATACCGAATCGCTAATGTAACAGAAGGTAAAATAGCTATATTTTGATTTGGAACTAACTTCATTTTATATCTTCTGATGAATTTTATCACCGTCATTTGGATTTCCATAATGGCGAAATTTCTACCAATACACATACGTGGTCCAGCACCGAATGGCATATGCGCAAAATTATGTCGAGCTCGAATTTTTTCTTTTGTAAAACGTTCAGGATCAAATTTCATATGATCCGGCCATAGATCTTCGCGATGATGTACACCATATATAAATGGAATAATCATTGCTCCTTTCGGAATTAACCAACCTTCCACTTCATCTTCTTCCAACGCAACTCTATCCGTAATCCAGGATGGTGGATAAATTCTCATTCCCTCAAAAATTACTTTCATCAAGTATTCCATTTTCAATAGCTCTTCAAAAGTCGGCATCCGATCTCCACAGATTTCATTTACTTCTTCTAAAATTTTATCGATTGCCCACTGATTTTGCATCAATAAATAAAACATCCAGGATAAAAAATTACCAGCAGTTTCATGTCCCGCTAAGAAAAGTACAATCGTTTCTTCGCGCAATTGCGTTTCATTCATCTTCGTACCATCTTCATATTTACTTTCCATAAACATGGACAACAAATCATTGTAATCTTCAGTATTGCCTTTACGATCACTGATTATTTTTGAAATAATATCGTTTGTTTCATCCGCAATTTTTTGGTGCTGTTTTGATTTGCCAGAAATATTAAAATATGGAAGTAGGTAAGGCATCTTAACTACGTCGGCGAAAAAATCTTGTAAGTGATGAAAATTTTCACAAAATTTCTTTTTCACATCTCCCGTAAGACTAGTACTATAAATACCATTGCCCATCATTCTGAAAGACAAATCTTTCATCTCTTGAGTAATGTCTACATCTCCATTATTTTTTGCAATTAGTTCATCTAGTTCAACAAAATAACTTTCCAATTCTTCATCAATTTTTCCAACCAATGCGGATAGTTTCTTTCTATGAAAAGCAGGTTGGACCACCCGTCTTTGTTTTGCATGGTATTCTCCTGAACTGATTAGAATACCATTTCCAACAAATTTTCCTAACGCTCCACGTTTCATGGTTGGTTTAGGAAAATTCTTAGCATTCCTATGAAGCACATGTTGAATGACCGTAGGATTGGTAGTAAAGATCCCGATTTTTCCAGTTCTCAAACTAAAGCAATAAGTATCGCCATGTCGCTTGATATTGTCCATATAAAATGGAAGCGGGTCTTTAACAAATTTTTGAAGCCGAAATATAGATCGAAGTTTGGAGGCTTTTGGAGGAAGTTTGGCAGACATTACCTACATGTTTTGTGTACAAATTATTCAATCTATTTATACGGATTGAATAGAAAAGAGTTATTGTTGTTGAGGTACTTTCTTTGCTTTTTTTATTTCTATCGCCCAAGTGGCTAGTGAGGAGGTCGTTGCTAAATAGTATCTGAAGTCATCTGAATAATCTTCTTCTTTTACATACCAATCGATATGTTGTAGTGTATAAGGTCGATCTACACGTAAAGCAGGTCCAAATGCTTGATGATCAGAGGATGCTCGATACATTGCAAACGTCAAATCGATCTTCGCAACAAACACTTCATCATTCAATTTTTCTGCTTGAGGAGACCAATATTGAGATTCATGTTTTACAACTTTAGCCTTGACAGGGATATCATCGGGAATGTCTGTAATCTCTAAAGAAGGACCGATATGATTGAATTTCGGATATTTATCCATCAATTTGGACAAATGAGAAATCATATCCTTTGGTGTATCTGGATAAGGCAATAAATCCGGATCCGAAGTGATATACTTACTATGATCTTTCAATTTAGTAGAAAGATAATCAATCCCTAATTTGTAGGAATTGAAATGAAGCATCACAACTTGAACATTCGGGTGTGTGATGTTGGAATAGTAATCGAGTAAAGGCCCATAATCAGAATCATTGTCAATGATAATAATAGCAACTTCGTCATCTAGACTCAACAACCAGTCAACCATTTGTTTAAGTGTGTCTATCCGATTGAAATTGTTGATAAAAACAGGCATCGCTGTTTTTGGAATCTTAGAATAATCTAACTCAATTTTATGTTTGGAAAGATGACGATTCCAGCGAAAATTACGTTTTTGTTTGTAATACTTGTTTTTGAGACCTTTGATTTTGTTTTGTAGCCATGATGGTTTTACGTCATCATAGGTCTGAATTACTTCTTCACCCACGGTTAGGAATTTTGATACTTAAAAATTTAAACAGCCTTCACTAATTTTTTTCTCATCATCTCAACATATCTCATTAGACCTTCTGACAAGGTTATTGTTGGTTTGAATCCAGTATGTTTAAATAATTTCTCTTGACTACCAATTCTTCTTTCTACTTTATAAGAAGCTCGTTTTTTTGGAAAATCTAACATTTTTATTTCTGATTTAGAATTAGTGACCATCTTTATGTTGTTAGCCAATTCTAAAACAGTAGTTTCTTTTCCTCTAGCAATATTAAATATACCTGAAATACTTGGTGTTTCTAATAATTGTTTGATAGAATAATTTACATCATCCACATAAGTAAAATCTCTTGTTTGACTTCCATCACCAAAAACCTCAATAGGTGCATGCTCAAATGCTTGTTTGAAAAAACGAGGAATGACCATTCGGGTATCTTGATTCAAACCGTAAACATTAAAAAATCTAAAGCTAACAGTAGAAATACTTGTTTCTTTATTAAGTGAACTGAAATAAAGTTCATTCAATCTTTTAGCAACTGCATAGTCATTAACTAAATCCAATGAATCAGACTCGTAACTCATATCCGCAATTGTGTTTTTGTAAACTGAACTTGAGGAAGAATAAATAATTCGATTGATGTTTTGTGCTAAAGCGACTTTCCCTATATTTTGAGCTCCTTGTGCTTCCACTTCTATTGTCGCGACTCGATTGTCAATCACTTGATCAACTCCAACAATAGCGGCTAGGTGAATAATAGATTCACAACCTTTTGCAGCATCATAGACGGTGTCATAGTCTCGAACATCTCCTTGAATAAATTTAATTTTACTTAAATAATAAGGTGTTATTTTGTTCCCAGAAAAACAATTGTCTAGCACTACTATATCATAATAATCGACAAGTCCTTCCACTAAATGGCTACCTATAAATCCGGCACCACCTGTTATTAAAATTTTTGGTTTCATAGCAATTTTTCTCCTAACTGGGGGCAGTCAGAAATTAATTAATTGGGCATAATAGAGATCGAAGAAATTAAATAGGGAGAGTATGAAAACGTTTATAAATCTTGTGGGTCGCAAGATACGAATAAAAATCAATGTCAGGAAAAAAAAGGTAAGATACAATCTATTCTCGAAATACTGGGATAAAATACCTTGTTAGGGTTAAGTATGGTTGGGGGGCTTCTCCAACTTCTAAACAACTAGTTAAAAATCGCATTTGTTCCTTTTCTAATTTGTTGGATTATGTACATGGACTTATTTTGTGATTTCGTTGTTTAATACCTTTTATTAATGGCATGCAGGTTGACAAGTATTTCCTTCAGTAATTGTGCGGAATTTGATGGAAAAATATAGATGAAGTAGAGACCTTCAAACACCAATAAGCACAACGATTCGTCTATAAAAATATTCATTTGGACGACTTTAAAACAGTTATAATGACTTTAACCGTAATTTGCCTAAATACTTAATTTTCCCTCAAAATGCCTTGTGATGAACCGGATCAGCTCAGTCCTATTTTTGTGTTTTTTATGTGTGCAAAGTAATGCACAAGAAACGCCTACTCCTGAAACTGTCGAAAGGATCTTCAAAGATTTAGAAGCATTTCGCATTTCTAATACCATAAAAATTGACGGTTCTCTTTCAGAATCCGAATGGAATAATGCTGAAATTGCTAAAGACTTTACACAAAGAAGTCCAGATCAAGGGGAGCCAGCAACTCAAAAATCAGAAATAAAAGTGCTGTATGATAACACATCGATTTACGTAGGAGGGAAATTATTTGATGACCCAAATTTAATTGCCAATCAATTAACTTCTCGTGACGGGTTGTCGAATGCAGATTGGTTTGGAATTTTATTATCACCTTATAAGGATGGATTTAATGGAAATGGATTTGTTCTAACCAGTGCCGGTGTTCAAATGGATACCAAATATTCTGCTGATGGAGAAGATACCAATTGGGATGCAGTTTGGGAAGGAGAAACTAGTATTGTAGAAGATGGTTGGATTGTTGAAATGAGAATTCCTTATTCGGCAATTCGTTTTCCAAATTCTGAAGAGCAAGTTTGGGATTTGAATTTTGTAAGAAATATTAATCGAGCAGGTGAGTCAAGTTTTTGGAATCCAATTGATCAGACAATTAATGGATTCTTAACTCAGTTTGGAAAGTTGAAAGGAATTAAAAATATAAAACCACCAGTTCGTTTGCAAGCGACCCCTTTTGTTGTTGGTTATCTCGAAAATTATAACGACAAAGATTTAGTAGACCCACAAAGTGCCTGGGGAAGATCTTTTACTGCTGGAATGGACATAAAGTATGGACTAAATGATGCATTCACTTTGGATATGACTTTGATTCCTGATTTTGGTGAAGCACAATCTGATAATCAAGTTTTGAATTTGACACAATTTGAAGTGAGATTTGATGAAAATCGTCAATTTTTTACGGAAGGAACGGAGCTGTTTAATAAAGGTGGTTTATTTTATTCTCGTCGTTTAGGTGGTTCTCCTTTGCGTTATGCTGAAGACTTTTTGGATGAAGGGGAAGAAATTATTGATGAACCACAAAGTGTACAATTGCTTAATGCAACAAAAATTTCCGGTCGTACCAAACAAGGAACGGGTATCGGGTTTTTTAATGCAGTGTCTGCAGAAACAGTTGCTACTATTAAAGAAAATGGTGGTAGTACCAGAAAGTTGGTAACCAATCCACTAACCAATTACAATGTTATGGTAGTGGATCAAAATTTGAAAAATAATTCTAGTGCAACGATTATCAATACCAATGTTCTACGTGCAGGAAGTGACTATGATGCCAATGTGACGGGAGCTGGATTTAGTTTGAAAAATAAGAAACAAACTTATGAAGTCAGTGCAAGTACTTTTTTAAGTCAACTATATTTTGCTAACAATGAACGCTACATGGGTCATGTTCAAAATGATTTATACATCACTCAAAAACAGGAAGAGGATTTATTAAGTGATAATAGCAAGAAAAGTTTATTAGGCCACAAACACAATTTAGAATTTCAAAAAATCAGTGGTAAATTTCAATACGGGTTGGAATATGTATTGGAAAGTTATACTTATGATATCAATGATTTAGGATTTCTAAGAGCGAATAATGAGCAAGAATATTCGGCTGATATTTCTTATGAACACTACAAACCTTTTGGAAATTGGAATGCAATGGGTGGCGGTGCTTATTTCTCCTATGGTACGTTGCATAAACCTAATAAGTTTACAGAAATGGGTGTCAACGTTTGGTGGTGGGGACAAACAAAAAGTTTCTGGAACTTCAATGTATGGACTTACATGGAACCCAAAAATGCAAATGATTATTTTCGTCCAAGAACAGCTGGGAGATTCTATAAACAACAAAAATTTGGAAATTTTGGAATCAACATTAATTCTGATAGAAGAAAAAAATTGAGACTAGGATTAGGTGCGCGATACGGATTTAATTGGGATTTATTTGATAGTTCATTTGGTGGTGTTTATTGGAATATAAATTATGTAGCTTCAGATAAATTAAATATTGGAATTGGCTCGGATGTGTTTTTTGACAAAGTTGATGTTGGTTGGGTAGCTGATTATGTAAATGACGCTGGCGATGATGAAATTATATTAGGTAAGCGAGATCAAATTACGACTATCAACACGATTACTTCTGCTTACAATTTCAACAAGAATATGAATTTGACTTTCAGACTAAGACATTATTGGTCATTGGTTGAATACATATCTTTTCACAATATCGAAGCAGATGGATTATTAGGTCCAACAGATTATAATGAATTCAATGATCTGAGTTTTAATTTTTGGAATATCGATATGATTTATCGTTGGCGTTTCGCACCCGGAAGTGATGTGTTTTTAATTTGGAAAAATAGTCTCAGTGATATCAGTGAAGAGGACCAATTTATTCAATATTCTTATCGCGATGGTATTAAAAAGTTGGATACCTTTCCTTCTAGTAATAGTATTTCTTTAAAGATTGTCTACTTTTTGGATTACTTGAATTTTGTTAAAGCTAAGGGGACTCCGTTGTAGTTTTTACCACAAAATAGTAACGCATTGACGCATCTTACCACGTAAGATCACATAAGAAACAAAGTACACAAAGGATTGATTTTGCCACATAAGATGTATCGCCCAATAGCGTCTTTGTGCTCTTTGTGCGCTTTGTGTGCTTTGTGTTAAAAAAAACATCCTCTGCCTGAAAAAGAAATCTAAGTGGTCAAGAAAAAACAGAAAAAGAAACCGATTCCATATACTCCACATAAGCCCGTACCTCATCACCGGCATTCAAATAAACCGCAGGAGTAGCTGCACCCGCCATCAAATAAGCACCAGCAGGAATTACTTGCTCATATTGATTCGCCAATCTAGTTGCAGCCAATACCGATTTCCAAGGGTCCCCTAAAATATCTTTTGAACTTCCAGTATGAACTGCTTTTCCATTAATTTCCAATTCTATTTTGAGATCTCCTAATGGCATATTATGTGATTGCCAATTGCCAACTACCAATCCTGCCGAAGAACAGTTATCAGCAATTACATCTTCAAGGGAAAATTTAAAATTCTTGAAACGAGAATCGATAATTTCTAATGCTGGTGCAACTGCTTCAATATATTCACCGATATCATTGAATGAAAGTTCGTGATCAATTGCCTTCTTTACCAAAAAACAAAGCTCCGGTTCCGCACGTGGATGAATAAAATTATTTAAGTCCAATTTACTTCCAATTTTCATCAACATAGCGTCTGTCAATCTACCCCAAATCATATCGTGGACCCCCATCTGTTTCATTTTGGCGACACTTGTAAACCCCATTTTGATACCAATCAATTTTTCACCTCGTTTATATCTTCGTTCTAATGAAGCCGCTTGAATAGCGTAAGCATCTTGTTCAGAAAATTTGGATTGTAAGGTTAATTGTTCAACAGCTTTAGCCTTGACTGCTGCCGTATCGATTGTTTTCGCTAATTCTTTTATATTCATTATTTAGTTTTCAAGTGATGTTTTAAAAATTGACACTTACATCTCCAAGTGCCGAAAATCTAGCTACGATTTGATCCCCTTTTTCAACGGCTGACATAGGACCCATTGCACCAGTCAATACTAATTCTCCTTTACGAAGTGGTTCTCCCAATCTAGCCATAGTTCGTGCTAGCCAAAGTGTTGCATTGATAGGTGAACCCAAACAATCAGCTCCCGTGCCTTTAGAAACCGTAGTTCCATTTTTATCCATCGACATCTGGCAATTGATAATATCGAAATCATTTAACTTAACAGGCCGATGACCGATAACAAAATGACTTGCAGAAGCATTGTCAGCAACCGTATCTGTTATTTTAATATTCCAATTTTCAATACGACTACCCACAATTTCAATCGCACCTACCGCATAATCAATAGCAGAGATAACATCAGAAACTGTCATAAAAGAATTGTCTAAATCTTTTCCTAAAATAAACGCAATTTCTGCTTCTACTTTTGGTTGCATCAACTCATTCCAAGGAATCGTATCACCTGTTAGCACTTCCATTGTATTGAAAAGCATTCCATAATCAGGTTGATCTACCCCCAATTGTGCTTGAACCGCTTTGGAAGTTAATCCAATCTTTTTTCCAACAACACGTGCACCTTTTGAGATTCTATGTTGGGTATTGACTCGTTGGATCGCATAAGCTGTTTCAATATCCTCGATACCGATAATATCTCGAATTGGTTTGATCGGTGCCTCAATTTTAATGGCATTTCGGAGTTGTGATGCAATCTCATCAACCGTTTTTTTGTCAGACATAAATGAAAAAATTTAGTTGTGTTTGTTTAGTTTTGATAGGCGAAAATAAGCTATTCTTTTTAAAACACAGCCTAAAATATATGGACTTATCGAAGTTTAAAAATATTAATGATTTTAATGAAATTGCAAAGGAAAAATTGAATCCGCAGGTATATGATTATTTATCAGGTGGAACCGAAGATTTGAGAACTTTGAAAAGAAATATTTCCGCATATGCTCAATTTCAAATCCGACCTAGAAGATTAATTGATGTGTCAAAAGTTGATATGAGCATTGAATTGTTCGGTCGAAAATGGTGTAGCCCAATCCTGTTGAGTCCAATTGGCGTTCAAGCATTATATCATCCGGATGGTGAAATCGCTACTGCAAAAGCTGCCGCAAAAAAAGGACATATAATGATTGCTTCTACGGTTTCTAATTTTTCTTACCAAGAAATTTGTGAAGTCTCGAAAATCAAACCGTGGTTTCAATTGTATCCAACAACTAATTTGGAAGCAAGAAAAACATTAATTGCAAGAGCCGAAGAAAATGGATGTGAAGTTTTGGTTTTGACAATCGATGTACCGACCATTGGAAATAGAAAAAGTGCAAAAATGTTGACGAAAAATGTTGCAGGTCGTTCTGGAACAATGGGGAATTTAAAAGGATTATTAAAACCAGGTGACCATATTCACGACCCTTCTTTGACTTGGGATATGATTCCATGGATTCGGTCTAGGACAAATATGAAGTTGATTTTGAAAGGAATTTTTACTTATGAAGATGCAATTTTGGCAACAGCATATGGTGTCGATGGCATCATCATCTCTAATCATGGTGGCCGCCAGTTGGAAAGTGATACTTCAACAATTGAAGTATTGCCAGAAATAATAAATGCGGTAGATGGAAAAATACCGGTGCTTATCGATGGAGGAATTCGAAGCGGTACGGATATTTTAAAAGCGATCGCATTAGGTGCCAAAGCAGTCTGTATTGGACGTGCTTTTTGCTTTGGATTGTCGGCTTTTGGACAAACTGGAGTAGCACGTGTTTTGGATATCTTGAAAGAAGAATTGGAAAGAAATATGCGGTTGACAGGTGTCACCAAAATTGACGCGTTAAATACTTTATTCATTCGGAAAAAACAGTGGTAAAACACTTTCAATATTGTATTTTGTGCAAATTCACATTGAAAAATAACTATGGATAAGAAAGAAAAAACAATTTCAATTTTCAAACCTTATTTATCACTTAGAACAGATTATCGAGGTGGTAAGTCGAAAAAGGAAGTTGGTGCTAGCGAGCAAAAAGTGTACAAATTATCTTCCAACGAAAATCTTTTAGGTTCCTCTCCTAAGGCTTTAAAAGTAATCCGTGAAGGAATAGATAGATTGCATGAATACAGTGATTATAGTGACACTAATCTAAGAGATGCATTGTCTACTTACTACAAAGGAGACCTCAGTGCGGACCAATTTATTACAGGAAATGGTGGTGTTGAAATCATCGAAATGATTGTCCGTGGTTTCGTGGATGTTGGTCATGAAGTGATTATTTCAAACCCTTGTTTTGGTCCTTACAATATGTTTTCATTGAAAGCTGGAGCCAAAGTTCATGATGTCAGATTGACGGATGATAATTATGAATTAGATATCAAAGGTATTCATAGTAAAATCAACGATAATACCCGTTTGATTTTCCTGACTAGCCCCAATAATCCAACTGGTACCATCATCAGTAAACACGAAATGGATATTTTTATGGCAGGAATTCCAGAACATGTAGTTGTTGTGTTAGATGAAGTGTATTTTCATTTTACGGATGCTGCTGGATATTTCATCGCCTCAAAATATGTCAAAGAAAATCGTCGAATTATCGGTGTCAATAGTTTTTCTAAAGCTTATGGATTAGCTGGTTTGAGATTGGGTTATGCTTATTCTACGTTAGAGTTGGCCAATTATCTTAGAAATTTATCCAGACCATTTATGTTGAATTCTTTGTCTACGGAAGCTGCTATTGCTGCTCTTGGGGATGATGCACACCTTAAAAGAACAGTCAATTTAATACAAAAAGAAAAACCTTTTTTATATCAAAATCTGGATCGAATCGGTCTGAAATATTGGAAAACACAAGCCAACTTTATTTTGACAAAACCAGAAATGGATGCTGATTTATTTGTAGAAAAAATGCTTGAAAATGGAGTGATGGTTCGTCCTGTTGCCAATTTTGGTGCTCCAGGTTGTGTTCGTGTAACAATAGGTACGCATAAAGCGAATGAAGCTTTTATTGCTGCTTTGGAAGTGGTTTTGAATGAGGAGTGATAAACACGCCAAGAGGTTGGAAACCTTTGGCTCGCGTAGGAGATTGTGCGTATTCATAAGCATCTAAGTATTCGAGTTTAAAACGCTAATTTCTAACTTCTGCATTAAGAAAATTCAGAACTATGTTAATTAACGATTATTAATTTGTTGAAAGATAAAATCAGATAATAATGAGACCAGTTTAGCCGTATTTAATCGAAAAACTGGGTAAATATTTATTACAGCAATTAAAATACGAGCTATCCAGATGTTGATAATTAGGAACTGGTTAGAATTTCAGGATTGGCATTATACAGTTTAGTGGAAAAAGTTTTAAAATCCGTTAAGAAATGAAAACTGTAAGAGCCAAACGAATATCACACTTGGACTTGCCTGTAAACATAGCAAAGCAATTAAGGGTGAAAAATTAATGTTAGGCGAGTTTTTTCATTTTAGCCTGTCTGTTCTGACGAACAGTCAGACAGGGATTTTAAAACTTTTGGAGCGTTAAAAACTGTGTAAAGCCAGGATTTTTTGAATACTTTTTCACCTGCCTGCCGGCAGGCAGGTCGGGAAAAAGTATTGCCAGTCCGGCGAGGACAAAGTAAAATTAATGCAATATTAACAAAAAAAGCCTCATCTTTTTTAAAGATGAGTTTAAAGATGAGGCTTTTTTATAACAATATATCAGTGACTAAAACTTACTGCTTTTTTCATTATTAACAGGTTTATTTTTCTTCTCAACTTTGTTAGCTTTCTTATTCGCTTTCATCGCTCTTCTTTCACGCTTTGCATCCTTGTACACTTCATTTTGTGCTGGAGTTAGCACCGTTTCAATGCTTTTCTTGAATTCTTTAGAAGCTGCTTTTCTTGATTCCATGAATGCGGTTTTATCTGCTTCTGTTTCTAATTTTGGACGAGATTGTTGAACCAACTGACGCTTCATATGAATGTCAACCAACTGTGCTCTTTGTTTTTCAGTCAAAGCCAACTTAGGGTCTTTCTCCGTTAATCGATCATTGATTCTATCAACGATTTTACCCGTTCGTGCTTCTGGTGTCGAAGCAGTTCTGTTCTTGGCTGGACGTTGCTTTGTATTTTTAGAAGTTCTTAATCGCTTATTTTCCATTTTTACAGAAGGAGCAGTTTCCTTAGTAGGTGCTTCCACTTGCGCAAAAGAAGTTGCACTCATGGCAAAAACAGCTGCGAATAACATTAATAACTTTTTCATGATTAACTTATTTAGATTTTAGTTTTAATTCAATCGTCGAACTCGACATCTCTATAACTACAAATTTAATACATACGTGCTTCATTAAAATGTTTTTGACATTTTTTTAACGAAACTGTATGGTTTTAGCTACCGAATTTATCGTGAATCTAGATAATAGTCAAATACAAATAAATTCACTTTGATGGACGTAACATATGTAAATAAACAGAAGGCTTTAAGAGATTTAGCTATAGTTTCATACAAATTATTATGTATTTTTATAAGTTAAAATTACAACTTTAAGTTATTGATAATGAGTGCCTTGACTGTTTGTCTTGCAAGTTGATCCTTGAAATAATAGGTCAAATAGTTTAAATTGTCTACATATAAAAAGTACCTAGTTTTGGGTACGTTCTTTCCTCCCATATTTTCCCCTCTTTTCCCCCTTTCAGAATTTTTAAATAACCCACGCAGAACTTTCTGCAACACTATTTAGGACACTATGTTTCGACTAACAACATTATTCGTTTTGGTATTTAATATTGGTATGTTGACTGCTCAAGTCAGTATCAAAGAAAATCCAATCAAAATTATTCCTGACCTTTCCAAGTCAGTTGAAGTAGATTTCAAATTAGCCGGTGGATTGATTTTAATGAATGCCGAGAATGATGGAAAAAAAGGAGCTTATATTTTGGATACGGGAGCACCTTGTTTAATTTTAAATAAAAGAGTTGAAAAAGAAGATGCCAGTTTATTAGCAGTTGGAGTAGGTGGACAAATGCATGTCTCAGAATCGAAAATCGAAAAATTTAGATTAGGGAAATTTATCAGAGAAAAAATCAAGTGCCTATCCTTGGATATCAGTCATATCGAAAATTCGAAAAAAACAGCAATAGCAGGATTGATCGGTTATGATATGTTTAAAGACAAAGAGTTGTTATTCGATTATGACAATTTACTAGTTTCCTTTTTTGATGGCAACGCAATCCAAAAGTACAAGGGTCAAAAACGGCTTAAAACGATTCCTTTCAAAATGCACGGACATTTACCAATCATAAAAGTGAGCATTGGAAAAAAGAAATTCCGATTTGGTATCGACACGGGTGCTGAAGTCAATGTGATTCATGCCGCTGATGCAAAGAAAATTAAAGACACCGAATACGAAAGTATTGAAAACGCCAATATACAAAGCGTCAATAGTAACAAAACAATTGTAAAGGCTATTGAACTAGGAACTTTGAAAGTTGGGAAAACAGAAGTGTACAATGATCTCCGATTTATCATTACCGATCTATCTGACTTCAATAATGCTTATGGTGTTGAATTAGATGGCTTGTTAGGTTATGCTTTTTTAAAAGAACGTTTACATTCTATTGATTTTTTGAATAAGGAATTGGTGATTTGGGAGTAAACGAAATTAAAAATGTAAAATTAAAAATTAAAAATAGGACGAGTAACTATGTGCACACGTCAGACTAAATAGCCAAGAGGTTGGAAACCTTTGGGTCGCGTAGGAGTACGTCAGGCTGTGCGAATATGTTTTCGGAAACTGAACCGCAGAATATCCAACCGCAGAATATCGAATGTCGAAGTAGAGTACGTGGACAATTAAGCATGAAATTCGTTAATATACGTGTATACTCGCGTACTCAACTTCTACATTCTGC
>CALDGQ010000069.1 GCA_937941765.1 uncultured Saprospiraceae bacterium
CCTCACTGAATTTGAAACTAATGAATTTAATTTAGGTATTGGTAAGCATCCTATCGCAGCAGGTAAAGGTTCAGGAGGACGACAATATGATATTGTAAAAGGACATCCAGAAAAGTCAATTATGGTCTATCGAATGGAAACCAATAATCCGGGAGAAATGATGCCAGAGGTAGCTAGAAAATTAGTCCATCATGAAGGAGTACAGTTGGTTAAAGAATGGATAATAGCTATGAAGTAGTAAGGTTTAAGTATTGAAGTTATTCAACAAGCTGGGCAGTAAGTTATGCGATATATTACAAAATCGTAAATTGTCATGATAAAAAAAACAAGAAAGAAGTTTCGAAGAAAAGATAATAAAACAAATAAAGTGTTATTCATCCTTCTGGGTTTACTCAGTTTAGGAATAATTTATCTTGGACTATCAAAATTACATTGGCTTTGGAACCTATTAACTTTGCCAATTGGATTGTCTTTTTTGATTACAAGTATTATTAATTACAAAAAAACAAATCATGAAATCCACGAAATTGAATTTTCAAAAAACACAGTTAATATTAAATATTTAAACGAAGTTTATAAGGAAATTAGTAACGAAAAAATTAGTTATTCTATTCTTATAAAGAAAAGTGTTAAACCAGTAAAGGCAATCGAGATTATTGAAAATAGAAAGACCAATTTGATCCGAGGGAAAAGTTTAAGAATAATTAAATTTTCGAAATGGGAAAGTGAAATTGAACTAATTGCAAGAGCATTAATTCAGAATGAATTTCAAAGAAAGAAGTGGAAATTTAGTTGGGGTTTTGGAGACTTTCTTTTGATTTTTGCTATTCTTTTTGGAGGAAGTGAAAATCTTGTAGAAGGTTTTATTGGAGATGTAGGATTGAATGTATCCGATGCTATTGGAGAAGTTGGGACTATCATTTCTGATGAGAAATAAATTATATAACATCAAACTTTTAAAACCTATAATCGAGTAGACGGCTCCACCAACAAACAGTTGACGGAGTGCGCCTCTAACACCACCTGCCATACGGTTCTCCTCGATTATCTCGGGACAAGCTGTACTAGGCGGTTCAATGACTTGACCTAACGGCATGATAATATTCCATCACGGAAATGTAACCACGTTGTTTTAAACGAGCAATCGTTATGGTTGAGCCCAAAATGGGACTTTATGAGATGCGCCTGTTACCCATTCTGCTTCTGCTCCATGCACAAGCCATTTCTTTTTTGACGCCTAATTTAATAAGACTCTTACGTCTTTTGTAATAGTTGTCTTTCCTACTCCTTTGGGAATTTGTTATTAGTATCGAACGGTAAAAGTGTACATGTTCGTCGTTCAAAGTACGAGTAACTATTCATAGTGCCTTGAGATTGATCTGATGATGATAAATCTAATTTATTGGCGATTATAAAAGGAATCCAATAAAAATGCGGAACCAACTTCTAACAGTGATTCCACATTTTAATATTGTTATCTAAAACATTCGACTTATCAATAAATCACAAATCGACCTACCTCAATCTGCCCTTCCGCATTCGTCAATTTCAACAAATAAACACCAGCAATGAGTTTTTCGGATAAATGAACTTGTCCATTATTAGTCCGACCACTATCTATTTGTTGTCCATCAATTCTGAAGATATTGTATGCCGAATTTTGATTAAAATTCCCTTCTATAAAAACAGCTGTTCCGCGTCTCACTGGATTTGGAGAAAGGATTAACTCAAAATTTTCTGGAATTACTTCTTTCGTCTCAACAGTAATCGGCAAAAAATCGTCCCCTACTCTATGGAAAGTAGTATTGGTAATAATAGGATCATTGAAATCGAAATAAATTCCAGCAGAATTTTCGATCAGTGTTTCTAAAGGGACATCTACGTTTTGTGATATTTCAAATTCAATCCAACCATTTGATGCTGGTTCATTGACGAAACTATCAGGCAGCATAATGTTATCGAATGTAAATGAAATTTCTCGATCTATGATGTCTACTATATAACTATGGCTACTTGCTCCTGGACGGAACGTATTCAAATCCAGATATTCAGAAATTTCATCGGTGATTTTTACAGTAAAAGCAGTATCTGTACCTGTGTTTTGGAAACGGATTAAATATTGCAAATCAACATTTTGATAAATGTAATGTTCGTCGCCATAACCTCTAGGAAAACCTTGTTTATCATTTGGATCATAAGATCCTACTACTTCTTGACACAACTCATCATAAGTATCCCCATAATCTGCAACTGGAAACATAGAATAAAAACCAGTTTCAAATATACCATTGGTCGCACAACCTTCAACAGTTGCACTTGGTAGATTATTCCAAGGATGATTTTCGGATTGATTTGCTTCTACTCGATAAGTAGCTCCATCAGCCGAAAAATTTAACAGCTGAGCATCTCCTTCGTTTAATAGAAAAGTTCCTTCTTCCCAAATTTCTGCATTTCTAATGACTCGATAATTTAAAGGAGTGGTCATGTCAGCTCCTTTATTTAAAATTGAAAATTGGAGGTCATTGTTATCACATGTTCCTTGCATCGCAATATCAACTCCATCCCAATCTGGAGCAGGCAAAGCACAACCATCATCTGGAAAAATTTGAGCGATGGAACAAAAAGTCATACCAAGTTCTGCATCACAACTTAATTCCGCAACATATTGAAAAGCACTACAAGCACCATATTCAACATCTCCAAGTTCAAATGTATAATCATTGTTATTTTCAACATATGGGATTGAACTCGAAACTATTGTAAACAATGGATCAAGCGTAAGGGTCACAAATGCATTCTCAGCAACGACACTTCCAACATTGCAGTAATCGACATAAAAATTATTTTCAAAACATCTTCTTAAAATTGGACTCGCAATATCTACGGTAAGTGCAGGACAACTAAGGACTGATTCTATTGGAAGATTAACTGTTTCTTCCAGCTCATAATCTGGAAATGAAACATTTACAGGCACACTACAATTAGTCCAAATAAAGGAAGGTGGAATAACTTGAACAACATAATTCCCAGTGTCAACAAACAACTTGTAATTTCCAAACGCATCAGTATAAGTAGTTCGAGTATAATTATCTTTTTCAACAGTCACTTTGAAATTACCCAATGAATTTTCTCCACTATCGACTGTACAATTTAGATTTTCATCATGAGCAACTTGACCTATAATCTTACTAACGGGAGATGATTCCGTTGACAATCCGAGCTCTACAATTTCACCACTATTTAAAGCATCCTTTAAATTTTGACAATCACTTGAAGAAAGCATTATAGTTGGAATAGTGACTACCGTACTATCTAAATTCGCCATTGTAACTACCTCATCATTAAAGTTACAAATGATACAAGCGATGGCACCAGCAACTTCTACATTTATTGCTTTTTCTACAAACAAACATTCTCCTCGATCTACCAGCGCAATTTTTTGTGATAAACTATTCACTGAAGTGCATGCCAGCGAGTCTATTCCATTGGTCGCATAAGCTAATTCTCCATAAATTGGCGTGTCAATAGATCCACCAAATTGTGCCCCTCCAATTTCAGAAGATGGAATAGATTCGTAATATGGCGTAAGGATATTTAGAAAAAAGTCAGCACCATCAGTTTGTGCAACAAGACTTTGACTTATAAAAAGAATGCTAATTATTGTTAGTAATTTAAATTGCTTCATAAAATGTTTTTTAAGGTAAATCAAAAAATAAACTTGATTTCAAAGGTCGCTATTCGATTACAAAATAACTAAATGGATGAGAATATAACTGCTTATTTATATATATGACAAATAATAGTCAGTTTTAGGTTACTCCTTTTTGCTTTCAAAAATAAAATAAGAAACATTTCTGTAACACTCGTTTGTAGTCATTTGTTTATCAAATATCTTCTTTTCTGGATATGAGATTATCAATAATAAATGCTTTAAAACATTTTACTAATCGGAAATAAATAAAAATACTTTACTAGATGGCTCCTCTAACAATTAGTTGACGGAGTGTGCCGTTCACAGCGCTGCTGAACGTCGCACTTGAAACATTCTAAATCCGTAAACATTTTGTTTAAAATGATGATTAGCCTAAATTTATCATGTTAATTCAATTTGCGGGTAAAAGCATAAATAAGACCTTTTTTAAAGGTTTAGAGAATTGTGTAATTTCATTCTAATTCTCTGAATAAAAAATGAAGCTCGGAAAATGAAATTGGTGGGTTTTTGCACAAACTGTTATTAGCTTTCACAAAAAAAGGAAAAAAACTATCTACGACTTTGGAAAATAAGCTAAAACCTAAAATAGATTCATTAGAAATAAATGGACAAATAGTCAATTTTGCTATTGCTATCGTTTTAGCAAGATGTATCCTTTTGGTAGGTGTCCAAGGAATCTTAGCTTTCTTATTTTTTTCGAATGGAAATCAAACCCCTTGGGTAAGTGCTGCTGAATGGTGGACTGTTTATGGGACTGTCGTAGATTTATCATGCTTACTTTTACTTTTTCTGGCCTTAAAAAAAGAAGGCAAGAAAATATCATCTCTTTTGGATTTTAGCAAAGTTAAATTTGTAAAAGATATAAAATCAGGTCTCCTGATATTTTTTTTGATATTCCCGCTAATAGGATTGTTATATTCGTTTGGAACAGGTTACTTAATATTCAATGAAAATACCTTAAACTTAATTTCGGGACAGCTTGCCGAAAGAACATTGCCAAGATGGGCTTTTTTTTATAGTATCTTAATCTGGTGGATTATCTGGTCTACAACAGAGGAATTAACATATCAGGCGTATAGTCTTCCGAGATTGATGAAGAAACATAGCCAAATAAAAGTTATAATATTTATTGGTTTTTTTTGGGCACTCCAACATAGTTTTTTACCACTAATTTTTGATTTGAGATATATGGTTTGGAGATTGGTAACATTTTTTCCATTAGTCATATGCCTTATGATTTCATATATTAAGACGGGAAGAATTACTCCAGTAATCATTGCTCATGCACTAATGGATATAAATGCAGCATATTGGACTTTCAAACATTGAATTTGTAAAGAAAAAAAAAGGCGAAAAGAAATCTTAGCTGATCACATCATATCTTTTTCTCAGGTTGACAGAGATATCAATACCGGTTAAAATCATACTTCCGAATTCTATTCCCAAATTTTTAAATGAGAATTTATTAAATTTTCAAATTTCAGTTAGATTTTTCGTTGATTAGACTCCATTGCGGAACAAGAATGTTGTTCGCCAGTGAACAAGAAAGAGATACGATCTAGTCTAAATTTAATTCAACTATTTTTTCTCTCCGCATATCCATTGTTTTGTCGAGGTAATGTGCTAAGCGTGGATTACGTTCTATCATAAGCATGACCTCGGCAGGACTGATTGCCAATACCTCCAGGTCGCTCATTGCTAAAACGGAAAAGGATCCTGTTTTATCGGTAAATAGAGTAATTTCCCCAAAAAAATCACCGTTTTCCAATGAGCTGACTTTGACTTGGGTACCAGTTTTATCTGCTGTTGAAAGTCTTGCATTGCCCTCTATTAGAATGTAAAGTGTGCCTGTCAAATCTCCTTGTTGAATAACATATTCCCCTCTTCCATAGTATTCCAATTCCGTTCCTCCAATTATGTCTTTGACATTATCATAATCTATTGGCAAAAGATTAGGCAAGGTATTCAGGACTTGATTTAGGCGAATAGATTTTTCATGCACAATAGATTTATTGTCACTTCTTTGATGTATATCCAATTGAGGGAAAGGAATTGTCAAGTCATATCGACGAGAAGTGTACCATACCCGCGTCATAAAATCATCCATGATTTCTTCATGCGTCATATATCCCATGATGGCAAATTCAATCTCATAAACAATCTGTGATGCTGCATAATCCGAAGTTTTTATTTCAGGTGGCGGGTCGTGCAAAATGCCAGGTGTTGCAAGACAAGTTTCCATCAGTGCATCTTTGACTCGATTGGGTGCAATGTCGTAAGCGAAACCCAAGTTTACTTTTAAGATATGAGCTCTACTAGGTCGACTATAATTTTCGATGATGCCTTGTCCGATAACAAGATGTGGTATGATGACCATTTCATTTTCTCGGGTCAGCAAACGAATAGCTCTCCAATTCATTTCGATCACAGTACCAATATTGTCTTCTATTTTGATAACCTCTCCTTCTGAAAATGGCTTCTCATATAACAATGCAATTCCAGAAAATAAATTACCAAGCGTATCTTGCAAAGCCAAACCTAAAACAAATGAACCCAATCCCAAAGCGGTCACCAAACCGCCTAAATCTGCTCCCCAAACTGCTGACAAAACGATTGCACCGCCAAGCAAAACCATGAATACTCGAAAAATATCAAGAAATAATTGAGGTACTTTACTTTTTATTAAACTTCTTTCTCCTCCTGTAAAAAATAAGACATTGATAATCGCAATCAAAGCATTGATCACCAGAATCCAGATGATGGTCTCGATTATTTTAACGAAATTGGTATCTCTCGTATATCCAGCAACCTGTGTAAACACTACCGTAATGGCCACCAATGGCAGAATAATATTGCGAATCAGCCGTATGGGTGGTGATAGATTAAGCGCATCTTTATCCATTCGATAAATAAGCTCATTGAATACAATGACCAATACCGGTACACCAATGATCATAAGCAGGCCATATTGATATATTTCTCCACCAAAAAAGTCACTGAACGAAAAATCAAACATATGTTTTGCGCGTATTTTTTATTTATCGTTTGTATACATCCAAATCGACTCTATCCTTGGATTGGAATTTTGCACTTCCAATTTTTCATACTCGAAGAAATCTTTCGTGCGTTCGTACACAGTATTCGAGACGAGTACCGTATTATTAATCTTTTCATCTTTGATGCTAAAAGTATCATTAACAGTTTGACCAAACAAATCGTAGTTGAACTTGGTCGTTCCAATGATACCTGCAGTCACTTCACCAGAATGAATACCAAACTCTAAAGACAAAGAAAGTTGATGATTGATATTGAATTGTCCGATGATTAATTTTAATTCTTTGGCAAAATCTACCACTCTTTTGGCATGGTCTAATCGAGGTGAGAATAGTCCGCATGCAGCAAAATAAGTATCACCAATGGTCCGCAATTTTTCGACATAATGCTTTTTGCCCGCTGTATCGAATGCATCAATGAGATGATTAAGTAAAGTAACGGCCTCACGTGCACCAATTTTAGCAGTCAATTCCGAAAAGCCAACTACATCAATCGCAGTTAATGTCACATTAGAGTAAGTGTTTGCAATATTCTTTTCCCCTTTTTGCAAACGTGTAACTATTGTTTCTGGAATAAAATTGAGCATTAGCCGTTCATTTTCTATGCTTTGCTCTTCTATTTTGTGTTGTTGTGCATCAATATCCGTAACCATCTTGTTAAACTGCTTACCCAATTCAGAAAACTCATCGCTCCCTTCAAGTTCAATACGGCTACTGAAATCACCTGCGCTCAGTTTACGGACTCCATCTGTTAATTTTTCAATTGGTTTCACAAAAATAGCTGCTAAATACATGGCAAGAAAAGTAACCAACAATGTGATTACACATAGGGCTATAAAGACCTTCTTTTTCAAAGCTTCAATAGGCAAATTGGCTTCTGCTTCATCTATTTCCGATAAGATGGCCCATTTTAGTCCGTTTATTTTCAAGGGAGCAAAAGCACTTAATACAGGTTCGCCTCGATAATCTTTTATAATTTTAATATCCTTTTTACCAGATAATGCCAATTCTGCTCCTTCCGTTTTGACTCGCTGTTGTAAAATCGTAGTACCGACTCGGTACATTAGATCCGTCTTTTCATCATCGACACCAATATCTTTCATTACTTGTTTAAAGCCCAATGTATCTTGTAAATAAAATCTAGAAACAGAGCGCATTAAATAATCTTCGCCAATAAGGTAAGTCTCCCCACTTTCTCCCAAACCATCTTCTTTCCAATTTCCGTTACCAGTCATAATATTATTTACCTCATCTATTGGCAATTGTAGAATAAGTGCACCGATTGTTTCACTACCTTCCGTGATAGTACGTCCAATAAAAGAAGCGGGTGCGCCATAAGAAGGTCGATAGGATTTAAAATCAACGATTTGAGCTTTGCTAATATCTCTGTTGTCACGCAATTGATGAGCGAGATCAGCAAGATTACTTTGTCGGTATGGTCCTGAGTATAGATTAGTGGCAAAATCAGTTTCCTTATAGACGGAATACACAATGTCCCCTGTTTCCAAATCGACTAAAAAGAGGTCATAAAAACCAAATTTGGTGACAATATTCGATAAATAATCGTGATGTTTTCGGTGATCCTGAGAGTAGTCACTCTTATCCTTAGCATATCTAAGCAAGTGCTTTTCACCGATAGGATTATCATTCTGTACTATGTATTCGTATTGTAGATAACAAGCAGCTTGACTTGTAGGATAATATAATTCCGTAGAAGGTTTGATATCCATATTTTCGGAGAGCCGATCCACAAACTTATCGTAGTGTATAGACAATTCTTGTCTGCAATCTACTTGCAGTTTATTATTTGATAGTTTACGGAATCCTTTTTTGAAATCCTTGAGTGCGTTAAGTATTTCCTTATTGTCTGCCATGATTTCCACGACACTTTCTGTCTGCTCAAAATAAGTCTCGATTTGATATTGTTTAGACGCACGAATCCCTTTGAGTTGATTGAAACTACCTTGTGTGATTGCTTCCTTACCATTTTGATACCCGATATATATCAAAACAAAAGCTGCAAAAGTACTGACCATCAACAACATCAAAATAATGCGTGAGCGAATGCTTAGAAAGCGTGCGTTTAGTTTCATTGTTCTCTTTCAGTTTTGAAATAAGAAGTCTAACTATATAATTCAATTTCTACAAGTCAAATATAGATGTATTGTGTATATACAATACAGTCACATTCCCACTATAAATGACAACAATGTAACATTTTTAAGACGTTTCTAACATAATCCATTGTCTGTTTTCCAAAACTCATATCGACTATCTGAACGAGCGAATACTCCAGCCACGCTTTCTATGTTGGATGACCAACTCCCGAGTATTTCTCGAAAATATTTATAGGTAATCTGGAAAATTACATCTGCTCACAATTCGTCTGTTAGTTCACAATTAGATTACCAAATCTGTCTCACACCGAATTGCTTGATCGTTATTGCTGAATCTTGACATCTTAACTTGATTTGCTAGAGCTATTGTAACAAACGTATTCTACATTGTGGAATAACAAAATGACTATAATTGACTTAAAATTAAGGGTTAAAAGTCGTATATTTAACAGGGGCCCTAGCTAAGTTTGCACTCCTTAACATAGACACAGATAAACACTTTTATTTTTTTTCGGCAATGTCAAAACTGCGAAAAAATTACCATTTGATCATCCCCCAATATGACTTATAAACTCAGATGTTGTGATTAGGTGTACTTATTATTTTGTATTTGTTCTAATTATTTTTTCCTTTTCTGCTTCCGCACAAGAGTATATTCAGACGACAAATTTTCATTACAACCTTGAGAAAGGTCTAGAAACTCGAAATATCCGTTCTACTTTCAAGGATAGTCGTGGGTTTATGTGGATTTGTACAGATGTGGGTGTCTATCGGTTTGATGGATTCGAATTCCGTCCTTACCAAAGAAATAGAATAAATAATGTACCGCTCTCTGTAGAACGGGTCGCAGAAGATGCTGAAAACAATCTCTGGTTTCAGCATTTCGACTACAACAAAGGTGTCATTGACTTTTCTATCCTAACAAACAATAGTGATACGCTAATTGCAATTAAAGATTATCCCAACATTGTACTACCATTTCCGTTGGAAGATGCCCTTAATATATTTAGCCCAACTGGAATATGGCTTTCAAATAAAAAAACAAACGAAATTTTTGAATATCAAGATGGAAGGTTCGAAAAAATTGGAAAGTTTCCTTCTCCTACCGTTGATGGTAAAATAAATCCCCGTTTTTTCATTGATAAAGATTCAGCGGAAACCAACTGGCTCTTTTTTGATGGTATCTTATATAAAGCAATTCCTGGTATTGGTTATCAACAATATGAGGTGATTCCAAAAGGTGTTATGAGTTTTACGATTGATGAGCATGATAAATTTTGGTTTATTTATGGAGATGAAATTTATGTAAAAGAAAACCAAAATGCTCCATTTGTAAAACCAGCATTTCTAAATAATTTAGATGTAGATAATATCCATGATTTTAAAATAGAATCTATTAATGGTCAATTTATTATTGCCAACATTGGCACCGTCAATGAAATGTTATTAATTAATTACCATACAAATGATGTCATTCCAATTAAATTCCCTTTAAAAGATAAATTAGTAAAAATTACACCTTCTCATGTTTTAGTTGACAAAGAAAATACGATTTGGGTAAGTACTTACGAAGGTGTTTTTCAGATGAATTTTCAAAAGAATAACTTCAAAAAACTATTACAAGGAAAAAGTACTCGAGGAATAATTCGAGGTAATAATGGAAACCTATGGATATCGTCCTACACTGGTCTTTTTGAAATTGACAAGGATTCAAAAAAAGAAAATCTAATTAATTCGGAAATAATTTATGGCCAAGGAGCTTATCTCGATACAAAAAATAATTATTGGTTAGGTGGTTCTATGTACTCTTTTCATAAAATAAAATCTAGCAGCCCCTTCGAAGTAGAATTGCAACAAATTGATGGTAAAAAAGGAACGATTTTTAATTTTTATGAACATAAAAATGACCCTCGACTTTGGGCTGGAGGCGAATTCGGTTTGTATGTATATAATGAAGAAAAGCGAAAATTTCTACCCTACGAAAGTATAAATAATTTTCCCGAAATAAGTCAATCTGCCATTTATGATTTTGAACCAATTGATGAAACCAATTTTCTGATAGCTTCTACTTTTGGTGTTTATCAATTGGACATTAACAAGGGGATAATTAATCACTATTGTTCTGCTAACAATAGTCTAGCTTATGATTTCATAAGTTATATTCATAAAGATCAGGAAGATGGAACGCTCTGGCTCGGTACGAAAATGGGCGGGTTGTTTCATTGGGAGTTTCCACATAACAAACCCAAACGGATCACAACAAAAGAAGGACTTGCTGATAATACGATTTATGCAATTTATGAGGATAAATTCAATAAAGGTTATCTATGGTTGCCAAGTAATAATGGATTGATGCACTTTAACAAGCAAACTAGAGAAGTCACCAATTATAAGACAACTGAGGGAATTGTACATGACGAATTTAATTTTCAATCCAACTATGAAGATGCAGATGGCACGTTGTATTTTGGTGGGATTCAAGGAGTTACGTCTTTTCATCCAAAAGACTTTGATGTTTCAAAACAACGTCCTGTTCTTCATTTAACTTCGTTATCATTTTTGGAAACCAAGGGTAACAAGGAAATTACAGATCTGCAGTCGTTTAAAGAGGGAAAAACAATAACCTTAGGTCCAAAATATAAGTCGGTAAAAATATCCGCGGCGTTAGCTAGTTATGAAAATCCATCAGCTTGCAAATATTTTTACAAAGTTGACAATGAATCTGAAAACAATTGGCTGCCGATGGACGAAAATTCGATATTAATTAATGGATTATCCTCTGGTCAACACAACATTTACATAAAGGCAAAAAATGATAAGGGAATATGGGCAGAAAACGAGATTAAGATACCTATCAAAATGCTTCCTCCATTTTATATGAGATGGTGGTTCCTCTTGCTGATGATGGTCGTGCTATTTGGTTTGGTCACATTATTTATAAAGAGAAGAACCTACGTTTTAGAAAAAGATAAGCAGAATTTGGAGATGGAAGTGGCTCGTCGAACACAAGAAATAGAAGATGACAAACGAGTAATTGAAAAACAAGCACAAGAACTTCAACAGTTAGATGAAATCAAATCTCGCTTCTTCACAAATGTGACGCATGAACTACGGACTCCTTTAACTTTAATTATTGGACCACTCCAACAACTGATTAAACAACTGGTTCAGTCGGATAAGATAGAAGTAGAAAAGGTTATAAAAACATTGAAATCAATCGCCGCTAATGGGAATCAACTAAAACAATTGGTGGAAGAAATTTTGGATCTGAATCGATTGGATGCGAAGAAAATTGTTTTAAATAAAGCACCTGTACAATTGCGCAATGCCTTTGATAAGTGGGTTAATAATTTCACCCCAGAAGCTGACAATCGTAATATCCAATTCAAGTTTGTTTACGATACCGTGCCCAATTTGCACTTAAACTTAGATGTCCAGAAGCTAGAACGAATAGTAGTTAATCTCTTATCAAACGCATTTAAATATAGCGAAGGTGGAGACACGATTTACCTTCGAGTATCTGAAGAAGCGAATCAAATGAAAATCGAAGTTGAAGATACTGGATTGGGTATTCACGAAAATGACTTACCGCATATCTTTCAACGGTTTTATCAAACAAAGCAGGCTGAAAACAATTTAATGGGTGGATTGGGAATTGGTTTGGCGTTGTCTAAGGAATTAGCATCATTAATGAAAGGTGAGATTTTTGCCACATCAGAAATTGGAAAAGGATCTACATTTACATTTATTTTCCCAAAAGAAAAAGTAGAAGGAATCGTGACTCCTGTTGTTAGTCCATCGGAAAAACCAATAGCAAAAGTTAAGGAAGAGATAAAAAGAGAACCTAAACGCAAAAACATATTAATAGTTGAAGACAATTTGCAGATGTTAGAATTTGTGAGTGAATTGTTGGATCCGTTTGTTAATATCCAAACTGCTAACAATGGAAAAACGGCACTATTGCTATTGAAAAAAGAAGTGGCCAATTTTGATCTTATTATTTCCGATGTCATGATGCCGGAAATGGATGGATTTACTTTTTTAGAATCACTTCGAGAAATTAAAAAATGGCAATTAACGCCCGTTGTTTTCTTGACGGCTCGCGCCAATATTTTGGATAAAATAAAAGCATTCACAATTGGAGTAGATGACTATATGATCAAGCCATTTGAGCCAGACGAACTAGTAGCAAGAATCAAAAATCTAGTAGAGAAAAATGATATCAAAACGAAAATTGAAAAGCGAGGAAATGAAGAGGTCATTGTAATATCCGATGAGCATAAGGACAAGAAAAAAGCCTTTGAACTTATTAATGAGTTAAAAGAAACAGATTCTGTTGACTTTAGATGGCTAAAAGAAGTGGAACAAGTGGCACTCAATAATATAGAAAAATCAAACTTTAATGTGGCCCAATTCGCATTTCATGTTCATTTAGGAGAAAGGCAGCTTGGAAGAAGATTAAAGAAACTAACAGGTATGACTCCTGGCAATTATTTAAAAGAAGTGAGACTCCAAACAGCAAGACATTTAATAGAAAATAGAATTTACTCTACAGTTTCAGAAGTGAGTTTCAAAGTCGGGTTCACCACTCCTGAATATTTCTCAAGGATATTTAAAAAGAGATTTGGAAAACTGCCAACAGATCATGTTAAAAAGTCTTAAACAGATTCGCTTAGGTGTAATTTGTAATTGAAGTATGACTGTTTTTTTGCCTACTACCCTCTTAGATTTGACCTTTAAAAAAGTTGTATCATACTGCTTCGCTCTTCACACTAATTAAACACTAAAGTAGATACAAAATAGAAAGCCAAGGACGTTTGTTTCTATGGCTTTCTTTATGCTTTTAATATTATTTTTAAGACAAAAAGACACTCATTAACCTGCCCTTAAATCCCAAGAATTTTCAAAAAATTATTTCTAGAAACATTTAAAATAAATAGCATATAATGCTTTTGTAATGGAAGTATGACTGATTTGTTTGCAAGCTTCATACTATATTTGACTTATTAAGAATGAATAAATTCTAGTATCTAACATCACACCAATGAAGCGTCAAAACTTCGGACCATGGATGAATTTCCATGGTTTTTTTTATTGCTATAAAGTATTCATTTCTAGTTAAAATAATCTGTCATTATTTGATTATTAACTGAAAGTAAATAATATTCCAATCTCCATTTCCATCAGGAAAACGAATATTTAATCCAGCGAATTCATTAGCCTCAATTTAAAATTTGGATCTTCAACTCAAGAATATTTCTCGAAGATATTTAAAAGTGATTTGGGAAATTACAATCAAATTTTTAATGGTATTGTGTCAGTTTTGTTCGATAAATCGCTTCTATATTTAAGCATTACAAAAGGTCAATTACAACTTTCCAAAATGCTCGAAAGCGCACAATGATTGCAATGACTGACCTATGTTATGTTTTGAAGAAACCTGTCTGTTTTAGAGATAGTAGAGATAATTTAGTACACCTTATTTTTTAACAATAAATTCTTATTTAAGATGAAGGCTGAAAAAAACAAATTTATAAATCGACTTATTAATGGGGTCGGTTTAAACAAAAAACAATCTGAAGACGTCTATAAAATCCTTTTGGACGATCGAATGATGCCCACCTATGAAACTATAAAAACAGTTGAAGTAATTAAAGAAATACCCGTAGAGACGGTTAAGACGGTAGAAGTAATCAAAGAGATTGAGGTGATTAAGGAAGTCCCTGTAGAAATTATGAGAGAGAAAGCTACTATCCAACAGGTAGAAGTAATGAAAGAAAAACCTGTCGAAGTAATAAAGGAAGTTAATGTCTTCCAACCAATTCAAGTTACAAGAGATGTTCCAGTCGAGGTGGTGCGGGAAGTAACTAATGTTCAAGAGGTTGAATTAGTGAAAGAAGTACCAGTGATATCAACTTCGGAAATTGAAACATTCAAAGAAGTTTCGATGGTTAAGGAAGTGCCTGTAGTCGTTACGAATGTGGTTGAGCGTATCAAAGAAGTGCCAGTCATAAAGGAGGTCTCCGTACCTGTTTACAAAGACCGTGAGGTGATTAAAAAAGTAGAAGTGATTAAGGAAGTGCCGGTTGAAGTGGTTAAAGAAGTACAGGTGATCAAGGAAGTGGAAGTGATTAAAGAAGTGCCTGTCGAAGTAATTAAAGAGGTTGAAGTATTCAAGGAAGTAATTGTAAAAGTAGAAGTACCTGTCGAAGTAATAAGGGAAATTGAAAAAGTAAAAGAGGTTCAGGTAATCAAGGAAATTCCTGTCGAAGTGATTAAAGAAGTTGAAGTGATCAAAGAGGTTGAAGTAGTCAAAGAAATAATTAAAGAAGTTCCTGTAGAGGTCATCGTTGAAGTTGTCAAAATACAAGAGGTTGAAGTAGTCAAAGAAATTCCTGTCGAGGTAGAAAAAATCATTCACAAAGTAGACGTTGTAGAAGTGATTAAGGAAGTGCCTACACCGCTACTAAATACAGTGGAACGTGTTAAGTTAGTTGAAGTAGCTAAAGAAGTTTCTGTTCCTGTGGAAACAGTATTTGAAAAAGTAAAAGAAGTTGAAGTTTTTAAAGAAGTGCCAATTCCTGTTGAAACCAAAGTGGAAGTAATAAAAGAAGTTGAAGTCAACAAAGAACTAGCTATTGTTACAAATAACACAATAGAAACGGTTAAGGAAGTTACGTTGCAAGTGGAAGTCCCTGTTGTGATGCACAAAACGGAAGAAGTAATCAAAGAAGTTAATTTAACAAGAGATGTTCCCGTTATTGTCACGAACGATATTGAAGTGATTAAAGAAATTGAGGTAATACAAGAAGTGCCTGTTGAAGTAACGAATACGGTAACCAAATTTAGAGAAGTTGAAGTCACCAAAGAAGTAGCTAAACCTGTTGTAGAAAACGTGGAAGTTGTCAAAACTGTTACGGTTCTTCAAGAAGTACCTGTTGAGCTGGTTAATACGGTTGAAGTACTTAAATCGTTAGAATTTGTAAAAGAAATACCAGTACCCGTTACTAAAGAAGTACAAGTCACACGTGATGTCATCAAAGAGGTGCCAGTCGAAGTTGTAAAAGAAGTGGAAGTCATTAGAGAAGTTGAAGTGGAAGTCACCAAGGAAGTGGAAGTCACTAAAGAGGTGATCAAAGAAGTTGAAGTAATAAAGGAAGTACCAGTTCAAGTCATCAAAGAAGTTGAAGTCATTAAAGAAATTGAAGTGATTAAGGAAGTTCCTGTAGAAATAATTAAAGAAGTGCAAGTAACCAAAGAAGGTGAAGAAATTAGTCGTGCCATTAGTGATCGTCCAAACTTAAAAACTTATAGAACGGGTGTTGAAAGAATGATCCGTTCCGATAAGAAATATACGGAAAGAGAAGTGACCAGTATTCCCCCTCCAACAGAAGTTGATAAAGAAGATGATTATTTGAAATGTGCTGAATATGAAGGAAGAGAAGTGAACGATAAGAAAAACAATATCGCTTTTTTCAAACATACAAATGGTCAATTCTACTTCGTAATGTATGATGCACACGGTGGTGTTAGATTACGTAGTGAAGGTTTTAAAACAGCTCAAGAGAGAGATCAAGAACTATCTGGTGTTGTTAGATTAAATGCTAAACCTGAGTTTTATTCTAAAATTGAAAGAGGTAATTACTACATGAATGTGCTTCGTGATGAGACTGGAAGAGAAGTTGGAAGAAGTTGTTTAATGAAAATTAATCCAAAAGTATCTGAAACTAAGACAACAGAAACGGTAGCTAAAACAAGCGCCCCAATAAAAGAAACGGCGAAAAAAGTAGTTGTAGCTGAATCCAATGAAGACAAAGAAGATGATTATTTATCATGTAAAGAATACGAAGGCAAAAAAGTGAATGACAAGGAAAATAACGTCGCACTTTTCAAGCATGAGAATGGTCAATTCTATTTTGCTATGTACAACCAAGATGGTACTGTTAGACTTAGAAGCGAGGGTTTTAAAACTTCTGAAGCTAGAGATCAAGAATTGTCAGGGGTATTAAGATTACGCGACAACAGAGAATACTATACGGTACTAAAGAAAGGAATCTACTCAATGGAAATCCTTAAAGACGAAACGGGAAGAGAAGTTGGAAGAAGTTGTTTACGTAAATCTAAAGTTGAAGAAAAAGCAGCAACTAAATCAACGGAAACTGCTGTCAAAGCAAAAGCTTCTGTAGCAGAAACGGCGAAAAAAGTAGTTGCAGTTGAATCTGATGAAGATAGAGAAGATGATTATTTATCATGTAAAGAATACGAAGGCAAAAAAGTGAATGACAAAGAAAATAACGTCGCACTTTTCAAGCATGAGAATGGTCAATTCTATTTTGCTATGTACAATCAAGATGGAAGTGTTAGACTTAGAAGCGAAGGTTTTAAAACGTCCGCAGCGAGAGATCAAGAATTGTCAGGAGTATTGAGATTACGCGACAATCGTGAATACTATACAGTACTCAAGAAAGGTATCTATTCAATGGAAATCCTTAAAGACGAAACGGGAAGAGAAGTTGGAAGAAGTTGTTTACGTAAATCTATTGTTAATGAAGAGGCAGCAACTGCAAAGACTTCCACTAAACCGAAAAGAAATGCAGATGAAGTCTATACCGAAACTGTATATGGCTTAAAATCTAACAATCTTCAAATCATTGAAGGTATCGGACCAAAGATCGGCGAACTTCTTGCTAAAGCTGGCATCAAAACTTGGAAACAATTAGCAACAACTCCTGTCGCTAAAGTCCAAAAGGTACTAGATAAAGCAGGGAGTAAATTTAAAATGCACAACCCTACTAGCTGGCCAGAACAAGCAGAATATGCTGCTGAGGGTGAATGGCAAAAATTAATCAGTTTTCAAAAATATTTAGACGGTGGAAAAGATAATAATGGTGGTGCTACCGACTCTAAATTGGAAAAACTAATAGACAAAAAAGCAAAGAAATAGTGATTCATTTCTAGTTTCAATCTTTTTTTTTCGACAAGGGGAATGCAATGAAAGTTGTATTCCCTCTTGTTTTTCTAACCATATCAATATTAAAGGCGAATGAATTTTACCATTATTCGTTCTAGTTAATTAAATTTGAAAATGATTAATAATTTAATTGAATTTTTATCAGCATACGGGAATTTGTCAAAAAGTAGTATTGAAATCATACTAGAGAACAATATCATTAAAGAATTTAAAAAAAATGATATTTTATTGAAGGAAGGACAGTATTCCAAAGAGTGTTATTTTGTATTGAAAGGCTGTCTGAGAAGTTATTATTTGATAGATAACGAAGAAAAAACAACTGCTTTTTTCATAGAAAAGGATGCTATTACTCCAGTTTCTTATACAACAAATAAGCCTTCTAAGTATTTTATATCTTGCCTTGAAAACTCAATAGTTACCGCAGGTAACAAGTCACTTACAAAAAATCTTCTAAGTAAATACCCAGAAATAAATCAGCTCTTTATTAACATAAATGAAGAACAATTGGCAACGAGTAGAGAAAGCTTGGATTCATATATTAATTTATCTCCAGAAAATAGATTTAAAAAATTAGTAACTGAACGACCCGAATTAATACAAAGGGTTCCCCAATACCATTTAGCTTCTTACTTGGGTATCAAACCACAATCACTTAGCCGGATCAAAAAAAGGATAACAAAAAACCTTTAGAACCATTTTACATAAGTCTCTGAAAAAGAGATGTTATTGATTCGTTTTATTTTTCTATATCTTCATTTTGCCATGATGCAAAACGAAGCAAAAAAATCAAGGCTTTATAGATTTATCGAAAAATTTAGATTCTAATCCTACAATTCTATTAATAACGAAAGTAACTTAAGTGAATGAAATTCATAAAGCTGCCTCTTAATTTTACATTATTAAATAAATTAAGACGCTACCATTATGAATCAAAAAAGCATTAAAAATATCGCACTATTTACGGGGATAGCATATGCCTTAGTATTTGCAATTAGTATCATCGGAAATGGCATGTTCCTCGAAAAGGTTTTGGAAAAAGGAAATTGGCTTTTGACCTATCAAAATATCCTTGAGTACCCGCTGTTTTTTAGAATAGGAATTAGTAGTTGGTTTTTAGTAATTATTTGTGATGTTATTGCAGCTTGGGGTATCTACCTTTTATTTAGATCTACCAACAAAGAACTTGCATTACTCACCGCTTGGATGCGAATTATTTTTGCCGCCATTTATGCTATTGGTTTTTTACAACTTTTTGAGCTTTCTATTTTAATACACGACAATCATTTCATCGATTCGTTCACTCAAAATCAGTTGGTAACCCAAACCATGCTTTCCATGAAAAATTATGAAAGCTATGTGAATCTTAGTTTTATGTTTTTTGGAATTCATATAGGATTGCTTTCCCACCTCATACTACGATCCAAGCTAATTTCTAAATTAATAGGCTATGCACTAATGATTGCTTGCATCGGTTATTTGATTAACAGTTTCGGAAGTTTCTTGTCTAAAGATTTTGCAAACAATCAATTTTTCTTTGTTGGATTGGTTGCTATCCCAGCTATCATCTCCGAATTATCACTCACCATATTTTTAATCGTGAAGCACAAAAAAATAAATCAACAATTAGAAATCTCTAAAGCATAAAATGATGAAGGCAATCACAAAATAACATTCTTGTATCTTCTGGCAATAAAGCGTTAATAGATAGACACCTATTTTCATAATTCATAGAATATGAATTATATTGAGGGAGCGAAAGGAACGGGAGACCAGACATCCGATTGATGTATATTAGAATAGCCATCAACGAGCATTTGGAGATGTAAACAAGACTAGTGTGACTAGCACAACAACCACAACAATATATTGACGAGATATAGCACCAAATATAACAGCATATTTACCAACTAAAAAATCACCATCATGAGTAAAATCATTTATTCACAATTTTTTTATCTGATTCTAATCGGTTGTTTTTCAAATTGTATTCAAAACAATGCCACGACTAGCGCCCAAATTGAGCACAATGAGAATGAAAATATTGAAAGGCAAAGCGTTTTGACAATATTCTCACGAGAACAGTATCTTCAAGATTTTAATCAATTGGTAAATCTCCTATCTGAAAACCATCCGCAATTGAATCAGTTTATATCCAAGGAAGAATATGACGTCCTTGTCGGAAATCTAAAAAAAGAAATTGTTGACGAAATGAAAATTGGAGAATTCATATGGCTTTGTCGAAACTTAATAGCAGCAATCGGTTGTGGACATTCCGTTGTGCCTACGCTCGGTCTGCGCTACGACATAGCGGACTCCCTACTCTTCCCTGTGAAAGTTAATTATATAGATAACCAATTATTTGTAATAGACCCATTTGAAAATGAAGATCGAATTTCTAGAGGCGATGAAATTAAAACTGTAAATGGAATAGCTGCTAAAGAATTAAAAAACAAATTTTTCAAACATATCTCTGCGGATGCTAACAATAAGAGTTTAAAAATGGAGCGTATCAATAATGGGTTTAGTGAATATGCAGCTTTTGAATTCAAATTCTCCAACAACTACGAAATTGAATTGTTACAAGAATGTAAACTTGTTACGAAATCTCTTAAACAAATACATAACTATACGGAGAAAGAAAACAATCCAGTAAAATGCGCAAGTAATTTGTGTTATGAAGTCGAAAAGGATTTAGCTATTATAACAATAAGCAGTTTTTATTATTACAGAGAAAATTTTGAAACGTTTAAAAAATTTATAGATGATTGCTTTACCGACATTAAAGATCGGCAAATAGAAAACTTAATTATTGATCTAAGAAATAATGGTGGCGGTGATCCCTATTGCGGTTCTTATTTGTTACAACATATTGCCAATAAAAAATATCAATATTACAAAACGGGTACCTATAGTTATGCAGATTTACAAAAGGACATAGAACCGAATCCAAATAGATTCAAAGGAAAACCATATATCCTAATAAATGGGCGATGCGGTTCCACAACAGGACAATTGTGTGCGCTAATAAAAGAAAATCATTTTGGAATTTTCGTCGGTCAAGAAACCGGCGCCACTTTCAGATGCAATGCTTCCACTAGATCTTTTACTTTAGAAAACACAAAAATCAATCCTTTTATCGCAACAAGAACTTTTGAATCGAATGTTAAACATCTACCAAATGATCAGGGAATCCTCCCAGATCATCCAATAAAATATGATATTTCAAATTTATTAAACAAGGAAGATGTTACATTAATCCAGTGTAAGCGAATGATAAAAAATTAAGAATTAATGGATACAAAGTTTTGAATTTTGAGTTCAAGTCTAGCATTGATATGTAATCACGTTGTTTGGATTTGCTTAACTTTAATTTCTTGTCATTTCTGACCAAGCGAAGCCTCCGCAACCTACCTCTAAATCATTTGGATCTGTGGGATCAGTACTATTTTGAATAGCAGCTTGTGAGGTCTCATTAAAAAATGGCTGACAAAGATTAAACGTGTTGTTTGTAATGTTTGTAAAGACAAATTTGCTAAACAAATTAGCGTCGAAAGAATTATTTAAGTTGTTCAAACAGATTACTGAATTACTATCGGTTACTAAAATTTCAAAAACGGAAGAAGCACCATTATTTAAAATATTTGTTATTGTTGAACTATTAATCACCCAAGATGTACCAAAGTTATCTGTCCACTGTCCAGATATTTTGTTCAACAAACCACACTCATCAATATTTCCATCTCCATTGTTATCAATATTATCATCACAAATTTCAACAGCACCTACATACGCAGTTTCATTAGCATCATCAAAATCAGTATTATCTAAAACATAAGCTGTTGGTTGTGTACAAGATTCTATAGAATTATTTGGATTGCCAAAACTATCTCCATCACTATCTTGATACCAAGTTTGTTGCAAGCAATCATCATCTTTACTACAAGCATTAAATGTAAATATTCCGACGGCAAAAAATATTGCCAAATAAATTGTTTTCATTTTAACCATCATCATTTTTTAGTTTTACTATTTATCCATTTCCATAAAAGACTTGTATTCACTAATGTTTATCGTAAGCGGTTTTCTAACAAGTTCTACACAAGTCATTTTCATATCATATTTTGCTTTTTTAGAACTGACAAAAGTCATTTCCATCATTAAGCCATTTTCAAATTCCTTTAGCCATGCCGCATCAAAGCCTTTCGCAGTAAAATTAGGATCTCCACCTCTGTTAAAGCTTACGGGTGAATTAGGATTTATATATATCGTACTCACACCTTCTTCTAATTGCACTTCAAAACCTTGACAGGTATACCCCATTATTTTTTTTGTTCCAATTTTCTTAATCTTGAAATTGTTTACGTTGTCATTGGTTTCATAATTTTCCTGAGAGACGTCAGCTACAGATGGCATATTTTGAATTATTTTTTTACCCTCAACTTCCATAAGCATCACATTTACGCCCGTACTAGGATCCATTACCATGAGACTTTGACCTAAGCCTTTATCAATTTCGCCACCATCAAATTGAGTTGCAAAAGCGGTCGACTGCGTACTTAATAAGTAGGTAATTTTAGTATCACCCATCTTTTTTTGTTTCTTTTTATAAGCATCGGATTCCATTTTTAAAACATATTTCCATTCAAATGAAAATGATTCAGGTAGGTCTATGGCTTCTTGCTGGTTTAAATAATCTTCTAACATTTTTTCGTCCGTAGCCACATCATTAGATTGATTTGCTGACCTGGATGGATTATTTGTTTGCTCATTGCTACTTTTAGGATTTTTAAGCATAGCATCTATAGTCTTCTCTGTTTGTTTTGAAGCTTCTTCAGCTGTTTTTCTTATCACTACTTCTTCGGTAGCTGCCTTTACTCTTTTTTCTAATTTTTTCAAGAATTGAGCATTGATCGTATTACTTATCAATAATAGCGCAAAGCAAAGAAAGATTGGTTTCCTATTTTTCATAGTTCTTTGGTTAAATTTTTCAATTATTTCTTAATAGTCTAGCTTACCATAAAGATGAATGTAATATTCCCTTTCTGAGGTGTCTGATTGGTGAATGGTATGTTAGATTAATCTATGGATATGTACAATGATTAATTGGATATTGACGACTCAACGTTACCATTGGTTAATCAAAAAGACACATTCACTAAGTCACCGGCTTTATTTCGTGGATGATTAACTATTTTGTATCTTACTAAAAATGCCACAAATGAGCCACAAATGATTAAAGCAATATTGATAGATGACGAAGAAGAATGTCTCAATGCATTGGCATATGATTTACGTAATTATTGTCCAGAGATAGAAATCGTTGACATCTGCCAAGGCGGAAAAAAAGGAATTAAGTCTATCCATAAGCATAAACCAGATATGGTATTTCTGGATATAGATATGCCAATTATCAGCGGCTTTGATTTATTGGAGATGGTCGGGGATATTTATTTTTCTGTGGTATTCACAACTGCTTACGATAAATATGCATTGAAGGCATTCAGAATCAGCGCGACAGATTATCTACTCAAACCTATCGATAAAGACGAGCTCAAGGCAGCAATCAAGAAAGTAGAAACACAACAATCCATAAAGTCTCCCCAAGATCAAGTGAAATTTCTGCTTAATCAATTGAAAGCTTTAGATGATGATAATGTTAAGAAAATTGCATTGCCAACATTAGAAGGAACAGAATTTATAAATCTAAAAGATATCATTTACTGTGAAGCTGATGGTGCTTATAGTTTTGTATATTTTATTGATAGAAAAAAATTGTACATCAGTAAAACATTGAGATATCTAGAACAAGCTTTATGTGATTACCACTTTTTCAGAGTACATAATTCATATATTGTCAATATAGATTACATGCAAAAATATGTAAAAGCCGATGGAGGTTATCTGCTGATGAGTAACGGTAAGCAGGTCAAAGTATCAAGAAGTAAAAAGGAAAAACTAGTCAGTTTATTTGACAAATAGAATTTACATATTGATTGTTATGTTTTTCACCTTTGTTGGTAAAAGCTATAGCCAAAACAATAATCGCTTCCAATATCTAGACGATGATCTTGGACCGATGTCTACGTCTATTCATATGATGCAAGATTCGTATGGATTCATTTGGTCATCTACATTATCAGGATTGACTAAGTATGACGGAAACGCTTATCACCATTATGTAAAGTCAGACTCTATTGATGGTTTGCCCGCAGTATTTGCCTATTGTTCTTTCGAAGACAAATATCATAACATTTGGGTCGCATTATACGATTATGGTCTGGTGATTCTAAATAGAGATTCAGATTCATTTCAATGGATAAAGTCCGACACTTTGACCCCTAATGGTTTACATCTTTCTAAGATTAAAACAATTGCTTCTGATAGTAACGACAATATATATTTCCTTGGTGAAGATGGGATCCAAAGAGTTGCATTACAACAAAAGTCTTACGATCACTTGAGATTCCAATCACAAAGTGAGTTCCTACCAAATCTCAATGAAAAAATCACCGGGCTTAGTCTATTGAATGATCGTCGTGGAAGATTCTGGATCGGCTCTAGAAAAGGAGTTTACATTTTAGATAATACTGGTGAGGTAAAAAAACAAGAATCGTTTCAAGGGGCAAATTCGATTACACATTCTATTTTAGAAGATAGCTCAGGAGATATTTATATAGTCAGAGGAGGAGAACCCTTGTTAAGATTTGATGTCAAAAAACAAACTTTTGAAAAAGATACTACTGTCGTATTTCCAAATCAATATATGTTGTCGGTCATAGACCATGAAGATCATTTATGGACATTTATTCGACCAGGTAAGGTCTTTAAATATGATCTAAAAAATAAGCAACTAGATAAATTCAGCTCGTATGAATTACCCTATAATATATCAGGAACCTATTTTCGATCTCCATTGGTATCCAAAGACGGGACGATCTGGTTAGCTGGAGGTGGCAGTTTTCCTTTTCAGCATCAACCAAAAACAAATAAGGAAATACATCCGATCATTTATGATGAGACTAGAATGCATTCAAGTTCGTGTGTATACGTAGATGAAACACATATATACGTTGGACTATTGTTAGATGGAGGTATTAAGATTATTAATAAAAGTACAGGTAAAACTAGATCACTTACCAAGGACAACTCTGCAATGCACGACGATAGAATATATCAGATACTTGAGATAGACAAAGACAGGCTTGTTATCATGGGACGAGGAGGAGTCTATGTGTATGATAAAATTATCCAAAGCATCACAAAAACAAAACGATTCACGCGGATTATACGATGGGGATATTATGCGGGAGATGATATCATGTGGGTTGGTGGCGAAATGAAACGGATAGAAAAATTGGATCTGAAAGACATGTCTACATCATCTATATTCGATAGTAATGATGAACTACCCGAAGTCAATGTAGTTACTCAAATTGTAGAAGATACTGATGGATCAATATGGATCGGTGGACGGTACCATGGTTTATATCATTATTTTCCACAATCAGGAAAATGCGAAGTCTATAGTCGAGACGCCGACGATCCGCGATATCAATTATCGACTTCGATTATCGAAGCCATTCATATTGATCAAAAAGGAGATGTCTGGATAGGAGGTCGGTCTGGCATAGATGTCATCGACCAAGTTGCACAGTCTATAAGTTCGATAGGGATAACAGATGGTCTGAAGCATGTTCATATTTGTGATATAACACAAGATGATAGCCTGAACTACTGGATAGCAACAGAGCAAGATATTAGTCGAATTGATAACCGGACCAAAAAAATAACAACTTTCGATAATGAAGATGGATTTATCAATAGACGTTATTACTATAGATCATTCGCAAAATTTAACGGCCATCTTTTTGTCGCTGGCGAATCAGGTGTTGACAAATTTAATCCAAATAATTTTGGAATCAATCTGGTGCCTCCTCAAATAGCGTTGGCTAATATAAGCGTCATGGGTAAGAAGTATGTGTCTGATATTGCAATAGAAAAACTAGATAAAATTGTAATCGATCATAACCAAAATTTTATCGATTTTGATGTATTATCCTTGCATTATATAGCACCGGAGAAAAACGAAATCGCCTATAAATTCGAAGATGTACATGAGGATTATATCAATATTGGTAGTCGAAGAAATATTAGTTTTTCAGGTCTGAGTCCTGGAACACATAACTTGTGGATCAAAGGATCAAATAGCGATGATGTGTGGAGCGAACCAAAGTCCATAATTATTGATGTGGCTTATCCGTGGTGGAGAACTTGGACTTTTTATATAGGTGCTTTTCTGTTTATTGGAATGACGGTTTGGTTCGCTTTAAAGACCTATATGGCTAGCATCAGTAAGAAACAAAAAGAGAAAGAAAAGATCAGTACTCAAATGGCAGAATTAGAGTTAAAAGCACTCTCCTCTCAAATGAATCCACATTTTTTATTTAATAGCTTGAACTCAATTAAATCACTCATCAATCAAAATAAAAACGCAGAAGCTGGCACATTCATCATTCGTTATTCAAGATTGATCCGACAGATTTTAAATAATAGTAGATCTAAGTTTGTCAGATTACAAGAAGAAGTAGATGTAATCAGTCTCTATCTAGAGTTGGAAAAATTGAGAATGGGTGAATCATTTACTTTTGATATCGATATGGACGATGATGTCGAAGCAGATTTTATAGAAATCCCTCCTGCGCTAATACAACCCTATGTTGAAAATTCCATTTGGCATGGACTATTGAACAAAGAGCATGGTAACAAACACTTATCAATCAAAATCTGTAAGGTAGAAGATTTTCTCGAAATTAGAATCATTGATAATGGGATCGGTCGCCAAGCATCAAAAGCTATCCAGTCGCAATCGTTGCTTAAAAATAAGTCATTAGGAACTACCATTTCCAAAGAGCGCATCAATCTAATAACGGATGTATATGGACACAAATCGACCGTCAACTTTATAGATCTCCATGATAAAGATGGGCAGCCCAGCGGCACGGAGGTCCAGATATTGTTATACTTTGAGCGATGAAGATATTCTAAGTTCATCAGCGTGTATATAGCGAATCTGTTAGACGATAACCTATCATTATCCGTTATGAGCAATTAGCCCTTAATACATATTGATTGTAGATTCTACTTGCAGACTCCTTTAAAGAAAACACATATGCTTCTAGAACTTCACCAAAAAAGACTAAACTAGACATTGGGTTAAATCTACTTTTAAAAGTATGAAGTTGTACAAAAAAGTTTACACATTTATGGCAATGAAAACGAGATGTAATAAAAAAATCACTACTTTTCTAAATCGCTAGGCAACCTATTTGAGATAAAACCACCATATACAATTATATAGATCATTTATCATTTGAGTGACATCCAAATTTTAAAATTAAGAAAAGTAAACAAGGTACAGCCATATTGCAACCCCAACTTTACATGCAGTAAGGCAGAAATAAGCTATCCGAATATTCAGTAAGTAGCTATTAAAAATATTATCGAAACCTATACTCCTAACCAAAATATAATTAAATGAAACAAGTCAAAACTTATGTCCTCTTCACATTGTGTCTAGCCCTCTCGAGTTGCTCAACTAAAAAAATAAGCTCGCCTGTGACCATTGATAATTTAGCCACACTAAATAAAAACGTCGATCAATTATTCGCTGAATCAGATCTTATTGGCTTCTCTTGCTTAGCTATAAAAGATGGAGCCATTGTCTATCAAAAAGATATGGGCTTTGCAGATTTAAAAACACAAACTCCCTACACAACAACATCTGTACAAAATATAGCTTCGATATCTAAAACTATAATTGCAGTTGCTATAATGAAGGCTGTAGATCAAGGAAAAATAAACTTAGATGCAGACATAAATGACTATCTGCCTTTCAATGTAACGAATCCAAATCATCCCAACACACCAATTACAGTTAGGCAACTCGCCACCCACACATCTTCTATTATGGATACAGAAGCTTATATTAGGAGTTACTATTTCCTAAATGCAACAAGCTTAAACAAGTTGGAAATGTCTAAAGAATACGGGGAATATTTAGATATCATTAAAACCAATGAATTAATTGATGAATCGACATTCTTAAAGAATGTTTTAACTCCAACTGGTAAATGGTATTCAGAAAAGGTGTACAGTAAACATGAGCCTGGAAGCGTTTCAGAATATTCGAATATTGCTTCAACACTTGCTGGATTTGTAGTTGAAAGTGCAACTGGTATGTCTTACGAAGAATATACGACTGAGTATATATTTAAACCTTTAGGTATGAAACAAACAAGCTGGGATTTTAAGACCACAAGTAATGATGATTTTGTAACCCGATATTTTAGTAAATCCCAAGTTGTTCCCAATTATTATTTAATTACAAAAGCTGATGGTGGTCTCTATACAAGTACAAAAGACTTTAGTTTATTTATGATCGAAATGATCAATGGGTATAAAGACAAAGGAACTATTTTGTCAAAAGAAAGTTACGACACCATGTTCTCTAGTCAATTTGTCATCGATGATGAATTCTCCATCGGGATTTTTTGGGATCGGAATAAAGACGGTGGGTTTAAACACGATGGAAGTGATCCCGGTGTTACAACGCTTGCAAGTTACAATGATGCAAAAGATCGCGGCTTAATTATTTTTACAAACGTAGACACCAATGAAAATACAATTCCGCAAGTCTCTAAAATATGGAATACAATTGGCAAATACAACTTCTAAAAACCTTGAACAAGAGATCGTCAAATGATAACATTTATCAAATTTTATAATTGAAGATTGCGCATAAACCGACAATGATGACCTAATCCGCTGACAATTAAAAACAAACAATGCACGAACATCAAGAACATATAAATCATAATCAAGAAGCTGAAAAGCGCATAGTTCGAAAATTTCATTACTTCAATTGTATCAAATATTAATGATAAAGAAATAATTCTTGTAAATCATTTTAACGATAACGAAGAATATATTTTAAAAAGAGTACATTAAAAAGGAATAGTTAAAACAATTTATTTACAATCACAGCAGCGCTAAGCTAGCTATATCAAAACTTAATATTATGTCAGGAGGAGATTGGAAAAGAATGTTTATAGGAATTCAGAAAAATGATTTCGAATTAGTGAAATATTACCTAAGAACTGGGATCGATCCTAATTATCAACATCCAGAATATATGGCGCTTCCATTAGCGGAAAGTATTCGCTATAATAACATAGAAATTACGGAATTGTTGCTATTAAATGGAGCTAAACCCTTGATAAGAGAAATGGAAAGTGGTATCACAACACTAGAAATTGCAAAAAGAATGAAAAATCAAAAAGTCGTTGACCTATTGAATAATTTTATTGAAATAATTTAAAATCCCAAAAATTACTTTCATTTGATTCAGAAAAAGAATTATTAAAAGAGCTCATAAATAAAATTGGTAAGCATGTTGTTATAGAATCAAATAAGGAGTTTATAAAATGGTATGGTGAAAATTAAGAGTAGATTGTAGAAAATAACAAAAAATTATGATATTTCAAATACCATTAGAATTAAAAGTAAAGGATAAAAATGTCCAGGCAATTATTGATCTAGATACAGGCTTTATTGGTTTTACTGAATTAATTAATGACAAAGAAATAGAATACTACTATGGAGAAAGTCCTGTAGAGTTCAAAAAAGCATTATTCAATTGCTTGGAACCAATCCTTGGAGAAAGAATCGTGACTAACTTTAAGATATCTCGTAAAAATGAAAACATGAAATTCATAAATAAATATCTACGAGAAAATAACAAAAAATTGTAACAATGTTAATACGAATAAAAAAGAGAAAGCTTGCTACTTTCTTAAAAAAGAGAAAACAATGAAGAAAAATTTGTTATTACTGATTTTTTGTGCCTTTTCGTTTCTTTCATTTGGACAACCTGAAGCGTATAAAGAAATAGATACCTTGTTTGCTGAATGGGATAATGATCACTCCCCAGGGGCTGCAATAGGTGTAATTAATGAAGGAAAATTAGTCTATTTTAAAGGCTATGGAATTGCTAACCTTGATTATGGAATTCCTATTACTAGTGATTCAAAATTTTACATTGCATCATCTTCTAAACAATTTACGGCAGCATGTATTGCTTTATTGTCAATAGAAGGTAAGATTGGATTAGATGATAATATCAGAGACTACTTACCTGAAATTCCAGATTATGGAAAAAAGATAACTGTTCGAAATTTACTACATCACACTAGTGGTTTAAAGGACTATTTAGTAATGATGTATCTAGCAGGAGTGTCTTTTGAAGACTACTTTTCAATTGATGATGGAATCAAAATACTTGGAAGGCAAAAAACATTAAACTTCTCTCCTGGCGATGAGTTTCTATACTCAAACTCCGGATATATATTGTTAGCGGAGATTGTTAATCGAACCAGTGGTATGACTATAAAACAGTATGCAGAAAAGAATATTTTTCAGCCACTGGGAATGAAAAATACATTTTTTAATGACAACCGAAAACAAGTGACCAAGGACCGTGTAATTAGTTACAAAAGTCAAGATGATGGTACATTTGAAAGATACTTGCAAAATTTTGATGCACTAGGTGATGGTAATTTATTAACTACTGTGCACGATTTATTTTTATGGGATCAGAATTTTTATACCAAAAATCTTGGCGGACATGATTTTAATGAAATCATGTTATCACAAGGAGTCTTAAATAATGGCGATACTACTCCATATGCATTTGGCTTGGGATGTGGAACCTATAAAGGATTAAAAACCATATATCATGGCGGTCTTATGTTAGGTTTTAGTACTGAATTTATTCGATTTCCTGAACAACGTTTTTCAGTTATTGTTCTGGCAAATCGAATTGATGCATACGCAAGCACGAAGGCTTATCAAATAGCAGATATTTTACTCAAAGAACAATTTATAGAAAACCCCAAAACGGAAAAACTCGAACCAGGGTTAATCAACAATACAAATACAAAAGAAAAGCCTACCCTTCCCGAGCTTAAGTTAGAAAATTATATTGGTGATTATTACAATGAACCATTAGATGCCACCTACTTGTTTTTTCTTGATGATGGAATACTAAAATTAAAAATTCAAGATCAACAATTATTGGCAGAATGCACCATAAGTGATATGGATCAATTCACAGTAGAATACAGACATATAAAGTTTCAAAGAACGGATGGTCGAATTACAGGATTTGAACTTGACTTTGGTCGAGAGGGAAATTTTAAGTTCCAAAAAATCAAATAATAGGCACACTGAATTAATAAAAGTTTTTAGCGAATTCATAGAACTTAATGATCAAGGCTCTTGCTCAAAGAAATATTCAAACCAAAAACATTAAAAAAGAATGAGTACTTTCTAATGGAAGGTCAAAAAAATGATAAAGCCTGGTATGTGCAAATCTCATTTAGGATTTTTTCCAAATTCGATAAGTAGTAGTGTTAATTTGGCAAGCTAGAATTGCTTCCTCTTTTCAAATTAAACCTATATAAAACAACCCCAATCAATAACACAACAATTCCAACAACATCCATTGTCATGACCTTTTTCAATTCTGCATTGATCTCTCCAGTTATAAGTCCGTAAAGTATTAAAAAAGAAATCATGCTAACGAATCCAATTAAGGTCGCTAAATTATAGTGTCTTTTTGAAATGGCAGCATAAATCATGATGCCTCCAACGATTCCAAATAATATGGCTCGATGTCTAAGTAGTAGTTCGAAATTGGAATCTGGAATTTCGATACCATAAGATGTACTTATCTTATTTGGCAAAAAAGCCAATACCGACGGAACAAAATTAATTACGCCACTAATAAATAAGCAAATTCTAAATATTAATTCCATTGTTGATGATTTTCAATTGTTTCTACAAAAAATTCAGTCATAGTCTTTTTATTTAAAGATACGTTGTATTGGATAAGTATGAAATAATGAAGGACGTAACCTTTAATGTTATAATAATTTTCTTCATATAAATCAAAATCATGTTTTGAAGAAGTTGAAGAAGGAGTGATTTTTAAACGCCCATTTTTAGTTATCTCACAATTTTGCATAAATCATTGTTTTTGAAGTAAGTTTAAATTAAAAACAGTCATTGCAGTTTTGTTTGCTCAAATACAATAGGTTGCAACTAATTTGTTATAAAAAATGTTAAGAAGTGAGCTCGACGCTAACTTCCCAAAGTTTTTTGGCTAGTTCAATATCATTCGCTAATCGGCAAGGCACTGTTTCTTTTTCCTTTTCAAAATATTTTCCATTACTACTTAAAACTTCATTTGAGGTAGATAAGTGGACGGTAGTTTTTGCTCCTCTGGCCGTGTCTACTTTTAAAGGTGTTAGCATTTTCCACAAGACTCGCCACAATCTCTTGTTACCATTTTTGATTGCTATTTCTGTTTTCACTATTCCTGGATGCAAGCTAAAACTCCAAATATTGGGATGTCTTTTCACTAATTCTTTAGTAAACAAAATATTAGCGAGTTTGGATTGGCGGTAGGCAAATTTGCCATCATATTTTGATGGTCCTTGTTCTCCTTTAAAAGAACTGAAATCAATTTTACCTTGATAATGAGCTCCAGAACTTACATTAATAATTCGAGCTTCTGGTGCTTCATTTAATAGATCAATCAGTTGATTGGTTAACAAGAAATGCCCTAAGTGATTTACACCAAATTGTAATTCAAAATCATCTTTCGTAAATTGTAATTTATCTGTTATTAAACCCGCATTATTGATTAAGATGTCTAGTTGTCTAAATTGTTTGCGATATTCTGCTGCACAATTTTTAATAGATTTGAAACTCGCAAGATCACATTTTAAGTAGTGAATCTCCTTATTTTTACTTGACGCTTTAATCTCTTTTATGGCTTCATTCGCTTTGTATTCATTTCGGCAAGCAAGAATAATTGTGTTGCCTTTTGCAGCAAGAGATATGGCAGTCGCTTTGCCTATTCCAGTGTTTCCTCCTGTTATTAAAATGTGTCGCATTTTTATTTTTTGTCAAAGTTGATGAACATCTATAGGTATGTAAAATAAATTGATTTTTGTATAGATTTGTAAATGTTTTGTTGTCAAAAACTAGCTAGATTCATAAATAATGTTAGGGTTTTGTCTTCATTCTTAAATGTAAATTCATATTCATAATCTGCACTGTTTTGATAAATTTCGTCAATGAGGTTAATCTTAATTCCATCTGTTACATCTGAATACTTTAAAAATGGCATCTTTTCAGAAGATTTGAAATATACCTGAACTGAATCTACATCGTCAAAATAGGTAAGTATCAAAATTGGAATTCTACCAATGATCCTTGCTGACAATTCCTTTCTAATAACATTAGGTGAATCTAATTGATTTTGGATTTGAATGACATTTTGTTCTCCAACAATATCGTCGAAATATTTCTCTGATAACTTAACAAATAGCTCCGACCAATTAACTACTGCTTTCTCAACACCATACTCGCAAAATGAAACATTAAAAATAGATACTCCAATATCGGCATGATCAATAATGCGAATTCCGGCATAATCTATTGAATAACTTAGATAATTAAGTATGTCTTCATAGTTTTCAATAGTGGAATATATGAGCGACCATATTTTATTATTCAGCCTTAATCGGTTTGCTTCATCATGGTTTATAAAGTGTTTTTCTATAATTAAACTTGACATCAAATTAGGTTGGGAAAAATCAATCTCTCCAAAAAAACGAAAGTGATCAATAGTTTTACCTGAAATACAATTCAAAATATTTAGCATTCCGAATTTAATATAATTTTGGGTATCTTCAGCTGCTAAGAGTTCTTCAACTTTATTTTTTTGATATGTTGTAATTAGTCGTCCCAATTCAAAATTAAAATAGCCTGCGAAACCGTCCACATCATTTTTTTGAATAGGTCTGTAGTAAATTAATTTTTCCATGGCTCCTGCTCGATTCTTAGGTTTGTTAGATGATAACAATCATCGATTCAATATTGAATCTACTCTAAAGTATTTATATAATTCACCAAATCCGATAGACTCCATTTCTTGCTTGGAATATAATTTGGTGTTAACATGTCTTCCATTCTAGTTACGGATTCTTCGGTTAAATACACTCTAATAGAAGATAACGTATATATAATATTTGAATTTTTAAGTCGATGCCCGTATTGATTGCCAAAGGTATTGAAAACACCTTGTGGAGTTTCACCAATTATTATTGCTCCATGATTTTGAAGATGATATGATAGTAGCATACTTCCGGAAGCAATTGATTCGTCTATCCAAAGATATATTTGAGGATTTCCATTAATTTTCTTTTTGCCTGTGTATTTAAAAAGCTTTAGATTTTGTTTTGCAGATAAAGCTATACTAGCTAGCTTAGAAACTAAAAAATTAAATTCCTTCATCTCAACTTTTTCATAAAGTTTTGAATTTGAAGGTAGAAAATAAGTGAGGGCTCTATTTACATTTTGGATATTTCCACCAAGATTTGATCTGATATCTATAATTATTTTGTTTTTGGGGTTGTTATTATAGTTCAATTTAAATTTATTTAAAGCTTGAAGCATCATTTTCGTATCCATAAAATTTCCAATTCTCAAATAGGCCATTGAATCGGAAATAGATTGAAACCCAAACTGATTGCTATTTGTGAATTTGATTGAGTCTTGGTGTTTTACTTTTGAATGTCCATCATCTATTTTGTTGATAATCAACGATAGTAGATTTTCAAAAGAATCAATTGTAATACTATTGTTAATCAGAAGGATGCTGTCCAGTGATTTCCAAATTGAAGACTGTTTTCCTTCCCAATTAATATCAAAATGATATTTCACAAGACTCTTTTTTAGATCCTCAATGTCCTCAGCAATTTCTGTTGGTGTAATTTGTTTGTCATAATTGAAGTTTTGATTTATTCTCAAGCCGCAACCTAACGTTGTTATAGCTAATAGAATTACAGTTAATTTTAAATTCATCTTCATTTTGTAAAATCACTATTATCAATAATGTCGATATCCCACTTTGAGTGTTTTTTAACTTTAGTCAATGATTAGTGCAATATTTCTTTTCATATTTGCTAAAGTAATTAAAAACAACAAGTAGATGGAAAGTCTAGCGTTTAAAAATTTAGTATTAAAACTCAGATTGCTTTATCCAATTTGGATCGTCATTGCTATTTTTAGTGTGGCATACGTGCCTAGCGTAATTTTCGTTCAGAATGATATTTTGAGCACGTCAAATAATGTCCTGGAACATGAAACTTTATTCAGATTAGGTATCATTGGTGCCTGCGCAACGGCAGTCCTTATGGTTTATATTTCATTTTACTTGTTTTTACTATTTGAAAATATAAATAAAAATAATGCGAGGCTAATGCTAATACTCGCTTTAGTCAGTGTACCTTTCATCGCATTTGAAGTCCTTAAATTTGTTTCAATTGGAATGGATAATCCCGTTGAAGTATATAACAATTTAAATGCAAGTCAAAGTGCAATGACGATCGCTTCCATATTTTGGGGATTGTGGTTATATCCATTAGGAAAACTAGTCATTGAATCAAATTATTTTCCAAAATTTTTAGGGTATATATTGATGGCTGCATGTTTTGGTTATTTAATAAGTGCAACTATAAAAATTGCTGCTCCAAGTCTACAATATTTATTAGTATTTTCTGAAGTGTTGACATTTGGAGAAGTTGTGTTTGCGTTGTGGTTTATTTTCAGCGGAATAAAGAAGAATTAGTAATTGTGTTGTTGTAAATTACAATTATAGTAACTTGGATCAATCTGGAGGTCATGATAATTGTAAAAAAAGAAAACCTTTTCTTTCAATTGACAAGTATAGATCTCGGAAAATGACAAATATTGAAAGAAACTTAAAATACCCGATGAACGAATAATAGGCATAGTTAAAATAACTATTTCGGACTTTCTTTGAGATATGTTATTTATCCCAAAATGAAAAAAGCTATATTGTTAAGTCAATTATTTTAAATAAATAGACACGATGTCCCTATATTTACCAATCTCTAACCAGACGTAAATAAATTAAAATAAATGCTTGCGAAAATACTGAAAGATGCTTTTGACGCATATTATGAAGCCCCTATCCAAGTTTGGGAAAGATTCGTTTCTTTGTGTGACGAAATCTCATTTAAAAAGAATGAGGTGATAAAACAATCACAAACAGTTGCGAAATACGGATATTTCTTATTAGAAGGATCCGTAGGTTTATTCGTTTGGAAAGAAAGTAATTTCATTTGCACTGATTTATTTTTAGAATCTAATTTTTTCGGTGATGACATGTCTTTATTATCTGGTAAATCTTCACCCATAGAAATAGTAGCATTGGAAGATTCAAAAACATTGCGAATGACCAAGGCCAACATGGAGATTCTGAAAAACACGCCGATTGGTAGTATGTTGTTTCTAGCTGGTGAGCAAGGTTCATTTTCAGATAAACAAAGCCAACAAATCGAATCAATGACATTGACTGCTGAGGAACGATATCTGAAAATAATGAATGAAAATCCGGAGTGGTTACAACGAATTTCTCAAAAACATATCGCTTCCTATCTCGGTATTACCCCGCAAAGTTTAAGTAGAATAAGAAAAAAATTCTAGTCATTTCAAAAGTTACCATAGGGTAAGTCTTATGGCTTCGATCTCATTTACTTTTGTATAGTATTTAATTTACTAAACACAGAAGTAATATGATAGCACTAAAAAAATACTTATTAATTTTTCTTGCAATGTCATGCATTTTCGTGGCACATGCACAGAATGAAGAAGTCCAGTTTGCCAAATTTCCTTTGAAAATAAGTTTTGGTAATCACGCTGTTGGATTTCCTTTTCAACATTCCTTTAAAGCGTTCAACCCACACTTTTCTTTAGGTACTGAATTCGGTTTAAATAAGAACTTAAAACATCAAATCTACATTTCATCTAACTTAGGTTTTATCAGAAACAAAGTCATTGGAAACACAATTCCGCTAGATGTTGATTTCGGATATCGATACCTCCATAAAACTGGTTTATTCTTAGAAACCACGCTTGGTTTAGGTATTCTAAAACAATATCATCCCAGAAATGTCTACCAATATTCTGAATCAAATGAAACCTATGATAAAATTTCAGACAAAGGTTTGACCACTTCATTGGTTGGTTTTAAAATGGGAATGGGCTATGATTTTTCGTCAAACAATCAGCACCCATTTCGTATTGGAATCAATCATCATTTCTTTATTCAAACCACTTATTTTGAAATTGATAATTTTCCAATCATGCCTCAATCAACAACTAATATTTCAATCACTTATAAGTTCAAAAAACAATGACCAAAAATAAAATATTATCGCTTTTTATCTGCGTAGCGTTATTAATTACTAGCTCATGCAAAGAAGATCCAGTTACACCAGATAATGAAATTGATTGTACAACCAATTTTGAAAATCACTCAAATGCTACTTCGTTTCAATCTGTAGTTGATCAATTTTCTAACAATGGTTTTGTAGGCATCACGGTACTTGTTGATGATCCAATAGATGGATTGTGGATGGGTTCAGCAGGTTATGCAAGCATTGAAGACAATGTAAAAATGAATCCTTGTCATATTCACCATACCGCTAGTCTTTACAAAACTTATATTGCAACTGTAATTCTACAATTAGTAGATGAAAACAAACTAAATCTTGAGGATAAATTGTCAGATCACATTTCCGCTGAGGTGTCCGCAAAAATTCCAAATGGAGATGCAGTCACAATTAAAAATTTATTACAACAACGTACTGGCATTCCTGACATATTCGAGATAGATTTTATTACTGATTTTTTTAATGACCCGATGAAAGCATACACATTGGAAAAATTACTGGAATATGTTTATGACAAAGAACCACTGTCCGCGGTAGATACTGAATTTCATTATTCGGATGCAAATTTTACCCTCCTAACGTTAGTTATCGAAAAGATTGAAGGAAACTATGTTGATGCTTTAAAAACCAGAATATTTGAACCTTTAAATTTAGAGGATACTTACTTTTTGGAAAATCCTGAGCAAGCGCCAGTGGGTTTGGCAGATAGCTACTGGGATCGATACGGAGACGGAAATATCGAAAACAATTCTGATATTCAAATTGCATTGACAGCAGGATTGAGTGGTTCTGATGGTATTGTTTCAACAGCTGATGATTTAAAAAAATTCATAAAAGCCGTTGCAGATGGCAATCTTTCAACAAACAACACACTTATGACCGAATTCCTAGCAGTACCCAACTCAACACAAGTGTATAGTGGTTATGGAATGGGATTGATGAAAGTAAACATCGGTGGTGGCGATTGGTATGGACATTTTGGGAATCAGATTGGTTCTGGTGCCATTGTCCTTTATCATGCGGAAAAAGACATTACTTTTGTTGCTTTACAAAATACAGGCACTTTCTTTTCTGACGAGATTAAAGAGAAATTCTTTTATGAACTATTGCGCGATTTTGAAGCAATCCTATTGTAGCAGTTGATTTGAGTTTTAATTAATAAGTTTTTTATGGTCAAGTTGGAGTTTATCTAACTTGGCCATTTTCTATTTAGCAATTCAATAAGTATTCGTTTTTGCAATCTTATTTTAACGATATTTTAAGTGGATATATGACCAACTTAACTAGGATTGTCTGTTTAAATAATTACCTTTCACCAGTCTAAATGAAACAATATTTTGTTAGCTGCTTTAAAGCATTTATATGAGACCTTATACCCTATTTATACTCTTATTTCTACCTCATATTTTGGTTGCACAAGCATTAGAAACGCAATTTCAACAACAATTGGAAACTGCATTTGAAGAACATCCGGATGCTGTAGGTGTATTGTTGCATATTGAGTCACCTGAGCATAAAATGTCTTGGTCAACAGCAATCGGATATTCAGATGCCATTACCAAAACAAAGCTGGATCCAGAACAGCCAGTATTAATCGCTAGTATCACGAAACCTTATGTTGCAGTTGCGATCCTACGTTTAGTAGAAATGAATAAATTTAATCTCGATAGTCCTATCAAGAAATTATTGAAAAGAAAGACTTGCAAACTATTCAAAAAAGATGGGTATAATTTAGACAAAATTACGATTAGACATTTACTATCTCATACTTCTGGAATAGCAGACTATGTCGATGACGCTTATTTTAATTTTGTCAACGATCAACCACAACATCAATGGAAAAAATCGGAACAAATACAACGATCCATTGACATTGGAAATCCACTTTTTGAGCCTGGAAGTGATCACAAATATGGAGACATCAATTATTTATTACTGACCGAAATCATTGAAAAATCAACAAAAAAACCATTTTACATCTCAATGAATCAATTATTGAAATTCGATGAACTTAACATTAAAAATACATGGTTCAAAGATTTAGAACCCTACCCTGCTGATACCAAGCCAATGGCACATCAATATTCGAAAAAGAATAATTGGGACTCTTATGATATCAATCCATCTTGGGATTTATATGGTGGTGGTGGAATTGCCACTACTGTTAAAGAAGCTGCTTTATTTTTTCAATATTTATTTGAGGGAAAGATAATTGAAGACAACGCTATGCTAGAGGAATTATATAAATTCGTTCTACCAAAAGAAAAATCAAATTATTGTCTGGGTTTCCGTAACATAACAATGCCGACCTTCACAGCTTACTATCATGGAGGATGGTGGGGCACGGATGTCGCTTATTCTCCAGAATCTAAAAGTTCCGTTGCTATCTTCACTTTGCAAAAGGCTAAACGAGGTGAATTTGCACAATTAAGCATCGGCATGATGAAAATACTTGCTGATAAAAATAATGAATAGACCACTTGGGAATGAATAACAACAACATTACAAACTGCACAGAAAACGATATTCCTATCATACTTAAAATGTATGAACAAGCAAGGGAATTAATGGCCATTAAAAACCAAGTTATTTGGCCGGACTTTCCAACCTCCATGATTCAAAATGAAATTACAGAAAAGCAATTATGGTGTTTGAAAATAGAAAATGAGATGGCATGTATTTGGACTACCGCTTTTAATGATCCAATTATCTGGGGAGAAAAAGATAAAGACCCATCTGTTTATATTCATAAAATTGCAACGGAGGCAAAATTTAGAGGCAATAATTTTGTAAAAATATTAGTGGATTGGACTAAAAACTATGCGGCAAAAAATAAAAAACAATTTATAAGATTAGACACGGTAGGTCTAAATCATGGCTTAATAAATCATTACGAAAAACAAGGATTTAAATTTTTAGGAGCCTCCAAACTTTTATCGACTGATGGTTTACCAGATCATTATAAAAAGGGAAAAGTTTGTTTTTTCGAGATAAAACTTTAAAAGGATTTTGGTTGTTTTGCCAAAATCTGTTTTCACGCTTTCACCCTTTAATATAACGCATTGATTTCAAACAATAAACTTCCTATTAATGTTTCTCCTGAATTAATTCGGCTTTACTATTATATAGAATTTGATCAAAATATAAATGTCAATTCTGGAATCATCGTAGACGATTGTTGTTATGAATTGATGTTTGTAAAAGAAAAAAAGGTAAAAATTAATACGGGTGACAATAAGACTTTTTTGCTTCCTCCATTTTACACACTCAATAATTTACAAGGACCTTTCAAATTTGAATTCGAGGAAATGTTTACTTCTTTTTGCATCAAATTACAGCCTTGGATGAATGCTAGTTTTATCTCAATAGAAGAATCGAAAGTATTGAATTTAAACACTTATTTCAACAATGCTGCGGATCAACTTCACCACAATATTTTCAAATCAGCATCTATCGATGAAATGATTGAACATGCTGAACGGTTTTTACTGTCGCTAACAGTTCCAAAAAAAGAAGAAGAAGTAGATGTCATAAAAAATATTTGCAATCTTATTTATGAAAAATCTGGCAACATTACGGTACAAGAAATTTCGGATAAGTATGGAATCTATCGACAAAAACTTAATGCTATTTTTAAAAAAGAAGTAAAATATACTTTAAAGACTTTTATCAACAATATTAGAATTCGTTCATGTCTTGCGCACAAATTCAAAAATCCCAACCTAACACTCACTGAAATTGCACATCAATATGGGTTTTATGATCAAGCTCATTTTATTCGTTCTTTTAAAAAAGCTTGTGGCATCACCCCATCCGAATATGTAAAATCTCCTGGATATTCGCGGTTGCCATATGAATTAACGTACGACAAATACTAAATTTTACGCACTACCATTTGTACAATTTTATTCAATAAATGATGTCTAAATTGCAGACAAAAAACATCCTATGCGTCATCGGTTTATAGTTCTAACTTCACTTTTCTTATTTGTTTGTTCCAACATTTTATTCGCACAAAAAAATTGTGGCAAATTAAAAAGTGATAAATCTTATCAAGAAAAAATTGAAACTTCAACCTATCATCAATATGAATTAAATCTAAAAAAAGGAACAGTTGCTCTTCTTGTCTTGGATTATAATGTCGGATTATTACTAACTGTCGTTAATCCGGAAGGAATTATTGTAGAGAAAGTAAGTACGAACGAAACAGCAAGTCACCTAATTTTTGAGTCAACCATAGCTGGTAAATATCAATTTTACATCAACACACTCGAGGATGAAAAAAAACAAGGTAATTACACACTCAATGCGCATTATTTACCTTCAAATAAAGATGGAAAGTTAGACCAAATAAAAAAACTTATTCAACTTTTGCAGAAACCAAACCGTGCAGGTCTAGCAATCGCAATTCTTCAAGATAATCAATCTATATTTGAACATTATAATGGTTTCTCGAATGTAGAAAATCAAATTTACAACAACAAAGAAACCGTTTTTGAATTAGCATCTGTTTCTAAACAATTTACCGCATTTGCAATAGCAATGTTAGATGAAGAAGGTAAGTTATCAGTAGAAGATGACATTCGGAAATATTTTCCAGAACTCCCCATTTATAAAACTCCTATCCAAATTAAACATTTACTTAACCATACTTCTGGCATCATAGAGTCGGACAATTCCTTAGAATTAGCTGGATTTGAAAATGACCCAATTGGAATTGACAGAGTGCTCAATTTTCTAAAAAACACACCTGATCAGTATTTTGAATCAGGTTCAGAATTTAGTTATTCCAATGATGGATATACTTTGTTGGGTGAACTTGTAACTCGAGTTACCAAACAATCTTTCAAATCTTGGATGAAGAAAAACTTATTTGACCCATTAAAAATGAAACATACTTCAATTCGAGATTCGCCACAAAACATCATCCCCAATCGTGCGATATCGTATGCTCAATATAATGGTGATAGTGATTTTCTTAGGCGAAGTTTTGATTTTTTTGCTCCAGGTGGATGTTCCGTAAGATCCAATATTTCAGACTTGATTAAATGGGTCAATTATCTCGATCAAGGCTACGTTGCTGATGAAAAAATATTTAAAAAAATTAACCAACGAAATACTTTTAATGATGGAGATACCACGCAATATTCTTATGGCAATTTTATTACAGATTTCCGAGGTTTAAAAAGAATTAGTCACCTTGGTTTATCCGCAGGATTTACAACTTCTATTGCGAGATTTCCAGAACAAAATGTAAGCTTCATTTTGCTAGGAACTGATGGAGAATTTCCAAATTATTATTTGTCTAGAAAGATGTATGAAATTTATTTGGAAGAGCAACTCAAGCCTATCACTAAAAAATTTGAAGGCATTAAGACGGCTGCACTAAGTAAGGAAACACAAAAAGAAATTAAATCTGATCTCCAAGCGGCAAATATGAAGGATTACGAAGGAACCTATTTTTCGCAACAAATAAATACTACTTATACTTTTCAAGTACAGCAAGACACCCTATTTGCACTGTCTGCAGCTTACCCGCCCATACCGATTATTGCTGCCAAAGGAGATACTTTGGAGACCGATGAAGATTTTATGATTTCTATTATTTTCAAAAGAGGTTATGATGGCAATGTAAGTGATTGCAGAATTTATCATGATGACGATGATTATAGTATTGCTTTTACGAAAATTTCAACCGCTAAAAAATGGCCTAAATCTAGCCTTTGGAAATCAAAAGTTTACGTAGATAAGATGAAGGAAAAATTGACAAAAGTCGAAGCTTCTAAAAAACTGGTAGGTTTTGGGGTTACCGTATTTGATGAAACAGAAACGTTTTTACAAGAAGGATACGGATTTGCTAACATTGAAAATGGGAAACGCTATAACGCTGAAACGGTCCAATTGATCGCTTCAATCTCAAAAAGTATAACTGGTACGGCAGTCATGAAAGCAATGGAATTAGTTCATTTTCAGTTGGATGACGCGATAAACGACTACTTGCCTTACAAAATAATAAACCCGAAATTTCCAGAAGAAGAAATCACCATTCGACATTTGCTAACTCACACCAGCTCATTGGACGATCCTGATAATTATCGTCATGGATACGTTTTTCAAAAACCACTTATTAAAGACAATTGGCCGGTTCCTCATCACAAGACTTTACATTTTTACAACAATAATGAAAAATTACCACTTTCTGACTTCCTCGATCTTTTAATTTCTCCAAAAGGAAAATGGTACGACGAATCGAAAATGTTTACAAAAGAAAAGCCAGGAACTAATTTTGAATACAGCAATTTAGGGTTTGCATTGTTAGGTTATATTATTGAATTGACTTCAAAAGTTGATTTTAAGGATTTCACACAAAAACATATCTTTGATCCATTAGATATGAAATCCGCAACGTGGGAACTAGCGCAAGTAAACCCTGCCCATGAAACTTTATATTATTTAGAAAATTACAACACTTGCCCTCCCTACGCTTGCAATACCTTACCCGACGGCAACTTATACATTAACATGATTGACCTAACAAAATTTTTGCAAGAAGCCATTCGCGGATATGCGGGAAGAGGAAAAATTCTATCGCAATCAAGCTATCAAGAAATGTTCAGAAGTCAAACAGATTTATTCGAAATAGAAGGTGGCCTTGGTTGGGATTTATCTATCTCTTGCTGTATCGGTCATGCTGGAAATGATTTTGGTGCAAGCACTGTTATGTATTTTGAACCAAAAACTGGTATCGGTAGAATTGTTTTTTGCAATACAAGCTCAGAATTAGAAGAAATTGCTGATGAATTTTATGGTATTATGAATTTGTTGTTTCTGGAGGATCTTTGAGTTTACAATAGAACATATCGCCTTTGTATCATTCATTACACTATTGATTTGGTTCCTTATTATTAGACAATTTTTAGAGACTTGAATGAAAATCACAACATCTTACTTACACATCATACAAAGAATACATCGCAGTCGAAAACAAGCCCCCTTATCGAATTTTAGCCGATAAAAGATCAGAGCTTTATCAACCAAGAATTGTAAAAAGTAAAAAGAAATCCATTAAATCGCCTGAAGAATTGACAGCTTTACAACGGTTTTTTTATTTGAATCCTGGGTATTTAGTAGAGATTGGGTGAAGGTTTCTTGCATATTTTAGTCACACATTAACATTCTACTGCATTTATAATCCAATCATTTACAGCAATTTATACTTAAAAAATAGCACTACATACTACAAAATAAACATATTATTAAAAAATACCATGTCATAAATTAGAAAAATCAAAAATGTATGTGGTTGTGCGAATTAACATCTTAATACTTATTCAAAGTGTTACAAGTATAATCCCAAAATGAAACGAGTCAGTCTAATTTTCCTTATTGGAGTATTTTATACATTGGGTTCACGTTGTTATGGACAATCAATTACGTGGGGACCAACCTTGCCTGCTGGTACAGTCGAATCATTGACTGTTTTGGTTGATGACGGACTTGCGCAATTTGAATTCGTCAATGATGCCACCGCACTTACTAATGGTACAATAGAAATTGATTTAGGAATTGGAGTAACCTATCTTGCGGGTACTTTAAGTTATACGACTAGCAATAACGCGGTTTTAACAGAACTTTCTAGCACCGGCGACAATCTTGTTATTATTGAAATGGGAAGTGTTGATGCAAATGAGCAAATCTTTTTTTCATTTAAAAGAGAAGCAATTTGTGAAGCTCGGACGCATAAATTAAGTGGAGGTACTTTTAAATGAAGCGTTGCACGTGAATGAAGAGCTGAGTAATAATATTAACATGACTTACACGAAACCAATATTAAATAATACTCCACTCAATCAAATCCAATCTACGTATACTACTGAGGTGGTTTGGGATGTGGATGTTTGCAATGCAACACCAAGTCAACAAGTTGATTACAACTGGCTTATTTTAGACAATTCTAGCAATATTGACCTTGTAATTACAGATATTTTTGACTTCACTACATGTGTTGAAATACCGATTACTACTACCAATTATGGAGATGGAAAATTATTTGTCCCAGTGGATGAACTGGCAGGAGGCACTTGCAAAACCATTAAAATAAAAGCACAAAATCTTTCTTGTGAAGTAGCAGACATCGTTGTAAATCAAGGATGGAATTGCAATGCTTATCCAACAGAAATTTCAACATTAACTAATTGTGAAACACCTAATTTTTTAAGAGCAATTCCTGAAGCTTCACAAATTACGACTGCCATCACAGATTTAGTCGATACTCCAGCGGACCCAACTGACCCTTCAAGTGGTGATTTTGGAAATAGTACAATTGATATGTGTACACTTTTTCCTGTAGAGTTCAATATAAGTAATTCCGATTTTGCTACTATATATGATGTTCGTTATCGAGTCACTTTGTCGAATCTGGGAGTTGGAATGAGTTATGTTCCGAACAGTGCAACGATTGAAGTAGAAGGAGTCGATGTTTTAAACGCACCAAGGCTTATAGATGCTATTGGAGAAAGTTTAATCATGAACAGCACAGGAGGCACTTGGGATATTGCATTGTCAGATTTAGATTTTGCAAATTTTGGCAATAATCAAGGGCTAACAGGTGCTGGTATCAATCCTAATAACAATGAAGTTACAATAAGGTGGTTAATGGAAATTGATTGCGACATGATAAGTCTCGACAACATTACAATTGAAAGTTTTGCAAACGCACCTTGCTTAGAACCAGCGATCGGTAATGGAAATAAAATAGTTAGTTCGCCACTAAATATCACAAATGCATTTCTCCCTTACTCAACAGTTATCAATAGCAACATCAGTCCTGATGGCATTTTCGAAAATTGCGATGCTATTAAAACAATCAGTGTAGACGCGAGCATATCAGGTGGTGTTACCGGTGCCAACGATTCGTTGCATGTAATTTTACCCGCTGGTGTCTATTATGATGACAACTTAAATTGTTCAAGTGCAAATTGTGTTACATTAGGTAACATACAAACCGTTGAAGGGCAACAAACTATTTCGTTTTTATATCCTAGTGGGATTATCAACACGACTGTTTCTTTAGAGTTTGATGTCATTTCTGGAAATATAACATGCCAAACAAATGAAATTCAATTAAAAAGTGTGGCACAAACTTCAGGATTACCATGTGGTACAGGTACCTGTCCATATACAAAAGTAATTACCGGATCTGTTATCTCAGGCATTGAAATGCTGAAACCAATTTATGATTTGACATTTAGCTTGAGCTCTTATGACCCTGTTTTAGACAGTTATGAATATGCGCTTGAAATACAAAATTCAGGTATTACTGCAAACGAGTCAGTCACGGTTGATTTCTATTGCGTCAATGAAATGTTAGATGGTGTAGATGAAGCGATAGGTGTTCAGGATTTTATCGTGATACCTCCTATTCCATCAAATACAACCTATACTACCACTGGTACCTTGACAGGAATAGCATGTGATGTATCAAGAGGGATTGCTGCGATGGTTACTCCGACCTCCAGTCCAGGTGATAGTAATTGCTTTTGTGCAAATGAAGACTTAACTAATTTACCAATTGCTATGAATCAGGTATTTCTTGCTGTAGATTTCATCTCCTTTACAGTCTCCGAAAACAATTGTCGCCGCCAATTAAATTGGACGGCTACAGATGTAGAAGATTTAATGGCATACGAAATTATGAGAAGCATTGATGGAAATGCTTTTTATACTATATCCACTATTGACAATGAAGCAATAAATCCGCTCGACATCAATACTTATACTTATGAAGATAACGAACAGATATGCAGTGCTAATTTTTATTACAAATTAAAATTAATCAATACCGACAACACATTTGAATATTCAGAAACTACAATTTTACAATCAGATTGTTATGAAAATATAATTACCCCCTACCCCAATCCTGCCAATTCAGCTTTTAAATTAAATTTCGGAGAGGAACATTGCACCTCCAAAATTACAGGTATTAAGATCTATAGTGCTATAGGGAAATTTATAAGACATATACCAGTTGACGATCAGATCGATTTGAATGCATTAGAAATTGATATCCAAGATTATAAAAATGGATTGTATTTTATCAATATTGAACAGGCAGGTGAATTAGATGTTATTACAAAGTTGATTGTGAATCATTAATAGATTGAATTTCTTTTCTCTTTTTTAGAATTACACTTAACGGAAGATTATGAAGCAAGAAACGTTTTTCGTATGTTTGATTCGAATATAAAAATACATTCTTTCTACAGCGTAATAAGTCAATTAAATAATGGCCAAACTAAAACTAGACCTCCACGACATCTATAATAAAGGTTGGAAAATAGACCAAGCACTCAACGACATCATTGATGAAGCTGTAGAGAAAAAAATCAAAACTGTAGAAATCATTCCAGGAAAAGGTTCTGGTCAACTCAAGAAAAAAGTCATTCGTTTTCTTCAGCAAAAACACATCAAACAGAAATACCATCGGCTAGATAAAGACAGTAAAAACTTTGGACGACTGTTTGTCTATTTTAAATTTAAGTAATACTTCCTCAAAATCTTTTGTCAAATTCTTACAAATATGGATTGTAGTTAATATGTTGCGACATATTTAAACTATATTGTTAGAAAAAAAGATGAAAAAATCAATACTCCCCTTATTACTTTGCTGCACAATCAATTTAACCGCTCAAATCCAATTTAATAATTTTGAAAACAACAATAATCTAGACGTCGTCATTGGCCCCTCTTCTATGGATTCAATTTGGCAAATAGGCGTTCCTCAAAAAACATTGTTTGACGTGTCTTTCAGCGATCCAAATGCCATTTTAACGGATTCGATAAATAATTATGGCACCAATTTATCCGCTACTTTTGAAATTGAAATAAACGAAGAAACCATGTGGTCTTTTCCATTCATTCAATTAGAATGGATGCAAAAAATTGATGCAGAGACAGGTGTAGATGGCGGTATCATTGAAGCTTCCTATGACCAAGGTGTTACTTGGCAAAATGTTTTGGACGATCCTATTTACAGACCTGCTATTGTTGGCCAATATCAAATTGACACGCTTCATAACAATAGACTTGGATTAACTGGCACGTCAACCGATTGGCAATGGATTGGATTGTGCTGGGGTACTCCGATTGGAGAACACCCATTTCCACTAGAAACAATTAAACTTCGATTTACGTTTATTTCTGATGGAAATCATACTGAACAAGAAGGCTGGATGATTGATAATTTCTTGACTCTTGGTGAAGTGATAGGCAGTACAACCAATTCTGGGCAAATAATCCCACTAGATATTTATCCTAATCCTGCAACCAAAGAAGTAATTCTAGACACCCAAAATATAACTGGTGAAGATATAAAAATTCAAATCATCGATGCTTCCGGAAGAAAAGTGTTAGATAAATCTATCGAAAACATGAATATGGAAAAACAGGTTCTTTCTTTAGAGAATTATTCGAAAGGAATCTACTTTATTCAACTAATTGTTGAGGATCAAATTTATTTGCAGAAATTTATAAAAATGTAATCGGTATTTATTTTTCACCCAAATTTTCTAAATCAAATAACATTTTTCTAGATAGACTGGTATCGATTCCTAACTATTAACGGGTTTTTTATTCATATCATTGAGTGATATATTGCGGAAATATGACCAAAATTGATTATTTAAGTTGCTCCCAACTATTGACTATGCGTTGTAAACCGAATTGCTATGCACTTCCAAGAATAGCGTCTTAGCAACAAGCAATTTCTGATATATTATCCTCCATTTGCATGTTAGTAATACCATTCTTATTTTCAAACTTTCTTTGTATCTTAGTTGCTGTATGTAAACCCAAAGTACATTTTCTTATTAAGATATAGTCTTAACTTTGTCTTATGAGTCAAAACCTGAACGTATCCTTGCATATCTAGTAAACATTAAAACAACAAATGACATGAACGAACAAAATCCTAATGTAGAAAATAAAGTAGGCAATTATTGGGACCAAAGAGCCGCAGCTGCTCGCCCTATAAGCTGGATGGGACACCCTTTCATCAGCAAAACTTTCAACAAACGTATATATAATAGTTCTGCTCCAAATTGGGGTTTAGGATTATTCGAAATTCTCAAAAGGAAACATCTCAAGCAAGGTAAAAAATTCAAAAAAGCAATTGCTGTTGCTTGTGGAAATGGTAGAAAAGAAATGCGTTTGGTGAAGAAAGGAATGGTGGAACATATTACGCTTTATGAATTGGCCAAAAATCGTATCGAAGAAGGTAAAATACTAGCTAAGAATATGGGTATTGAAAACAAAGTAGAGTTTGTTTATGGCAATGCTTTTGAAATGGAGAAGGAAAAAGGAAAATACGATCTTGTTATTTGGTTGAATGCGATTCATCATATGATGGATACACCGATGGCAATTGAATGGAGTAAAGATATGCTGATTTCTGGCGGTTTTTTTGTAATGGATGATTATGTCGGACCTAATCGATTTCAATGGCCACGTATTGTTATGGAAACTTGCAATAAAGCACGTGCTAAATTTCCTAAGTCTATTTTTAATAGATCAGAACAATTCCCTAAAAAACGACACCAAGTATTAAGAGTAGTTGATCAAAATCTCGTTTCAGGGGTAGATCCTTCTGAAGCCGCCGACTCCGCACGGCTCTTAGAAGCATTGAGTTTTGCTTTTCCAAATAGACAAGAATTTTTGTATAGCTCTGGTGTTTCTACCCTTGCACTCAATGATATTTCATCTAGGATTTTGGATAAAAGGTACGAACCGTTTATTGAACATACGATTAATCTAGATCTTGATTTAGTTGGGAAAGGTCATATTGGCTTCGCTTCTACTATAGCTATTAAGGACTAAGATAGTTAGTTGATTGCTTTGTTGTTTTTTTTAATTTAATGATTTCCAACAAAATAACTCAAAAGAAGTAACTGCTATTTTGCAAATTAGTATTGTCAGTTAATGCGATAATTATGATTCATCTAGCATTCTAGACAATGGCTATTTATTGTTATTTTCGTTGTCCAATTACTTCACCGACAAAACTCCGATACTCCTTCTGAAAATGCTTAATAATTGATTTTTTATTAGCGCCACCATTATAATCATGCATATCAGGATTATAATCTCTCACATATTTATCACTCCACAAAACGATTTCCAAAATAAGTGGTGTCAAATCAAGACCTTTGTCAGTCAACAAATAAATATTCTCCTTTTTATTTTCAGGTAATTTTTGTTTGCTAATCACCTCCAGAGATTCCAACATCTTTAATCTTGCAGAAAGGAGATTCGTTGCGACACCTTCCTCCGATGCAACCAATTCCTTAAATGTTTTCTTTTTGTGCATAATCATATCTCTGATGATCAACAATGACCATTTGTCACCAATTAAATCCAGAGCAGAAGCGATGAGACATGAAGAACGAAACTTTTTTTTCATAATCATTGACATTATTACTTTAAAAACTAAAGTAATTCATACATTTGCTTTTACTTTAGAATTTCAAGTAAAAATAATTAAATTTTAGTTGAATCAAAAACCAATAAAACATGTTAGCAGGACATTTCACAACCGCATTAATTGCAAATCAAAAATTTCCAAAAGGAACCTTATTATTTTTCTTGATCGCTTCACAGCTACAAGATATCTTGTGGATAATCTTTCATTATTTAGGTTTAGAACGCACTGGACCTAGTGATGTTTTTGACACCACATTGAGCAATATGGCTGTAAATATGCTCTACAGTCATGACTTGATTCCATTAATATTTTGGCTGTTATTGATTTTTTTAATTGGAAAATTTGCATTCAAAGATACGAAAATTGGTTTGGTTGGTGCCGCATTGGTCCTGGGACATTTTGTTTTAGATTTCTTTTCAGGACACCCACATCATCTTTTTGGATTGGATTCGAGTGAAGTTGGATTAGGACTTTATGCGACCAATGTATTTTTGGCGATTGGAATTGAAGCGGTTTTTATTATTGGTTCGCTTGCGTATTTTTTCAGTCAAGATGCAAAAAATAAAGTTCAACGAACTGGGAAAAATAAAGCAGCCATCATTGGTGTATTTGTGTTTGGTATAGCCTTTATGTTAAGTATTGCGACTACTTCTTATCGACAATTATTTGGCATTCCTGAATTTGACATGGGGATTAATACGACGGTACTTTCTTTAATTTTTACTTACGGAGGCATGATACTATATTTGAATTATTTTGTGCCGAAACATGAGGCTAAATAGCAACTAAATAATGGAGCGATTTAAATAACAGTTGGATACATTGGCAGTTATCAAAGAGAAATTATAAAACGATAGTTTGAGTTGGTATTGTTTACAGCTATTAATCCTTAACAACAACAAAGGGAATTGTACTTGTACCACCGTTTTGCAAAGTCAAAAAATAAATTCCAGCTCTGTACTGAGATACATCGATTTCAGCTTTTAGTTGACTGAATGAAAAGTCTGGAGTTTCGATTACATCAATAACTTGACCTAATGCATCAGTGATTTGAAATGCAACTTGATTGGTTGTTGGTTTATCATAGAAGACGATTAAAGTACTTTCAACTGGATTTGGAAATATATTGAAAATTTTAGGGGTAATTGTATTCGGTTTTTCACAATACAATTTCATTTGCTCAACCGTTTCAGTGAGGTCCAATATTCCTTCACTCACCGTTCTCCCTTCTAATGATTTTACTTTTCGTGCATTATTTAAAATAAATTGCTTCATTTTGTAAGCAGCTTGTTTAGGGTTTGTTTTAGCCAAATGCAACAGACTTGGACAATCAAGACTGTAAAGCAAACCAATTGCACCACTGACTTGAGGAGCAGCACCAGACGTTCCAGAAAAGGTACCATAATTATTATTACTCCAAGTACTGAATGAGTGTTCTCCCGGAGCTCCAATGTCTATTGATGTTTTGCTAAAACCTGCAACTGCAAGTGAATCGTTTGAATCAACATTGGTAACGGTCAATAAGAATTCAGTTGAACATCCAGTCGGCATGTCGCCAGTTTCGTCAATGTTAAAAGTGCCATTAACAGTTGCAGCAACATTCAAGATACCCGCAATCCCGAGATCATCATAGATGTCACACCATAGGGGAAAATCTTCTGGCTGAGCATTTGAAATTCCAAAAGATGCATTGGAAGCAACAATAAAAGCACCAAGTGCACCATTGGTTTGATTATACAATTTTCTTTGATCAAGGATGTAACTATACGCTTCAATTACTTCAGATTCAAAGGTAGCACCAGATAAAAACATTATTCGCACGTTCCAATTTATACCCGCAACTCCTTTGTTATTGTTTCCGATGGCACCAATTAATCCAGCAACAGCAGTTCCATGATTAGAGCTCGCATGTTGGTCATTTCGAGCTTGAAAATTATAACCAAAAAAATCATCTATGTAACCATTCAGATCATTATCAATTCCATCATTTGGTATTTCAGCATGGTTACGCCAAAAATTTTCATTTAAATCTTCATGAAGATAATCTACGCCTCTGTCAATCACTGCAACGACAATGGTATCACCATCAGATGTAAGTCCGCCTGTTGTGATATCCCAAACATTTTGGATTCTAATTTGGTCGAATTGTTTAGACTGTAAACTGTAACTTGGATCATTTGGGATGTCACGCCATTGAATTTCATGATTAGGTTGGAGATGGCGAATTGCTGGATCACGATAAAGTTGATCTAACAATAAGTTTCCTTTTTGCAAGGAATCAACATTAATCAAATAAATACGAAGTGGTTCAGAACAACACTTTACTACTTTAACGAAAGGATGTTTTCTTTGGAATTTTTCAATGTTGCCCCTTTCATTTAATTGAATTAAAAACTCATTTTGCTTTGTAATTTGAGCATCCGCATTAATGATTACTAAAAACAGTAAACAACAAACAAAGATTGCACGAATTCTCATCATTGTAGTTTTCAATAGTGGTTGAACGTTACTAAATATAAAGAAGAAACCATCCCAAATCCCGAAAGTTTTCGGCATTCAGAATAGCATCTTCTTTCTTTATTCCCTCTTGTTCTATTTCTTCTTACTAATTAGAAAATCTGGTGTAAGCTCTGAATTTACCACCATTAAGAGCTGTTCTTCCAACAGCTCTCCATTCGTATGTATTCGGATACAGATTTACATACCAAATACCGTTGTACAACCATTTTGAGTATATTTTTCGATAATCCTGTGGATTTTTACGATTATAAATTCCTATAGATGTTTTGCCGCAGATCACATTGGTCCAGGTACGTACTTTTCTATGCTTCGTCCAAACGCCATTCCAATTAGATTCGCGACCTGACCAAGTGCCTAGCCAATTATCACAAAATCTGATGTCATTTTCTGCGGTATATCTAGTTCCACCACAATAAGTGTTATAAAAATTATTATAGCCAACATCATAGCAATCTCTCGGTTCTGTATAATTATTATCCATTATTTCCAAAGTTGAAGTTGACTCACTTACTTGTCTACTTGAGGTTGCAATCACAGCTTCATCTACCGTTGCTGCAAGGCGTGCCGGCACCATAACATCATCATCCGTTAGGGAAAGAAAGGCTTCATACGGAGTGACATCTTCAGCAATACCGGATTCTTCAAAATTGTCTGCGGCTAAACCATAAAGGTTTTCAATGATAATCATTTCATTTTCTTCACCAATAGCCACAAATAAGTATTCATGTCCGTCTTTTTGAATTCTGGCCAACTCATAAGAAGGCTCACTGATCTCTGTAGGTAAATCTTCCATTGCAATTTCACTAAATGATGCTTCTTGCTGTTGTTCAGGGTTTTCAACTTCTACTTCTTTTTTATTACAAGAGGTTACAACAAAAAGCAATACTGCGAATGCCAAAAACTGTTTTAAAATACTTAGGTTTTTCATCATTTTTATTTTTTATGTTAGTAATAATATGAACGATTTTTTATGAGCTAATAAGTTCGATTAGCTCATTTTTGGAGTTTAGTTTTTATCGGCATTGGGCTTCGGAAAAAAATGAATGTATTAAAGAATGATGTTTCGACCTATTAAATTTTGTTCAACCACACCGAAATTTTAAAAAATTGATGCCATTTCTACATTTTTTAATGAAGTTTCAAATAAGTCCAAATCATTTCCAAAATCTCATTCTGGATTTTAATTTTTATCGGAATAACCTTTTGGAGAAAATTAATCGATCAAAGAATGATGTGCCAATCCATTAAACTTTGTTCAAATGCTAAGGTCACACAAGCAGTTCTCTTGTCCAATAACATTATTTAAATATTGTGCAAATCATATCGAAATTCATTACATATATCTACTTGTAAATCAATTATTTAGTAAATTTATTTGTGCGGTTTAAAAGGCATATAAATACAAAAGTAACAGTACTCGAAATCAACAATGAGGATAAAATAAAGAGGAGATAAACATCAAGCCCGCAAAGGACGTTTTTTCTAACATATAGCGCACACAGACACAAAAAAATCACATCGAGATTACGAAATGCTTTCTAAGAAATTTATAGTTAGTTTAGCTAAATGCTATTTCACAACAACAGGGTAATGAAGTCAAAAAATCAATTACGCATTTAATTTGTTATATATTAACCTTAGAAATCCAAAAGCAGAATTTTGAAGCGGGTGGCGGATGTGCGATAGTTATTGACATTGTAAAACTAAAGGAGGGACGAGCCTGCCTGCCAGCATAGATAGGTTTTAAAATCTAGAATTTTCATGCCGCTATATCCAGTCGGTAAAGCTTGCCTATTTTTCAATTGAAAAAATAACAAGAAAAGACTCATTGAAAATAAAAACTTGGTTTGGAATGATATTGATTCTTATTCAATTTTAATGAAATTCAAATTTATTGTTTTCAAAAATGAAAAATTGTTACTCCTAAATACCTCTGAATAAAATATAACAACCCACTACCGACCTTTCACTCGACCCCAAAGATCCCCAAAAACCCCAGAAATACTCTCCTCCTCTGGCCCACCAATAGTTCTAACCATCTCATAACCCTCTCCCCTAACAAGCTGAAAACGAAAAATAAAATCCTTAATATCTCCAGTCTGACGGAAAGTACCAAAACGCAAATCATTCAATTGAAGGGTACCATCAGGCCGTTCCATTACATTGTAAAAATCATTTGAAAACCATCTCAAAGTTTGAATAGTCTTATCCTTTTCTCCATCTATTAGGAGGTGATGATCTTTTTCGATTGGCAAAAATCGAATGGGAGAAGTATCAAAAACAGAGTATGTTCCATGGTAAAATTTATCCTCATTTTCGACTGTAATACCCCAAAGTAAATTCGAAAATATATAGGGACCTAATGAGTAGCGATCGTATTCAATGTTTTGCGCTGCCAACTGTTTGTCAAATTGTTTAAAGACATTTTGTTTATGCCAAATAGTGAAAATCAAATAAAAAGAACTGATTCCCAATCCTGCCCAAGCCCAAAGATTTCTAACGCGATCACTTCTTTTATAACGCATCGCAATGAACATACAGATTAAAAATGGTATGGTGTACCCGACTGGATCCGATACCGCAACCGTTGCAAACGAAACCCGATAATCGGAGAATGGTGCGAATAACTGAGTGCCATACATCGTAAAGCAATCCAATAATGAATGGGTAAAAAACGCTAGAAAAAACATAACCATCCACTGTGTCAAACTTGGATAATCTATTTTTTCTATGGGTGTCGATCCATATTTTTTGTCGATAAAATAGTAGAATAGCGCTGCAACAATTACTGCAGCAACTGAAAAATAATAGACATAATCATCATTTCCGAATAAGAAAAATCCCATACTCATGGGAACGCAAGCGAAAAACAGCGACAGAAAAATCCATAGTATATTTCGATAATAAGTGGAATTGTATAATCGATGAATCAGCCATCCAAACCCCATGCCGCCTAGGATCGCAAATGCAATAGAATGCGACAATCCTCGATGAAAAATCAACGAATTAAGTTCACTCAAAAAAGGCTTGGTGATTACATCCAAATCCGGAATGGTACCTCCCAATGCGCCCCAGAACATTGCTTTGTTCCCTATTTTTTTTCCTAAAACAACTTCGCCTATTGATGCACCTAAGACTGCTTGTGAAACTGAATCCATTTTATTTATTTTGAAGTGAGTATCTCATTCTAAAATCGTTGCAATTTACTTTAGATTTTAAAGTATTACAAGAAACATCGGCTTTCGACTCTTCTCTTTATCGGCAATGTCGCTATCTATGACAACTCTAACACATTTTTATTTTGAACAAATTACTTTTTAAACCAAAAAAGACATTTAAGAACATATAAGGCGGAAAAATAATCATAGCTTATTTTTTACGTGTGCTCTTATATGTCCTAAAATATCTTATAGGGTTAAAAGATTTTATTCTATGTCAATGAATTAGGCGTCAACATAATTACAGAATAACAAGCAAGATTTTTAATGTTACCCTCTCAGTTCGAAATAGATCCGTAAATTTTAAAGCAATAAAAATAATGTCACACCAATGTGACAGAATTTTTTTATCTTTGTCACATACCTGTGTCAAAATGAAGAATACAAAAGAAAATATCATACAAGCCGCCATTTTACTTTTAGAAAAAGATAAAAATGCTTCACTAGAAGAAATAGCAAAAAAAGCAGGCGTAAGCAGAAGAACTTTACATCGATATTTCGATGGCAAAGAAGAACTAATCATTGCTGTTTTTGAAACATTAGCTGACCTCTACTACCAAGGTATTTTAGAGATCATTGGCGAAGAAAAACCAGTTGTCGAAACGCTAAAACAACTATTCTCTTACGATTTGAAAATGTTTTCGAGTCATAGTACGGTTTACTTTTTGTATGAAAGTTTCAAAACTATTTACGAGTTTGATGAGAAAGATATTGCAAAAGTGGAGGCGATATACCTAAAGCTTTTTACCAAATTACGTAAAGCAGACCATTGTAATAAAAAGCTAAGTGTACAATGGATTGGCGAATATTTTGACAGCATTATTCATTTAGGGAATAAGCAACTCAACAATGGTATTTCGTACAAAATAGTTGAAAAAACATGCTGGCAATTGTTTTGGAATGGGATTAGTAAATAAAAAAACCTAACATTATAATGACAATAAGATTCAAATTACTTTTCTTCGTTTTGTGCTTTTTGAGTGTTACCATTTCAAGCTGCTTCAAATGGGCTGCAAGAGCAGAAAACAAACTCCCAAAAGAAACCGCATTACAGAAAACCTATAACTACAATGGCAAAGTAATCATCGTCGGTGCAGGAGCCGCAGGTTTAGCTGCTGCTAAAGTATTGGAAGAAAATAATATCGACTACAAAATTTTGGAAGCATCAGATCGATACGGCGGAAGGCTTAAAAAAAACACGACACTTGCAGACTTCCCAATCGACTTAGGAGCAGAGTGGATACATAGCGCACCCATTGTTTTAAATAAATTAAAAGGCAAAGCAGGTGATCAAATAGATGAATCACTGATCCCTTATCATGTGGAAGAAACTTATAGTTGGGATGGGCAGAATTATGAAAAAGACGCTCAAGCTCAAAATGATTTTATGTATAAATTTATGCCAGAGTCCAAATTTAAAAATTCCACTTGGTATGACTTTGTTAACGAAAATATTGCAGCAACGGTAAAGCATAAAATTGAATTCAATTCACCTGTTACAGAGATTAATTATTTAGATAACAAAGTGCAGGTAAAAACAAAAAATGAAGCTATTCACACCGCAGATAAAGTATTGCTAACGGTTTCCATTGGTGTTTTAAAATCAAATCATATCACCTTTACACCTGATTTAAGTATGGAAAAAAAGGAAGCAATCAATAGTATTATATTTCATCCAGGTTTTAAATTAGTTATGAAATTTAAAGAGAAATTTTATCCAGATGCTATCAACTGCGAGGTCGAAACTGGAGAAAAAGGTTTTTATGATATTGCGTTTAAAAAAGAAGCACAAAGTAATATTCTTGGACTGCTCGTAACTGGAAATTCTACTGAAGCCTATTACAAACTGGAATCTGAAGAAGAAATAGTTCAGTCAGCTATAGCGGAACTTGATCTTATATTTGACGACAAAGCTTCTGAAACTTTTACTGGTGAATATATTTTTGAAAATTGGGGTCAACATCAATTTACGATGGGTACTTGGACGCAAGCTTTTCAACAAAAGAATTCCGAACTCAAAATCCTCAATCAGTCGTTGGAAAAGAAGGTTTATTTTGCTGGAGAAATTAATGATGTCTATCAACAAATGGGTGTTCCAGGAGCAGTCTTGTCGGGGTATCACTCCATTGATAAATTATTGACTGAGTAAAATAATAAATAATATACTAAGTCGAAGTTGGATCTAGTTTCGCAAAAATTCCTCACGCCGAGTTGTCGGCACTGGCTGCAGAAATCGTAAAATCCGCAGAACTAGGACGTGAAAAATAACGTAGGGAAATCGCAGAAGCAGAATATAAATAATAACGTAGGGAAATCCTATTTTACTACTAGACATACACAAAAAGAACACTTGTACACTAGCATACACACCAGAGAACAGTGTAACCTTTCGACCAAGAAACTAATCTTGTCATCATTCGTTTTACCAATAAGAACAAAAGAGTTAACTTCATCATTTTAACTGTAAAAGAAAACCCCAAAGGAGTGACAACATCAACATTAAGCAACGCCCAATGTTAATTAAGAATCAAGTTATAGCTCCAACGGAGCGCAAGCATCAACATTGGGCAGCATTGTTGATGCAACAAAAGAAATACTCAATTTTGCAACCAGAAATAAAAAACACAAGAATCAAATGTTACAAATGCATGCGCCCCTCAAGCTCTTGTATTTGTAAATACACCAATCCTGTACAGACTAATACTCGTTTTATTATCTTGATGCACCCAAAAGAGTATAAAAAAGAAAGAAACGGAACCGGTCATATGACTAAGCTCCAACTTGCAAATTCAGAAATCATAGTTGGTATTGATTTTACCGAAAATAAACGTGTAAATGAAATACTACATAACAAACAAAACACTTCTTATTTATTGTATCCAGGAAAAGATAATTTCAATTTATCGACAAGAAAAAGTTCAGAAATAAATTCTTTTATGGGTGAGCATCCATACCTCTTTATTCTTGATGGTACTTGGCCTTGTGCCCGAAAAATGCTTAAACTAAGTAAGAATTTGCAACAACTAAAAAGGATAAGTTTTGATAATAAAATTAAATCAAAATTTATTATCAAGCAGCAACCAGATGCACTTTGTCTTGGAACCATTGAGTCCGTCTATACCGTGTTGAATTTGTTAAAAACGAGTGGTCAAGAAGATTGCGATACAACGAATTTTCTGCTACCTTTTGAAAAAATGATCGAACAGCAACTTGATTATTTTTTAAACCCCAATAATGTTAAGTGTAATTTTGCTGCAAACGGAGCGCTTGCTCCCAAAAACAACTACAAGAAAAATCCATATAAAAGTGTGATTTTCGAAAAAGATACCAAGTAGGTTTTCTAATAGCTAGCTCGATTTTAGTCGAGAAAACAAGGATGGATACCTATAAACTCCTACAACAATTAAAACTTCAATTTGCTTGAATTTGCATAGTTTTCAAACCAAATATCCAAACCGTTCAACATTTTTTTCTAATCACCATTCCAGAAAAGTAACTCATAATACACCGAATTGATGTAAATGATTTTTATCCAGTCTATTAAATACCTGGTTTTATTATAATATGAAAATTAAAAATATTTGAAATCGCTTTTCATTTATAGCGTTTCCAGTATATTCTTCTGTATCTTTATACCTGAGAAATCATACCCTAGTAGTCCCAGCCTCGAACTGAATTCCACAAAAGAAAGCACATCCCAATTACTTCTTTGTTCATTCGCTTAAAGCACCTGCTGTGAGACAAACATACTATGGTTCATTCATTGGACTACTTATCATACTTAGTTGCGTAACTCAATTGACGAGTCAAACAACCATGGATCAATTTATCGGTATTAATAGCCGAATGGAAGATCCCAACTATCGTGTTGGCTTTGCTGGCATGGTCAGAGAATATCATCCATGGGTGTATCAAGAAGGATTTCCTGCTTTGAACGCACAAAATGAAAATGCTTCTCCTGGATTTCCAAATCCATTGTACAAATACAATCCATCTTATCAAAATCAGACGTATCTAAATACCGACGACTATTATCAAGATTTACAAGATCGTGGGGTTGAAGTAGTGCCTTCTTTTTTGAGAAGTATTCCTCAGATAACAGATCCAACTTCTATTCCACAAGATCCTTTTCATGTACAAATTTTGGATCAAATTCCAATTCCAGCTGGAGCAGACCCATTAGATCCAGCTTCTTATGTAGCGCATGCACATTACATGTATAACTATGCTGCTCGATATGGTAACAATACATTTTCATCTGCTAAAACAAATGCGGTCATCACTCCATTTATGCATGCCAATGAATCCTCCACAACTGGATTGGGGTATCTGAATTATATGGAAAATTGGAATGAACAAGATAAATGGTGGTACCAAAATCAATATCCTCAAACTTATTTTGAACCAGAAGAGTATGCTGCGATGATGAGTGCAGATTACGATGGACATATGGGCACGATGGAATTGATCATCGATCCTGACAATCCTGGTCAAGTAATCAGTACGGTTGGAATGAAAAATGCAGATCCGAATATGAAAATGGTGATGGGTGGCTTGTCAGATTTCGACATCGCTTACTTGCAAGATATGGTCGCTTGGTTTGATGCCAATCGATCTCCTAACACTCCTTTTGGACAATATCCAATTGATGTTATCAATTATCATCACTATAGCGATAACAATGATGCGTTGAACTCTTTGGGTTCTGCACCTGAAAGTCCGGAGGAAGAATTGTTGAAAAATAAGTTGACAGAAATAGCAGCCATTAGAGATGTGCTTTTACCAGGGAAAGAATTATGGTTATCAGAATTTGGTTATGATATTCATCCAATTTCTATTTTAGGTGTTCCAATTATTGGTTCTAATTCAAGAGAAGAAGTGCAAGGTCAATGGATTACTAGAGCATTTATGGAAATTGCCGCAGCAGGATTTGATCGTGCAATGTTGTTTGAACTAAGAGATGACTGTACGGATACAGGTTGTTCACTTTATGCTACAAGCGGATTGTTACGAGATAAAAGTTATAACTATCAACCAAAGATTTCCTGGTATTACACTTCTACAATGAGCGCTGTTTTGGAAAATACCGTTTTTGATAGCGACCTATCTCCTACTAATTGCATCGACACTTTATGTAGTAATGAATGTCCTAGAATTTATAAATTCGTCAATCCAAATACCACCGAAGAAGTTTATGCCATTTGGAGTCCAACTACTTGTGACAAAACCTACAATTATACTTTTGATATTGGAGCTGGAAACACTGGACAACTTGTAGAAATGGTTGCACCTTCTACAAGCGGTGTAATTACAAACTTATCTGGCAATGTAGTCAATGTTCCTGTATCAGAAAGACCTGTTTTTATCGCAGTCAATCAAAATTTAACAGCATCTACCCTTCCTTGTCCATTAGATTTGGCTACGGATACCTTATCATGTGATTTAGTAAAAGTTACTTGGGATACTTTATTGACCAATCAAACTATTTCTATTTGGTATCAAGAAAATTTCAATCAAACTTTTGATGTCAATAACGCAACATTAGTAGCAGATAATATTCCTTCTGAAAACGCGCAATACACGGTTTCTGGATTAGACTTTAGTACGAATTATAGTTTCTTTGTTTTTGCAGAAGACACCAATGGCAATATGTCAGGACCTTGTTATGTTGAAGGAACTACTTCGAATATGACCTGCAAAATTGACTTAACTACTTCAATGGTTTATGAATCAACTGGATTAGGTTCCGAATTTTATGGTTTAATTGATGAGCAAAGTTTGGAACCCAATTGCGGAACACAGTCCAATCCATTTTCACCTTGGGGTGACTTTACGGGGAGTACAGACAACCATGTAAGTATCGATTTAGAAGAACCATATTTGTTGAATGCAATTACGTTTTTTGATGAGGCTGGAGTTGGCGTTGTTTCCTTTCAATATGCAAATGACGCTGCCGGACCTTGGATTACAATCAAAGATTATCTAACAACCGGATTCAATGAATGGGTATCCATTACAGATTTTGATTTGCCTCCAAGCCAAGCTATTCAATACTTCAGAATTGCCATGCAAACTTATTCCAATGCAAAAATTGGAGAGGTAATTTTGTGTGGAGAAACACTAGCCGGCTCTAATGGCGGTGGTGTCATCAATGGTGCTAATTGCGATCTTAATTGTCCTTGTAAAATTTGTTTGGACGAAAGTTGGATTACTGACTTGACTCCTGATGATGATTTGGACCCTACCCGATTAGTGGATGAGCAGGATTTTGTAGATCCGATTTGCACCAACTCTGGAAGTGCAATAACAGAATGGGGCGAAGATTGGGATGCCAACAACGCCTACCCTCCTTATCAAGCAATATTAGATTTGCAACAATGCTATTTCGTCGAAGATATTTATTTATATGATGGGAATGGCTCTGGACTATTTGATGTAGAATATCAGGATCAAAGTGGCAACTGGATATTGTTAGAATCATATACAACATCTGGTTGGAATATCTGGCACACAATCGAAGTAGATCAAACAATTCAAAATATTAGATTTACCAAACACGACAATGGAGCCAAAATAACTGAAGTTTCTGTTTGTGGTTTACCAGTAGCATGCGATCAGACCTGTGTTGCTGGTGATGCGGATGGAGATGGTATTTGCGCAGATGCCGAATGTGATGACAATGATCCAAATGTAACTTATAATGTCGGTGACGCTTGTGATGACTTGGATGTTAATACGATTAATGATATATATAATGCTAATTGCATTTGTGAAGGTACTTCTAACAATGGAAATGCGCCTTGCGAAAACCCAACTAATATTGCATTGGGAGGAACAGCTTCTCAATCTGGTAGTCAACAAGGAGGTACTGCTGATAAATTAATTGATGGCAATACAGATGGCAATTTTTATGGTGGCAATTCCGTGAATATTACTAATTGGGTACCGAATGCTTATTGGGAAATAGATTTAGGTGATATCTACAAAATTGAAGAAATTAATATTTGGGGAAGAACGGATTGTTGTACTGAATTCACTAGCAACTATTACATCTTTGTTTCAGACACCCCGTTCAATTCTACGAATCCAAATATCCTAGTTAATCAATCCGGAGTCACTAATTTTTACGAGCCTAGTGCAGCTGCAAGACCTTCGTATATTGAACCAGACTTAAATGGTCGATATGTAAGAGTACAGTTAGGTGGTACCGCATTTTTATCTTTATCAGAGGTGGAAATCATTGGTTGCGATCCAGGAAATACGGGTACTTGTGCAATAGCTGGGACCTCGTGTGATGACAATGATGAATGCACCATTAATGATACAGAAGATGGTTTCTGTAATTGTGCTGGAATATTTGAAGACGAAGACAACGACAACGTGTGCGATATGTTTGATATTTGCCCAGGATTTGATGACAACGTCGATTTAAATGGTAATGGAATTCCAGATGGCTGTGATCAAGGGACAGGTGGCAGTTGCACAACTACCACTAATTTAGCTTTGGCAGGAACGCCAACACAATCAGGTGCACAGAATGGAGGAACGGCCGATAAAGCAATTGATGGAAATACAGATGGAAATTTCTGGTCCAGTCAATCGGTTACTAACACGAATTGGGTTACTGAAGCTTGGTGGGAAATTGATTTAGGAGGATTAAAAAATATCGAACAGATTAATATTTACAACAGAACAGACTGCTGCAATCAATATTTATCTGATTATCATGTTTTTGTCTCCGATCAACCTTTTGCATCAACCAATGTAAGTAATACTTTAAGTCAAACAGGCGTTTCTGATTTTTTCCAATCCGGTATTGCAGGTACACCTGATGCGATACCCATGAGTCGAACAGGTCGCTACGTCCGAATTCAAATTGATGTTACCTCATTTATTAATATCGCTGAAATTGAAATTATTGGATGCGATTTGATTGATCCAGGGAATTGTGACCCGGCGGGCACGACGTGTGACGACAATGACCCTTGTACGATAAATGATATTGAAGATGGATTTTGTAACTGTGCAGGAACCTTTGAAGATACGGATAACGATACCGTTTGCGATGCAAATGATATTTGTCCCGATGGAGACGACACCGTTGATACTAATTTAAATGGCATTCCAGATGATTGCGATGCGCCTACGTCAGCACTTTGTTCAACTACCCAAAATCTTGCTTTGAATGGTACCGCAACACAATCGGGAAGTCAAGGTGGTGGAACGCCGGATAGAGCAATTGATGGCAATACGAATGGAAACTACTGGGGTGCACAATCTGTTATAAATACAAGTTGGGTGAACGAAGCATGGTGGGAAATTGATTTAGGAGATATTTACAATATAGATGCTATCAATATTTATAACCGTACGGATTGTTGTTCAGAATATTTATCTGATTATCATGTTTTTGTTTCCGATGTTCCTTTTACAGCAAGTGATGTTGCAACTACAGTAGCACAATCTGATGTAACTGATTTTTTCCAAAATGGAGAAGCAGGAACTCCATCAGTCATTACAACCAATAGAACTGGCCGATATGTTCGTATTCAAATTGATGTGACAACTTTCATCAACATTGCAGAAGTCGAAATTATGGGATGCCCAACTGCTCCTGTTTATTGTAATGGAAATGGTGTAAGTACCGCATATGAATATATCGATCGCATTACTTATGAACAAATTGATAATTTATCAGGATCCAACAATGGTTACTTGAACGCTAGAGATTTGGTAGCGAATATCGAAAAAGGTGCTTTTTACAATCTGACTTTATCACCTGGATTTACTGGAAATCCAACCGATGTTTATTGGACAGGATGGGTGGATTTAAATCAAGATGGAGACTTCGATGATATTGACGAACAAATTTTCCAAGACAACGGAACTACCGTGTTAGCTGGTACTATCGATATTCCTACAAGTGCACTTGATGGTATTACCACTTTTAGAATTGCAATGAAAGCTGGTAGCTATGCAACAGGACCATGTGAAGTATTTGCGTATGGAGAAGTCGAAGATTATAGCGTAAACTTATCAAGTACCAGTCCGTTTTTAAAACCAAATGAAGCGGTTCAAACGAAACAGTTCGATTTCGATTTATTTCCAAATCCAGTTAGCGAACTATTGATTATTCAATTATTTGGTGAAAAATTGGAAGAGAAAAATGAAGATATTACTTATTCTATTTATAACTCACAAGGACTAAAAGTGCTTGCTAGTAAACTAGATGACCTAAGAGACGATCACCGATTTTTTATTGAAACTGATCTATTAGAAAACGGTTATTACTTTTTATCAATTGAAAAAGAAGGATTGCATATTGGTAAATCCTTTGTAAAGTTGAAGTAATAAATTACAAGAATTAATATTTGTTGTTGAATCTTATAAGTACTTATAATTCGGATAGAAATGCGTAATTTCATCTGCAGCCCTGTTTTTTGAACATCCAAATGATCCTTTGAGAATGTACATATCCGTTTTACATTTAAGGCAATTTCTATTTTTCACATTTCTTTCATTTGCCATTGCAGGTTTTGCTCAATCACCTTCTTCGGAAATTGATTCGTTATACCATCTTATTCCATCACAAGAAGGGCTAGAAAAATTTAACTCCTATTTTGTTCTTGCAAATTTATTAGATGATGCCTTTGATATCCGAGGAGTAGCAATCAGCAATGAAGCATATACTCATTTCCTGTCTTTAGAAAATCCGGATGAAAAAACTTGGCGGAACGCAGGAAGGTTCCCATATATCCAAGCTAGATTAGCGATGAGTATTGATAATAACTATAAAGAAGTTCAAAAAAGAACGGGTGAAATGTTGGACCATGCAGCAAAAATGGAGGCACATGGTTTTAAGGCCGCAACCATTAAATGTAATGCTCAATTTTATCGATCCATTATTTACTATCAACAATACAACAATGAACTTGCATTAGAAACAGCTTTAAAGGCCGTCTCCTATTTTGAAAATCCCGACACCGTGTTATATGCTATGCCAGTATTTGCCTTTATAGGAGGCCGATTGGGAGAAGCCAATAAATTTGCAACTGCAAAAAGGTATTTTGATATTCCAATTAAATATTACAGCAGTATTATTGATGGTGAGATTGATATTCCTGAAATGAATCCTCCACGTGACAAAGCCTATTTTAGCACTAGCTTGGCAAGGCTTTATTATAATCGCTCACAAATGTATGTCGACCACGAACTGTACGAGCAAGCATTGCCAGATCTCGAACAAGCAAGTGTGGTTGTAAAAAATTCCAATTCTACCTATTGGAAAACACAGATATTTGTCGGACTCAATAGGATATACATTGAAAATGGCCGGAGTAAAGAAGCGTTTGATAAACTAAAACCCTACAAAGCAACAGTAGATTCACTCAAAAATTGGAACGTAAAAAATTCCTACTACCTAGCTATTACAAAAGCGGCAGAAAATATAGGAAACTACAAAGCTGCATATGAATACTTTTCAACATACAACAAATTTCATACAACTTTCATAAAAGAAACGTCTGATAAGGAGTTGACTGAATTACAAACTAAATATGAAACCAAAGAAAAAGAAAATGAAATTGTCCAACTTCAGGCAACAAACGAATCTCGAAAAAATCAAAATAGTTTGCTCTGGTTTTTGGTTGGAGGACTTTCTTTATTAGCTGGTTTTATTTATTTTCAAAGTAAACAAAAGAAAAATTTTGCAGCCCAAATCCTCAAAAAAGACACGGAGGTTTTAGAATTAAAGGAAAACTTCTTTATAAATATAACACATCAATTACGAACTCCTTTGTCACTTATCATTGCACCACTTAAAGAAGTCCAAAGTAGCAATATTGATGCTAAATCTAAGCTCAAAATAGACCAAGCACTCAATAATAGTGGTCGACTTCTGGAATTATTTAACCAACTTTTGGATTGGAATAAAATGGAGGCACATGCTTTGGAACTTTCAATGCAAAAAGCTAATATCGTTGACTCAATTCAATCCATTTTCAATCGATATGAAGCTTTAGCCGATCAAAAACAAATCAATTTTATTCATGAAGTGCCCGCTGAACCTGTTTACGGAGAAATGGATTTTGATAAATTTGAAAAAGTTTTGAGCAACCTAATTTCTAATGCCATAAAATTTACCCCGGTCAATGGAAAGGTGACTGTAAGATCTAAAATATCACAAAACAAACTTCGTATCGAAGTAGAAGACAATGGAATTGGAATAAAAGAATCTGATATCGAAAAAGTCTTTGAAAAATATTATCAAGCTGGAGATGGAAGCAATGGTTTTGGATTTGGATTGACCTTTGCCAATGAATTGACAAAATTAATGGGTGGAAATTTATCTGCACAATCAACTTCCAATGTAAAAACTATTTTCGAATTAGCTATTCCATTTACACGCTTGAAAGAACTCCCAGCGACTTCGCTTGGATCGAATAATGCAATCCAACATAATCCAATTTTTTCAGAATCAAGTTTATCCTTATTAGTTGTTGAAGACAATATTGAATTAAATAATTACCTGTGCTCCTTCTTTGAATCCCAATACACAATTCTTTCTGCACTCAATAAAAAAGAAGCATTGGAATTTACCTATGAATATGCACCAGATATTATTTTATGTGATGTGATGCTTCCTGATGGTACTGGATTTCAAATATTAGAAGAATTAAAAAACAATGCTTCTACAAATCACATCCCAATCTTAATGTTGACTGCAAAAACGGATGATAAAGATCGTAAAGAAGGTTGGGATAAAGGAGCCGATGGATACCTTTCAAAACCATTTGACCCTAATGAATTGAATGCAGTTATTCACAATTTATTGGTAAACAGAAAGAAAGTTCAAGAAAAATTCAAAGATCTCAGCGACGAATTTTTGGCAGACAAAACTCCTGTCGTTCAAGATCCGTTTATGGAAAATTTATTGACTTTAATGAATGATAATATTGGTAATGAATATTATTCGATTGATGATTTAGCCGCCAATTTCCCAATCAACAGAACTCATTTTTATCAAAAAGTAAAAGCAGTTTCTGGAAGCACACCTAAGACACTTTTTAGAGAATTGCGATTGAAGAAAGCCAATCATTTAATTAAATCAGGCGTTGCACCAAAAGAAGCTGCTTTGAAAACTGGTTTTGTTTCATTGAGTCATTTTAGTCGATCGTATAAGTCTTTCTTTAAGGAAAATCCTTCAGAGACTTCTAAAATTTAAACTAACTATTTATTGTGGAATATTCAGAAGTAATCTAAAATTATGATAACCAATGAATTAGGTTGTAGCCTCTTTTGGATAATTGCATCAATTTTATGTAGAATCCCTAAAAAACGGGGCAATTAAGTTAAATTTCAAAGACGTATTCAAATTGTTGCAAATTCACTTCAAATAAACATAAACTTGGATTTTGTAGCGGGAGGCCGATTTTATATGTTTGACGGAGGAGTTTATAAAATCTAGACTTTTTGTTTCTTTTTTGGCAATGAAAAAAGAAAAAGAATCAGATTCTTCGAAAAATCACAATTG